>JACPBY010000012.1 GCA_016180065.1 Candidatus Woesearchaeota archaeon | reverse complement strand
GCAATTAACGTCATAGCCAATGCCTCCTGGCGAGATTATCCCCTCTTCCATATCGAACGCTGCCACGCCTCCTATCGGAAAACCGTAGCCTTCGTGAGCGTCTGGCATCACATACGAGTACTTCTGGATTCCTTTCAAGTGGGCAACATTAGCAGCCTGCATCAGTGTCCTGTCCTGCTGTATCTTCTGCGCCAGCTTTTCCGATGCGAATATCCTTGCAGGCACCTGCATGCCGCCGTGCTTGGGTATTTCCCACTCGTATTCGGATATTTTCTTGAGTTCCATTGCTGCTGTTTCACCTCCGCTGCGTTCTGGCAGCAGCGTTGGTTTAAAAATTATTTGACATGAGCCAGAATTGTCTCTGCAAACTCCCCCGGCTTGTGGAACGGCCAGTAGTGGTCTTCGTCAACAATTGTGAGCGTTGAGTTTCTTATCATTTTATTCAGGACAGCAGCTGCGGAAACCGGGAAAACATCATCCTTTGAGCACCATATTATTGCTGTTTTCGCCTTTATTCCCTGGAACAGCCAGCAGCAATGCGTTTTTGTGCTTGCCCTTATTTCCCTGAACAGCTGCCTTGTGTGGTGGCGACAGAGTGAAGCGAGGAAGCTGAACATGCTGGCCCACCTGTAAAAAGCTGTTTGCCTATGCCCTTGAACAATCAGCTGCACAGAGCTCCGCATCAGGTTAGTGAGCATCTTCACAAGCGACGCCTTCCTTGGCACCCCTCCCGGCCCTATGAGGATTAACTGCGAAACTGCCTTTGCATTCTGCCCAATGGCTGCCACCACAGCCCCTCCAAAAGAATTGCCGACGACAGCGGGAGCTTTCACGCCAAGCTGTCTAATCAGCGCCTTCACGCCCTCAGCAGTTTCCTTAACGCTGCCGCATTTCAGGTCAAACATGTAAGGCGCATATACTGTGAAGCTTTCTGCCAGAAGCTCAAGAGCTTCCATATATGCAGGAGGCTGCGATGGCCATCCGTGCAGGAACAGCAAGGGCTTTCCTTTGCCGCCGTGAAGGCAGCGGACTTTGCTGCCATTAACTAAAGTAGTCCTGGTTTCCAGTTTCATATATCAACCACTACCTGCGCCACCCACTTCTTCCCTTCCTGCCTGACAAGCATGCTGTTGTATGTGCAGGCTTTCACTAATGGGCCAAGCGTTTCGTAGTTCTTTGCTTCGTCACCTGCTGCAATTGCGGTTAATGAGTATTTTCCGCTGCAATTGCTGATTTTCATTTCTTTAATGCTTGAAAGGAAGAAATTGTCAGTGTCCAGCAGTATCACGAACTGCTCAAGGAAGCTTTGCAGCAGGGATGGCAGGTCGCTCCCTTCTGCAGCGATTTTCTTTGTTGTTTTTGCCTTTACCTTTGCCGTGTCAACCATTACATTAACCATTGCAGCAGCCGCATTAGCAAACGCCTCTTCCATGGTTTTGCCGTATGCCCTGAACCTGACATCTGCGGTGTGGGGCAGGTATTCATAGCGTTTCATGGGCAAAGCTATTGTGGGAGGCTTTTTTAATGTTTGCAAAAGCCGGAAGGCAGCAAAAAACCGCAAATGTTAAATAATTGGCAATTAATGGCTGCTGTTAAAAAGGGTGCATTATGAAGATAAGCATTGACACAAAAGAGGACTCGCCCGAAGATATCCGCAAGCTGGTGAGGATGCTTCTTGCCTTGCTTGGCGACAGCAGTAATTACGCTGAAAAATCCCCGCCAGCCAGCGGTGAGGGCTTGTTTGACATGTTTGGCGACCCGCAGGCATCCACTGCCGAGCAGCAGCAGCTTGGAAGCAGCGGAAGCGGAGGGGACAGCAGCAGCCAGGGCAGCATGGACATTAACGACTTTCTTGGCAAGGCTGGCGAGCAGTCACAGCAGAAGCCCGGCAGCGATGAAGATGAGGATGTGCGGGTTGTGCCTTATTAAGCTCAGGACTTTGCCCAGAAGTAAAGCCTCACCACCAGGCTTGTTGAGTTTGTCATGTTCCCGGCTATGAAGACTGAGTTTGCATACACCCTTTTTTGCGGCAGCGTAGGGGGGGCTGCGTTCGGGTCTTCTGAAAGGTTGAATTTGAAGTCATACTTGTCCTCAAGGTTTTTTTCTATTGACTGGTTTATGCAGGTTGAGTTTTTCTGGATGGCGCAGTTCCTGAATTCCTCATTGTCTCTTAAGCCTGAAAGGATGCCCTGCGGGGCTTCCGGCCTTGCCTGTTCCCTTTGCTGCGGCAGGTAGAAAGCCAGGAACATAAAAGTGATGAATATGGCTATAAGTGCCTCAAGCGTCCTGAACACTCCTTTTTTGTCTACCATCCCTTAATCCTCAGCTTGTGCTTTGCTTTCTGGCCATACTTGTCAAGCAGGAAGACGTCTTTTTCCTTTGCGAAGACGTTTGTTATTCCCGGTATTTTTGGCTGGTAAATGAATATGAGCGTTCCTGTTTCGTTGTACAGCGCCATGCTGAACTCCCTTGAGCTTGGGTAGCTCCAGTTTCTCTTGAGCGCATTATAATCAGTTTCATTCATTCTCCTGTACAGCTCTTCTGAAATGCCGGTGATGTTGTGGGCTATGCCAAATGCTGTCTTGTAAGGCGCAATGTATTTCAAGGTGGTGTTGAAGCTGCCTTCGTGGAACAGTATGTCATACCTTGTCTCGTTTTCCATTGAGAATTCCAGGTCTAGCCTTGCTGTCATGTTGCCTGTGCAGAAGCTTATGTTTGTCCTTTCGGGGGTTATGAAGGTTACTCCGCTGATGTCATCATAGAAGTCGATGTAATTCCCAAACGTTGTTGTGCATGCCTGCGTTGAGTAGTTTATGGGGCCTGAAAAGGCATTGTTTATGTAAAAAAGCGAGTAATTCCTGAGCGTTGCTGAAACAGTAAGGTTGTGGGGCTCTTTGGCATCTGTGTTTATGTAGTTGAATATCCTTGAAAAGCCCGCTATCACGAATGATGTATGGTTAAGCTGTGGGAAAGACAGCTTGTACATGGCTGACAGGGCAGTGATGTTTGCTTCTGAAACTGCAACCTCTGGATTCAGCCCGGCTTCGGACAGGCTTATGTTGAAGTCGCTTAGCCTTTCTTTTTCCATGTGGTTTGCCCTTGCCAGCATTGAGTTTTTGAACTCTGCCATGAATCGCTTGGAGTTTATTGATGCATCTCCGGAGCCTGCCGTAAGGTCAAAGGTTGCTTGAGAGGTAATGTAGCTTTGGCTTGATGTCACAAGCTCAAGAACGTTCTTGCCCTCTCTGAGGTTTCTGGTGAACATGAGTTTTCCTTCCTTGTTGTCAAAGCTGGTGTTGTCTTTAAATGAGAAATTTTGCCAGTTGTAGCTGAATTTCGCTATGACCGGCTCGTTTCCCGTAATGTTTGAGGTTATTAACAGCGGCAGCTTTTGCACGTGCCATGTTGAAATGTCCTGCACGCCATCCGCAACGTTGTCCAGAAGCGCTTCTGTAGGGCGTTGGCCGGTTGGAAGCTGCCTTATGGCGAGGAAAAAGGCGCCAAGGTATATCAGGAAAAGCCCCAGGCTTATAATCCAGTCAATGTCAAGGGCCAGTGCCCTTTTTGAGCTCCACAGCCCGCCCTCTTTTTTTGCCATTTTTGCCAGATTCTGCCTTCGTTTTCTGCTTTCTTTGGGAAATTATTTAAAGGTTTGGGATTCCTGGCTTTTCATGGGCAAAACCACTCTTGGCCTGGTGGCAGTTGTTGTTCTTGCAGTAGTGATAGCCGCGATTATTGGAAGCCTGTTGTTCATAAACAACAGCGGAGAAGGCGAGCCCCGGCTGCAAAGCAGGGAAGTGGCTGCCCTGGTCAATGGTGCCAGCATATACTTTGATGATGTCAATGAGGAATACTTAACCCTTGCCCCTGAGCAAGAGGCTGCAACGACAAAGGCAGATGCGCTCTCATTCATCATAGAGCGCGAAATACTTTACCAGGAAGCTGTAAAGACTGGCCTTAAGGCCACGAAAGAAGAGCTTCAGCTGCAGTATCAGGAATTTCTTTCCGCCACCAACATTACAGAAGCTGGATTGGAAGAACAGCTGGCTGGAAGAAACAGCACCCTGGAAAGGTTTAAAGCAATGCTGAATAAGCAGCTGCTTATTAACAAGCTCCTCGACAAGAAGGTTCCCAGCCGGTTCATTATAAAGAATGATGATATTGAGGCTTTTTACAACGCAAGCGGCTTTGCCTCTCGTGGCATAGCCTTTGAACAGGCTGAACAAGCTATTGTTGAGCTTCTGACTGCCCAGCGCCAGAAAACAGCAAGGGAGAGCTACATAGAACGCCTGAAGGAAAATGCAGACGTCATTGTTGTAGCTGTCCCTCCCTGAAAAAGTCAGAGCCCTTTTTTAGAGCTCAGACACTGTTGCAATTGCGAGCCTTGTTTCTTCAGGCTTTACCTTTGAGTCCATCGCAACAACGCATTTCACATTGGCCATCTCTGCAGCCCTTGCAAGTTCAAGGTCTATTACGCCATCCAGGACAACAGCATATACGTTGTTAAGGCTTTTGAGTGTTGATTGCAGTTCAGCAAGGGGCACCTTGCCGAGTATGTTGAGCTTTTCATCAAACAGGTATGCTCCTCTGGTGCCAATGAGGGCTCCGGATATTTCCCTGAATATGCTTTTCTCGTTTTGGGAAAGCTGCTTTGGCTCTTTTTGTTCCCTCTGCTGGTCCCTTTCCCTGAATTCCCTTTCTCTGGGTTCATGCTCAAACCGGCTCTCAAACCTGCCCTCCCGTGGCATGGGTTTTCTGTTCATGAACTGCGGCCTCCTGTTCTGCATGGCTGATTGCTGGCTTGGCTGCGGGGCTGGCGGCTGGCCGAATGGCTGTGAAAATTGCCTGCCTTGCACAGGTTGTGCAGCGCCGAATTCGGAAGCCTTTCCTGCCTTGTCTGCCCTTTCGAGCCTTTCCATCCTTTCAGCCTTTTCAAGCCTCAGCTGCTCAGGCACTATCCTTGCCCTCAGTGCCTGGTGTATTTCCTTCTTTTCCAGCTCCTCAACCTCTTTGCCATCAGGAGCCTTTGTGACATAGTCTATCTGGGCAACGTCTATGAGCTCTTTCAGGATTAGGTCCCCTCCTCTGTCTCCGTCAACAAATGCCGTGATTTCCTTTTTTTTGCTGAGTTCAACCACTGTTTGGGGCACTGAAGTGCCGTTCATGCCTACCACGTTCTTGAAGCCGTGCTTCAGAAGGTTAAGGACATCAGCCCTGCCTTCAACCACGATTATTTCCTCGCTGTCTTCTACTGCAGGCCCTGCAGGAAGCCTGTCTGTGCCATATTCCCTTACTTCCATTACCCTGACAGCACGGGAGACCTCATCAGCCAGCTCTTGGGAGTCCGGCATCACTGTGTCAACCATGTTTTTGAGAAGCTCTTTAGCTCGTTCTATCACGTAGTTCCGCTTGTTTACCCTTACGTCTTCAATGCTTTCAACCTTCAGTTTAGCATTGCAGGGTCCTATCCTCTGAATTATTTCCAGGGCTGCAGCTATTATGGTTGTTTCTGCCTTGTCAAGCGATGAAGGTATTGTTATTGAGCCTGATGTTTTGCCGCTCCTTGTCTCTGTATCGACCTCTATCCTTCCTATCCTTCCGGACCTTTGAAGCTCCCTTAGCTCAAGGTCTGCCCCAAGCAGGCCTTCTGTCTGGCCGAAAATCGCGCCTATGACATCTGGCCTGTCAACGACACCATCTATCTGTATGCTTGAATGCACGATATATTTTGCTGATACTGGACTGATTTTTCCCATTTCAATTCGCCTCGTGTTAGGCACCTAAGAACAAGTCACAAAGTAATGGTTGTTTGGTTGCTCTTAACCGTTATAAGCGTATCTTCCGGTCGCTGCGCTTGCCGCCAAGCCGGTTTAGTCTGCCTGTAAACGTGTTAGTTGCAACCTGCAACTTTACTGAATGAAAGTGATCAAAAGCCTTTCCAAAAAAAGGCAGGCTTTTGAAACGCGAAGCGGCTTTTGCCGCTCATCATTTTGTGCTTGTCACCACACGGTGCCTTTTAATCTTGTTTCAATTTCTCCGTTGTTTGCTATCTTGCATTTGGATCGTGAAAATGTCGCCCGACACTAACCCCCGGATTCCTTGCCAGCCTTGTGCGAGCTTGTCAGGGTAACTCTGTATCGGGCTGCAGATGCATTGTGGCTCACAGGCTTTGCCTGTGCACCGTCGACCGCATGTCGACGTGTGTCCGTTCATCCCAGGGCTTTCACAGCCCGGTTGCGGAAGGACCGAATATGCACTGCGCGAATGACGTAAGGGCTGGTATGATGCCCCTGATTAATAAAGTTTTGTATGATGCAGTATTCACTTT
>JACPBY010000017.1 GCA_016180065.1 Candidatus Woesearchaeota archaeon | reverse complement strand
GCTCACGAAGGCTACGGTTTTCCGATAGGAGGCGTGGCAGCGTTCGATATGGAAGAGGGGATAATCTCGCCAGGAGGCATTGGCTATGACGTTAATTGCGGCGTCCGCCTCGTTCGTACAGACTGGACTGCTGACGACATAAAGCCCAAGCTAAGGCAGCTGCTTGACACGCTTTTCAATGAAGTGCCATCCGGCGTTGGCCGAGGCGGTTTGACCAGGCTTTCTGATGCCGAGATGAAAGAAATACTTGCAAAAGGAAGCAGATGGAGCCTTGAGCAGGGCTATGGAACCAAAGACGACCTTGAAACAACAGAAGATTACGGCTGCATCAGCAAGGCAGACCCTGAGGCAGTTTCACAAACCGCAATCTCAAGAGGCAAGCCCCAGCTTGGAACACTCGGGGCAGGCAACCACTTCCTTGAAATACAAAAGGTTGACACGATTCACGATGAAAAAACAGCAAAGGCGTTTGGCATAACAAAAGCAGGCCAGATAACCGTAATGATTCACTGCGGCTCCCGCGGACTGGGCCACCAAGTCGCTTCCGACTACATAAGAGAAATGGAAAAGAAATACGGCTTTGAAGGCCTTCCTGACCGCGAGCTTATTAACGCGCCAATAAACTCCGAGCTCGGCCAGAAATACTTTCGGGCAATGAGCGCAGGGGCAAATTACGCCTTTGCAAACAGGCAGATGATAGTGCACTGGGTAAGAGACAGCTTCGGGAAAGTAATGGGCACTTCAGAGGGAATGAAGCAAGTCTATGACGTCTGCCACAACATTGGCAAGATAGAAAAGCACAAGGTTGACGGCGAGCAGAAAGAGCTGTGCGTGCACAGGAAAGGCGCAACGCGAAGCTTTGGCCCAGGCAGGGAAGAAATCAACGAGCTATACCGCCAGGCAGGCCAGCCGGTATTCATACCCGGAACAATGGGCACTGCAAGCTACATCCTTGTTGGCACAGCAGAAGCAGAAGAGAAAAGCTGGGGCTCAACTGCGCATGGCGCCGGAAGAGAGATGTCCAGGGCAGAAGCAATAAGAAGGTTCAGGGGAGAAACAGTTGCGAAAGAGCTTGAGCAGCGGGGCATACTTGTAAAGGCAGCCAGCTGGAAAGGCATAGCAGAAGAAAGCTCGCCGGCATACAAGGACGTGGACGAAGTGTGCAGGGTTTCAAATGAGGCAAAGCTCGGAAAGCTGGTCGCAAGGCTCGTGCCGCTGGGAGTTGTAAAAGGGTAAAAATGAGTCAGAAAAGCATTTTTGACCTGATAGAAGAAGACCCAGGCCTCAATAAGGCGCTTGCGGGATTGCCTGGCAGCAATAGCCTCCCTGCCCTTCCGGCAGGCGTTCACAGGCTGACAAAGGGAGCGGTCATTGAGTATGGAGAGCTGCATGATGGTTCCGGAACAGGAGGGTACATGGCGCTATACCTTGCAACTGAATATGAAGCTGCACGCCAGGCGCTTCACAACTCCGGGGAAAAGCAGCACAGAAGGTTTGTGTATGTTAACACCACTGACCTGCCCTGCCTGATTGTCGAGGCAGAGCGGAAAATGAGGATAAAAGGAGTTACGGCAGACTTAGGCATACCAAAAGGCGAAGACGGTGTGCTTGTGGCAATGGCCTTCACATTCTCGCCCATGAGCCGGCAACTCACGCACGAACTGGAAGGGGTAGCAGAAGAACTGAAGCAGAAGTACAGGTTCTAGACCTCAATAATCTTCCCAGTCCTGCTGACGTTGATAATCCTTGTGCCGCCAATCGTTTCTTCCAGGCCGGAAGCCTCATGCACATGGCTGCACAGCATAATGTCAGGCTTCAGCAGCTCTATAGCCTTTGTAACGCCGGTGCTGCCCTTAACAAAATCAGAAAACTGCTCCATCAGGGACTCAGCGGGATGGACGTGGGTGACCATGATGCGCTTCTTTGCATCCTTGACATACCTGTGCGACTTGTACAGGTGGTAGAAAATCTCGTCTTCTGAAAGCTGGAACAGGCCTATGTTTGCTCCGCCGCAGCCAAACAAGCCAATCTCGCCGTGATTAAAGCCGTAGCCGTGCAGGTTGACAGCGCCATACTTCTTCGCCAGAAAGTCAGCGGTAGCAATGGTTTCATGGTTGCCCGGAACCAAAGCAACCTTCCTGCCGCGCTTCACAAACGGCCCAAGTATGTTGTCAGTGCTTCTTTCTCCCAAAGTGAGGTCGCCAGCCAGCACAACAAGGTCAACATTCTCCTTCTCGGCCTGCTCAGCCAGGGATTCAATCAGCGTTGAGTTGCCGTGTATGCAGCCAGCTGCGAGGATTTTCATGGGCTTCATGGTATCACAGCAACTATAAAAAAGCAACTACTATTTAAGTGTTACTATCTGGTGATAAAAAAAGAAAGATTTTTAAAAGCACAGCTATTTCTGCAGGTTATGGGCATTAAAACAAAAATCCCGAAAATAGTGCTTACAGCAACTGCAGGAGTTTCGCTGGCATATGCAGCCTTTCGCCTCGCGACATTGCTCATGCCAAATGCACCTGCTGCCGGCCTTGAAGTCAAGATTTCCGACGCTATTACACACTGCAATGACAGATACCCCTACGCAACCGTTGGCGTTGATTTTGCAGGAGCGGAAAAAAGTGAACATTACGTATTGGTGGGGGTTCAGTCACCAAGCGGTGAGGCTAGATATGAAGTTCGCCCATTACAAATGGACGAACAAGGCAGGGCGCACCTTGAACTGGACTTTACCGTTCCCCAAGAAGGCTTTTATGGCGTGAAAGTGAAGAAGGTGAACATAGAAGGAAAATCAGAAGGAATTGATTTGGACACTTTTTTTGGCAAACCGACCAAGAATGTGCGATTGAGCCCGCTTGATTGCAGTTTGGAGGCAAAGGCTGCGAAAACGAATTAGCGCTCCACGACCTGCACTTCCTTTTCAAACAGCTTCACTATGGTTGAGGGCCTGCCTTTTTTCTCGCCCTCATAGACAATGAAGTCAACCTTATGCCTTATGTTCTCATCAAGGTCGTCAACAGATGTCATGTAGGACTCGCCCGTAATGTTGGCAGATGTGCTTACAAGAGGGAAGCCAAGCTCAGAAACAGCCGTTGAGAGCCAGTGCCTGGGCATCCTTATGCCAAGCGTGTTGCTGCCCAGATTCACAGAACCAGCAACCGCTGAACTGCCTTTCAGCCTGAAAATCAGCGTAAACGGCCCGGGCAGCCTGTCAAGCCATTCCTCGCCTTCAGGAAGGATATCGCAGCTGTCATAGACCCATTTCTTTGATGGAGCAATTATTGAAAAGGGCATTGATGTCCGCTGTTTAATGCTGCGAATCCTTTGCACGGCTGATTCGTTGGTTGCATCACACCCAATGCCGTAAATGGTGTCTGTCGGGTGTATGAAAACAGCACCCTGCCTGATTAAGCGAAAGTATTTCACCTTTTCAAGCAGGAACTCTTCTTTTGTTACGATTTCCATGACCGAAGCAAGGGGAAAAGAACTATAAAAAAGTTGTTGTGCTTCGTATAAGCCTAAGCTCAGGCCTGCTGTTGCCATCCTTAATCTCCTTCAGGCTTCTGACGCTTAGCTCCCTGATTCTGCTGAAAAAAAGCTCACTCACCATGCTGACACTGAACATTGTTGGCAAACCCATGCTCATCACCTCGTGACCTCAAAACCGCAAGAACCCCTTTAAATACCCTAGCCGGAGAGATGTCCAGTGTCCAATGAACCTGTTTAGTTGCTGCGGCAACAAAAAACGAGAAAGATTAGTTTAATCCAATGCTTTTGCCATGTAAGGCCCTTCCAGGCGGTAGCCCAGCTTCCTGTAGTACTGCCTTGCACCGACTCCTGAAATGACCAGCATTTTGCCCATTCCCTGTTGCCTTGCTATTTTCTCAGCGGCTGCCATCAGCTTCTTTCCAAAGCCGCGGTGCTGCATTTTTTCGTTTTTGTCCAGGGTTTTTTCGCCTATTGCTGCGGCCGTTGCATAAACGTGCAGCTCCCTTATGATGGCTGTTTTTTCTGTTATTTCCGGCCTTAACTGCTGTGAAGGAAAACGCAACCTGCAAAAGCCAATGATGGCGTCCCTCACAGGGTCTTCTGCCGCGATGAAGAATTCTTTGCCATTGCCGGCTTCGTATTTTGTGATGCTTATTTTGCTTTTGCCAGTCCAGCCCTTTCTCCCAATTTCGCGGCATCTTATACAATTACAGGTTATTCCTTTTTGCTGCTGCAGCGCCTGCACATACTGCCTGAGATTGGTGCGGTCAATGCCGGCTGATGCCACATAACTTGGAATGTCCCTGTTGATGCGCATTATCCTGCACCAGCCCGGGACAAGCCTTTTGAACTCACTTATTACCTCTGCCGCCTCTGCCGTGGTGATTGGCGTGAACTTTCCCTGCTGCCACTGCGTGTAAAGGGGCGTGCCTTTAATGACAAGGCAGGGGTATATCTTAAGCATGTCCGGGCGATAGTCTGGATTTGAAAACAGCTCTTTAAGGCCATCCAAGTCCATTTTCCTGCTGACACCAGGAAGCCCGAGCATGTAATGGGCGTTAATCTTAAAGCCCAAATCCTTAAGCTGCTGCAGCGATTCTTTGGTGTCATTAAGTGTATGGCCCCTGTTCGTCAGCTTCAGCGGCTGCCCATACACGGTTTGTATTCCAAGCTCAACCCTGGTGCAGCCAAGCTTCAGCATATGGTTTCCCTGCTCAGCCTTTCCCCAATCAGGCTTTGTCTCAATAGTCAGCCCAATACATCGGATTTTCGCGGATTCGTTAAGCTTTTGCTGCCGAAATAAGAACCCGCTGCAGCTTTTATTGCCTTTCAGCCGCAGTATCTTTTTCATTACCCGTTTTACCCTTGAGGCATCGCTCAGGCTGCCGGGCATCTCAAAGAGTTCCTTGTATTTTCTCAGGTCAAGCCCGCTGCTGCCGAAGAACTCCCTCGAAAAGTCATTCATCGCCTTGTAAGCGTAGCCAACAAACTCTTCCCGGTATTCTGTTGGCAGCCAGGGAAACGTGCCGCCCTGGATTATGAGCTCTATCTTGTCAAACGCCTGGCCAGTTACAGCATACTGCTCAAGCCTGCTGAAAACCTGGAGATAAGGGTCAAAACTGGCGCGTATTGCCCGCATCGTGGCAGGCTCCTTTCCAGTATAGCTCTGCGGCACATCGCCAAATGATGATTTCAGCCCTCCTGGGCAGAACGTGCACCTGCCGTGGGGGCAGCTGTACGGCTTTGTCATTATTGAGATGCTCGCAATGCCTGATAAGGTCCTTACAGGCTTGATTTGCAGCTGCCTTTTCAGTTGTGCCGCGTCAGCTTCAGGCACGTTCAGGAATACCTCAACATCGCCGGGTATCCTGCGAAGGCCGTATTTTGCAGCGAGCCTTATCTTTGCCCTAGTTGCTGCATCCTTGCCAAGCCTCTTCAGCTTCAGCTCATTTGCAAGCTCGGAATAAAAATCGTTCATGGGCGAGAAGGACCCAGCATCCGTATTTAAAGCTGCCTTACAGCAGAGGCATTATCCTTGGCGCAACCTGTGAGAACAGCAGAAAGTTGACTGCAAGGCTGGTAAGAACATACATCAGTGCATACCCCGGCTCCTCGCCCATGATGAGGTTTATCGGCGTTGTAATCAGGTAATAAACAGCCACAAGAGCGATGCCCAAGGCAGCTATTGGCGCAGAGGAAAACAGGCCTGCCAGCACAGCCATCGCTGTTACGCCTGCCAGGGAAATTGCAACGGTGGCGTCAAGCCTGGAAGAGAACAGCTTTGAAAAAAACGTGGAAGCCAGCCCGACAAAAATTCCCGCAGCAGCGCCGTGCGAAACAGCCATCATTACAGTGCCGAGCTTGACAAAGTCAAAATGCACCGGAGTCCTGAACTCATTGTTGTATATCTCTGCAATGCTCGCCAGGAATATGAAAACAAGCGCCCAGAACGCAACCTTGGCTGCAAAGAACATGACAACCATGAACGCCGCCATTGCCGCAATTGCTTTCTGCCCTGCAGTGAGGCTGCTGAAAAAATTTTTCACTGATAAAACCGCCATTCAAGCAGGTGGCCATGCCGCGTTTAAAAAGTTCATGAAAAGATTTATAACCTGCCTTGCAAGCATCCTGTTTTTGATATTCATGGCAAAAAAAGAATTTGAAACTGTTGTCATCTCACTTGGCGGCTCTGTCATGGCACCCAGCCAGATAGACGCTGATTTTCTTAAAGGATTCAAGCAGCTGATCGGCAAGTTCATGGGCGATGGCTGCCGCTTTGCAATAATCTGCGGAGGCGGCAAAACAGCCAGGGAATACCAGAACGCTGCCAGAAGCGTTGTCCAGGCCGTTCCGGAAGACCTTGACTGGCTTGGCATTCACGCAACAAGGCTCAATGCGCACCTTCTCAGGACAATCTTCAGGGAAACAGCTTACCCAAGGGTTGTCAAGAACCCGAACGAAAGAATAACGCTCAAAGAATCAGAGAGAATTGTCGTTGCAGCAGGATGGAAGCCGGGCAGGAGCACTGACTACATTGCAGTCCTCCTTGCAAAGAACCTTGGAGCCAGGACTGTCATAAACATAACCAACACAGATTTCGTCTACGACAAGGACCCGACAAAGTTCCATGATGCCAAGCCAGTGCAGAAGATAAGCTGGAAAGACTTCAGGAAGCTGATTGGGGTGAGCAAGTGGAGCCCTGGCCTGAACACACCATTTGACCCGGTGGCTGCAAAGACGGCAGAGAAAATGGAACTGAAAGTTGCTGTGATAGGCAAGGACATTGTGAATCTGGAGAATTTCCTGGCCGGAAAGCAGTTCAGGGGCAC
>JACPBY010000009.1 GCA_016180065.1 Candidatus Woesearchaeota archaeon | reverse complement strand
CTCGCCCAAACCGCTTGCCGCCTCAATAACTATTTCTTTCGCGTTATTACTTACAGGGTTTAGTGAAAACGCAACTCCAGCCCTTTCAGAATTGACCATTTTCTGAACCACAACTGCCATGGAAACGTTCATGTAACCAATTTTCTTTTGTTTCCTATAGCATATTGCTCTCGGGGTAAATAACGATGCAATGCATTTTTTGACAGACTCTATAAGACTGCTTTCAGTCACGTTAAGAAACGTAGCCATTTGCCCTGCAAAGGATGCTTCCTTTTGGTCTTCTGCTGTTGCAGAGCTTCTGACAGCAACCAGCGCATTAAGTTTTTTATACGCATTGATTATACCATTTTCAGCATCTTCGGGCAAATCTGTTGAAATTATCAAAGAATGTATACTCTTACTCGCTTCTTCAAATCCGTTGTTATTTCCTGCATCAAGATTTGACAAGATTTCCTGAATTGCTTTTGACAACCCGGTTTTCTCCACAAACATTTTATAAAATTCTGTGGTAATTACGAAACCTTCTGGAACATTAAACCCCGACTTTTTAAGCTCGCCAAGCTGCGCACCCTTCCCCCCGGCAAGTAAAGTATCGTCTTTTCCAATCTCCCCTAACAACACCAGAATCTTCATTTACCTTCCCTGAAGACTTCATTCTGCCCTAATCCAAGCTCTTTTCTGACAATTTTTATTCGTTTTACATACTCATCATAAACGTCCTTTGGCTTATGCAAGACGTAAAAGCCTTGAGCGTTCTCGTATAAGGAACAATCGAAAACATCAGCATCTTTAACAAGCTCTATATATGGCTTACCTGTCCGGATTTGTTTCTCGCTGTGGTGTGCTATCGCCTCGGTAATCAACTGAATCTCATCCCCGTTAAAATCACCAGACTCTTCCAGCATCCTCTTAGCTGTCTCAGCCCCTCTTCTTGCATGTTCTTCGTATTTTCCCTCAACAATCACACATATGTCATGTAAAATGCAGGCGATTTCAGCAATTTCAACATCCAATTTTCTTTTCTGCGCCAATATTCGCCCAATCTGGCAGCATCCTGAGGAGTGCTTCAGCTCCCATGTTATCGAATTAGTATTCAGAAGCAACTCTACAACTGCGCGCTGTATCTGCTCTGAGCGTGTCAACTCGTTCCCTTTAAAGTGATGGAAGTCTCTTACCATTTGAATGAATTGTGCGGTGGGAGTTGTTAATAAAAGTTTTGCTTGCGACCGCTCGGCATTACAGGAAGGCATTAAAAAGCGAAAAACTTAAATATGTGTACATTATATTATATTGAATACGATGGCAGCGACAATATCAGTTAGGCTGGGCGAATCGGTCTTGAAGGACCTGGCCGAAGTAGAGGATAGATGGCAGGCTGACAGGAGCGAAGTCGTGCGGCGTTTACTGATCAGTTCCATACACGAACTGAAGATGAGGACTGCGCTGGAGGATGTTGCTGCGCATAAGAAGTCCATTGGAAAAGCGGCAGAAGAATGCGGCGTTTCGCTGTGGGAAATGCTTGAGCTTGTTAAGGAAAGGAACATTGACTGGACAGGCTATTCTGAAGAAGACCTTGAAAAAGACCTCAAGCTGCTAAAATGATAGCCAATTCCACTCCACTCATCTGCCTTGCAAAGATTGGCCAGCTGCGTCTGCTAAAAGCGCTGTTTGGCAGTGTTACGATAACAGAAGCGGTTAAGGAAGAGGTTTTGGTTGAAGGGAAACCAGGGCATTCTTCAATAAGCGACGCTATTAGCGAAGGGTGGATAAAGGTTGTAAATCCTAAACAGATGGTTGAACTGTGGCTTGGCAAAGGCGAGAATTCCTCACTCAACCTTGCGAAGGAAACTAATGATAAGCTTTTGATTGATGATGCGGCTGCAATCAGAGCTGCAAAAGCCTTTGGCATTGATTTTTCCAGAACAACAACAGTAATTATTCTGGCTGTTGAAAAGAGAATTATAACCAAAAAACAGGCTGCCGGGTTAATAGGCCAAACTGTAAAGGCCGGCTATTACATAAGCCCAAGATATCTTACTGAAATTCTCGCCAGGCTTACCGCCTGAGCAGCCCAGCCTACCTCGTGCAGACCTCTCCCTTTATCTCCAGATACTGCCTCGGTGTCAGCTTTGCAGCCCTGGCACTCTGGATCTGGCTGTTTATTAAAACTGCCTGCTGCCTGCTCCAGGCCCTAAAGGGGTGTGTCCTGACATACTCTGCCCAGTAGTCAACAAAATTCATCCGTTCTTCCCCATTGTTCTTTCCAGGCTTAAGCCATTTCATCTTCAATCATCCTTTGCAGCAATTTAACCTTTCCAAAGTTGATTTGTTCCTTAAATAACTTTTCGATGTAAGCAGCGTCTTCCAAATCCTTGTCTGTCTTAAGGTAATAACGCTTGTAAGCAATCTGCCTTTCAAGCGAGGATAGCCTGATTCTGCCATCACCAATCAGCACTGTGAGAGAATCGGCAAATGCCATTAATGCAGATTTTTTCTTTGCAAATTTCACTTCAAAATTGGGTATGGTTTCGCCTTCGTTGGCAAATCTTATCGAAAGGCTTTCTTCAAGGTATTCATAGATTTCATCAGTGCTTTCTGCATTCAGGCACCAATAGCCTGCATCCTTTAAATCTTGGTAAAGAGCTGCAAACTGTGCTTTGCTTAATTCTTTTATAAAAATATCAATATCCTCTGTAGCCCTTGACCTGCCAAAGAGTATAGAAACATAACCGCTGACGATCACATAATTGGCATGTTTCTCCAGTATTTTGATGAATTTTAGCACAAATCTGTCTAAGTCATTGAGAATCTTGTCAAGCTTTATCGTTCTGTCATCCACAAATTCCATGTTTTTAATGTCATTACTGTTTTCCATATAAACTTTGCCAGCCAAAGCTATATTTAAATCCTGCCCGGACAGATGTCCATTGTCCAGTGCAACATTAAACGAACAAAAAAGCATACACAAAAAAGCATACATTTATATACTGCAAACGCTCACTTCCGAGCATACAGGATTTCTCACAGCAGTATAGTGGGGGCCGTGTAGAGAAGTATAAGCTATGTGAGTTATATGGGTATAGCAATATACGCTTATAATGGGCATAGCAAAGAGTAGAGGATGAGAGAATGGCATTTGGACAGCGAGAAATGAACCAGATAACATGCTCCGATTGCGGAGCCCAGTCTGAGGTTCCTTTCAAGCCGGCAGAAGGCAGGCCTGTTTACTGCAGGGACTGCTACTCCAAGCACAGGACAACCAGGAGAGAATAAGCGCAGCTTATTTTTCTTGCTGAAAACCTGTCATGGAAAATCTTTTTTCTTCTTTTTTATTTTTAATATTCTTAGCATTACGCGGCATCATACAGTCGCAAGCCTCTTTCCCCTGCTTCGGTAACCCCAGACCGACCTTTCAACATCTACATCAGGCCGCTCTGGAATGCCGTAGCTTCTGCGCATAAAAATCTCCAGGCTGGTCTGCTGTGGCTTCTCGCCTTTTGTTTGCTCATAGTCAAAAAGCGCCTTTCCCCTAAGCAGCCGATTCTCTATCCTTCTGAATACATTATTATGCATCATTAACCACCCCCCCCTGCCTCTCATTCAGCATCCATAACAGCAAAAATCTCTTCCTCGCTCATGGACCTTTCACATGCCCTGCACAGGCTTGGGTGCCTTGAGCTTCTGCCAATTTCCATGCCACAACTGATGCATATTGCCAGTTCCATCTGCCCACCCCAATCATTTTGCTAACTCCCTTGCTGCCATATTAGCATTTCGACTATAAATGCTTTTCGGAATATGGGGCAGCATTCCACAAAATTTAAAACAAAGGCTGAAGCCTCACCTCAACGATGGCGGCAAAAAGGATCCATGCAATAGTGAAAGGCAAGGTTCAGGGGGTTTTCTACAGGGAATTCACGAGAAGGGAGGCAGAGCTGCTCGGCATCAGCGGCTTTGTGCGTAACCTTAAGGATGAAAATGTTGAGATAGTTGCGGAAGGAGAGGAAAAGCATCTCAAGGAATTTGAGAAGAAGTTCAGGAAAGGCCCTCTGATGGCATTTGTTACTGGCATTGATGTAAAAGAAGAGCAGTCCACGGGAGAATTTGAAGGGTTTGACATAAGGTAATTATGATTCCTTGGTTATCTTCGCTGCTGCTGATACTGCTTCTGCTGTTCCTGCAGTTTTGCCTTTATTTCAGGGTAGTGCTGCTGCATCCAGATGTTCCATTTTGTGCGCTGGTTCATGGCATGTTCAGCTATCATGCCCTGGAGAGCGCCTTTTGGCTCTGTGAACCTAGTTCCGTCGCTGTCAACCGCTTCAATGCCGCCGGGGTACTCCACCAGCCCCTTTATGCCGTAAAACTCCTCAACAGCGTTTACAATATCGCCTTTTCCTATTAAGCCGTTGTTGTCGTTGTCTGTCAGCCTGGCAACAAGCCCGCCATCAGGAGCAGTTACTGTCCAGACAGCATAGCCTTCCTTGTCCACAACCGGGAACTTTCTCCAGAATGCATTTGCAGGGAGCCTTTCAACATACGCCACATTTTGCTCTCCAATAGCCATTCGGGGAAAGGTCACATCAGTTTTGGTAACCAGCGAGCCAATGCCGCCAAGAGCGAGGTATACAGCGGCAGCGCCCACAACCGCTACAATCCCGCCAACTGCTGCTTTATCTCCCCTGCCAGGCTTAGCGCTGCTTAGCTCCCGCCCTGCTGCTGCCGCTCCTGTCATGGTTGTTCACGCAGATTGATTCCGGATAAAAATTATGCTGAAGCTGCGGCTGCCCCTTGCTGCGATGCAGCCTCATAGATGCCATTTCCTGGAACGTTGCCCCGGCTTTTGGCAGCAGCGAGTTTTGGTGTCAGGTAGTCAACCATCCTCTTAAGATATGTTGCTGTGAGTGCTGACTTCAAAGCCTGCTCAGCATCTGTAACAACGAAGCTCTTTGCTTCGCCAGTCAAGCGAATCGCTTCACCCTCTAAATTTTTCAGCTGCTGCTCAACTCCAGCAACCAAACCCTCAATAAACTGCTTTGTGGTTACTGGCGCGTAGCCTTTTCCAGCCTGCTCGCCATTATGGTTCCAGTAGGCAGCCAGCACAGAGCGCTGCGGAAGCCCATCAGATGCAGTTCTTACCTTTGCAGCATCCAACTTTCCTTCAAGGGAATGTTGGTGAGGCTCAAACGCCTGGCCTGATACTGGAACGCCATTTCTCCCTGCTTCTGCAGCAAAATGGAATCGCTCAATTGTTGAATATGTGTTTCCAGCCCTAAGCTCTTCAGGCAATGCGCCGTAGCCTTTTATGGCGTCAGGAACCTTTGCTTCCTCTTCCTTCTTAAGCCATCTTCCGCCGCCAAGCCCCATCTCCCTGGCAACGTCATGGCCAATCCTGAGCCTTCCGCCCCTGTCCTTGGTAATGCCCATGTTAGCCAATGTTTCCAAATCCAAACCGTCTGCGCTCAATACCATTTTTGTTACACCCCCTCTTAATCCAGCAATTATCGTTTAACAGCATCATACTGCCTGTGGCCGTTTCTGCGCTGCCCTGCAGCGATTTCCAGCACTACCCTGTCCTCAAGCCCTACAAGCCCTGCGATGTCAAAAGGCACTTGCTCGCCATCCGGAAGGGAAGCATAGAGCCTGGCTGGCTTGCTAAGCATTAAGGCGGTGCCGTGAAAGCGGCTGGGCTGCCAACAGTTATTGTCCGGCCAGCCGCCTGGATGAAAAAAAGTGCCGTGGTCTCCGCCATGGCCAACAATGGCATAGCCATTATCCGTGCCTTGCTCAAAAACGACAGTAAAGGACGGGATTTTAAGGACATCCCTAAGTCTCAGCCTCTGGCCGCCAAATCGGGTTCTGTCAATCACGGAGTAGCATTCCGCAAAAGTAATGTCAACCTGCCCAGGCTGGCCGCTTCTGTATGCTTCACCAATAGTTTCTTCAAGCCCTCTCACGTCATACATGCCCCACGGCATTGGAGCATTGACCTGCGAGCCGTTCCTGTGGCTTCTTCCGGTTTTTATTCCTCTCGCAGCCAAACTGTGCCTGTGCCTCTGCTTATGCCATCCTCTCATTTTGCTTCACAAACAGCACTTCAAGAACCAGTATTTAAATCTTTCTATATTTTAACCACTATTAAGTGATATCAAAAATCCGTAAGCTTCTTCTCATGGCCGAACTTGAGGATGGTGGTCTTGCCCTCGCTTCCCCCGATAATCTTTTCAGCAGCGATGAAGCGGTCATCCTCGAGCTTGGCTATTTTCCTCTGGAAGGTTTTGTAGACCGCCTGGCCTCCTGCGCTCTTGTAGGCTTCATAGACTTCGCCAATCTTCCTGCCGCTGTTTTTCTTTATGAGGTTGAGGATAAACCTTGTTTCCTCTTCAAGCTCTTCTGTCTTCTTTATGCTGAATTCTTCAAGTTTCTTTACAGCAGCTGCGACATCCGCCATTGTTATTCTGGCGGAATTGCGCTCCTCAGCAGTATTTGCTGCTTCCTTCATGAGGTATAGCCCTGAACGGATGTCCTGCATGCCTGATGCTTTCTGGACAACTGCCTCAAACGCGTCGTTATCCCAGCAGTTTTGGGCAAAAACAAACTCAAGCCTTTGCTGCAGGACGCCCCTTGTCTCTGTCAGGTTGTAGGGCTTGAATTCCAGCATTTCAGCTGTCAGCCTTGATTTAATCCTGCTGTCCAGCTCTGAAATCCAGTCTCGGTTATTTGTGATTAGGGCTATTGACTTGTTGAACACCTCCTCAATTATGTTGTACAGGAAATCAATGTCATCTATCTTGTCAACCTCGTCAAGCACAATCACAGCTGCTTTCCTGTTGATGTCCTTCTTGACAATGTCAAACAGCTCGTCAGCCCTCTTGTTCTGGGTGAACTTATACCCTATGCCATCGCACATCTGCAGCAGCATCTTGAAGGTGGTATCGCTCTTCCAGCAGTTGATGTAGAACAGCACGATTTCGTCAGTTTCCTGCTCAACCTCGTTCAGAAGGTTCCGCACAGCCGCTGTCTTCCCAACGCCTGAGGGCCCATGGATGAAGATGTTTCTCCCGCTCCTTTTCTGGAACAAAGGCCGGATTGCAGCAGCTATCTGCCTCATCTCAGTCTCCCTGTATTTCACAAGCTTTGGCTGGTAGTCGTAGTCCAGGCCGATAGGATTCTTGAACAGGGACTCCCCGCTGCTGCCGCTGCTGAAAAAGGCCATAGGTGCCGAAAGCTGCTGGAACGTTTATATAATTTGTGCACTACACTGGCGTGTGCATTGCTGTGTGGACCGCTTTCGCAGCCACAGCCAGCGTTTCAAGCTCTTTCGGCGTTAAGGCTTGCTCATAGTCGCAATACGCAGTCTTCATTGCCACGCCATCCTTGACATATTCAATTATGGGGCCATCAGCTTCCCTTCTTATGTCGAGTATAAGTCCATGAGTTCCTGCAGCAACGGCAGCCAGCGCTATTGGGGTTACTAATGCCCTTTTGCCGGTTGAGTGGCTCGGGTCTGCTATTACAGGCAGGTAAGTCAGTGCCTTGACTGCGGGAATTGCCTGGATGTCAAAGTTAAACCTGCCGTTCTCAGAGCTTTGGAATGGCGTTTTCATGCCTCTTTCGCAAAGCACTATGTTCATGTTGCCTTCAGAGGCTATGTATTCTGCCGCGCAAAGCCATTCTTCAAGCGTTGCGGCGAAGCCCCTTTTCAGCAAAACAGGCATCCTTGACCTGCCTACTTCCCTCAGAAGCTCGAAGTTCTGCGCGTTTCTCGTCCCAATCTGGAACATGTCAGCGTATTGTGCGACAAGCTCCACATGCCTTGGGTCCAATACCTCTGTAACTACTGGCAGGCCGGTTTCCTGCTTCGCTTCCATAAGCATTTCAAGGCCGGCTTTTCCAAGCCCCTGGAAAGAGTGCGGGGATGACCTTGGCTTGTAAGCTCCTCCGCGCATAATCCTGGCTCCTGCTTCCTTTGCTGCGCGGGCTGTTTCAAGCACCTGCTGCCTGTTGTAAACCGCGCATGGCCCTCCCATAACGACAAGGCTGGTGCCGCCGATTTCAACTCCGGCAACGTTTACAACTTTGGTATGGCCATTAAGCCCGTATTCCGGATGAAGCCTCCGGCTCACGAGCTTGTATGGCGCGTTGACTGGCGTCACTTTCTCCACGCCCTGCATGCCAGCGAGCACGTGCAGGTCTTTGTCTGTTTCGTCGCCAATAACCTGCAGGGTGGCTGCGGTTTCTCCTATCACCAGTTGTGAACGGAGGCCCAGCTCACGAATAGCGCTCTCGACATCTTTTATCTGCTGCGGCGTCACATCCGCCCTCAATTGCAACATTTTCACTCACCCTCTGCATAGTTTTATTTCACATCATTTTTTTGCACCTTGCGCCTCGCCTTACAATGCTAAAAAACAGCCAAGCGCTCAGAAAACAAAAAAGAACGCAAAGACGAACCAATAACAGCCAAAGCCGGAGAAAGCCGCAGCTAAGCCGGAAAGCTTCATGTTCCGCTTCAGGAGCCTTTTAGCCATGGCGGCTGCGTCGGAAAAGGAGCTATTTATAAGTTACAGAAATATTGTATATACGTTATTGCCAAATTGCGCGCGTTCCAAAAAATCAAAACCTTTAAATATAAGATTAATCTTACCATTCTTACTGAAGTTTGTGGAGGCGGTTATGATGTCAATTGAAATCACAAAGATCACAACCAAAGGGCAGGTCGTTATCCCGCAGGACATTAGGGATGAAAAGGGGATAAAACCCGGAGAGCGCTTTATAGTTTACGATTTAGAAGACAGCATAGTCCTTAAGAGGGTTAAGAATCTGGAAGCTGCAAGGACAATTGATGAGTTTGAGAAAGCATTTCGCTCTACATGGGAAACCGCCAAAAAGAGAGGAGTGACCGTAAATGATGTTGAAACGGAAATAGCGGCTTACAGGCGAGAGGCTTCTCAGCGGTGACAACAGCATGCTCAGGGCAGTAGCTGATACAAACATTCTCATATCAGCCATTATTGCAGAAGGCAACGAGTATAAGCTGCTGAAAGAAGCAAAGCTTGGGCGTTTCAGGCTTGTTCTTTCTCCTCAAGTAATAACCGAGTTAAGGGAAGTAATCTCAAGAGCGAAATTCGGCTTTTCCAAAAACCAGATTGAATTGGCAGTGAAACAGATTATCTCAATAGCAGAGATTGTAATTACAACATCTGAAATTGATGCAGTGAAGGAAGATCCGGATGACAACAAAATTATAGAAGCTGCAATTGATGGCTATGCGGGTTACATTGTGTCAGGAGATAAAGACCTGCTCAGGCTTCAGAAGTTCAGAAACGTAAGAATAATTCCCGCAGCAGTCTTCTTACGGCTCATCTCCCAATAACCTTCTTCCCAACATACGGCACAAGAGCATCCGGAACGGTTATTGTTCCGTCCTTGTTTTGGCAGTTCTCAACTATTGCCACCATTGCCCTTCCGGTTGCTACGGCTGTTGAGTTTAAAGTATGCACGAATTCCTTCTCGCCTGTTTTGCTGTTCAGGTAGCGGACATTCAGCGATACAGCCTGGTAAGAGGTGCAGTTGCTGCAGCTTACCACCTCTCTGTAAGTGTTCTGCCTTGGGAACCACGCCTCAATGTCGTACTTCTTTGCAGCTACAGTTCCAATGTCTCCTGTGCAGATGCTTACTACCCTGTAAGGAATTTTGAGCTTCTGGAAGATTTCTTCAGCGTTATTCAAAAGTTCCTCATGAATTTTCCACGAGTCTTCAGGCTTGCAGAACACGAATTGCTCTATCTTGCTGAACTGGTGCACCCTGAAAAGCCCTCGGGTATCGACCCCGTGGCTGCCTATCTCCCTCCTGAAGCAGCTGCTAATGCCTCCGAACTTAAGCGGGAGCTTGTTCTCGTCAAGCGTTTCGTCCGTGAGCATAGCCCCGATTGGATGCTCAGAGGTTGCGATAAGGTAGCTGCCCTCTTTTTCAGCAGGGTCATCAATTTTGTACATCACATTTTCAAAATCATCCAGGGCTGTTACGCCCTCATAAGGCGTTCTGCGCATTATCAAAGGAGGCTCAACCAAAGTGAATCCTTTCTTTTCCAGCTCGGCTGCCGCAAAGCTTATCAGGGCAAGCTCAAGCTTCACAAGGTCGCCCTTAACAAAGTAAAAGCCAGTGCCGGAAATCTTGCTTGCGCGCTCAAAATCTGCGAGGCCAAGCTGCTCCAGAAGCTCGCCGTGGCTCTTTAGCTCAAAAGCAGCTTTCTTTGGGGTGCCCCACTTCCTGATTTCCTTGTTTTCCGTATCATCTTTCCCAACAGGAACAGACTCGTGGAGTATATTCGGAAGCCTCTGAAGAATGAACTTGATTCTGTCCTGAAGCTGCTGCAGCCTCTCCTCTGCTGCTGCAATCTTCTGCGGCAGCTCCTTTGCCTCTTTTACCTTGGCAGCTATGCCCTTGCCTTCCTTCTTAAGCCGGTTTATTTCCTCGCTTACGGCGTTCCTGCTTCTCCTCAGCTCGTCAACTTTCCCTTTAAGCTCTTTCCACTCCTCATGCTTCTCAACAACTTCGCCAACCCACGGCAGCTTCTCCCTGTCCTGCCTCTTCTCAAGGTCTTTCTTCACTAAAGCAGGATTTGCAGCGATGAAACGGATGTCAAGCATGGCACAGCCAAACCGCAATTTAAATATAAACTTTTGCCTAAAACAAATATTTTGTATAAGCGAAAAGTATATAAGACGGCGTGTGAGATTGTATTATGGGTAGTTCAGAGGTAATAAGAGGTGTGGGAAGATAGTACTAACAGTTGAAGCACCACCAGGTCAGCAAACATCAGGCGCTGCTCAGGAATTGACTGTTTCTCGGCTTGAGGCATTAATCAACGGCCTTCCTCCTGAAGAAAGGCGGCTTGTAGGCACAATTTATGATGTTCAAACAAAGCTGGGCAGGCAGTGCATACCTCCCGAAATGGTTCCTTGGGTTATTAGGCAGTTCGGCTCTGTTCAAGCTGTCGAACAGCAAACCATCGTGAGGGTCAACAACAGATATACTGGGGAAAGCGCTGTGTTTAACGAGTTAAGGGCGAAAAGGCCAATTGAATCTCCAATATGCCCTGATGACATTCTGCAAAGGCTTGAAAGAACGGATGGCTGCACATTTTGTAACCCGGAGAACCAAACTCCAAGCGACTTAACCGGCCGGGTGAGGGGTAAACATTCAGTGACTGCATCGAATGTGGCAAAGTACGATGCCCACCACGGTTTGGTAATACCAACAAGTCATAGCCCGCAGCAGTTTACTGCTGAAAAAACAAGAGACTACCTGACTGTTGCTTTAGAATGGTTCAGGCAGCAGAGAGCTGTAGATAAAGATGCGGCATGCCCATACCTTATGTGGAATGTTTTGTGGAGAGCTGGAGGCACAATCATTCATGGCCATTTGCAAATGACAATGTCCACTGGAGGCCATTACCCTGCTGTTGAGAGGTTCAAGAGGGCAGGTGATGATTATTCGCTATTTGGGGCCAACGGAAAAGATTTTTTCTATGACCTTTACAGGGCGCATGAAGCGCTGGGCCTGGGGTTTATGCGTTCTGGAAGCAGGATAATAGCTGAGCTGACTCCAAGAAAGGAAAAGGGAGTGATGATAATACGTAACTTGGCAGATTGGAGTGAATTTCCGCAGCTGGCTGAGCCGGTTCATCACGTGCTCAAGAGCTACCAGGCAATGGGCGCTCAAAGCTTTAACGTTCTCTTTTTTCTCCCAGCTCTTCCGCTTGACAATGGCTGGTACAGGTTCCCTGCAATAGTGCGGTTCATTGACCGGGGCCCGTTGACAGGCAATGCTTCAGACATAGGCGGCATGGAGTTTGCAGAAATGCCGGTCATCGGCACAGACCCGTACAAGGTAATGCAGCAGCTCGTTACAACTTCCGCACAGCCCAGCTGACCAAAACGCTTTTATATAGACTACGCTGAAGGAACTGCATCGGGGGTGCAGCGCCATGGCTGGAAAGAAAATCCTTGTGATTGATGACGAGCCGAACATACTGAAGCTTGTTTCCTTCATTCTGGAAAGCAAGGGCTATGAGGCGGTTGAGGCTTCCTCAGGCAGGGAAGGCATTGAAAAGGCACGGAAGGAAAAGCCTGACATGATAGTGCTTGATGTCATGATGCCCGGCATGGATGGTTTTGAGACAGCAAGGAAGATAAAGGCCGAGCCTGCCATGGGCAGTATTCCAATCCTGATGCTGAGCTCCAGGGCGCAGTTCGAAGACAAGATGAAAGGCATAGACTCCGGGGCAATGGACTACATAACAAAGCCATTTGACAGGGAAGAGTTTCTGCAGAAGGTTGAGGAAATTATTGAGTGAAAACAGCTACCATAATGCTTATAAATTGCCAGTGACTGTTGCTATCGCATGGCTTCAGAAGATTTTTCGGTTGAATATCGGGGGCACAGCCTGGAGATATCCGCCAGATACAGGAAACCCGGGCAGGAGCTGATTCTGTTTATTCATGGATTGGGCTGTAACAAGGAATTTTTTGATGACGCGTTCAGCTTCCCGCAATTTGGCGGGTTTTCGCTGCTCTCAATTGACCTGGTTGGGTTCGGAAGATCCTCAAAGCCGCAGGATTTTTCTTACTCCATGGAAGGCCAAGCAGAAGCCTGCAGGCTGCTTCTTGGCGGCTTAAAGCCAACGAGAATTCATATCGTGGCACACAGCATGGGCGCTGCTGTCGGTCTGCTTCTCGCTGAAAAGATACAGGGAACCCTTGCTTCATTTGTGAATGTGGAAGGCAACCTTACTGGGGAGGATTGTGGATTCATCAGCAGGAGAATTGCAAGCGTGCCATTTGAAAATTTTAAAACCCTGCTTATCAGCCAGTTAAAAGGCGAAATTGCCAAGCTGCCCGGCAAAGGCAACCAGCTCTGGTCTTCGCAGATTGGAAAATCAGATCCGCTCGCGTTTTACCAGTCCGCAAGGTCGTTGGTTGAGTGGTCTGACAGCGGGCAATTGCTGGAAAGGTTCAGGAGCCTTGCCGCAAGGAAAGCCTACGTTTATGGGGAAGATTCCAGAATAAGCGCGTTGCACAAGCTTGGAAGAATACCGCTAATCAAAATCCCAAAAAGCGGCCATTTCGTCATGGCAGACAACCCAAATGAATTCTATGCCAGGCTTGCAGAGTTTATTGAAGGCTAGCTAGCTGTCAAAAGGCTTTTATATGCCGTTCCTCACCGCAGTTTCATGGTGTCTTCAAAAACCAAAGCAGATGATGTCTTCGGCCTGTTATACGAAACAGGGAAGGCAATAAATTCCAGCCTTGACACAGACACAATCATCAGGAACATACTGGTAATAGTCACAAAGCATTTCAAGTTCAAAGACTTCACTTTTCTTGCAGTAGATGGGAACAAGCTTGTCCTCAAAGGCGCGCTCAACCATCCAAGGTGGGGTGATAAGAATTACTTCATCCGGATAGGGGAAGGAATAACAGGCGCAGTAGCAGCCACAGGCAGGCCTCTCTTAATCCGCGATGTTAGGAAAGACAAAAGGTACATTGGGATAAGGCCCAAGATGCTGTCAGAGCTTTGCGTTCCTGTAAAAACAGATGGCAAGACCATAGGAATATTCAACCTTGAAAGCACAAAGCTTGACGCCTTTGATGATAAGGACTTGAAGTTGCTGAGTGCGCTGGCGAACCAAACTGCTGTAGCGATTAAAAACGCAAACCTTCACAAGTCATATGCAGACACGGTCAAGAGGCTGACAAACCTCAACGAGTCGGCAAAAGCAATCAATTCCAGCCTGCAGCTTGACAATGTCCTTAACACCCTCCTCAAAGTGAGCGCCAAGGAACTGCACTACGACTCCATTGCCATACTTCTCATAAAGAACGGCAGGCTCTATGCCAGGGCAGGTGTGGGATTTACCCATGAGGAAATCGTAAGCTACACTGCAGACATCGGTGAGGGCATCTGCGGCAGGGTTGCGGAAACAGGAGAGCCTCTGGTTATAAATGACATTTCAAAATGCGGGTTCTACATCAACCAGTCACCAAGGACAAAGTCAGAGATGGCGGTGCCGATAAAGTACGGGAAAGAGGTAATAGGCGTTTACAACGTTGAAAGCAACAGCTTCAACTCCTTTGACCAAGAGGACATGCTGTTTGTCTCAGCGCTTGCAGAACAGGCGGCAATCGCGATAAGGAACGCCGAGCTGTATGCCAAGATAGAGGGCTTCAGCGAGGTTCTGAAGGCAAAGGTGGAAGAGGCAACAAGCGAGCTGAAAAGCGCAAACGAGGAGCTGCAGCGCCTGAACAAGGCAAAGAGCGATTTCGTGTCAATAGTCTCCCACGAACTCAGGACGCCGATGACCAGCATAATCGGCTACATAGACCTTGTAAAGGACGCCCAGTGCGGCCCTGTGAATGAAAAGCAAAAGGAGTTCCTGCAGATAGCCCATGGCGAAAGCATGAGGCTCTACAGGCTGCTCAAGGACCTCCTTGACATTCAGAAGATTGAAGCCAAAAAAATGGTTTACCTGTTCAAGCCATTTGGCATCGAACCTTTCCTCAGGAAATACTCAAGGGAGGTTGGGCGGGAATGCAAAGCCAAGCGGCTTTCCTTCTCCCTGCTGCTGCCGGAAAAAATACCGGTCATAAAGGCAGACGAGGACAAGATAAGGCAGGTAATGGCCAACCTTGTAAGCAACGCGCTGAAGTTCACCAAAAAAGGCGGCATAAAAATCGAAGCTGCGGTGCTGCCCAAATCCGTGCAAATCTCGGTTTCCGATACCGGAATCGGAATTTCTCAGGAAAACCAGAAGCTGCTGTTTGAAAAATTCAGCCAGGTCAACATGGAAGCAAGCAGGGAAGCCGGAGGCACAGGCCTTGGCCTGGCAATAACAAAAGCCATAGTAGAAGCCCACGGCGGCAGAATCTGGGTGAAGTCAGAGCTTGGGAAGGGGAGCACGTTTGCGTTTACGGTGGCTATAGTAAAGGCAACAAATAATTGAGCATAAATTATTGCCTTTACTTATTACGAACGGGCAACAATTGCTTAATTATAGAGGGCTTTGAATAACCTTCATATTTGACTTTTGTTCAAAGTCCTCTTAGACAACTTTGACAAGTTTTGATAGATAATCAAAGTTGTCTATATTTGCCCGTGAGTATAGAATGCTCAGCTAGCTGCATTTCTCTTTAGGGGCACGAGAATCTCATAAGTCTTTGTTTGGAGTGCCCGGTCATCGTACAGTGTAATCTTTACGTCGTTATCTTTTACCTGCTTTCTAAGGCCCATCCCAAAATGCTCTTCTAACTGCGTGGTTTCTAACGTTCTAACTTTCATTGTTAATTTGAGAGCATCATTTTCCACCTGATAAGCAATCCGCGCTTCCGGTTTCAGTTCTCTGTTATCCCAAGCCCCAGCTGCATAGTTGATTAGCGCCCCGATAATTGCCCGTACATTCACTTCTGTTTTGTAAGGGATTAATTCATTCGGGTCTCCCGCAAGGCTGAACTCCAGGTTTCTGTTGTGAACTTTCCTATGGCTTTGTGCAAGTCTCTCAACAGTAGCGTTGCCAAATTTAACTACAAATGCCTCATCAAGAAGTTCATCAAGTGCAGGCAGCGGCTTAGGCTTTTTCTCATCTCCTGTATTGCCCCTTTTTTCCCCTGCACCTTTTGGAACCGAGATTGTTGCGTGAATAGGGACTTTTACAAAAACGCTGTATATGTTATGCTGATGGTAGCTATACTGCCTGCCATGTTTCTCCCAGTCCTTCCCCCATTCACCAGCAGTAATAAGCTCATTTACAAACTCGGCTTCAATGTCCTTCCATAGTCCCTGCTTAAGTTCTGGCACTGTCCAACCTCTTTTGTCCAGTGAAGCGGTAAAATCCCCGAACCCGTACGCCATAACAGCAGCCGAATACAGCAAAGGGTTATTGTATGGCACTGATTCAGGGAGTTCTACAAGCGCAACCGGCCTGAAACCTGCGCTTTCAATCAGTTTCTCGATATAATGGGAGTTCATGCTGCCTACAGGGTCTTCCTTAAACACATAAGGGTTATAGCCCTTGATGTTTGACGCGCTAAATGTTCCCAGGCCCTTCACAACAGTGTTGTATGCCCTAAGAAACTGTTCGGCAGTTCCCATTGAGGACAGGCTTACGCAAAAGACGCCGTTTTCCTGAAGCATTCCATGAAACATGCTTGCCACCTGCCATTTAAGAAGAGGGTCTCTTATCCAGTGAAAAGCGGAATTAAACCAAACCATGGTTATGTCTTTAAGGCCCGGGTGTCCTTCACCGTGCATAAAAACATTCATGGGATTCATTTTTGTCAGGTCAAGCGGGTCAAGGACCTTATGCCTGAGGTGCGCTTTGGTTCTCCTGAAATAGCTGTCATCAAGAGCAGCTATAACTGCCCGGGCAGTCTCAACACTTTCTTTGTCTTTATCTATTCCTATAATCGGCTTACGTCTGTCAAGGCCGGGCAAATGCTCATGCAGTGCGAAGAAAGCCCCCCTTCCGCAACCAGCATCCACGACAGGGCCACGCTCGGGTAACTTCGCCAATCCCTGTTCGACTGCTTCCTGCAGCATTGCATATAATGTAAGCTGGTTCTGCATTTGCAGCCTGTTGGTAGTTTGTGTGAAGAAAGGCGTGCCATCTTTGCTTATGGCAAGCTGCTCAAGAGGGGGAATATTGAATCGCGGGCGGATTAGTGTTGCCAGCCCTGCGGGTGTCTTTGCCGGTGCTATGGCATCGGGTTGTACCATGATTTGTTCAGCAGCAACACGCCTTATTTATAAACCTTTCTATTTTTTGTTACTGTAAAGAAATAACAAAAACTGACTGGCTCTGCCTGAATGCTTACACGCAGCAGGAATATTTATATATGCTGAAGATATATCTTCTGAATATATCTTGTTGGTGGCATCGATGGGCTTCGCATACAACGGAAAACCAGTCATCCCAACAAAGACAGCACTGAACGAATTAAGCGAGATTGGGCTAAACTTATATGAAATTCCTGAAATTTTGGAAAAAGGATTTGAGGTAAGAAAAAGGAAAGAAAGCATCACTGAGCGGGGCATCAGGAGAGGAAACAAGATAGTCAATGTTGTAGTGGTTGATTTGGGAAATTACTACAAGCTTATACATGCTGGTAAGTTCACGCTAAGCAAGAAATTTAAAAAGCTAATAAAGCATAAGGGGGATGAAAATGGAATTTGAAAACCTAAAGCTGAAATGTGAATGCGGCGGCGATATGAAAAAAATAACCGCTGAATGGAAAAGCATAGAAGTAAGAGGATGGATCTGCCTGAAGTGCGGAGAGGAAATCTTAAATCCGGCAGACGCGCAAATGGCACTTGAGATAGAGAAAGCCAGAAAGAGAAATCTATTGACGGTGAAGCTAAGGCGCGTTGGCAAAAGCAATGTTGTAACCGTGCCGCAGCCGATTATGGAAGCTGAAAAATTCAAAGAAGGGCAGGAGCTTGAGTGGAGAATTGAAGGCAGAAAACTGGTCTTAACACCGTAACTTACGGCTCTGCCTGAAATTCATCCTGCAACCGTAACCTTCAGCCCCGAGCCTGAGCTGACAGCATCCGCAATCACCTTGCCTATCTTGTTCTTCCTTGAGATTTTGAAGACGCCGTCCTTGCCGACATTGGCTGTCAGGATGTAGTCCTCGTCAACGTAGATTTTCACGTTCTTGTTCGCGAACATGCTGTCAACTGAAAAGGCGACGTGCTTCTTGCCTATCTGGGCGTCAAACGCTATGCCCGACTCATCTCCGCCTTCAGCAGCCGCTGCCATCTTCGCGCTTAAGGGCTGCACGTCAATGGAAACCCCAAGCTTGTCCTCAATGGCTGAGATAGTCTTTCCTTCCTTGCCAATCAGCCTGGCAATTTCCTTCTCTGGAACAAAAACAATGCATTTGCTGTCCGAAACCATTTCAACCTTTGCGCTGCTGGCATACTCCCTTATTTTTGTCTCCAAAGCAGCTGCCGCAAACTTCTGGATGGGGCTCTTGCTCAGGCCTTTTACAGGGATAACCACTGTTTCCTCGCCATAGCTGTAAAGCTCGTACTCAAGCCTTCCGGTCTCAAAGTCATTTACGACAACAACCGGCCTTGCCAAATCCGCTTCAGTCATGCCCTCAGGGACTTTCACAGTCATGTTCAGGCTTAATACTTTCCCGACAAAGCCGTTCTTTATGAAAATGACTGTATCAATTATCTGCGGAATAACCCCAAGCTCAATCCTGCCAACAAACCGTTGGATTGCGTCTATGGGGTTTGTTGCGTGCACAACCCCTGCTAGTCCGATTCCTGCTAGCCTTAAGTCAGCGAAGAGCTGGAAGTCTGCTGTATTCCTCATTTCATCAAAGATTGTGTAGTCCGGCCTTGACAACAGCAAAATGTCATGGATTTCCTGGGGTGAGCCGTGGCTTATCGCATACTGGGTTATGCTCTCTGGCAGTATGAGGTCCCGAGGCGCTTCGACCGTCTTCACTATTTTTCCTTTAGCCGCATAATATTCCGCCATGCTTTGGGCAAATGTCGACTTTCCCATGCCGGGGCTGCCTGCAATAAGCACTCCCTCTGCCTGTTCTGCAATCCTTTTGTTGAGCTTTTCTGAGAGGCTGTAATCGCCAAGGGCCAGCTTTTTTACAGGCCTTACGGCAGTTATTTCCCAGCCGTCTGACAACGGAGGCCTTGTGATTACAATCCTGTAAGGGCCTAGCTGCACAATGGTTGAGCCTGTCCGCTCAATCTCGACAAAGCCATCGCGCCTTATGCCTGCTTCTTCTATTATCTCCCTGCTCATCTCCTTGACATCTTCCCTTGAAAGAGGCTTCTCGCCAATCTTGGTGAAAGACCAATTCCCGGGCATGCCTTTCTTTGCCATTGGGTTGACGTTTTCCCTTAGATGCACGCTCATTGTTGTTTCATCAAAGTAGCCTTCAAGCCTTATGGCGTGCTGGAGCTGCTCAACCTCGACAAAAATCGTGGGGATGTTCTTCGCCTTTGAAACCTCAGCCTGCACCCTGTCGGCAGTGAGCAGGGTTCCATCGCTTTCAAATGCGAGCTGCCTTATCAGGGCATCAATCTCTCCCAGTTTTGCATGCCTTATCTCAGCGGCATGCGGCCTCAGGCCTGCAAACTCAAGAGAAAAGCCGGATTCGGCAGAAATGTCCTTCAGCCGCTTAATCTCATCAAGCCCAAGGAAGCCGATTGTCTTGTTCGTGTTTGCCTGGTGCTCAAGCTCCGCAATGACTGCTTCGTGGATAATGACTACGGATGGCATCAGCTCCCCGGACTTTATTTTCCTGCTGACCATGCCTTCAATTATTACAGAAGTGTCTGGCACAAGCTTGTCTATCTTCGCACTTTCTTCAGGGTTCTTTTTCGCCATGCCCGCGCATCATCCCCGCAGCTTTATAAATATTTCTCAGGGCCACTGCATCGCTGGATTTTGCGTGGCGTGAAGAGGCGCGTAAACTGCAGAGTCATTTAAGCTACTCAAACTCCTTCAGGAATTTTATCAGTTCACCTGCTGATTCTATCTTCATGAAGTCCCTTTTTTGCAGCGCAGGGAGCTTTTTCCTGCCCCTTCGCTGATAGCTGCTTTCCATTTCCTTGTCAAAAATTACGAGGGCATCAGCATCAAGAAGCTGCTGCATAGACTCAAGATGCTGGTTCGGCTTCCTGAATGACCTGCCCTTGACATCTGTAAGAATAAGCTCCTTTTCCAGCTTGGCAACAACGTCAAACGGCGCCTTTTTGGTGTCTGCTGCCCTGAATCCGAGCTCATCATACTTCCTCGCAATCAGTGAAGGCCTGCTGCTTGCGGTTTCATTTGCAACAGCGAAAACATCAACCTTGTTGAATATGCCATCCCCGAAAAGCCGGTTAAGCGCAATAGCCCCCCTTAAGGATATGTCTGCCTTGTTTGACTCATACTTTGCAATCATGCGCTTTGAAACGCCAACCTTTCTTGCAATGATGCCAAGGGAATATCCCCTCTCCTCCCGCTGCTTCCTGAGCTTTTCCCCAATAACCGAGGCAGTGAAGCCTGCCTTGGTGCTTATCACTATCGGAAACTGGTTCTCAAGGCAGCTGCCGAATGTGCTGTGGTTACAGGTATAAACTCCGGACCTCAAGTAAACGACCCCTTCCTCAAGTGCATGCCCTGCCTTTTCAGCTACGATTACCGGAGATGCGCCAATGCAGCTGCTTAGGCTCTTCATTGAGGCAGCGTACTCATCACTTATGCTATTGGCATCCTCAAGCACCTTGACAAGAAGCACCCTGGCGTCTTTCCGGGCAACCATGTCAAAGCTGCTGCCTGTAAGGGTTTTGACAGTGTAGCCGTGCCTGAGCAGCAACACGCTGACATCGTCCATAAGGGAGCGCTTCATACGGGATTGAATGCTGCTGAGACTATAAAAGAATTGTGGAATTCGCAGCGGTTTTTAAAACGTGCACCTGAGAATTTAAATAAGGCAGTGCCTTTTCTTCCGGTTATGAGGCGTATAGCAGTTATCGAAAAGGACAAGTGCAACCCGCAGGGCTGCGGGGGTTATCTGTGCATCAGGGTAAGCCCTGGAAACAGGATGGGCAGGGAGGTGTTCGTTGTCGGCCCTGATGGCAAAGCCCAGGTAAATGAGGAGATATGCACAGATGCTGAAAGCATTACTGTGAAGAAGTGCCCGTTTGGCGCAATCCATATGGTTAAGCTGCCTGAAAAGCTTACTGAAAAGCCGGTTCACAGGTTTGGGGTTGACGGCTTTTCGCTGTTCAGCCTGCCGGTGCCTGTGTTCGGCCAGGTTAATGGAATACTGGGCATAAACGGCATAGGAAAAAGCACTGCCGTGAAGGTAATTGCACAGCTCTTGCAGCCGAATTTTGGGTTGGCTGCTGCCGGGAAAGCGGATGGCGAGAAAAAGCCTGTTGACAAGCTGATTCAGATGTTCAAGGGCTCTGAAGCCCAGGTTTTCTTTGAAAAAGTCAGGGATGGCAAGATAAAAGTATCAATGAAGCCCCAGGCTGTCGATGCAATCCCGAAAACATTCAAAGGAACTGCCATGCAGCTCCTGCACAAGGTTTGCGGTGATAACAAAAAAATAGCTGCCGTTGCCGAAAGTTTGGACATTGGCAATGTTCTGGAAACAGGTATCAACCAGGTCTCAGGCGGTGAGCTGCAAAGGATAGCAATAGCGGCAGCAGTGCTGAAAAGCAACGCGAATGTTTACCTTTTCGACGAGCCAACATCCTACCTTGACATAAAGCAGCGCATCAAGGTGAGCAGCTTCATAAGAGAGCTTGCAAAGCCGGAAATTGCTGTTGTTGCTGTTGAGCATGACCTCATCGTAATGGATTACCTTGCGGATTCTGTTCACATAATGTACGGCGAGGCAGGGGCATACGGCATATCAAGCAAGCCAAGGCCTGCAAGGACAGCAATAAACACCTACCTCGAAGGCTACATCAGAGAGGACAACATGCGGTTCAGGCAACACGAGATAAAGTTTGAGGCAAAGCCGCCAAAAAAAGCAATCAGCAAGGAAAGCCTTGTAAAATGGGGAAGCATCGGCAAAAAGCTGGGAACATTCCGCTTCAAAATTGCCGCCGGTGAGCTGCCAAAGAGGCACGTCATCGGTGTTCTTGGCGAGAACGGCCTGGGAAAAACCAGCTTTGTGAAAATGCTGTCCGGCGAGATTAAGCCAGACAATGGCGAGATAAGCGCAAATGTCAGGATTTCCTACAAGCCGCAGTATATCCACTCCACGGAGCCTGGTGACAAGCGCGTTACCGATATGCTTGCAAGAGCCCAAAGCGATGCCCAGCTCATGGCAAAGCTGGAACTTGAGCCTCTCCTGCTGAAAAAAGTCAGTGAGCTGTCAGGAGGGGAGCTTCAGAGGGTGATGATAGCAAGATGCCTCGCCGAAGATGCAGACCTTTACCTGCTGGACGAGCCGGCAGCTTACCTTGACGTTGAGCAGCGCATTGCGGTTTCAAAGCTGATTCGCGAGAGGATGGATGTGCACGGCAAAACAGCCCTTGTTGTTGACCACGACCTGCTTCTCATTGATTACATCTCAGACCTGCTGATGGTTTTTGAGGGCCAGCCTGCCATTTCAGGAGAGGCCAACGGCCCGTTTGAAATGGAAGCAGGAATGAACCACTTCCTGAAAAGCCTGGACATCACTCTCAGGAGGGACAAGGACTCCAACAGGCCAAGAATCAACAGCCCAGGCTCACGGCTGGAAAGGGAGCAGAAGGCAGAAGGGAGGTATTACTATTCGTGAATTTTGGGCGAAAAAACAGTAAGCCGTAAAACAGTTGTTAGCAGACCGAAAACAAAAATTCGAGCAAGCAAAACGAGGTTTTGCGTCGATTTCAACCCGAAACAATTATTATTTAAAACAAATAAAATCATTTATTCGTAATGACGAAAGTGGATTTAAAAGAAATTAAAGCTTCCATAGGAAACGATGGGTGGTTTCATTTTGGTAAGAAAGAGTTCGAATGCCCCGGTCTTAAACAGGGAGATATAGAATTCTATAAGAAAAATAACCGATTGCCTCTACCCTGCGATAAATAGTATAAAGCATTAATATTTTGGGAAGGCGATTACTATGAAGAGAATCTAGAGAATTTTTTAATATGATCGCTTCTTTTGAAGTTAATTATAGAGGAAAGTTCAATAAAGGTGTTGTTGTATTTTATTTTCGTGATAAAACCAAAATGTTGGAATTTCTTAAGTTTTTAGAGGGCAGAACGCAAAAGTTTAAAGTTAGGGGCACAACACAATGGAGAAGAGCTTGCAAAGAATATCAAAAACAAAAACCTGAACTTTGGAAAAATGCAAAAGAATTTATTCCAGGCTTACAAAACAGAACATTAGTTGTTTTCTGGTTGAGGAACGGAATTTTTGCTGACATTATGAAGCTTACTGCTACTTTTAACTTGAGAATGTCCAGTGGCTTCTTCAGACGTTTTGGCGGCTTCTGTGAGTAAAATTCCGTAAAGTTTGCGGCGGTAGCTGTAAGAATTACGATTTTTGGATAGCACTGGACACTGGACATATGCCCGGTGAAGTTATATAAACGGGTTCTGCATTTTTCAAAAAAAGAAAAAAAGCGCCGCTAGCTTGGCGCAGAGATTGAGTCCCTCAACACCATTAAGAGTCATGGAATATATAAAGCTTTTTGCCGGCGTCGCCTAGCATGGTATGGTAAGAGGTTGAGTCCCTCTTGGCGAAAGCCTCGCGGGTTCAAAACACGGGTGAAAATCCCGTCGCCGGCGCATTAACCTCACCGCAGCCTTACCAGCTTCAGCCCCTTTATCCTCGAGAAGTCCTTTGTGTTGAGCGTGGCAAGGGCGCAATTGTTGACCATGGCTGTTGCTGCGATGAAGATATCTTCGCGGCCTATCAGGGCACCCCTGCTTTTCAAGTCTTTTTCTATGTTGCTCGCTTCCTCAGCTGCCTCCTTGGTGAAATCAAGAACCTTTGTTTTCTGTATCAATTCCTTCACATCTTCCAAGTTGCGGCTCCTCAGCAGCAGTTCAAAGGCCGTCACAGAAGGGAGAAAGGCAGTTGCTTCAAAAAATTCTTCAATGAAGCCTGTGATAGTGCTGTTTCTCTTCACCAGTTCAATGCAAACAGAGGTATCTAAACAAATTTGTCCTGCCATTCCTTCCATCTCTTTTTTGACCATTTCCTTATTTCATCGTACTCTGTGTCACCTTCAAAAATTCCGGCAAACTTCAGCAAGCCGCCTATAGTCCTTTCTTTAGGCTTTGCCTTCTCAAGAGCTTCAGCTATCACCTCACTAAAGCTCTTGTCATTGCCCTTCAGCCTTTTCAGTTCCGCATAGAGCTTGTCTGCAATCATTATCGTTTTCGCCATGGTATAGATATTCATATGTATATCTATAAAAAGTTTATCTTTTCTTTCCTGTGTAAAGGTCGTATGCCGAATAAAATTCGGTGGAAAGCCTCCCCACTCTCCTTTTCAGGGTATAATAACCTGCCAATCCAGTCGCAACAATGCCTGCAGAGAGCATCACGCCAAAGAAGGCGTTTGCAGCCAGGGCCGCGCCTTTCAAAACATTGACTTTCACCGCAACAGCAGTGCCCAGCGACAGGCTCACTTCTTTGTTGCTGCCGCTGCTTAGCCCTATTACGATTTCCCCGCTGCTTGCCCCAGCTTTTGTGCCTTTTGCAGTTGCCGTAATTACTGCCTTACTGCCTCCGCTTATTATTCCAGTATTTGGCGAAACTACAACCGCCTGCGGGTTGCTGCTTGCTGCGCTGAACTCCGCAGGCTCTTTGCCTATGTTGTAAATTGCCAGCTGCCTTTGCACCTGTGAGCCGGTTTCAACATTGAATTCAAGGCTTGAGGGCGATACTGCAAATCCTGAGGCGGATGCGGCTTTGGCGTTGGCAGCGGCAATCACCAGAATAATAGCTGCTGCAATCGCAAAATAATAAAAAGCTCCGAGCTTCATCCCGAATCCACCGCGACAAGCGAGATTCTTCCTGAATAGTTGCCCGGAGAGGTTGCCAGGGGCACATTGAGCTTTAGGCTGAGCCCCAGTGTGGCCTCAGGCCTGAGGTTCACGTCTTTTCTTGCCTTTGCATTTGCCATTGCTCCTCCAAGCTTAGGGTCGCTGTAGTTGCCGTTGAGTGTGTAGCTGAGCATTGATGCATCCATTACGCTGCTGCCTGACGTGAAGTTCGTTGCCCAGACATCAAAGTCAAGCATGACATTCCCTACGTTCGATATTGTGATGTTCGCTGCAGTTTCTGCCGAGTTATCGCCAATCATCTCATAAGCCAGGCCTGGCGAGGCGAAAAACACCACCGAACTGGCATCTGCCTCAATAGCAGCCATCGTCATGTATTCAAAGCCTGCAGAAGAGCCAGCAATAAATCCTGAATTATCGGTTGCAGTTACCGAAATTGTGTGGTTGCCTGCTGGAAAGCTGCCGGACATGTTGAAACTTCCATGATATGTTGCTGCTGTAGTGTTGATTTCACTTTTTTTTGCCATGATAAAATTCGTGCCGTTAAAAGCCAGAGAAACAGCTGAAATGTCCTGCAATCCGTTGTCATCTGCAACAACCGCTTCTACATTTACTGTCCTGTTGCTTTTCGGCACGGGGCTTACCTGAATCCCGGGCAAAAGGCCGTCATCGTCAGTTAAAACCCTTAGCAGGCTTATTGTCGGCCCCGAGCCTGAAACAACTATTGTTACTTGGATTTCAGCATTTGAATTCGCTGCTGAAGAGCGTGAAGAGTTGCTATTGCGGAAATCAGGCGTAACTTCCGCAAAATCTTCTGTGTTGTTGTTAGTATCAATGTAGCTGCCATTCGCCTCTTTTCTTTTAAGCGCATTTCCGCCGCCGCTGTGCGGAGTTCCCTCAAACAAGCCTGGACCAATATTCGCAGCACTGCCCCAGCCGACTGCATCAATGACTGTGCTGTTTGTATCCTTCAATGCAACCCCTGCGTCGGTATTGGCTAATGTCATTGCCTCTTCAAAGTCAGCATTCGGCCAGCTGCTGTTGTCCTTTAAGGCAGGCCATCCTGCATCAGCAGCAAGGTAATAGCAGCCGCTGCAAATAACAGCATTGGCCGGGAATGCCAGGTCTGTTTGGGAAGTTTCCGTAGCCAGAGCCCATCCACTCAGGTTTACAGAAAAAGCTGTCGGGTTGTACAGCTCAACGGCCTCCCCACCAGACTCTGAATTGGCTGGGTCGTAAAGGACCTGCGATATTATCACGTTGCCATTTGCGGCTGCAGCTGCTGCCGGGTGTGCATAGAACAGGATAATTACGGCTGCAACCACAAAGGGTGAAAATGATTTTATCAACATTTCTGGCATAAATTCTATCACCTCAACAACACCTGTAGAACCAGGATTAAAATGCCTTTCTGCCGTTTTTCCGTCGGAATTCCGGCAAATTCGCAGCAATTCCGGAACGAACCGGAATCCTTTCAGAAAAAAGCCGTTTTTGCGGAAGAAAAGCGGAAAAGGCGGAAAAACAACATGGCAAGATTCTTATCTGCCTTGTAGCGGATATCTCAGGGTAAATGACGCATCAGCAGTCCAGCTATAGTAACTTCACGCCTTGCCTTCACGTTCATTAAACTTCTCATTCACAAACTGCTTTAGCTTATCTGCAATGCTTTCTATGGCTTCTTTGTTTCTTGGCAGGTAATCGGGAGGCACAAAGAAGCCATCGTATGCAATCTTGTTCGGGCTATTCTTAAGTCATCTATTAACGAAAGTTCATGCTCTGAGAGCAGCTTATAAGCCCTACCTATGTATTCTATGAGCTTTTTGTGGGCGCCTTGGCCTTGAGTTTTAAAGCCATCCAAGAGAGCAACAATTGACAGCAGCTCCCTTATCGTGTCATAATAATCCTTCACAATGTTTGAGCTGAATTTGGCAGCGTCAAGGCTTTTCACAAGCTCAAGCGTCGTTTCGGCCATTTTCATAATTGACATTGCTCTTTCCCTATCCGGTGTTATTTTGACGAGCTCTTCTCCCATTTCAAAACACCTTCAAATAGCCGTTCAGTCTTATGCCGTTTATTATGTTGTTCTTCAGCTCACTGCTCAGTTCGCTAAAATTTTCAGTGAAGAACAGGCTTATCCTCCGCCCAATAACCTTTTCAAACCTGTGAAGCTCAGCTTCCCTCTTTTTGCAAAGCATAAACAGATCCAAGTCGCTTTCTATAGTGTCTTCGCCTTTTGCCGCCGACCCAAAAAGCACAATAGCACCAGGCATGCATAAATCGTTCAGGTAACTTATAAGGCCAGATTCAAAAACAAGAGTTAGCGTATTCAGCTTTTTGTAAAATATGTATTTCTCGTTTTCCCTGTTTGCTGAGTAAATGGGAAAGCCCTGTGCCCTGTGCTTCGACTCTCTAATCAGCCCTTCAGCCTTAAGCTTTTTCAAGTAATTCTTTACAGAAGTTGGCGCCAGTTTTGCCTTTCTGCCGATTTCCCGCAGCTGAAAGCCGCCGCCTTCAGGCAACGGGTCATTAAAAAAAATGCCCAAAATCCTCCATTTGTTATAATTTTGTAACATTTGTAATTATTTTATTACATCTGTTATATAAATGTTACGTTTTTCGTTGCAGAATTTCACGCCTTCCCGCTGCTCTCGCCAAGCTTTATGCCTGCTGCCATCAGGTGGGCAACCCTTATGGGCTCAGGTATGTTGCTTCTTGTGCAGCTTATTTTAAGAAGCTCCTTCGCTTTTTCCAAAGAGCAGCCGCTTATTTGCACGTAAACCTTGCCTGCCTTGTGTATCGTGCCTGCCTTCTCAATCAGCCTTATTTTGCGCTTCATGCCAATCCTTTCCAGCGTTGCCTTAATCTTGCCAAGCTCAGGATAATCACGCATCACAGCAACAACAGGAATTCTTGTTGCAGCACTCAGCTTTTGGATGTCAATAACGTTAAAGCCTCCAACCGCTATGCCGTTGAGCATTATTGCCCTGAGTTGGGTGCGGAATTTGCTTTTTTTCACCATTGCAATAATTCTTGCTGTGGCATCGCTGCCGTCAACCGCTGCGGTTGTTGTCATCACGCCATCCAGCGAGCTTCCGCCGCGGAAAAAAGTCCCTATGACCAGAACTTCCTTATCCCTGAACTTGTCAAAGGGGCTGTCGTCAATTCCCAAAATGCGGGCTTCCCTCTTCACCATGAAGCGCATGCCAGCTTTGAGATTTAAATAGTTTTGGCGAATGCGGCCTTGAGCCTAGAGCTCCTTCCTGAACACCACAAATTGGCTGCCGTCAAGCTCCCTCACGTTGACTGATGCATTGAGCTTCATAACCTTCATGTCTTTCAGCAGGCTGAAGTCTGCCTTGAGCTCCTTCATGCTGCCGAAGTCGAGGAGCTTCTCAAATGAGAACAGCTCAAAGCCATGCAGCTCACTGACAAGCCGGTTCAGGAGCTTTAGCCTGTACATCAGGGCGAAGAACGTGCTTTTCGGGATTACTGAGGTTATTTCCCTCAAGGGTATTACAGCTGCCTTGCTGAACATCTCCAGCATCGTGAGAAGCTGCCAGCTCTTTTTTCGGTCAATCGGCAGGATTATTGTGCAGGTGTTCATTTTTTCCATCTCAATTGCGCAGATTAAAACTCTAAGCCATCAATCAGCTGCCTGAATGGCTTTGGAATATCCTGTGGCATATCGCGTAAATTCGCATCTGCAGCAGTTTCATCTGTCAAGTAACCTTCGAGGTATTCTTTCAGCTCTTCGGGTTTCAGGCCAATGGGAAATTCTTCTAAATCATCCATGCTATACAGGTCTGCAAGCCTGTAAAGCAGATAAGCCGTGCCCAGGCTGAGGGAATAAGGGAACTCTACCGTTGTCCTTGCTATGACTTCTTTTCCAGGCCGCATGGCAGACGCAACCTTTATTTCTGTTTTTTCAGAACTCATGAGAAACTCAAGGGTTGTGCCTCTTGCGCCCCTTTTCCCAACAACGTTTTTTGGCGTTACTTGAAAGCCCATTCTCTTGGCTTCAAGGGAAAATTGGGCAAGCTGCTGGCGGCAAGGGAGGCAACTTTCAGAACTGTACCTTACCCGCCCTGCATCCGGGTCATAACCTATGCGTACATTATACCCTCCTGCCAGCATCTCAAGGGTTTCAGAGCTCCCAAAAAGCCGCAGCTCCTCTTTTATCAGCTCTTCCCTGTCTTTCATCTTTTTCCACACCGTCAGCATCTAAAACCACCCCAAATTGTCATCTTAATTCAGTAATAACGAATCTGTCGTAACTATTGAGGGGTGGTTTATTAGATTTTTCCTTATACGTTATAAGGGTTTATATAAAGCCCAAGCTACTGTCAGTCATAATACACTTTTTTGTCATTTTCCTCATTGCCTCTCCCGTCATATCCTTCCGGAATCTGTTTAGTGAACAGTCTTAAAGTGCCTTTCGGAGAAAAATCCGGAATTTTTGCGGCATTATCGAAGAATTTACGGGAACTGCCGGAAGCTTTTCAGAAAAAGGCCAAAATGGCGAAAGCTTTCCGGCAAAAGCGGGAAAATTTTACCGCGTTATCGCACTTATTATCTGCCGCGCAAACGCATCTTTGCTGCTGCAATTGTGCAGCGTGATTTTCCTGCTGCCCCTGTCGAACCTTATTATTTTCACAGCTGCCTTCTCCCTTTTGGCTCTGCTTTTCGCAAGCTCGTAATCCGTAAGCCCTTCAGTTTGCTCTGCCATTGTGGCGTATTGCTGCCATGTATGAAGCGCGTTCAGCTTCTTTGCAAGCATGCGCCTTCTCAGATGCTTCTTTAACTCAGCTTCGTTTCCGAATACGAGCCACACCACATAAGGCTGTGCTCCATGGCTTTCTGCTGTTTCATAAACCCGCTTTCTCCTGTGATACAAGTGAAACGTTGCGTCAAGTATCGGAACCACTCCTGCCGCAAGGCACTTTTCCGCTTTCACGCACATCTTCTGGTAAGCCCTGTCTTTAGCCGCCCTTGTCCTCCTGTTATTCTCATCAATAAAAGCTGTTGTGCTGCCATGCCGCTTTCCATGCAGCCTCAGCTTTGCAGAGCTTATCACCATTGCATCCATTCCTTTGTTGCAGAGAAATTGCCTTATTTTTTCCGCTGCCGTGCTTTTGCCTGCCAAAGGACAGCCATAAAGCATGATAAGCTTCCTAGCTTGGTGCCGCATGACCAACCACCTTTGCAGTTTCAAAATCCTCTCCAGCCAGGCACCTGTAGAAATGCTGCCAGCCGTTGACAGGAACAACAAATTCCAGCTCCAGTGCCTTTGGCTGCTCGTGCACGTTCCATTTCTGCTCCATAAAGTAAAGCTTCACGCCTGTCCCTTCAAGCTCAACAAGCTTCCACAACGAGTCTTCCAAGAGAGCAACAGCCCCAATTTCCCCGCATATTGCTTTTTTACCTGCCCGCCGGGTGTTGTATACCTCGGCCAGCGGCAGCCTGTGCTCTGAAATAAAGCGTTTGGCAGCGTCCAGCTCATAGTCTTCCCTTGACGTCACAACCGCCAACTTAAATCCCTTGTCCCTAAGCATCTCGCATGCCTCCCTGCAGCAGGGGGCAAGCTCATACTCGCTGGTGCGCCTTCCGACCACGTCCATCATCTGCCTGTATTTCTCATGCCCGAATGGAAACATATCCTCTGCAGTCTGTTCCACAGCCAGCTCCAGCCCCCATTTTTCTCGCGCAAAGCTGGCTTTCACATTGGCTCCGCAGGCTATGCAGCCATCAAAGTCCAGGGCCACAACCCCCTTTCCTGCAGCAAGTATCATGCCAATGCACCCACTGTGCTTTTTTTGTATTCATGCAAGTAAGCACTGCACTTGTCAGGATGGCTTTTCCAAAAAGCTGCAATCCTTGCAATGTTGTAGTAAGCGTTTTCCCATTTGTTGAAGCGACAGATTGCCTCATGCATCTCCTTAAGCAGAAGCAGCTGCCTTCCGAATTCCTGCCAGCTCGCAACAGTTGCTATGCCGCTGCTGCCTGGCGGTGTTGGCTCGTGCCCGTTCCATGGCTGCCTCAGGAAGAACGGCTTCACAAAAGTTTCTGTTAATGGCTTGAGATTGTAAAGGCCGTCATCAAAAAAAGCCCTTGCATGCAGCTTGCTGCAAAGGTAGTCCTTCGGCGTGTGGTCTGTCGCGTGAAAATAGCTTATGGGCAGGCCGTGATGCCTTATGAACGCCTCTGCAGGCCCTATCAGCTTCCTTGCCCTGCTTGTAACGACAGCAAACCTGAAGCCCTGGGTGTATAGCTCTGAAAGCACATCCTTGCAGCCAGGTGCCAACTGCTGAAGCCCCATATACTCGCCATCAGCAGCGTCAGCCATCTGCCTATACCTGTCCTTGCCAAGCTCTTTTGGCCAGGTTTCTCCCAGAATCTGCTGCGCAGTCAGGCTGGCGCCGTAGAACTTCTTTGCATACCAGACCCTGACATGCGCGCCATAAGCAATGGTGCCGTCAAAATCCAGGCCCACAATGACGTTTTTTGCTATGAAAGGCTGCCCGTGAATGCCCAGAGCCATGCTATTGCCATACAGAACCAGGAATAAAAAGCTTACGCACATCTCTTTGATGCAGTTTTAATACATTACAGTTCGATAAATTTATATATCAAAAGATATCTTAAGATATTAAAGTGGCTCTGATGGACATTTCAAACTATGACATTCAGATTAAGAGGCATGTGTTTGTGCAAGCGATGGCCAGGGGGATATACCCTGACCTAATTGAAGACGCCCTTCAGAAAGGTAAAATTGAGAAGTTTGGAAAGCATGGTGTCAAATTCATCAGCAAGGGCTCAAAGAGAACAGTTGTTTGCGTTGGCCAGATCGTTGGCACGCGGATAACAATATTTACGGTAGAAGAAGGTGGTGGCAAATGAAAAAATGCGGCGAATGCAGCGGCGAGATGAAGGAATTTGAATCAAAAACTCCAGAGGGAGTGGCGTATTCCTATTACAGGTGCAGCAGCTGCGGGGAAGAGATAGTTGACATGCGGCAGCTTCACACTGTAGCAGAGAAATACAGGGTGATGAAAAGGTATAGTGCAAAGCTGTCCAAATGGGGGCTAAGCCTCGGCTTGAGGATACCCAAGGAACTTGTCAGAAAATACAACCTAAAACGAGAAAAAGAAGTAATCATTGTTCCGGAAAAAGAAGGGATCAGAATAGTCGCAACTTAAAGGCCGTTTCACTGATCCCACTCAGGCTGGCAGCTGCCTCGAAACGGCTTTGCATTTCATACTAATTGACGATTAGTATATGCAAGTTTTATCATTAGCAATTAGCACCCGTAAGCAGACAACCAGCATTGTTCAGGTTATGGAAAAACCACCACCACCCACACATAAGCAAAGTTTTCACCACCTAATCATAGCAACAAAATGGAAAAGTTTTTAAAGGCTGGAGTTGCCTGCACAACCCCCACGCCTGCTCCAACACCAACTGCTGCTGCAACTCCAACTGCGAGCCCTACGCCTTCGCCTGTGGACAAGGCATTGAAGAGCCTGGTTTTCATAGGAGAGCAGAACAAGAGCTCACGTGATTTTATTGAGCAACAAGCATGGTACCATGACGGCTTAAGCCCTGAAGAATCAGCATTCCTAAACGATTTTGCAGCAAACCCATTATCATGGGGCTCTTCCTATAACCAGACTCCAAAAGAATCCCTTGAGAAAATGCTTGCCAACCCAATGAACCATTTCGTAAGCGGAAGCACAAGCACGATGCAGGGCGAGCTGGAAGTGGCAATCTTCTTCCAGCCTGAGAAGACTGGCAGGGAGCATGCTGAGAAAGTAAGGGACCTTTACAGGGCGCTGATACCCTTGTTTGAGGAGTATATGGGGTTGCCAAATAAAGAGATGGTCAGGTCTGGTGTTTATTCCGTATTCATAAATGGCGACGATGGACACCTTCCATCTCCTCAGGTTATTCCTACAAGGGCGAATAATAGTCTTGATACTCTTGCGCATGAAGGTGTGCATACTTCAGCTTTTTTAGGCCCTAATTGGCTGGATGAAGGTTTCGCTGATTTCCTTGCCGCAAAAGGAGTGGGATGGTTGGGTGATAAAGACCCAGACTTTACCAAAAAGTGGTATAATGCCGCGGGTGTTGAGCCAAAAACTTCCAAAAACTCAGTAAAAATAGCTTACGAATCCGCACTGGTCTTCTTAGAGCGTGAACGATACGTCAAAGGCGAGGGGCTTGTTGGCTGGGTTCTCCCAAACGGAAAATGGACTCCTTGGAAAGAATCTTACAGCACACCTCCTCCAAATGGCAAATCGCCTCTTGAAATTAAGCTTATTGAGTTTGGGAATTATAATGTGATTAATGGCAGCCCCACAACATATGGTTGGGGTCTTATTTTCTTGGCTAAACTTGAGGTCGCAATTGGTGAAGATGCTTTAAGAGGCAGCATTCGCGAAGTCGCGAAAAGCAATTTTAGGCGAGAAACATCTCCTGAACAGGTTTATAAGACCATGAGAAGTGCTGTGCCTGCTGATAAGATAGCTGCGTTTGACGCTCACTGGGAAGAATACGGTTTTGGGGTTGGGAACCTTCCTAATGTAACACCGTAGATAAGTGCCGCGGCCAAGAATTATTCCGCAAACCGCATTAAGAGTTGAATGATAATGAAGCACAAAACCTTTTCGCATTTGGAAAAGCCGTGGTGGGTCAGCCGCAGCGATGAGCGTAATCCTGAATTCGCTCTCAGCCATGGCCGCAGCCTTGCCGATGTGGCATCTGCCGGCGATGGCGGCAGCGGCGATTATTCGGCTAATAGGCCATTTCTGGCATTTCTTCCAGCGCCTGTAAGGCACGCTGCTGCAACTGCTGGACTGGCTGCTTTGCTGCTCACTTCCAACGCCTTAGGAGTTGCCTGCACAACCCCCACGCCTGCTCCAACACCAACTGCTGCT
>JACPBY010000008.1 GCA_016180065.1 Candidatus Woesearchaeota archaeon | reverse complement strand
CTGTCCCGGCGTTTTTCTTAAAAACAGAAACTTTATATAGTTGTAACATCAATTAGTAAAAAAACTACTAAATGGTGTTAAAATTGGAAGGGCTGTCACGGAAGGAAATGGAAATTGTGTCGTGGCTTGAATTTTATGACAAATATTTCTTTTCTTCGCCAGAAATAGACAGATTTGCGAAAAGCAAAACGCAGCGCTACAATTTCATTAAACATTTGACGAAGAAGAAACGCATTGTTAAGCTAAATAGGGACAGATACTACCTGATAACCACCAAGGCAAAATCCGGAAGCTGGGCTGAGCATTCGTTCATTTTGGCAGATGAAGCATGCGGCGGAAAAGATTACTTTATCGGCGGATGGGCGGCAGCCAACTACTGGCATCTCACTGATCAAATTCCTATGCGGATTGATGTCTATACAACAAAACGACAAGGCATATTGAGAGCACTTAACACTCGTATTGTTTTCCACAGGACAACTAAAAGAAGGGTAAATAGCTTTGTTGTAGGGAAACTTGCCAATCACCCCTTTCTCATCGAGAAACAGGAGGATTCAAAAAAATGGCTGAAATCAACAAGATAAGCCCCAGAGAATTTGCTGATATTGCCTCGCAGCACCCATTTAACGATATCCTGCTCACTAAAGACTATTATGTGACACTGTTTCTCTACTTATGCAAAGATATTGATGGCTTATATTTCAAGGGAGGAACTGCACTGCAAAAAATATTTCTCAACCACAGCCGACTAAGTGAAGATATTGATTATACGGTTACAATCGAAATGGGAGAGGCAAAACGAAAAATAACCGAAGCGATAAAAGCGAGTCAATTTGCAACTAGCATTACCAAAGACAAAGACGTTGAGGGATTCACTCGCCTAGTTATCCACTACAAGGGTTTTGGTGATGAGGATGGAACGGTGTTTATCGACCTGAATAAGCGTGCCAAGCTCCTTCTTAAGCCTGAACGGCATGAAATCCAGCACTTTTACCAGGATTACTTTCCTTCTTTTTCAGTTAACACCCTGGCAAGAGATGAGATGTTCGCGGAAAAAGCAGCCGCCACCGTAGGCAGGAACAGGCCCCGGGACCACTATGATGTCTACACTGTGATTAAAGCAGGCTTGCCAATCAATCTTGAACTGGTAAAGCAGAAATGCAAGCAATCCGGCATTGAATTCAATGTTCAGAGGATGTTCAGCAAGGCAGACAAGCTCAAGGTCAGGTGGGACAGGGACATGATACCACTGCTAGCCGAAGAAGTGCCATTTGTGGAAGTGATGAGAACACTGGCAAAGTACTTCAACCTGAAAGAAGCGAGAGAGGAGGAAAAAGAGCGGCGCAAAAGGTAAAAATTCAAGCGTGGCTAAATTACGGCAATTTTTTAAAGCATTTTCCGCTTCCTTTTAATTAATGTTCGGCAACGGCGCATACGAAGGCTATACCGTGAGGCTTGAAGCAGCAGTTGATAAAGCTGTTAGCTTTTTAGTTAAGGCAAGGTATGTTGATGCGGCAAGCGGAAAGCATTGGTATAGTATCCGGACTGGGCTGCCTGGCAAGCTGGCAGAAGGGCCATGCGTTCATCTTTTTTCCGGCTTGGGCATAAAGGCAGCTTTCTTGTAAGGGATGATGAAGGCATTGGAGCAGCGCCAGTTAAGGTTTTGGCTCCAAGAGCGCTTGTGAGTTACATCGTTGCAACAGCAACTGAACAGCGCAGCACCAGCCCCAGTTTGCTTCCACTTGAAGCACTGCTTGAAAGCTTGGTCAAGGAACTGGAAGGCGTGTCTCTACATCCACCATTCTACTTAGGCAACGCTTAAAAAGCAACCACAGGTTCTGTCTGCATGCTTGGTCTTGACGGAATAATGATTGCGGAGGCGGGTAGAATGAATTCATACAGCGAGAAAGTCAAAGAAAGGCTTGATAAATTTTGGAGCCTGGACGCCAACTTTTTTGGCATGACCCGGAGCATGGAATTCTTCCATATTGAGCAGCTTGTCAGGGACAGGCTGGCTCTAGTTTACGGTCTTCACTTATTGAACGATGAAATGAACTTTGCCCGGCCACCAATAGGTTCGGATTTTAGCAAGCCCTGCGTGCTTACAACCCTCGCGCATACTATGTGCGGTGACAGAATACAGCAGGCAAACACGCGCAGCGCATATGCCGAAACAGTGGGATCAAGGTTTGGCACAAAAACAAGGAAAGGTGAACCGAAATTCGAGCGTTTTTTCCCTGCCGGTGGAGGCACTATTGATGGTGCAACGCTTGCCCACGTCACTTACGGGCATGCTCTTGACAATGGCATAAAACGCAGGCTTCATGAAGGCAACGAGCAATCTGTTGTCCTGACTAATTTTGACCTGCAGGGGCACTTCGGGAGGCATGAGGAGCACGGAAAAATAGTTTATGGCAAAGCGCCGGAGTCCCCGTTTAGGGAGCCTAGGGCTGCCTGTGGTGCAATTGTCGGCTGCCTCGAGCATTACGACGAAAAAAACATTGACTATCTGAGGATAAGAAAGACTCTTGGCGAGGAAAACTTCAGGGCGCTCAGCCAGGGCAGAATTCTGAGCCATGAAGGCATCGACATAACTCCAATAGTAGCTGCTGCCATTGTTACGGTTGAAGGAGTAAACCAGACACTTGCAGGCTTGATTAAGGAGCTCTCAGGACAGGATGAAGAAAGCCGGTGCCGCACAGTCGGCCATTTCACTGGCTCTCTAACCGAGAACAGGGTGGGACAGGATGACATGGCGCTCTACTTAGCCCGCGCTACACTGTTCAATGGAGAGATAAAACGGCAGGGTTTTGGCACTAACGCCGGGAAGTATAGCGGCCAGTTGCTGGACTACAAAGGCGACAAAAGGCTTGTATTGCAGTACGACGGCAAGTCACTTGATGAGTTCCCTGTAGAAACCATGCCTTGTACAGTATGCTGAAATAGTGTCGGGGGCGAGACGTTCACAGCCGTTTTCCCCAGGGCCTTGCGAGCCGCAGCGAGCAAAGGGCTGGTTTGAACTCGCGACAACGGCGTCTCCCCATTCTGGCAGAGTAAAAGTCATCGCCGAAATTCGTTCAGCTCGTAGCTCAAAACATATGAGCGCCGCACTCTAACCAGGCTGAGTTACCCCGACATAACCTGTTGCGGTTTCTGCCCATCTTTTAAAGGTTATGTTTAAATAGTCTGATGACTTATACTGGCTGCGGGGATGAGAAATGTACTCTGCAGTGGCTGTTATGAGGCACGACAGGCGCCCACGCATTGAAGGCGGCGGAAAGGGCATGGAAATGCATGCAGCAAAGGCCTTATTTGCTGCCGAAGCTGAGTCAACCGGCGTGGTGTGCTCTGCGAAGAGCTGTGTGATATGCGCCTACCACAGGAAAAAACAGCAGTAATAAGCCTGGTGAAGGCGTGCTGTGAAGAATCCCGGCGCTCTACAGGCATGCCTTTATCGTTTCGGCTGTTTTAGCCTTTTCTGCGTCGCTGCCGTAAGGCCTCTGCGGCCATGTCTTCAGGCCGTCATCCTTGAATCTTGGAATCACGTGCAGGTGGGTGTGCATCACAACCTGGCCTGACGCTGGCTTGTTGTTCATGCCGATGTTGATGGCATCAGCCTTTGTTGCCCTCATAACCGCGAGGGAGATTTTTTTTGCCACTGCTATTATGCTCTGCAGATCGCTTTCGGGGGTGTCGAAAATATTAGCGTAGTGCTTCTTAGGAATAATGAGCGTATGGCCCGGATGTATTGGGAAAATGTCCAGAAACGCAAGGACATTGCCGTCCTCGTAAACCCTGTAAGCGGACAGCCCTCCCTCAACGATTTTGCAGAAGATGCAGTCTGCACTGCCTGTTTTTGGGTTGCTGTTTTTCACTGCCGCCATTTCGCAACTGCTGCCGTAACTTCTTTATAAAAATTTTTGGATTAAAATTCAGGCTATGGCGGAATTTTGCGCCGTTCCATGTATGAGATAACATCAGAAGCAGGCATTATATCGCCCTTTGCCTGATACTCTGCGATTTTAACCAGTTCCCTTTTAACAAAATATTCCCTTGTGCCCTTCTCGGTTCCCTGCGAATGATAAACAACATCTTCCCATGGCAGCGCTGACCCGAGATGGTTGAAGACATCCAGCTCCAGGCCATGGCTTATGACTTCACTGGCTGCGGTCATGAAGGCGCGCAGCTGCTGGATGTTCCAAGCTACAGCATACAATGCCCCTATCTTTTTCAATGCTGCAAAGGCGCCAAGTGATTCAGACTCGGACTTGTTGTTAACATTAAGCCTGCCACTCTTCATCATCGGAAGCAGGGGCACAGGCATTACCCTGCCATGAATTCCCATGCCAACAACGTCTTCCAGGGCATTAGCCCATCTCGTGTACCCTGGAAATCCCGTTGTATCATCATCGCTTCCTATTATGAGGAAAGAGCCTGCACGCCCTTCGTGGTAAAGGCTTGCGGCTCCTTTGAAAACAGATAACTGGTTGTCTTTGGTGTTGGAGAACAGGAAAGCGTGTTCAAGTTTTGGCTTATGGTCTTGGATTATTCTTTCAGCGAGTTCAATGAATGTCGGATCAAGCCCAAGCTCCTTGACGGCCGCATATACCCTGCCAATAAGGCCTTTATCCTGGTCATTCCTGTCTGCTGGCTCCATACTGCCAGAGTGGCATTCCCACCTTTTAAATCTTTCTATTTTTACCACTAGACAGGAATAATAACTGGCGGGCACTTATCCGAACCAGGGCAGCCATTTGACTGTCCTTAGCATTGTTGTTATGCTGTGGCCGTACATCGTTACCAGAACCCCCGAAACAACAAGCAGCCCTCCCACGAACTCGTTAAGGGCAGGAAGGGTGTGGAACAAGGCAAGGGCGTAAAGCACTACAATGAACGGGTCAAGCGTCCTTATTATCGCAACCCTTGAAACATCAGTAAGCTCCAGCGCCTTGTAGAAGAAAACAAAGCCGAAGATGGCATTTACCACTATTGCGGCCGTGAGAAGCGGCAGCTGGCTTATGGGAAAAGGCTGCAGCTTTGAAAATGCAAGCGCGTAAACCAGCAGGAACAGTGCAGTGAAGAGCGTCCTGAGGCTTACCAGCGTGAGAGGCTCAATCGTCTTTACATAAACCTTGGACAGGACCTGGTGGACTGCTATTGCCAATGATGCGGCAAGCGCAACAAGCGTGCCAACATTCAGGTAGTCGCCGTTTGCAAAGCTTATCGCAAATGCCCCTGCCAGGGCGATAAGCATTCCAGCAATGTCATGGATGTGGAGCTTTTCCTTCAGGAAAAGTATGCCAAGGATGATTATGAAAATGGTGCTAAACCTGACAAGGAAAGCCGTAAGGGTTGGGCCCGTTATGTTTATTGCATGGAACCAGAACGCGGCTGCAACTGCGTTAGCCCCTCCAACAACAATGCCGTCTTTCCAGTGGAGCCTGAACGTCCTGACTGTTTTGCCGGGGCTTCTTGCAAGAAGCACTGCTATTGAAACGGCAAAAGCTATCCCGAACCATAGCGTATTCAGCGTCTCGGGATTTGTGTAATTGAGGAAATGCCTGGCAAAGATAAACCCTGTTGAAAGAAACAATGACGAAAGGACAGCATAAAATAAGCCGCGGTTCTTTACAGGTATCATAAAAGGTCAGCTTGCCAATTAAAATGGTGGACTGGCCGGGATTTGAACCCGGAGCCTGAAAGGCAATACAGCCAACTAGAAGCTGTTTTGTCACCCTAGCCAAGGGCGCGTTATACCAGGTTTAACTACCAGCCCTTTCCCAGTCCAAGGCAAAGGCGCTGAAGGGTGGTTTAAATAGTTTGCTGCGCTTTTCATGGCTGTAGCAACGCTTAAATACGCAGCCCTTGCATGGGCAGGGCATGGCAGAAACAGCGGACAGGGCAGAAAGCGTTAAGAAAGTCCTTATGGACACGAATTTTTTTCTCATACCCGCTCAGTTTGGAGTTGACATTTTTTCAGAGCTTGAGAGGATTTGCGGCTTCAACTACGAGGCTGCTGTTTTAGGCCAGAGTGTGGCAGAGCTGGAAAAACTGCTTGCTGACAAATGCACCAGCGCAAAGGACAGGAGGGCAGCCCGGCTTGGCCTGCAGCTTATAAAAGCGAAGGGTGTTAAAGTAATTAAACGAAAAGTTTTTAAAAGTGCGGATAAAGCCATCTTTGAGCTTGCTTCTGCCGGCAAAAATGGCATTGTCGTTGCCACGCTTGACAAGAAGCTTAGGGACCTGCTTAGGGCAGAAGGCATTGCTGTTGTTGTCCTGAGGCAAAAGCAGTATCTCCAGCTGCAACAGTAAGGCAGCAGGCAATGGCTCAAGATGTAATCAGAACGTGAAATTTTTAGCGAGGTGCAGTTGGCGTGTTTTACAGGGTTCATGTCAAGGATCACATAAGGGTTCCCCCCTCTCTTTTCAGCCTGCCTGCAAATGAAGCAATCTTAACCATGATAAGGAAGGCTTACGAGGGCTACCTGTCAAGGGACCTTGGCGTGGTAGTCGGGGTTTCTGCGCTGAAGGATACCAAGGAAGGGGTGATAATCCCGGGTGACGGCTCTGCTTATTATGACTGCGACTTTGAGCTCCTTGCATTCAAGCCTGAGCTTCAGGAAGTCTTATGGGGCAAGGTTAAGGACATTGCAGACTTTGGCGCATTTATTAACATGGGTGTTGTTGATGGAATGGTCCACATCGGCCAGACGATGGATGATTTCGTCAGCTTCAGCGCTGACAAGGCATTGCTCGGAAAGGAGACCAAGCGCTCCCTCAAGGTTGGTGACAAGTGCAAGGCAAGGATAATTGCCGTAAGCTTTAAGGACATTGCTAACCCCAAAATCGGCCTGACCATGAGGCAGCCTGGGCTTGGCAAGGCAGAATGGCTTGAGGAGGACTCGGCCAAGGAGAAGGAAGGAACAAAGGAAGTGAAGGCTGAGGAAAAGCCTGCCGTAAAGAAAGAAAGCAAAGAAAAGCCAGCAAAGAAATCAAAGAAATAGGGAATGAACCATGAAACGCGTATGCAAGCAGTGCAAGGTATTTTTTGAGGAAGGAAACTGCCCCCTATGCAAGAACTCTGACTTTGCCACAACATGGCAGGGCAGAATAAACATTATTGACCCTGAAAAGTCCTTGGTCGCCAAGAAAACCTGCTTAAAGAGCGAGGGCGACTACGCAATAAAAATAAGATGATTATGAGGGAGGATGTTCATATGGCGTTCAATGTTGCAGTTTCAGGGAAGGATGAGCAGCCCTTGCTTTCCAGGTCTGTCTTAAAGGGCGTTGTTGCATACGATTCTGCACCGCCAAGCTTTGTAGAGCTCAGGAAGCACTTGGCAGAGTCAATGAAGCTTGATGAGTCCCTCATTGTGGTGAAAAGCCTGCGCCACGTCTTCGGCGCTAGGAAGTCCTCTTTGGAAGCGCACATTTACAAGTCAAAGGGCGCTGTTGACCTTTACGCCTCAAAGGTTGTCCTCGTGCGAAACAAGCCGAGGGTAAAGAAAGCTTCTGCAGCAGCGGAGAAGAAGTGAAGATGGCAGAACCGAAGAAAAAAGCAAAAAAGACCATGCAGGTGTGGAAGGTATACGATGCAAAAGGCAGTGCGCTGTCAAGAAAAGCCTCAACATGCCCGAAGTGCGGCCCGGGAGTCTTCATGGCAATGCACAAGGACAGGAAGAGCTGCGGCCGCTGCGGCTATACGGAAATGGCTGCGAAGAAGTGATTCTGCTGCAAGTCAGGGATACTGCATGGACGACTACCGCCACCCGGGTTTTCCGCCAATAGAACGTCAAAATGGCGGCAGACACATGCAATGGGTTCCTGTTGATATTAGCCCATCTGATGCTTCTGGCTATCAGCCCAGCCCTCTTGATTATGCTGAACTTTACGAACCAGATGCACCCGGACTTCGAAGGCTCATCCATGCTTCTACAAAGGGTAACTTTGGGCAGGCTTTGGAAGAGGCTGTGGCAATCGGCTGGGTAGAGCTTGGCACTCGCGCATTAAAACAGTCTCCTGAAAAGCCAGTGCCGTTAGCTTGTCTTACAGAGGCAGGAAAAACCTATGCAAAGAGCTTAAAAGAAGAGCAGCCAAAAGCGCAGTTAAGGGGTGCCGCTGCTGTTGTGCAGTATAAGCCGGACAGCCATCAGCAGAGAGGCAAGCGGTAGCAATTGCCCGCCTTGTTCTGCAAACAATTTTTAAATCCGGTTCGCAGAGCCATGCTGCAGCTGCGTGATTGCTATGATAATTGAGGATTCTGAACTTGCAGACTGGAAGAAAGCTGGCATAATCTCTGCAGCAGCCCTTCAGCATGGCGTGAAGCTAATCAAAAAGGGCGCCTTGCTGCTGGAGGTTTGCGAGGCTGTTGATGCAAAAATTACTAAGCTGGGTGCAAAGCCAGCCTGGCCTTCACAAATCTCACTTGACCATGTTGCAGCCCACTACTGCCCTGGCTTTGAGGACAAGACAATACTGGATGCGCAGGTATGCAAGCTTGATGTCGGAGCGTCCGTTAACGGCTGCATCGGCGATAATGCGGCAACCGTTGACTTAAGCGGCAGCAACTCTAATCTGGTGGAGGCTTCTGAAAAGGCGCTGGCAGCAGCGATTAAAGCAGTGAAATCAGGTGTAACACTGGGCGAGCTTGGCCACGCAATTCAGGAAGAGATAGCGTCTTACGGCTTTTCACCGGTAAGAAACCTGAGCGGCCATGGCCTTGGCAGGTTCGAGATACACACAAGGCCGACTGTGCCGAACTTTGACAACGGAGACAAAACGCAGCTTCAGGAAAACGAGGTAATAGCGATAGAGCCATTTGCAACCGTGGGCAAAGGCATTATTTACGAGTCCATGCCCGCAGAGGTTTTCATGCAGGCTTCAGACAAACAAGCCAGAGACCCTGCAATAAGGAAAGTGCTTGACAAAATCAGGGGCTACGAAATGCTGCCTTTTGCAAAGCGCTGGCTCCTTAAGGAATTTCCTGCAATAAAAATTGCGCTCGCATTAAAGCTGCTTGAGCAGCAGGGCATAATCCAGAGCTTCCCTCCATTGGTCGAGGAAGCCCATGGCTTGGTCAGCCAGGCGGAAAAAACTGTGCTTGTAAAGAAAAACGGGTGCGAGGTTCTCACCAATGCTGAATATTAAGCTTTCTGAAGGGCTGCTGTTGCTTCTGCCAGTGTGACACTTTCCTCTTTGCCAGTCTTCATGTTCCTGAGGGTTATCCTGTTTTCCCTTAATTCTTTTCCGCCAACAAGAACAGCATACGGAATGCCGGAAGCTGCAACATACTCAAGATTCCTTTTGACATCCCGGCCATTCATGTCAATGTCTGTGCTAATTCCCTTCTGCCGCAGTTGCTTTGCAACCTTACTCGCCTCAGCAGCAGCTATTTTAATTGGGATGATATACGCAGCAGTTGTTGTTTTTTTCTTCTCTTTTGCGGTCATCCCAAGAACGTCATCTATGATGTCCAGCCCGAACGAGATTCCCACAGCAGGATATTCCCTTTCGCTTCCAACAAAATTCCCAATCATTTTATCATATCTCCCGCCAGCAGCAATGGCAGATTTTATTTCAGAATTCTTCAGGAAAACCTCAAAGACTGACCCTGTGTAATAAGCAAGCCCTCTTGCCAGCGAAGGGTCAAACTCAACATTGCCTTTCTCTTCCAGGCTTTCCAGCATCTGCCGCAGCTCTGCAATCCCTTCTTTCCCTTCGCCGCCAAGCTCTTTTCCCAGCTTTTGCAGCTTTTCGCTGTTGCCGCCTTTTAGGGCCATAAGCAACATCAGCTTCTTTGCGGCTGCTGCAGATGTTCCCTTTCCTTCAAGCTCTTTCTCCACTGCTGCCTGCCCAAGCTTTTCCAGCTTGTCAAGCGTGAGTATTGTCGTTTCTGCCTTTTCGCTTTTTATCCCTGCAGCGGCCAGTATGCCGTTCAGCAGCTTGCGGTTGTTCACTTTAATAATGACACTGAGCTGCAGCTTCCTGAAGACATCCTGCGCTATCTCAACCATCTCAGCGTCAGCAGCCATAGACTTCACTCCAACAACGTCAACGTCGCACTGCATGAACTCGCGATACCTGCCTGTCTTGAGAGGGCCGTCCCTGAACACCTCACCAAGCTGGTAGCGCTTGAACGGCATCTTCAGGTTTGGGTTGGTAGCGATGAAGCGGCACATTGGGACTGTCAAATCATACCGGAGTCCAAGCTCCCTTCCACCCTGGTCAGTAAGCCTGAACGTTTCCTTCAGTATTTCCTCCCCGCCAGCGTATTTGGAGGCGAGCGTGTCAAACCGTTCCACAATCGGCGTCTCAAGCGGGTTGTAGCCGTAAAGCTCAAACACGCTGCGAAGAGTGCTCACTATCTGCTGCCTCAGCAAAGCGCCTTCTGCTGCGAAGTCCCTTGTTCCACGAGCGCGTTCAAGTTTTGCGTTTGACATACGTTTTACCTCCTTGCTGTCGGCTTAAATAGTTTTTGCTGGGGCTTCCCTCATTACCCATAGCCCCCCAAGCTTCTGCTCCAAGCTGGATTTCCAGTTCCTGATCTCTTCATCTTCCTGCGCAAGTCTGGGCTTCACCCTTCTATCATATTCGTAGCTTAAGGCTTTAACAACGGCTTTCAGCTGAAGGCTCCTGTTGTATTTTGCCCCATCAACTGTTATCAGTGATCTGGTGACGAGTAATGGCTCACCAACGACCTGCAAGCTTTTTTCAGCTACTGTGGCACCTGTCTGCACGATGTCCAGCCCGAACCCTTCAGCAGATTTAACAGCATCTTCAATGTCCTCAGTAGCTCTTGTATCAACATTAGTGCCAAGCAGGTAGTATGCCAGGCCTTCATACCTGCCTTTGACAAACACGGGAGTTCTACCTTCCACAACCGCTGTGAGATAATCTTCGCTTACTGGCTTGCTCGCGCTTGCAAGCATGAACAGTCCGGCGTAGTCCATGAGGCCTGTTGGGCAGAGAACTGTTACATCCGTAAGCTTCCTGTCTCTTAAAAGCAGGTCCATCATACGCCATCCAGGGCTTATTGGTTCATTGGCCTTGGCAAAATCGCGGCGCAGGAAAGGCACCATTGCAGCCAGCAAGTCGTCATAGCCTATTACTGCTACTTCAGCCAGCCCCTGCCGTATGCCATTAATTGTTGGCGGTTCGCTTCCGTAAACAACCACAGGGATGCCTGCAACTTCAGTTTCTGTTGCCGAAAACGCAAGCCTCCACCCGCTGCGAAGGTCATAATTCATGGTAAGCCCTTCAATCCCATCTTCCCATTTTGAAACCAACGCCGCCCTTACTTCGTCTTCGCTGCCATTTTTCTTAACAGTCCCAATAGCGTAGGCTGCATCCTCTGCCCAATCCCTTTTGACGATTCCCAAGCTTCCCAGCAATCGCAGCATCTTTTCAGTCATCCTTCCCGTTGCAGGGATTGCGATTTTTACACTTTTATTGTTCATCTCAACCATCCTCCGCAGCTCCCGCTGCAATTTTTTTATGAATCAGCAAAGCATACCACGAATTTTAATCGCAGCAGAATCAGAAGCAATGGCTATGGTCTGCTGTTGCAGGAGAACTTTTATCAAGGGCCGCAGCAGGGAGTTGAGCCCTGCCCTTCAGCTCCACAAACTGGCGTGCTGCCCCTACACCACTGCGGCCGATTGAGAAGGTTGAATAACGACTACGGCTAAATGTCGCTGCAGCTGCCATGAAGACAATCACCGCAGTTTGCAGCTTCAAAACGTCGTATTGCGTTGGCTACCTTAGAACTCGTTTCACTTTCCGTGAAGGCAACCAACTCTGTTCATGTTGAAGGATTGGAGAGCAGCCGGATATTTAAGCTTTTGGTATATGCTGCTGAAGAAGCAGTGTTTTAGCGCCCATTATCCTGTCAAAGCCTTTGTCCAGCGTAATTATGATCGCGTTGTTGTCCATAGCAATAACTGCGGTAAGCAGGTCAAAATCTTGTATTTTCTCACCCGCTTGGTCGTGCAGGTATGCAAGTTCTGCATAATTTCTGGCGCTGTCCAAAGTTAGTGTCAGTAACTTGAACTGCTCGATAAACTCGGCTGCTGTTTTCTTCGCTTCCTTGTTCTTGGCTGCGTATCCGTAATAGAATTCTGCAGCATTGAGTGTGGTCGTATAAAAGCTATTTTCGTCTTTCACAAGCTCTCCACACTGCTCAACGACTGCCTTGTTGCCCCTTTCAAGCCCGATTAACGCGCTTGTATCAAATACGTAGTTCGTCAACGTTTCTCCTCATCCTGAATCGTTTTCTGAAATCTCTCATTCTCGCAACGTCGCTGTCTGTTAACGAACTCTTGTGAGTTTCAATGAACGAACGCAGGTTATTCCACCACTCTTTTGAATCGTGTTTTTGTGCCTGTTCAACAATCATCCCAAAGTATTCTGCCATATCAACGCCTCTGCTGGCTGCCTGCGCTTTAAACCTGTTCCATATCCCTTCGTCCACGCCCTTTAGCGCCTTTGTTGTCATGCAATCACCTTGTAGTTTAACTTTTTTAACAAGTTTAACAGTTTAACTATTTAAGCCTTCTGCTTGCCTTGCCCAGATTAAAGAAAAACATTTATATATCAGTATACTAATCCGTATACTGTATTGCTTTAAAAGGGTGGAACCATGCTTTACATTCACAAGCTCTCAGACCTGAACCCGAAATCTGCCGAGATTGAGTCTGTTCCGTTCATCAGGAGCATCAGGCTGGGCGCGCCTTTCCCGCTCACCGAGCAAAGAGTCAGGGAGTATTTTGCTGAGACTCTTGCAGCAGAGAATGACATCGTTTTCATGGAGCGCTCAATGCAGCTGCTTGAGCCAACCCTTGCGAAGCTTGGTGAGCTGCTGTTAAGGAATAACCCGCTGTATGAGCCTGTGAACATCTGCAGGGCAATCCAAAGCCTGAAGCCGCTTTCCGGCTTTCTTGCAAACAACATCATATACGCGAAGGAAATTACTGCTTTCCAGCAGGAGTTCATGGCAAAGGCAGCGTCGCTGCTGAATTCCATTCCATCCCTCCGCACATCCGAGGATAAATCAAGGCTGAATTCTGAAATAGGCGCATATTTCGAGCGCGTCCTGCGAAGCAAGGAATTCAGGTTCAGCTACCAGGACCTCATACACGAGGCACAAACCATCATGGTGAGCGACCTGGCTGACTGCTTCAGGAAAGGCTATGTCTTTCACGTTACGCTGGAAGAGGAAATCCGCAAGGCAGGCTTCGCAGATATCAAGGCAAGAATCCCTTCAGATAAGCTGAGTGAGGTTGAGGAAATAGAAAAGAGCATACGCCTCATAAAAGAAGGCGTTGACCAGGCTTACAGCCTTAACATGCGCATGGTAAGCTGGGCTGTTTTGTTCCTTTCTTTCGTGAAGTCGGCAACAGCGGGATAGTTCCTGATTAAGGGCCGCCGCCGGGAATCGAACCCGGTCCTAAGCCTTGCCATACGACGCCTTTGCGTTTTCCGATTGACCGCTTTCGCAAAAGGGTCATGCCACAGGGCCGCATGCGAACCGATACACTACGGCAGCCGATAACGCCAGAGTGAAGGCGGCAGGTATTATTTAAATATTCGCTGCGGTTGCCCGCAGCAGGTCTTTTATCGCCTTTTCAACCAGCGTGCTCATCTTGTAGCCGCGCTTCTGGCAGTATTCCCTGAAGCTGCGGTAGACGGTAGGGTCTATTGTGAAGTTCACCCTCAGTTTATTTCCCCACTTTTTGAGCTTTCTTGTCTTGTCGTACTCTTCTAGAGCGATAAACATCTCAGGCATAATGTCCGGCATTTTTCTTGCCATTTCAAATACTTCCTTGCTGAGCACGTTAACGGATTGCATTTTTTATCATCCTCCTTGTCTTGTCTATGCTTTTTGTTTCTTTAGCAAGCATTAGCACTAGCTTGTCTATCTTGAAAGGGTCGTAGGGGATTTTGTAAGTTTCCAAAAGCCCTGCCAAGTAGGCGGCAGCAGTCCTTTTATTGCCGTCCTCAAAAGGATGGTCGGTTACGATAGCTCTGACGATGTAAGCTGCCTGTTCCTGCCAGTTCTTTGTTCGCGTGAGCGCGCTTTCAGCGAACTCCAAGCTTGACTTGTTAATTACGTTGCCACTGCTGAATCTCTTGTTGATTTTCACAAGCTCATTAGTTATCATACACACTAGTATGCATAACTTATATTTAAGCCTTTTCACCGCAACCAATTTAAACTCTGCAGCTTTTGCATTGCCATGGGCTTTTTCCGCATGAAGTTTTCCCACGTTGAAGTCCAGCACCTTGTGAGGGCGTGGATTGTCATTTCGCTGGCGTTTGCTATCCTGCAGAATCGCGGCTTTGCCCTTACACCTAAATTTCTGGTGGCAGCTACCATTTCTGCAGTTACTGTTGGCGTTGGCTTTCTTCTTCACGAGTTGATGCACAAGTATTTTGCGCAGAAATACGGCTGCAGGGCTGAGTTCAGGGCTTTTGACTTTATGCTGCTCCTTGCGTTTGTGATGTCCTTCTTCGGCTTTGTCTTTGCAGCTCCTGGAGGGGTTTTCATCCAGGGCAACGTCAACGCTGCAAGGAACGGCAGGATTTCCGCAGCAGGGCCTATGACAAATGTCGTGTTGGCTGCGCTCTTTATTGGCTTGAAGCTCCTTGCCGGGGCTGCTTTTCCTTCGCAGCTGCTGCTCAGCGTTGCCAGCTACGGTGCCTCAATCAATGCATGGCTGGCTGTCTTTAATATGCTGCCCTTTATGGGCCTGGACGGCTCCAAGGTGCTTTTCTGGAACATCAAGGCTTATGCTGTCTTGCTTTCGCTTTCACTTGGCATGATGGTTCTCACGTTTGTGGTTTAAGCGCAGTGTAGAACTCAACAACTCAACCACAAATCGGGATGCGCCCATTGAAGGAACCTGAAATCTGTCGTATCCTGAAATCGCAACCTTTTTAAACATCCTTGAAATCCAATTTTTCATGGTTGAATTCAAGGTTGTCATTTCAGACCCGAAGACAGGGCTTACAGTGCAGCGAGAGGTTAAGGAGCCGGCTGCAAAGGCATTTCTGGGCTTGAAAATCGGCGATGCTGTCAAGGGTGAGGTTATTGACCTTCAGGGCTACGAGTTTGAAATTACTGGAGGCTCTGATTTCTGCGGCTTCCCGATGAGAAAGGATGTTCTTGGCATTGGGAGAAAAAGGATTCTTTCCTATTCTGGCGTTGGCGTGAGGAAGGGCGAGAAGGGCATGCTCCAGCGCAAGACAGTCTGCGGCAATACCATACACGCAAAGACAGCCCAGATAAACCTCAAGGCTGCCAGGATGGGCTCAACCGACCTTTTCGCTGAGGCAAAGGCAAAGGCAGATGCCAGCAGGGCTGACAGGGCTGCGAAAAAGGGCGGAACAGGCTCAAAGGCGGCTGCTGAAGAGGCAAAGGCAGAGGTTCCTGCTGCGGCTACTGTGTGATTTGAATTAACTTTATATACCGTTCAGGTTTTCAGAATTCTTGGTGATTTTCATAACAACGAAGAAGGCAACTAAGGCGGAGTCATCTGAAACTGCAAATGCGGCGGAAATTGCTGAAGCTAAGAATTCCGGAGAGCAGGTGCAGCCAGAGCTTAATATAGGCCTGGTCGGGCATGTTGACCACGGCAAGACAACGCTTGTTGAAGCCATTACCGGCAAGTGGACCGACACCCACAGCGAGGAAATCAAGAGGGGGATTACAATCCGCCTCGGCTATGCTGATGCTGAGTTCAGGCGCTGCCCAAAATGCCCCGAGCCTTCGTGCTTCACGACTAAAAGCGCTTGCGGCAACAGTGGTTGCGGCAGTGAAACGGCGCTTATGAGGAAAGCCAGCTTTGTTGACTCGCCAGGCCATGAAAGCCTAATGGCAACCATGCTTTCAGGGGCTGCGATAATGGACGGTGCCCTTCTTCTCATTGCCGCAAACGAGGCCTGCCCACAGCCGCAAACAAGGGAGCACCTGGTTGCGCTGCAGATAGTGGGCATCAAGAATGTGGTCATCGTGCAGAACAAGATTGACCTGGTGAGCGAGGAAAATGCCCTTGCAAATTACAGGCAGATAAAGGAATTCGTCAAAGGGACACCATTCGAGAATTCTCCGGTCGTGCCCATGTCTGCGCAGAGGCGCATCAACATTGACGCCCTCATACAGGCAATACAGCACACAATTCCAACACCTGAGCGCAAAAAGGATTCTGAACCGCTCATGTTCGTTGCAAGGTCTTTTGACATTAACAAGCCAGGAACCATGCCAAATGACCTGCATGGCGGTGTTTTGGGAGGCGCAGTCAAGCAGGGGGTTTTCAGAGCCGGCCAGGAGATAGAGTTGAGGCCGGGCAGGAAAGTAGAGAAAGCCGGGAAAGCACTGTGGGTTCCTGTTATCACAAAGATTGAAGGGCTCAGGACAGGCGGCTCGGCAGTTCAGGCAATATCCCCCGGAGGCTCTGTCGGCATCCTCACGTCTCTTGACCCGGGCATTGTCAAGTCAGACGCCCTGGCAGGTGCGATAGTAGGGCTGCCTGAAAAGCTCCCCCCGGTCTGGAATGACCTCAAGGTTGAAATCAACCTTCTCAAAAGGGTTGTTGGCGCCAAGGACGAGCTTGTCGTTGAGCCGCTGAAGCAGCTCGAAACCCTCATGCTTAACGTCAACTCATCAGCAACTGTTGGCGTGGTTGCAGAGCTGAAAAAGGACACCGCGCTTCTCAAGCTCAAGCTTCCGGTGTGCGCAGAGCCGGGCGCAAGGGTCACGCTTTCCCGCTTGCTTGGCAGCAGATGGCGGCTTATCGGGTACGGGATAATAAAGGCTGAAAATAAAGCAGAAAAATAGCCGGCCCAACCGAAACATTTAAATACAAGTTCTTTACTTAGTAGTGGTTACTATGACAAAGCTGCCTAACATCAGAGAATCGCTTGATTCTGTCGTTGCAATGCCAGATGGCAGAAGGCTGGGTGAGGCTGAGCTGTTTGCAGTTTCCGGCTTACCTGTTCTGGAAGATGTCACGGCAGGCAGTTTTGACCCTAAAGGCGTGCCTTGGAAGGTTCTCGTTATGAAGGATTACAGAGTCCAGAAGGCTGCTGTTGCCGGCGGCGTCATAAAAAAAGAGTCTGCATTGCCCCCGCATTTTGCTCTTGACACGTTGAGGGACAATGACCCCGATGTTGATAATTACAGTGTTATGGGAATTCTTGTGCCTTCCAGCAGGCATAGCTATGGCATCATGGCAATAGGCATAATCAGGCCGGATGTTGCAAGGTTTGAGGATGGCGAGCCTCGCATTAACCTTTGGTTTAATGCCTTAATGGATCCAGCATATCACAAAGGTACTAACAGGGCACACTTAACAGCAGCCGGATTTCCATCAGTAGCAGATGTTCTAGTAACCGCTGCTATGGAAAGAATGAAACATGCAACAGGGACTGATGACGTTCTGGTCTTTTCAGACGACCAATGCAGCATAAGTATAGGCGAGCTTGTTAGCAGGCATGGCTTCAAGGTTCTTCTGGAAGATGTTGAGGTTTCCAGCCTTCCTGAAAGGAGAAAAAGGTTGCTTGATGCTGCCGCAAATACAGTCAATCTTCTTGTAAAGCCCAACAGCGCTTACAGAGATGGCATGCCTATTGGCAAGGCGCAGGCGATGGTCAAGAGTTACCTCGTTGACGGCTACGATGCGCTGCCAGGCGGAAAGCTGGTTAGAACTGCGCTTGCACAACTAAATGCACAAACTGATAAAGATGTTGTGCGTTACAGATAGCCGAATGCTCTTAAAAGTGGTCATACACATATATCCACATCGCGTTCTCGGCAATCAGGAATATGCCTAGGTAAAGCATGAAGTTTGGCATTGCGAGCAGAGGCTTCACCAATGGCAGCGCAACAATAGGCGCGGCAAATGCAATGTTAAACATTTTTCCAAGGATTATGGCACAGCTTGCTAAAACTGCAGCGTTTGACGCTATTGCTGCCATTTTCCAGAAGGGGCCTTCGTGCTGGCCGAAATTCTTTACAGTGTCAAAAATCACAACGCCAATCATGATAAAGACGTAATACTTGAACCACAGATGCAGTTTTGGGCTAAGGCTAGCAGCCTTTGCCACAACGACAACAAAAACGCCTAAAAGCAGTGAGAGGTAGGAGTCCCACTTGTCCATGATGTGGCCGAACATTAGCACAACTTCAGCGGCGCTGTTTTTAAACTTTATGCCACGGCGGCAAAGTCAGGTTAAGTGTGTTTGTTGGCTAACCGTGCCTAAGTAATGTTTAGGTTCACTTCCTCTCCCCCCGGTTACCGAAAGGAAGGGAAGCGAAGTCGGCACGAGCACGGTAACTTGTCCAGGTAACGCGGCGTTACCCGCAGTATCCCTAGGTCTTATAGTCTGCTGGGCGGGCAGTCCTGCCATTGAGGCAGATGTAAACGCCTGAAGGGAGGTGTTTGACCTCTGAAAGTGCGTGGCCAAGTTGGAAAGGCGCATCCGACATAGCTACATCGCTCAGGGGATAACGCGACCCGGTGAGCACCACAGTTTTTGGCCCAGTAGCAAGCTTCTCAGCAAGGAATTCGCCAGTTTCTTTTATTGTATAGAGGCCGTGCGTCACAACAAAGTTCGCTAAGTGGCTTGACTCGATTGCAGCCAATAGCCTTTGCCTTTCAGGGGCACCAATGTCAGTGCTTTGCTTCATGCAGATCTGGGTTGAAACAATTGTGTCCAATATGCCTAACTTTTGGAAATAAACCGGAATTATGGAGTTTTTATGAAGAGCCACGCCATCTGAGTCGCCATCAAACTCAGAGTCTATTGTTCCTCCCGTGTGCATAAAATGTACGATTTTTTGTTCAAGTCCTGTTCCCATTGTGCTTACCTCCTGTTTAGTCTTTAACTACTGAACGATAAGAAGGGAATGATTTACATTATATGAATATTTTTAGAGAATTTCTTATCAAATAGGAAGATTTATATAATATACTGCTTATAAGGGCTTAGTAGAAAGTCGTGATTAATGCTCCTATGTTGTAGGCGATAAGTCTGCAAAAAACTTCTGCTCGCTGCATGCGTGCAGTGCGAGCACGTATGTGCGAGCCAAACAAGCGTTTAACTGCGCTTATGAGGCTTTCAACAATGTTTCTTTGCCAATAAAGCACCCAGTCAAAACAATCCCGAAGCTGCTTCCGGAAATTGCCGCGTCTGCATCCTTTTCGCACCGGAGCGATGCTCCACATGCCTTCTTTTCTGAGGAAGGCATGTAATGGGTTACTGTCAAAACCTTTGTCCATAAGCACACCTTCAGGAAGCACAGGACTGTGCTGGACGAGGTATGGTACGTCGCATTTTTCTCCTCTGGGCTTGGCACGGAATCGCCATGCTAAGAATTTTCTGTGTGCAACATCCACCATAAGCACTTCCTGCACTGGCCGTTTTACCTGCCCTTCTCGGTCTATGCGTTTCAAGTAGTGTTGACTTGCGTTTGTGCGACTGAGCGTTGTGCCGTCAATCGCAGCCCACTCACAAGGTTCAGCACCGGCACTTGCTTTTGCAAGCGCATCCCACACCCACGCAGGCCATTTAGCAATGGCTTTTTGCCATGTAGTCCAGTGCCTGTCATCCGAGTAGTAGTCACTCATAAAGTTTGATGCTCTACGCCATGCAGGAGCGTGAGTAGTATACTCCAAATAAGCAGCGTATGTAAGCCACCCGGGAGTTTCTTTTGGGCCAAACTTGTTCAAGAATTCAGGCAATTTAGCTTTCTTCCACAATCGGAAAGCTTTATCTTTCAACGTTTCTCTCTTTTTCATGGCGGAGCCACATCTCCGCCCTGCTCTCCCCATCAGGGCAAAGCCCTCTGGGGAGACAGTTTTACTTAAGACTTTCTACAGAGCCGCTTATAAGATAAAAATATGACAAGGATATCCGATGATGATAATAATAAGGCTGGCGGGGCAGTGAAGCTCACAGTGAAGGACCGCAGGATTCTTGGCTCGCTTTTCGGGAACGCCCGGATGCCCTTCTCAGTTATTGCCAGGGAGGTGAGGCTGAGCAAGGAGGCCGTGAACTACAGGGTCAGGCGGCTGATGAGCTCCGGCCTACTGGCAGGGTTTAACACGGTCATTGACGTCAGGAAGCTTGGCTGGGAGATGTTCTTCGTCTATGTAAGGTTCAGGAACATTGATGCTGAGCGGGAAGGCAGGATTCTCAGCTTTCTGGAAAGCCATCCGAACGTTGCCCAGCTTTTCAGGTGCATGGGCAACTACGACGCCATCCTGAAGGTGTTTGCAAGGCACCATGCTGACGTTGACGTCATAATGAAGGAGATTGAGGCAAAGTTTAAGGAAAACTTTGACCAGTATGACATTGATTATATCGTTGAGGAAACCGCTTTCCCTTTCTCTTTCCTCTACGGCACAGCCAGCAAAGCAGAGGTTCATGCTGCAACGCAGGCAAAGCAGGATAGAAAAGATGGCAGGGTGGCTGTTTCCAAAGCTGAACTGCAAATATTGAATGTGCTGGCAAAAAATGCGAGGCTGAGCCTGTCAGAAGTTGCTGAACAGCTGGGGGTGCAGAGGGATACGGTCAAGTATCACCTGAAAAAGATGGAGAGGGAAGGCGTTATCCTCAAGTACAGGCCGGACACATTGCCGAAGAAGCTGGGCTACAACTGGTATTTTCTCATCCTGAAAACTGAAAAGCTTGACAGCCTTACAGACATGAAACTGAAATCGTTTGTATTAAGCCATCCAAACGTAACTTATCTTTACAGGACTGTGAGAAGCAGCGACATCCAGATTGAGCTTAGGGCAAAGACCACGGAGAAGCTTAACGGGTTCCTGATGGAGCTGCGCGGCATATTGAAAGCCGTGCTTAAGCGGGTTGAACTCCTGACAATCCTGCACGAGCACAAATATACATACGTTCCGGAGTGTATGCTGGCAACTGCAGAAGAGGAATAGGCTGGCAGCTAAAATTTTGTGTTGGATTGCGCTTTGCCAAGCGATTTGACAAATTCCCGAGGAAGAATGTACTCCTCAAAATTTTCAAAATCCTTATCGTAAGAAACAAGCTTTAATTGCAGGTGCTTGGCTGCCGCTATCTGCTGCAGGTCACTGTCTTTTATTTTGCCCCTGTTCTTCTGCATTTCTCCTTCTATTTCAAATTCGTGAACGATATTGCAGACCTCAAGGAGGTAATGCCTAAACTCGTCTGCGAGCTCTTTGTTGTGCAGATTCCTGAAGTACCTTACAACCTCTTTGAGAACCTGAGGTGTTATAAATGCTTCCAGCTCGCCTTCGTTTAGCAAGCCAATGATTTTTGCGCTGTTGCTACCAGGAAACTCAAACGCATAAATAAACACGTTGGTATCAAGAAAAACCCGCATGGCCATTCTCAGCACTTCCGGCTGGCTTTAACTATTTTCAAGCGCTTCTATGTCCTTGGCAAGCTGCTTTGGGCTAACTTTCCTTTTAGGAAACTTTTGTATTCTGGCCCAGATGTCCTTTCTTTCCATCAGCCCAAGCGTCAGCGAGTAGTTGACTATGGCTGCTCTTATGGCTTCAGATTTCGTGTTGAATAGGCCGCTGCTTATCATTTCGTTAAGCAGGTTCGCTTCTGTCCCTCTGAATTTCAGGGTTAATGTTGTCTCGGGTATGCAAATCACCTTATAGCGTTTTAATAGTGAAAAAGTAGTTGAAGTATAAAAATTTTTCTGCGCAGGATTTGCTCTTCATTTCTGCCATGGCATCCTTAATCTAAGCTTCGGCTTTTTCTCGCCGTTTTCCTTTATGCCTGTGCTTAGCTGCTTCAGCTGCTTGAAAGTGATGTCCTCCACAAACGCAACTATCTTGTCGCGCTTGTCATCTTCTATCCTGAGCGCTTTCAGGAAATCATCAAGCTTGCGGTTCTTGGCGGCATCAGCCTGCTTTTTCTTCCTTCTTGCCATTGTTGCCGCTTATTTGCTTTGCAGTAATTAAAGTTTTCGCTCTTCGCTTCGTGCGCCAAAGCGAAAGTTTAAATATGTGCTGTGCAATACACTTTTTTCGGAGAAAAAAATGGTTCTGTTTGCTGAAAAAATTGTCCTGTGGATAGTGGCTGCGGTAGCTGCCTATGTGATTTACAAAATGTTTTTTTTCCAAAAGGGCGCTTCCCTGTCCAGTTACGAGCGCGAGATAGAGGACATACTGACTTCTGACAAATGCAGGGTTAAGGGAAAGTTTGAAGAGTAAAATTCTGCCCATGGCAGAATTTTGGTTTTCACAACGAAACGAACGCGGTTAACGCCTTAAAGAAAAAGCCGGGTTCATGAAACACGCATGCTCATTGGCCTGACTGTTCCGGCACGTTCTGCTCAACCTTCCCTGTTGCCAGGTTTTTGTATGGCCTTCCGGGAATCTGGCTCATTTCCCTGAAGACGAACGTGCCGTCTTTCTCGACTGTGCCGACGCTGGGCCAGATTGCAGCCAGCTGGGGATAGGCAGCAGCATCTCCTGTTATGAGCATTGTGGGCACGGCCGTTATGTTATAAGCTGATATCAGTGCATTTCCTTCTGCGCTTGCGGCATCAACTGTCTTGATTGAGCCAAGGTAAACCTGGAACCTGCTTTGCACTATCGGCATGTGCATTGCAACATCATAGCACGTTGCACAGCTGCTGTCATTCATCAGGATAAGCTGTGCAATACCTGTAATCCTGCCTGTTGAAACATTGAGATAGGGAGGGTTGGAGTTGAGCGCGATTGTTTTATCCTTCTTTACGCTGCCTGCCTGTGCAAGCTGCTCACCTATCGGGTATTCGTATATGGCGTTTGACACGAGAAATGCCGGCAGCCGTGACAGCTCATAGTCCTTAACCAGCCTCTTGCCCTCTTCGCTTTCCTTTTCAACAACCTTGAATTCCTTCATTTTTATCTGGCTTCTTAACTGCTGCACCGCAGGCATCATATCAAAACATTCCCTACAGCTTGAATCGTTGATATAAGCCAGGCTTACAAGGCCTTTCACTTCATCTGTTGCTGCATCAACATATGGGGCTGGCGTTTCGAGGTAGATGAGGGCGCCATCTGCCTTTGCAAATCCTGAAATGCCTGCCTTGCCTGTTTCGCCTGTAACAATCACTGTTGGCAGCTTTTTAATGCCATATTTTCCGATAAGCTGCTGCGATTCTGCGCTCTTGGAATCAAGCGTAATTTCTTTGGTTATGTCAAGCCTTGCGGCCTTGACGGTGCTGAGGATGCTGCCCAGCGGAGTGCAGTCCGGGCACTTGGAACTCACGTCGATTCCGGTAACTTCAACCTCTGGCAGCCTAGCAAGCTCCTTTGCCTCTGCTATTGTGGCATCAACTTTTTTTGAAAGGCCGTATGTCTGGGCAGCCTGGTAAGCAACAAACAGCAGCAAAACAACAGCTATGGCTGCCGTGGCTGAGGATAAATTGACGCCTTTCAGTTCCGGCAGGCTTATTTTGATTTCTGTTTGCTTGTTCTTATCCTCTGGCGCAGGGTGTGCTTCATGCGCTCCCGCCTTGTGCTCATGATGCTGTGCAGCCGCGTGCTTTTCGTGCTGCGGTTTTGTGCGGTGCTCTTTTTCCGGTTCTTGCTCTGCCATTCAGAAATCCCCTCTTGCTAACAGCCGCCGACCATTGACGGCAGGTTTGCTATGCTTGCTGGCACTGCTGCCTGGGCTCCGCTGCCGGAGCTGGCTGCTGCACTGCCCGTGCTTGCAGCTACAGGACCCTTTGAGCCTGAGGATACAGAAACCTTCCCGTCACTCAGCTTCTCCTTAAGCGAGTTCAGCTGGAAGGCCTGGAAAGCTGAAATCACTACAAGCGCTATAAGCACTATTGGCAAAACCTTGCTCGCATCAACCATTCAAACGCACCTCATTAGTTGTTTAACACGTTTTTGCTATTAATCACTTAGCATCCGCCAACCATTGATGGCAGCTCTCCGATGCTTGATGTGTCCCCGACATTTATCTTCTTGAGCAGGTCGCGGTCGTTGAGCACTGCCGGCGTTAATTCCATGCCGTTCTGCAGCGCAGCAACAGCCTTTTCAACCATGTTCTTGGGGTAATACAGCGATTTCCATTTGGTCAACTCAAGCAGTATTTCGTCATCAGTCCATTCTGCAGGATGATTCTTGATGAGGTATTTTGAAAGGCCCCTGAACGACGCTGAATGTGCGCAGCCGCAGGCATCCCTTCCGCTGCTGTCAATGACTGAAATAGCCCCGCAGCAGAACTCACAGCTTATCCTTGTGCCTATGCTGATATATCTGGCTTTTTCCTCTTCAGTGAGTGATGCTGTTGGCACCTGCTTGTCAAGCTTTGCGAGTATGTCAATGCTTGTAATCGGGTCGTCAAAGCTTACGCCAAGCTCTGCGCCGTATTCGGGCAGGCCAGTGGGTATTACCGCCTTTATTGCGTCCTGCACAACATCTCCAGAGAGCTGGACTGCAAGCTTTGTGCTTTTTGAAGGGCTGCCGCCCAAGCCGCTTTCCTGGCTTGAAAGAGCCAGTATCTGCCACTGGTTCAGAAGCAGGATAACCGCAGTTGCTGCAACCATGACCAGCAGCCTTGTGCTGTTGTCTTTTTTGAGAACCATTTTCGTTTTTCAGGACTGCAAGGAGCATCTATTTAAATCTTTCGTTGTAAAGCTTTACAAAATTAGAAAGATATTTATACCTGCTTAAGCGCCGATTGTGTGGTGATGCTGCTGTGAAAAGGCTGTTCGGCTCTGTGCTGAGCCCGCTGGAAACCGATGTGCTGAACGTGCTGTGGCCCGGCAGGCAGCTAAGGGTCAGGGACATTTACCAGAGGCTCAGAAAGGAAAGGAAGGTTGCCCTTACAAGCGTTGCCGTTATTCTGGACAGGCTTTACGAAAAGGGCGTTGTTGACAGGAAAATTGAAACAGCGAGGGGAGGGCTGCGCTATGTATACTTCCCAAAAAAGGACAAGGCGCAGTTTGAAAAGTCAGTTGTTGAGGAGGCTGTCAACAAACTGATTGACAAGTTCGGAACTGTCGCAATAAGCTACTTTAATGAGCGCTTTGTCAAAAAAGGCAAAGATTAAAAGGGATAAGCGTTTTGCTTCGCCATGGGGATGCTGAATGTGTACTGAATGCACGCTGTCGTTTTTTTTAAGCCCACTGAAATTAGGAATTGTGATTATGTCCTTTGCAATAGCAGCTACAGCCCTCATTATGCTGCGAAGGCTTAAGGCTGCCAGCGCCAAAAAGCGCCTCACGCTCCTGTACATACACCTGTTCGCCTTCGTTTTCCCATTCCTGTTCTTCCTGTTTTACAGGGGCTGCCAGAGCTACTTTTCCGGCTGCGACCAGGCAAAGGCAATAGCTACAATGTTTGGCCTGACAGCAGGCATTGCAACAGCCATAGCACTTGCGCTTGCGCCGATTGTCTTTGTCAAAAGGCAATCAGGGAAATCAATCCTGCTTCAGGGCACCAGCCTCAACAACTGCCTGCAGGAGCATTCCCTGCAGCTCGGGATAAAACCGCCAAAGCTATATGTTATTAACTCAGCAACGCCTGTTGCGTTTTCGTTTTCGCTCTTCACCCCAAAGATTTTCCTTTCCGCAGGGCTGTTTGACATACTTGGGAAAAAGGAGATTGAAGCGATTATTCTGCATGAACTGGCGCACATAATAAGCAAGGCTTCGGTCCTCAGGCTGTCCGCACACGTTGCACGGCTGCTATCCCCTTTCTCTGCACTGGCAAATTTTTTAGATGGCAGCAGCGTGGGCGATGAGGAAGCAAAAGCTGACAAGTTTGCTGCAGGCATTCAGGGCACTGCCAGGCACCTGGATTCAGCAAAGGAGAAGATTATCAAATTCTGCAGGGAAAAAGAAGGAAAAGAAAGCGCAAGCTTCTGAGAGGTTTTGGCCATGGATTCAGCGAAGCATATTTGCAGCGGTTGCAGCAGGGAATTCCAAAATGCGGAAAGCATGGAGCAGCACAGGCAGGCAAAGCACACTGCACAGCCAGCCGCAACTGTTAAGGGCAAAAGCAGGCTATCCAAAAAGATAATTGCTGCTGCAATAATTTTGCTTATAATTGTTGGCGGTTATTTTATTTTTGCCGGCAAAGAGCGCAATGGAGAACCGCCATTAACAGATGGTGGCAGTAATGGTGATGATGGCTTTGACGAGAAGGCCTTTGCCGCGAAGATTCCAAAAGGGGCTATCCACTGGCATCCGCACGTTACACTGCTGATTAAAGGCAAACAACTGACAATCCCGCCGAATGTCGGGCTTGAAAGCGCTGCGCACAAGCCAGTCCACACCCACGAAGCAGACAACATCCTGCACTGGGAGGTCAGTAAGCCGACTGTTGAAAACATGCAACTCGGCTATTTCTTTGACAAGGTCTGGAAGAAAAAGTTCAGCAGCGAATGCATCCTTGACAGCTGCAACGGACCCGGCGGGACTGTGAAAATGTTCGTCAACGGCTCTCCCAACAGCGAATTCAACCACTACCTGCCAAGGGATGGCGACGAGATAAGGATAGTCTACGAATAAACATGAGAACCCCGCCGCTGCTTACTGCAATTCTTCTGTTTCTTGCAGTTGCCGCTTTTTCAATGCCTTCTGTTGCTGTTGATGAAGCAAGCAATGATGGCATTGCGCAACAGCTAAACATCATTCAGAAAATCAGGGACTACAACAGCTCCCTGGCAGAGTCAACTTTGCGGAACGTGACCTTCCTGGTTGCGTTTCTTGGCGGCATCCTGAGCTTTCTTGCGCCGTGCACCGTGGCTCTTTTTCCGGCTTTTCTCGCTAACGTTGCCAAAAGCAGGAATAGAAGTGTCACCCTGGCGACACTCGTGTTTTTTGCAGGGTTTGCGGCAAGCTTTGTTGCCATCGGCATTGTGCTGACTTCACTTGGCAAAGTATCGTTTGCTGCGTTCCAGCAGGACGCTGCCCTTCTCGTGCGGCTGGCGGGCATTGTCCTCGTCTTCCTTGGTGCGCTGACTGTTGCAGGCAGGGGCTTTTCTTTTTTCAGGTTCAGGGCCGGGCTGCCACATGACATGCCCGGGACGTTTGCCTTTGGCGCTGTATTTGCAATCGGCTGGTCTGCATGCGTTGGCCCAATCATAGCTGGTGTTTTCACCATGGCTGCCGTGTTCAACAATTACCTCTACACTGCCCTGCTGCTTTTCTTTTATGCACTCGGCCTGGCAGTGCCGCTTTTCGCAGCAGCTTTCCTGTACGACAAATTTAACCTTGCCAATAGCAGGCTGGTGCAGGGCTTCCTGTTAAGGCTGAAAATCGGCGGCAGGGAGCTTGTTTTCTCCAGCACGAATATTATCGCGGGGCTGCTTCTTGCGTTTCTTGGCTTGTTTTTCATCATAAACAGGGGCACAACTGCAATAACCTCTGCTGACCTGCTTGGAAAGATAGCCCTGCTGGCAGTTGTTTCCGGAGTGGCATACATGCTTCACAGGCTTGTTGTTGCCAGGTGGGTAAAAAGCAGCAACCTCGCCAAGATAGCGGCTGTTGCAGAAATCCTCGCTGCCATTGCTGCCTTCAGCTTCATAACGCACAAGTATAACTTAAGGACAACAGGCATGGCAGAGCTTCTCAGCCGTGCCGTGCTTGAAAAAACCAGGCTGTTCAGCATCATTGCAGGAGCAGTCCTTATCGTGTTTGCTGCCGCCTTGCTTTATTTCGCAAAAAAGCAGGTTGGAGGCAAAAAAGAAGACAGTGAGACAAAACATTAAAAAAGGAATGGCTCGGAGGCAAGAGATGAGGAGAAATGGGCTCAACAAAAACAGTTTTGCTGGTATTGCTTGCGGCCGTCGTAGCAGTTGCTGCCGCAGCTGTCCTGAACATGGGCAGAAGCGGGGATGGCGGGGATGATGGATTGCCCGGCAGATACGATGCCTTTGCAAAATGCCTTTCAGACGCAGGAGTAAAGATGTACGGCGCTTACTGGTGCCCGCACTGCAAAAACCAGAAGGATGCTTTCGGCAGCAGCTGGAAATTCGTGGACAGCGTTGAGTGCTCGCTTCCAAACCGCGCAGGACAGACAGAGCTTTGCAGCAAGGAAGGCATAAAAGGCTACCCGACCTGGGAATTTAAGGATGGCGAGCGGGCTGAAGGCAAGCTGTCCATGCAGCAGCTAAGCGCGAAAAGCGGCTGCAGCCTGCCGGAATAAGAGATTGGATGCAAAAAGGGGTGTGCAGGATGAAAAAAGAGAGTGCATCTGCAAGGGCATCTGCAGGAAAAGCAGGCTTGAGGACGGTTGCTACCATTGTAGCGGTTGTTATGGCTGTGGCTTTTGCATACGCCATCATCAGGTATAATGTGATTAAGGGCGTGCCCTGGCAGGAACTTCCTCTTTTCATCTCAAACAAGGCTGTTGCGCTTGCTGCTGTTTTCTTCATCGCGCTTTCCTATGACTTTGGGCCCCTGGCAAGATTCTGGCCAAAAGTATTCGTCCCTGAGCTGTCAACCCGGAAGTTCTTTGGGCTGCTCGGATTTGGCCTTGCAGCGGTTCATGCATCTGTTTCCCTTCTCTTATTCAGCCCTGCATACTATCCCAAGTTTTTCACGCAAGCTGGCAAGCTTAACCTGACCGGCGAGCTTTCAATGCTTTTCGGAGTTCTCGCTTTTGCCATCTTTTCAATTATAGCCATAACCTCATTTCCGGCAGTGGAAAAGTCGCTCAGCAATAAGCAGTGGCAGATGCTGCAGAGGATTGGCTATCTGGCCTTTTTCATGGTGATGCTGCACGTCCTTGCCATGGGCTTTGAAGGCTGGCTCAAGCCTGCGGGCTGGCCAGGAGGGCTGCTGCCGATAAGCCTGGTTGCGTTCATTGCCATAGCGCTGACGCTGCTAATCAGGGCAGCGGTGATTATCTTTCCGGGCAATCGGAATATGCCAAAAAAGTGATGTGAAATGAAAGGCGCGCTTAAAACAGCGGTTATAGCTGCAATTTTCGGCCTTCTTTCAGGCGCATTGGTGCAATTGGCTATGCCTGGCGCGGAGCCGGAGAAAACGGATGCAGACTACATAAGAGAATTTTACCTTGCCGAGAATGCTGTCCATGTAAGCCCGCACAGCCTGAGAGGGAAGATGGACAAGGGCGCTGATGACTACGTTCTTGTTGACCTGCGCAGCACAGAGGAATATGGGCAAGAGCATATTGTGGGGGCAGTGAGCATCCCTGCATACAAGGACAGAGACACTTCTGATTACGGAGCGGTTGACAGGATTGTTTCCTCATTCAAGGCGCTGCCTGACGGCAAGGAGATTATAGTTTACTGCTACAGCATGCCTTGCATGACCGGACGCAAAATCGGGAAGATGCTCGCAGAACAGGGCATATATGTCAAGCAGCTTGGCATCGGCTGGAATGAATGGCGCCATTTCTGGCAGCTGTGGAACCATGAGCATGAGTGGAACACGACAGCAGTTCAGGATTACATCAGCAGCGGCAAGGAGCCAGGCGTTCCAAAGCTGAAAGTGAACGCTACAGCAGCCTGCCCAATCAGCGGGGAGTTTGGGTGCTAACCGTGCACAGCCCGCCTCATGCGAAAACCATTTAAGCATGCTTCACAAACATTGTAAAACCACTAGGTGTGAAATAATGAAAAAGGCAAAGGGATTCAAAAGATTCAGCGTGCTTTTTATGGCAGTAATAGCTGCATTTTTAATCACTGCAACTGCTGCAATTTCTGCAGCTGCTCAGGAAGGGGAAAGCGAAGAAAGCGAGATTGCAGAAGGCAAAGCGCTTTTTGAAAGCGGCA
>JACPBY010000007.1:31727-63804 GCA_016180065.1 Candidatus Woesearchaeota archaeon | reverse complement strand
TTTCCACCCCACGAAACCATAAGATAATCAAATGGTCTTTTGCTAAATTCTCCACCTGTCCAACTATTATTGGTGGAAGTCATTTTTATTTCCATAGGAATATTTATTTTTGTAAATGTTAAGTCGGGGTCTCTATCTGCCAATGCTCTTTTTATTTCATAGCCCAATTTTTTGCTAAAAGTGTCAGCGCAAGCTTTTTCCATTATCTTGCCAATTAATTCAGAAATATTTTTTCTGCTTAAACCCAAATCCCCGTATTCTTGATTAAACTTCTTCATTCTCGAAACTACAATTTTAAAAGATTCAAGAACTATCTCCTTCGTCAAGCCAAATTTTTGTAAATCATTCTTAACTTTCTTTGCCATTATGTGATAAATTTACGCATATACGTTATATATAATTAACACAAACTAAACACTAAGTAATGACAAAAGAATTTATGCCTTGCACAGCTCTTTATGCTTGAACAAGACATAAATTACCACTTCGGGAATGTTCAGCCGCCCAGAGCCTATCTTATGGGTTATATCCGGATGGTTCAGTTAAATGCGGAAGAAATAGACAAGCTGTTATGGAGTTCTACCCGCCATCCGCCAAGAAAGATTTACAGGACAAATCAGTAATTTCTTACAACAATCTCGTTTATTACGCCTCTTTTAGCACCAATGCAGTTAATAGCCCTTCTTGCTTTAACAGTAGTTATGTTAAAGTCAGAATAGAGTTTCCTAATAAGAGAAGTATCACTGTTGCTTAACATTAGCAGGCATCCTTTTTTATCAAGCTGCTGGAATTCTTTAGCCAACTGCCTCTGCTCTTTTTCTAAAAAGGCATCCTTTTGGTAAGATGTGAAACTCGCAGTTTTAGTCAATGGAAAATAAGGCGGATCCATGTAGACAAAATCGTTCTCTTTTGCTTTTTTCACTGCTTCAGTAAAATTTGAAACTGATAGCTCTGTATTTTGCAAAAGTTTTGAAGCTATTCTTAATTTAGTTTCTTGAAGTATGGCGGGTTTCTTATATTTTCCAAAAGGAACGTTAAACTTCCCTTCAGAATTTACCATGTAAAGCCCGTTAAAACAGGTTTTGTTTAGGTAAATGAAGATGGCTGCCTTTTCCAGCACGACTTTCATTGTATTAAATCTCTGTCTTTGCTCATTGAAATATTCCTTATTATTGTCTTTATCTTTGTGTTCTTGCAAAAGTGGGATAAGCTCATCTACATGGTCCCTAACCGATTTGAAAGTGTTAATCAAGTCCTCATTTACATCAAAAAGAAAGCTTTGTGAAGGATTAAATTTTTGTTTGATGTTAAAAAATACTGCCCGCTACCTAAAAATATCTCAAAATAGTGGTTAAACTTTTGCGGGTAAAGTTCAGAGAATTGCCTTAATAGCTGGGTTTTTCCTCCCGCCCACTTGATGAAAGCGGGGTTTTCTATTTGTTCATTTTCGGTAACAAGCCACTGTTGCAGTGTTGAATTCATTTTGCTCTTTCCCATTCTTTCCCAGCTAATTCCGCCCTCGATTTGTTTTCACGCATAATAAGCAGCTCATCGTTTTTGGCTTCAGCTTCCAGTTCGTCGCCTTCCTTCCAGCCGAGTTTTCTTATAATGCCACCCCTTACAACGATAACGTATTTGAAGTATTCCTTGTTGTTTACTTTGTTGCTGTGCTTTTGTAATTGCATAAATGCACTTCGTGTATCTATCCCTTTATAAGCGTTTGGATACCCAAACATATGTTTTGTTATCTCAACATCATGTCCGCAACCAGCGTGCTCCACCCAAACTGCCTTGCTCCCAGCCCTTCTCCGGTGAGCGGGTTGTAGTATTCCCTGAAGCCGCTTTTCCTGACTGCTGCTATTGTCTTTTGCAGCAGCTCATCGGCAACAGCTTTGAATCCATAACGCAGCAATCCCCTGTGAAGCATCCAGTTTATGTTCACCCACATGGGACCTCTCCAGTAGCCTTTTGGGTTGAACTTTTTCTCATCGGCAGCAACGGTTGGTATAGGGAACTGCGTCCAGAACTCTTTCTCGTTTAGCAGGTGCTCTTTCACAAGCATCATTGCCTCTTTTCTTGTGGCTGCCCCGCAATACATGGGTGCAAAGAGGCTGTTTGTTTTGTATGGTATGGGCTTGCCTTTGCCTGTCAGGCTGTAATAAAGCCCGTCTTTCTGCCTGAACGCCTTGGCCATTGCAGCGATAACAGCCGAATGTTTTTTCCTGTAGCTGCCGCTTTGTCCTGTGTTTCCCAAAGTCTTTGCAATTTCAGCCATGCAGCCAAGTGAGTCTGCATAGAATGATGTTGCCTTTACGCTTATCACTGCCGCAAGCTGCGGGAAGAAAGGCACGTAAGTTGTCAGCCACCGAAGGTATGTCCTGTGTACGGGAATGGTAAGCTCATCATCCCACAGCACTGAGTTGTCCTCGCCGCTTTCATTGGAATCCACGACCTTCAGCACGTTTCCAGCTTCCCGTTTTTCCGCCAGCCAATTGTGGTAGTGCTGCAGCTTTGGGAAGATTTCAGCCAAAAATTCCCTGTTGCGGCTTTTCTTGTAAAGGTCAAGAACAGCCCTTGCTATTATTGGAGGCTGCGTTATCCTGCTTGTGTAAGGCAGCATCCTGCTAAGCAGCACATATTTGCTCTCATGAGGCACCATGCCGCTTGGCTTTTGCGATGCCATCAGGCTTCTTAGTTCTTCCTCTGCTGCTTCTGTGTCAAAGTGCCGCAAAACTATTGCGTGAAAGCAGCTGTCCCACAGCCACTGGTGCCGGTATTCGTACGGAGAGGGTATTGTGAACATGTGCCCAGCTACTGTCCTGCGGTTCTTTAGCAGCAGCTCATTGGCAGCAGCTATTATTGCGGTTGTTTCACAACTCTTTTTGCTTTGTTGCTTTACCATTATCTTTCCAGCTCAAGGCGTATTTTGTCAAGCAGCTCTTTTGTTCGTTTCTTGAGAAGCTTGAACTCCTCTTCAGCTAAGCTGGTCTGTGTAGAGTATTGCATCCTTTCCCTGATATCCAGATTTTTGTGCTGTGCTCAAGGTTTTCAGTTGTTTCCCTGTCAGAGATTTCTTTAACATCTGCATTTGCCAGGGCTTTGACTTCCCCTTTGGCGATTAAGTCCTCAACTAGCGCAAAGGTGCAGGATTGATTCCTTGATTCATAGCCGTGTTGTGCAAGGATTGCCAGCAGACCGTGGTAAAGTGTATAGAACGCCGCGCTAGCTGCCCAGTTGCTGTAGTGCAATCCATGAAAATCAGTTATTGCTTGAAAATTGTGTAGTGCCTTTGCTAAGTGCTCACTTGCCGCTTCCTTGCCGGGCTTTGTTTCTTTTAAGCCCTGATGGCGCTCGCCGCCTTTTTTGCCTTCGTCAAGGCATTTTTCCAGCTTATCTTTGTTGTGTGGCATTCTTAATCACTTGGATTATTGTGCCAAATCCCCAGAGGGCTATGCCTCTGTGCAGAGCCTCTGTTACAATTTGGTCGTTCTTTTTCAGGTTTTGCCGCAGGTCCTCTGTTGTTTGAACTATGTCATGTATTTTCACAGGGGTTATGTCCTGAACTTTGGCTAGAGTTTTTTTATAGCCCTCAAAACTGTTTTTTCCCACAACGAAAAGGGCGTCGATGTCATCGGGTTTTTGCTTCGTCGTGATATACGAGCCAAAAAGAATGCAGGCTTTCGTTACAGCTTTTAGCTGCTTAAAGTCGTCTGCCCGCAGCTTAATCCTGCTCGGAATAAGCTCGTCAGGCATGAAAGCCAGCTCATATACTCTCATGGTTTTCTCGTTATCAAAGTCAGGCTTGTACGCTTTTATGTTTGCCACGTGTTTTGCCTTGAGCACCCCTTCCTTCTCAAGCTTTCGCAGTATCTTGTAAGCGCCGTTTGGTGTTATGCTACAGGCTTTCGCAACGTCATTGATTGAATATTCTGCTCCCGGTTTCGCTGCCAAGAAGCGAAGCACTCGTTTTTCGTTCCCTGTTAAAATCATGTTTATACACCTTTAGTTGATGATTATACACCAGAAGTATATAAAACTTTCTAGTTGGTTTTCAATTTGCAACGCAAAACTTCAGCCGGAAATTGCTTAACAGAATAGGTGCTTCGCGCTTGGTGAATTATAGGCACGGACATTAATTTCAGTAGTTGTTAACCGTGCCTATATTCGGCGGACTTTACAAGTTTTATACGATTATTAAAGTCCGCCGCTATACTCACTTGCCGTTTGCTGGCGCGTTTTTTGCAATGGTTGCAGATTGGGATTCTGCTTTTGGTGCTGTTTGGGCTGCCTTTTCAGGCTCTGTTGCAGTCTCTGCTTTTTTGGCTTCCAGCGCAGCTGCTTTTTTCCCTTGCTTTTCCTTTACCAGCTTCTGCTTTTTTACCGGTATGTTCGGCAGCTCTGCTGTCACTATGCCTTTGTCATCTTTCCTGGCCACGACTGTTAGCCGCGTCAGTGGGTTTTGAATGCCCCTCTCCCACAGCTTCAGGTTGAGGTATTTTCCGAGCTTGACATTCTCAGCAGGTGCCTTCATGTGCCGCTGTAGGAACTCCCTTACAGCCGTGACAGCCTTCTTTGCCCGCCTGTAGCGGGGAACCATTATTACGCTCTTTCTTATGTTTATCGTGAGTGTCCGTTCAACAGCAGCAGCCTTAGCAGTCTTTTCAGCCATTTTTCGTCAGTCCTTTTTTTAAGCCTTTAATTTGTTCTTTCTCCAGTGCCTTTTCACAGTGGTGTGCCTGCCAGGGTGAACCTTTCTGCCCTTGCCGTATATCTTTGGCACGGTCCAAAACGGAGCCCACTTTGTCTGCTCGCCCTTCTTGACCAGCCGCTGTTTCCTGCTTGGATGTTTATATCTTGCCATCTTTATGCCTTTTCGTTACTTTCTGACTATCTTAATTCTGCCTGTTTTGCGTTGTGTCATCATTGAAATCTGCTTTAGCACATTAACGAGCTGCTCTTCACCCAGCATGCCTCTTAGCTTTCCTGCCTCTATTGCCTGCGCTACTGCAACAACCAGCCGTGTAGCAGTTTCAGGATGGGCAAGCTTTACTGTGCCGTACCTGGCCAAGGCTTCTTTTGTGAGGTGGGCTTTGACAGCATCTTCGATTGCCCCAAGCTGCTTGGTGGCTTCTGCTTCTGCCTGTTGCTGTTCAACCGCCTGCCTTTGCAGATGCTCAAATCTTCTTCGCTTCAACTCTTCAAGCTCGCTGTCCATCTTGCCCTTTCTTCACAGCCTGAACAGCCGCAGCACTCATAAGCTGTGAAGCTTTTTTGGTGATTGTCCTTCCTTTGTGGACTCCCTTCACCGCCTGTTTTACCAGTCCTGCCTTTTCCAATTGTTGCAAAGCCTTTCTTATTACGCTGCCAGAGCCTTTTGCGAATCGTTCAGCTTTATGGCCCCGGCTGTGTTTCCCGCCATACTTGGTTCGCAGCTTTGCCGTGCCAACAAGCCCCAGCTTAGCTACTGACCTGAGAACTGCTGCTGCCCTTGCATGCCACCAGTCTGCTTCCTGAGGAGGCCTTTCCTTCTGCACCCCTGTTTTTGCAAACTTAGCCCACTCTGGCGGCTTTATGTCAGGAAAACTTTTTAGTTCCTTGGCGAGAAGCATTATTAGTGCGCTTGGGTCAACTGATAACGGGTCAAGGCGTTCTGCCTTGGCTGCCTTGGCTTCTGACCTTGCAAGTTCCTTGGCTTGTTTTGCCTCGGCTGCTGCCTGTTTTGCGTCCGCCTTTGCCTCTGCTGATGCTGCTTCTGCCATTTTCGCAGGAATCTGGAAAAGAGGCTCCTTTAAAAAGGTTGCGATGGCTTAGTTGGCGACAATAATAACGCATGAGATTATCCGCCAACTAAATAGTAAAGGACAGACAAGATTATGGCTTACTTCTGTCCTGCACTAGCTTGTTATGCGATGAACTTAACATTGGGCATTTCCTTGAATGCGCCGTCGCCTGTCAGGAATAGTATGTTGCGCCTCTTCGCATAAGTGTAGCCAAGTCAGCATAGAACAGGTCAAGCTTGCGGTTTTGCAGCCTGAACAGTACCTGCTCAATAAGGCTTCATCATCATAAGCTCTTTGATTTTTTTGAACTCTCCAACGTTCTTCGTAACAAGCTCTGCCCCTATGTGAATGGCTGTTGCTGCCATGATGGAGTCAGTCAGTGTGAGGCTGTGCTGACGCTTGACTTCAGCAGCGAGGCTTATTATGGCATCGTCAATTTCAACCTTCTTGCCGAGAGAAAGCAGTGCCGCAGTCGAGCTTCTTACTGCAGAGTCCGAGCAAACCCTTGCTGAGGTGAGCTCCAGCTTGTTCAGCGCAGAATAGTAAAATGTGCCTTCCGGCAGTTGCTCAAAGAAATCCCTTGCCTTTGGCTCTTCCAGGAGGTAGTCCACAAACACGTCAGTGTCTATCAGGAACTTTTTTGCCATTTTGCCATCCTGCATTATTATTGTAGTTTAAGGCCCTTGAACCGCCTTTCGGCTTCAGTCCTCAGCTTGTCAACAAGCCAGGGTGTTTTTTCCTGCGCCCTCTTCCAAAGCCCAAAGCCCCTGCCAAGCAGGTCCTTGTCTATTTTTTTCAGCAGGATATCTTCTCCTTCCCGGACGAACAGCATAGTATCCCCTACCTTTATGTCAGCCAGCTCCCTTAATTCCCTTGGCACCGTAACCTGGTAGTTCCTTGTTACCCTTGAAACAGCCATTTTTCCTCTCCCGGCCCTGCTCCTTGGCAGTCATGCTTTGTTTCTTCGTTTTGTCGTCGATAAGCCTGCCACAACAGGCAAAATCGCCTTATTTATACTAGAAAATATTAGTAATAACTACTATAAATTCTTTTCCATTTCTCGTTTTTGGTCAAGCTTTTGCTCGCCCGCAGGCGAGTAAAAGGTTGAATGCGGGGAGGCGGATTCGAACCGCCGAAGGCACTAAGCCAGCAGGTCCTAAGCCTGCCCCGGTTGGCCGCTGCGGCATCCCCGCGAAATATTCTCGTCGAAAAGGCTGAAGCGTGAAGCTGCTGCCCGTTTTTTGGTAAAGCTTTTTGCGAACAGCAATAAGCAAAAAGGTTTTGCTGCTTCCATATAAAAAAGTTGTCATCAGCAGCTTTTCTGTCAAAATAGGCGGTTCATACCGTTCTACTAGGCTTACTGGGAACGTTCAAACCTTTACAAATGCCTATTCCTATATACTTTTTCGGCTATTCTTCCGTCGAATCTATATCTTCCAGTTCCGAAAACTTTATAAAGTAGCGCTCTCCCTATGCTTGAAAAGTAGCTGGCCTGCCAGATAAGCAGTATTGCGAGGTATGCGGTGCTGCCTTGTCAGGAAGTCTGCCGCTAAGATAAGAAAAACGGGTGAAAAAAGCAAAGGCAAGCAGGAAAGAGGAAAGGCCCAAACAAAAACTTTATATACGGCCTGCAGTTTTGGGTTGTGCGAGGCAGCGAAATGCTGTTTCGAGATATCATGATATGAAGAAGATTTTACACGGAGGTGTTGAGAGTGAAGTTGCGCAAGACCATCAGTAAGATATTGGCTTTAGGCACAGGTGCAGTAATGGTTGGTGCCACAGTTTTGAGCGCCACAGCAGCTGCTGACCTTAAGAATTACCCCGACCCTTTTGTCAAGGATGGGAAGTTTAATGCAGTGCTCGTTGTTGGCGACAGTGCAGCGTCCTCGGACGTTATAGGCTCTGTTGACATCGCCACAAGCCTGCAGTTTGCCGCAAGGGTCAAGAAGACCATACAATCAACAGGCGGCGGCCAGGTAAGCATCTCCGGCGCTGACGCATGGAGAGTGCAGCAGGGCGCCAAGAAGCTTGAGTTCTCTGAAACAAGGGACGCAGGCTCAGCGAGCGTGCAGCAGGAAAACGTAAGGAACATAACAACCTTCATCAGCGATGATGAACTGCCAAGCCTGCTTGCTGACGGGACATTCTCAAACACGCAGGGCGACTATGACTACAGGCAATATATATACTTTGACAGCAACCCTGCAAAAGCCACCCCTGGCCCGATGCTGTCGGTAGTCTATGCAGAAGACCCTGACACAAGCGTTGCAGCCAATTACCTCTTTGTAGATGGTGGGACCGGCAACAACATTGCCAGGTATGCGCTTGAATTTACGGAATCTGCCAAGTCAGACGTAACTGACAGCGCAGGCACCCTTTCAGCTACAGGAACGTTCCTGTGGAACTTTGAGGGCAAGAACATAAAGATGCTGGGCAAGGACTGGTCAATCGTAAAAGCCAGGACAGACAGCGCCAACCACTTTGAAGTTGACATGACCATGATGGGCGGAGCAGTAAAGGACGTGCTCAACGAGGGTGAGACAAAGACATATACTATAGGCGGAAAGGACTACGAGGTCACGCTTGACTTTGTCGGCTCCACAAGCACAAAGCTCACCATAAATGGTGCACCTACAGACTCGCTTCAGGAAGGCTCAACCCAGACACTGGCAGATGGAACCCAGATTGGCATCAGGGATATCCTTGCGCAGGACTTTGCCGGCGGTGTCAGGAAGACAGAGTTCTACCTCGGCGCTGACAAGGTCAGGTTAAGGGACACGAACACTGTGCAGTCTGGTTCAGCGGGTGGTGCTGACGGTGCGCAAACATTAGAAGTAGGCACTGAAACAATAACAGGGACAAAGGTATCCATAACTGGTACTAACACGTCTAACTCGTACACCCTGACCAGCATAAATGTAAACGTCACAGCAAACGAGGACGAATACATACCTGCAGGCGGAAAGCTCAGCAAGCAGCTGAGAAGGCCTCAGGCGTTGCTCAACAGCTGGGACATCGAGTATGGTGGCCTGGAGCCTGTTACAACGGAGAAGATTAAGCTGACTTCGTCTGGCTCAACGCAGTACTACCTCGAGTTCGCTGACGGCGCTGGAAAGAATGTGAAGATACCACTGGCATACACGGCCGGCACAACTCAGCTCAAGCTGGGTGACAGCGATGACGACACGGTTCTGAACGAAAACCAGTCCATAACAAAGAACGACTACTTTGTCATTACGGACGGCACCCAGAAGCAGGGCGAGCGCAGGACATACGGCATGAGATACATCAGCGCCCTTGCCTCGTCTGAGACCAGTCCGAAGGTAGAGTTCCAGGACTTGGGCACAGGCGGCAAAGTCGAGGTTGACTACAAGGCCACTGATGCGGGAGGAAGCTTGCCTGGTGCCGGCACAGAGGATGCGACGCTGAAATTCGGCGGAGGAACATTCAAGATATGGAACGCCTCTGCTGACACGAGCAGCAACTTCAACCTGAAGATTGACCTGGACGGCGACAGTCTGCTTGAGAGCACAGGTGGTGGCAGCCCTATTGACCCGCGCAACTTTATAAACGTCACTACGAAAGGCGGTGCGCAGATAGTGCTGGCGTACCACCCCATAAACGCCACTAACTTGACCACAACAAATACAGTGGACGAGTCTGTAGCGGGTGTTGCAGCTGGGAGCATATTATTCTCAGTGCAGACTGTAGATGCTGACGACTACGACAACGTTGCTCCGCTGCAGACAGACTTCAACATTTCCGCAGCAAGTGGAAAGGTTGACCTTGCAGAGGACACAACCTCGGTTAACGTGAAATACATCACGCCAAGCTCAGACACCAACCTTAGGCAGAGGTACTCCACCCTTGGTGCGTTTACCAACTGGAAGACAGTTAGCAACGACCCTGACTCGCTGGAGATAGACTATCCAGTGAATGGCCAGAGGCTGCCAATAGTGGTTGTCACCGCGCCGGGCGCGACAGTAGCCACGACCACGGCTTCAGAAGCAGGCCAGGTTGTCTACTACGAGACAACGCCTGTTGAGGTTGGCTCAGCAAAGCTTGCTACCGAGGTTTCTGACATAAAGGCTCAGAACGCCATCGTTGTTGGTGGCCCGTGTGCCAACGCAGCAGCTGCTGAAGTTATGGGCAACCCTGCAGACTGTGCAGAAGGCTTTACCGAGGGCAAGGCAATGCTCAAGCTTGTTGAGCACGCCAACGGCAAGGTCGCACTGCTTGTTGCAGGCGCATCTGCAATGGACACCAGAAGGGCGTCCAGAGTGCTTGCTGACTACGCCAAGTGGCAGGAGAAGGGTGTCTTGAAGGGCACAGAGGTTGAAGTAGCTGGAACAAGCTTCACTGACATCTCAGTGGCTGCGCCAGCACCTAAGCCAGTAGCTGCTCCAGCACCTGCTCCAGCACCTGCTCCGGCGGCAGAGACTCCAGCTCCAGCAGCTGAAGCTCCAGCAGCCGGCAGCACATAAAGTGCAGCTAGCAAGCTAAGGCAATCCTTAGCTTTTTTTCTTATTTTTTCTTTTCTTTTAAACATCTGATGAAACATAGCTCTGGACTTTTTTGGTTGCTGCTTATCTTCGTTGCCGCTGCGATGGCAAGACTGTTGTTAACAGACACCTCTTACTTTTTCTGGGATGAAACAATCTACCTTATGCATGGCAGGCTGTTTGCAGGCCAGGCAGTTGCTTATTCAGAAACTTTCCTGCGCCCTCCGCTTCTGCCCCTTGCCATTTCGCCCTTTGCCCAGCTTAGCCAGGGCCAGTACGAGCTTGCCTCCAGGCTGTTCGTGGCTTTCCTTAATTCTCTTGTTGTGTTCCCTGTCTTTTTCCTTGCAAAGGCAGTTTTCAGCCGCAAATCAGCACTTATTGCTGCAGCAATATCCGCTTTCCTTCCAGTCCACATCCTTAACAGCCGTTGGGTAATGACCGATGCTCTGGGAGCTTTGCTGGCGTTCTCTTCTGTTGCTGCGTATGTTCTGGGCTTTCAGAAGCAAAATAGGCTGTTGGTTTATTGCGGGGGTGTGTTGGCTGGCCTGGCTGTGCTGATGAAATTCACTAACCTGCTCCTGCTTGTTTTGCTGCTGCCTCTGCTGCTGTTTAATGTAAAGAAGCATTTTGCAGCCATTGCCACAAGCGTGTTGCTGTTTGCTGCTGCGCTGCTGCCCTACCTTGTTTTTAATGCAGTAAGCTTTGGAAGCCCGTTTTATGCTTTCGGCAGGGCTTTTCAGGCAGTTGCCGGGCCAAGCCCGGTCAGCTTTGGATTTTTCATCTGGCTGCTAAAGGACAGCTTCGGTGTTCTGCTTGCATTCCTTGCAGCCGGAATTGCTGCTTCGGCTTTCTCTTTGTTGAACATGCAACAAAAAAGAGTTGGTAGCCGCGGCTTTCTGCTTTTCCTGTTGTACTGCCTGTCCGCAGCGCTTACATCTTCCTATCTCATACTTGGGAAGGGCGTTGTCAAGCCCATTGGCATGGAGTGGGAGGCTGAGCGGTTTCTTCTCCTTTTCGTGCTTTTTACAATCCCACTCATCAGCCACGGCATTGTGCAGTTCATTAGCTTCATTCAGCAGCAGCTGTCGCCAAGGCTTTCTAATGCTGTTGTGAGGGCTTGCAGCCTTGCCATCGTAATCATCATTGCTGCTTCCGCTATTTTTTCGCTTTATCCACAGCTCGTAAGGGCGTATGCACCTGCAATATCACATGAGGGCGGGTTGCGGGATGTTACAAAGGATATTGGCATTTATCTGCGCAGCAGCAACATATCTGAGTTCGGCTGCATTGGCAATTGCCCTCCGGTAGCTTACTATTCCGGGAAGAAAATGAGCATTGATTTCAGCCGTGATGGGTTGGCGGATGCGAATGGCAGCGTGGTGGTTTTTGACAGCCACAAAGACAGCTTCCTTGGCAGCCACTCTGTTGAGAAGGAGTTCTGCAGCAAAAGCCATTGTGCTTATGTTATGGCTAAAATCTGATTGGTTTGCGATTGACTCGCCCAACTGCTCAGGGTGCAAGGGGAGTCCCTGACTTAATCCTTTTTAGAACTTCATTCTTTACAGGCTCAAAAAGGCTTTTGGCTACAGCCTTTACTTCTTTTACCTCGTCAAGGGAAGGTTTGTATCCGTAATAATTGATGTTATGCCGTAATCGGCGCAGGTTATCTATGAGATTAACCGGCCTATCGGCGTTTATTTTCAGCTTCATGAGTTCTTTAACTGGAGTTATGTGGTCTTCAGCTTCTATCCCTTCAGAAGCTAATAGCGAATCACCCAGCATTCTGAAGCACTCGTAGATGTTCCTCACAATAGTTGGTCCAGAATCCTCGGATAGTTGCAGGGATTCGGTATATTTCATGTCTCGCTCTGATGCCTCAAGAATGCTCATGGAATTTTTTTTATCCGGGCGTTTGTATCTCATATTCTTACCTCAAGAAACCCTTCCAGCGCAATTCCATTTGCAATGTTTGAAAACAGGTGTATGTCAATTTTATTTCTGCAAAAGACATGAAGATTGACCGGCACGTCTTTTCTGTATCCAAATTGGGGGATTGTTCCGAGCTGTAATACTTTTAAATCTGTATTGCTTGCTATTTCAACTGCAATGTCAACATCACTCTTTTCCGTATCATCTCCTTTTCTGTAGCTGCCAAAAAGGATAACTGCCTGGGCGTTTCCAACGATGCCAAAAATGCGGCCCCTCAACCCTGACTGATACGCTTCGAAAACCATCGCAAGGTTGAAGGCAATTTTTTTCGTGAAATTGAACGGATGGTTTTTATTGCACGTAATTATCCACGTTTTGCCATAAACATTCTTTACGAGAAACTTTTCCTTTTCAAGTTCCAGAATGGTCTTATTTGCCGTTGTTTTGGATATCTGTAGGGCAGTGGATAAGCTATTAAGCCCGATTGCCGTATCCGGAAATGAAAAGAACCAGTATAGCACTTTCTGATAAGCTTCGTTTAATTCAATAAGTTTCACTTTTGAAAGCGCTTTTTCAGCTTCAAGTTCTTTGGTCATGGTAAACTTGGTGATGTACGAAACTATATAAACTTTTCGGTTACCGATTGGTGACTAAAAATACCAATTGAATTTCTTTGGAACCGTCTTTCTTGGTGAGGTTCATTACAGGCAAAATTTTTATAGTTGGCATGGTAGGGGTCTGCTGCAGATGAAGCCGCTTGTAGCAGCAGCCGCAGTTGCCATTTCGGTTTTTGCTGCCTTCTTGTTCCTCCAGCCGGTATTCTCAAATATCCACAACTGGGGGCTTTACGACTGGGACCAGCACTTCTTTTACCACGAAGCACCAAGAGTTTCTATCCTTTCCTTTGGCCAGTTTCCCTCATGGACGCCTTATTACTGTGGCGGCAACCCCTTGCTTGCAAACCCGCAATCGCCATTCCTCTCGCCTTTTTTTGCATTCGTGCTGGCTTTCGGGGCAGTTGTTGGCCTGAAGCTTGAGGCGCTTGTTTACCTTGCAATAGGGCTTCTCGGCACTTTCCTTGCTGCAGGAAAGCTTGGATGCAGCAAGCCAGCTTCGTTTTTTGCAGCCATAGCCTTCATGTTCAGCAGCTGGTTTGCCGTCAGGGTGGTCGTTGGCCACACAACTTTTTTCCCATTTGCGCTGCTGCCTTTTGTTTTCCTGTTTTACCTCAGCTCAGCATCAGCTGACAGCATGGCATCCAGGATAAGGTGGGTTATTGCAGCTGCCATAGCCCTTGCGATCATGTTCCTTTCAGGGGGAATTTATCCTTTTTACGCTGCGGTCATCCTGCTTGTTTTTTACGCCTCCCTTGAAGCGCTGGGCAGCCGGAGCGCAAAGCCCCTTGCTGTTGTTTTTGCAATGCTGCTCCTGGCAGCTGTTTTGTCGTCTGTAAAGCTGCTGCCCGTTCTTGATTTTGCTTCCGCAGCTGATGCAGGGAAGGACGTCCAGCTTACCTCTGCCCCGATTGTTGTGAAGTCGTTGTTGTCAAGGCAGCAGTCAATTCCTGAAAATGACATGGCAACAGGCCGTGACACTGTGCCTGAAGGAAAGCAAAAGGAGCTTGACTCCCTCGCTGGAAAGCTGCCATGGGGCTGGCATGAGTATTCAGCGTATATTGGCATTTTCCCATTGCTTTTGGCAGCTGCAGCGCTTCTTTACTATCGTAAGAACTGGAAGCTTATCTTCTCTGCGCTTTTTTTCTTCCTTCTGGCCTTAGGCAACTATCTGCCATTAGGGCCGTGGCAGCTTGTGAGGCAGCTTCCCTTTTTCAGCTCTCTTCATGGCCCTTCAAGGTTTATCATTGTTTTCGCCTTTTTGGCAGCCTTGCTTGCTGCAAGGGCATTGTCAATGCTAAGGCTGCCAGTCTCAAGCCGCATCAAGACTGTTGTTGTTGCAGTAATCTGCCTGATTGTTGCTGCCGACCTGCTTTTCGTTTCCAGGCCGCTGCTTAAAGATGCTTTTCCTCTCCTGCCTTTGGAGATTAAGTCAACCAACCTTGGCCAGCCTGAGTTTATCCAGATGCTATCCTCAGCCCCGACACTTTCGCAGTATCCGAACCTGCTTCAGGGAATTGGAACCCTTAACTGCTACGAGCGCCTTCATCTTAGAATCAGGCCCTTGCCGCAATTTATCGATGGTGTTCCATACAAGGGCTTTATCGGCAATGCATACTTTGCAGAAACAAACCAGTCGCTGAACTTCACCTATTTTTCGCCGCAAAGAATCTCACTGCGTCTTCCCCAGATAAGTTCAGGGTCAACGCTTGTTGTCAGCCAGAACTATTACAAAGGCTGGAAGGCTGATGGCGGAAAAGCGTTGTCTTTTAACGGCCTTCTCGCAGCAAAAGTGAGCCCTTCGGACTCTGGCAAGGAAATGACGTTCAGGTTCTCTTCGCTGGCGCTTGCTCTTGGCAGCATTGTTTCGGCATTATCCGCAATCGCAGCAGCGCTCATCTTTTGGAAGCCCGATAAGGCCGCAGCCTTTGTTAAAAAGCTAAGGCCCTACGTTTTCAGGCAGTCGTAGGCATAATAAACCTGCGGCAATCCGTGCCAGTTGTACCTGAACTCTTTCGCGAACTTGCAGTTGTCCTTCACAAATCCCGTGAACTTCTCTTCTGTTCCAATCCCAAAGTCAAGGTAAGCGCCCTTCTGGATTTCTGTTCTCCTGAGCAGCACGAACTTCAGCCCTTTTTTGCTTATGGCTTCCTGCAGGAGTTGCATTGTTTTGCCCAGCTCAGTGGCTCCCGATTGGTATCTCATGGCATTGTTGTCAACGTAGTTTAGTGCGATTTCCCTCCCTGAAAGCAGCGATATGAGCGGTACGGTTGAGTCGTCCCCGAAAATCGCCTGCCCTGCGCTGCTGTTTTCCTTAACATATGCCGCAACGTCTTTCGCTATGGAAAAGTCCTGGAAGTCGTAGCTGTTAAACTGCCGCGCAGCAGAGAGCCCGCCCAGGATTACTATGGCTGCAATTGCCGCAACAGCCATTTCCTGCCTCAGCTTTATCTTAAGAGCTAGCAGTCCATAAAGGTAATAAATCCCATACCCTCCCGCAATTGCCAGGAAAGGAAAAGCGTACAGGAGATAATAGTTGAATGAGCTTTTCATCAGCGGGAAAGCCGCGATATAAGCTGCCCCTGTTGCCAATGGAAGCAAGGCGCTTATCCTTGCCCTGTGCTTTGAGATTGTGGCTGCGCTCGCAGCTGCGAATAGCATCCAGTTTGTCTTGATAATTCTTAGGAATATTGCTGCTTTGTCAGAGCTCTCTGATGGCTTTTTCAGGTGGTAAATCACAGTCTGCACGATGTAATCCCGTCCGGCAACAGCAAGGAACAGCCCGTTGACAGCAATAAACACGGCAGCAAAGCCAACCAGCATCCTGAAGGCTGCTTTTTTGTCCTTCAGCGCGAAAACAGCCGAGGCAGCAAGGACGGGCAGCAGTATGATGCTAAGCTGCGCCGTCGCAGAGGCAATCCCCAGCAGCAATCCGCTGGCAAGAAACCGTTTCTTCATGAAGAAGTAAAACGCTGCCGTTGCAAAGGCAGCCGCTAACTCTGTCCCGGTAGGAAAATTCGAGAACAGCAGTGTGCCGTACGAGAACAGGAACAGCGTGGCTGCTGCAGCAGCTGTTTTGGCGTTTAGCCAGTCCTTTGTTGTTGCAAAGACAAAAGCCGCAGCAGCCACAACAGCCATTGCAGAAAGCATCTTCAGCACCAGAAAGTTAAACCCGAACAGCTTAAACACCGCAGCATACAGATAAATCTGAAGCGGCGGATGTGCAAAGAAAAAATCGCGGTAAGGAACCTGCCCCTCGGCAACAAGCTGCCCCATCTTGTAGTAAGTGTTCTCGTCGCTGACAGAATAGCCTGCATTCATTGCTTTAAGCGCAAGAAAAATTGCGGCAGCCGCTAAAAAAAGAAGCCAGCTCCTGTCGAACTTCATGTTTGGCATTTACGTTCCCTTTGCCAGCTCCTCTATCTCTCCCACAAATGGCATGACTTCGTTTTGCAAAAACTCCTCAGCTTCTGATTTGTTCGTGTAATCGCTCAGGTTTTGCCGGTAATTGAATGCTATCCTTGCATTGTAGGCCCTTGAGAGCGCCTTTGCCAAATCTTCTCTGTTAAGCATTTTTGAAAGAAAAATCTGTGTGCATTTGTGATCGGTAACCTTGTAGCCATTCTGTGCAATTAAGGAGTTTGCCGCATGCTCCATGGCAAAAAATCCAAGCGTGAAAACAAGGTACGGTGTTGTTCCATCAATTATTTGTTTAGCCCCCTCAAGGAAATACCTTGCGTTGGAAAAAGAGTTTCTGCTTGCATTATTTCGTTCTAATTGCGTTAATATGGGAGAAGCGCCAGGTTTATTGATAACCTCTTTTTCCTTCAGGCACTCCTCCACGAATTTTGAGTTGTCTTCATCCATAAGTCCCGCCTGTCAGTTTTTCCGTGTCAAAATAAAGGGCTATGCTGCTCCTGTTCATCTGGTCGATAAAGCTGGTTTTTCTTTTAAACTCCAGTTTATATTCCTCAGCCGTCATAAAAACAGGGTTGATTGATATTCCGGCTTTTTCTCCATATTTTTTGCAAATTTCAATTAGTGAGGATTTATGCTCTTGGGTCTTCTCGCGCAAAACTATGAGCAGGTCAACATCGCTTGTTAGCGCAGCAGTGCCTCTTGCGTGGCTTCCGAACAGATTTATGGTGACTATGTTTAAATCCTTGTCATTTCCAACAATTGCGGCTGTTAGAGATTCCAATGTGTTCCATATTTTTAAAATTATGACATTCTTCCTTCCAAAAAGCTTCTCTTCTCCAAACAGGCTGACAAGTCCGCTGTAGTAAGGGTGATTAATGTTTATCCTGTAAGCTTTTAGTTTTCCTTTGGCTTTTATCTCTACGAGCATGCTTGCCTTAACGAGCCTTCTGACTTCCTTGTGAATTATCCCTCTGCTGAGGTTCGTCTCTTTTTCAAGTTCCTCCAGTGTAAATCCGGCAGCAACCTCTGTGAGGGTTCTTAGTATTTTGACTCTCGATGCAGCTCCAACTATGTTTTCTAAAAACACGCAAATCACCTATGAAGTTCAATATTTTGAATATGTGCTTATATGGTTGTATTTAAATCTTTCTATATTCAATAAAGTGTATTTTACCTATGTTATTAATAAATAGAACGGCAAATATTCAATAAATTAAACATGTCAAGATAGTTTCCCGTAAAATATGTTGTGCTTATCACTGACTATTTTAACCTTTACGGCATCGTTTGGCTTCAGCTGTTTTTCACAGTTGGGAAGCGTTATTATCCTCTCCATTGCGGCAGCAATGTATTCTCTCGGATATCTTCCCTCTGCTACAACAACTGCTTTGGCAGTCTGCCCTTTCCTGAACGGCTTTGGCAGCGGCTTCGTTTTCGTTATGCTGTAGTCGGCAGCAGCAAAAACCAGCTTGCTGTCATATTGCCTTTCCAGCTGCTGCAGCTGCTCATAAAACTCCTGCCACGGCATCTGCTCAGCGCCCTTAGGGTTCCTGCCCCGCTTGTAAGGCAGGTAGCTTTGCATGGCTGTTTCTGCCCCTGTTTCTTTTGCGAACTTAACAATCCTCTCCATCTCTTCATCATTGTAGCCTTTGACAATAACCGGTGCAAGCGTCACTCTTATCGCAGTTTTTGATGCATAGGCCGCCATCTTCTTTACCTTCTCAACATCGTAGCCGCCGTGGCCTTCCATTACTCTTGCAACCTTCGGCTCAATGGCATTTAGCGAGATGTTGATGCGTGTCAGCCCTGCATCAGCCAGCTCGTCAATCAGCTTTTCAGTCAGCAGCGTCCCGTTTGTTATGAGCGTTACTGTTTTCACTGCAGCAATAGCCTTTAAATCCTTTACCAGCTTCGGCAGCGGCTTGTAAAGCACAGGTTCTCCTTGCGCATTTATTATGATGCTGCAGTCGCATCCCTTGAGCTTTACAAGCTTTTTCACTTCCGCAGCCAGGTATTCCTCCTCAACAACAACATCGCTTGTTTTCCTTGATGACAAGCCCTCATCCACCGAGCAGAATATGCAGTTCATGTTGCAGCCGGTTATGGGCCTTACTTCTATCATGCTGGTGTTCCTGTCAATGATGCCAAAGCTTGTGTTGCCAATAAGCGGGATGCCTGAGTAGCGGTGCACATAAAGCGTTCTTTTCCTTGTTGTTATGTTCACCAGGCTGGCAAGGCCGTAATCAATTACTGCATTAAGCCTTCTTCTGGCAGTTTCCACATCCGTTCCCTTAAGCGTTATGCTGCCATTTTCGCTTATCTCATGATCCCCAATGCAGCTCAGTGCTTCACTGCCAACTTCAAACTCGTAGTTGCCGAGAAATTCTGCAGTAACCCTGCCATCCTTCTGCCTGAATTTCAGGTCGTGAAACGTGAGCCTTGCCATAATAAATAAGGGTTTTGTCAGCGGTTATTAAGGTTTCGGCTCCTGCCCCATCTCTTCCGCCCTTCCTTTAAGTATTAGAACGTCAGCTATGTCCTTAGGCAGGTTGGCTATGTCTTCCTCGTCGAATGGGCCGTAGACTTCAAGTTCCTTTCCGACAAATTTTGGCACAGCATGAAGGAACCTTACGAGCCTTGTTGCCGCATTTGGCTTTTCTTCATTGCCGTCAGCCTCAGCTGTAGCGGTTGTTGCAGTTGCTGTTTTTACATCAGCCGCCACAGCAACTGTCCTGGCTGCCGTTTTACTTTGCCAGCTTTCGCGGTGTATTTCAGGAGTTTTTGCAGCCAGCAGGCTGTTCAGCACCCCACTCCTGAATGAGTCAAGCTGAGTTACCATCCCCTCAAACAGCTCCTTTTCCTCAGCGAGAAGTGTTGCCGTGTCTACTATATCAGCCCCGGCTCGTGACCTTGCAAGCGCCATGCTTACTATCTTTTTCTCTCTCCGTTCGTAAAGCTCTTTTATCAGCCGGTTTATGTTCTGCAGCTGCCTTGCAGCCCTCTCTCTTTCCTCCGCACCCATGATGCTAAACATAGCCTTTTTTTCGTTTAGGTAGCTTACCAGGTCTGTGAAGAAGCTTGGGCTGAGCTGCTGCAGCTCATCCTTGCCTTTCTCCCTCACCACAAGGTCAAAGAGCGTTTCGTAAGTGACGGTTACTTTTCCGCTACTGCCGCCGCTATTTCCGCCGTTCCCGTTATTACCATCCGCAGCGCCAGCTGCGGATTGTTGTATAGCTTCTGTTGACATTTAAAAATCCCCCAAACCGAACGACAGATGTTGGCTGCTCAGCCAGCAGGATATATAAAGGTTTTTCTGCGGCCTACCGCCGCAGCACAATGTTGAGAACAGCCGCAGTTGCATAAACTATCGGCCTCTGCTGCAGGAACGCCCTTGCCTCGCCTGCCTCTACCCTTAGCAGCTCATCATATTTGCTGCTTTTCTTTGCCTGCTTCCCAGCGTTGTCTTTACCATTACCCTGTCAGTGGTTTGCGGCATTTTAAGTCATTGCTTCAATATGGCTATAGCGCTTCCAGCTTCCCATTCAGCGCTTCAAGGCCCTGTGGCAGCCTTGCTTGCGTATGCCTCGTCCTTGCCATTTCCAAAATCTGCTGCAAGTTCTTCAAGCGTCGCATTTCCTTCCCTGAACCGCTCTGCTGCCGCAGCCAGAAACTGCTGCTTTCTCCCTTTAGCTTCTCTTTCAATTTGTGAAGCAAAAATGTTAAGTGCCATTTTTCATCATGCCTGCCGAGCCTCAGCAGCAACAGCGCCTCCTTCCTTGTCCAGCACAAAGTTCGCTTTCGGAATGAACCTCATCAGCCCTGCCAGGCCGTGCTTTTCAAGGGTTGCAGCGCATTCTGCCCTTGTGAAGTATGTGTTGCCATATTCCTTTTGGAGGTCTTTTACCAAGGAATCTCCAGCCACATAATTGGGATTGTGCAGCTTTTCAAAAAGCGGCCTTGTGCTTTTCAGGAGCGCATCATAAGCATTCCTCACAAAACCTTCAGTTGCAGCATAACCTGCATTTTTTGGGGTTACGCTCTGCACCTCTGCCATTACCCGGGCCCAGTAAAGCTGGAAAAGCTCAGGAACCAGCAATGTTTTAACCCTGTCAGAGTCCAGAAGATACTGCCTTTGCACCTTTTCGCCAAGCCTGCCCTGCTTGTTTTCAAGGTCTCTTCTTGTCTGCTTGTCAAGGACAGGATTGCCAAGCTCACGCATGGTAAATACCCATGCTTCGTAACTTTTTGGAATTGCGTTCTGCAGCCTTGCGTAGTCCTGCATTGCACGGTAAACCGTAAATGGTTCCAGCCCCAACTCGGTATCAAGCTTGCCTGTGATTATCCACTCTGAAAGCGGGCCTGCAAGCAGCTCCCTGAGTTTTGGGTACTGGTTGTTCCCTTCCTTATCGTACACCAAAAACCTTGCGCCATCAATGTTAATTGCATCCTCCATGGGGTCTCCATCCTTCTTGAAGCCTGCCCTGACTCCCATGCTTGCGCTTTGAATCAGGCCAAGCTTCGCGCTTGTCAGTGCAACCATGGCGCCTGCAAGCCCCTTGTACATCACTGGGTGGGCGGCTTGGCTGATTAGCTGCTCAAGCTCTGTTACACACAGCGCCTTTTCCGGCATCCTGTATTTTCCGCTTCTGCAGCCCTGAAAATAGTCTTGGAAAACATAAATCAGGGTATGTGCAAAGAAGTTTGCCCCTTCAAGTATCTGCATCAAAGAAAGTGTTTTCATTCCTTCCCTTTCCTCTCCTGTGTATGCGCCTTTTGCGAGCTTGAGTGGGTGTTGTGCCTGCTCTGCTTTTTGCCTGTGCCACTCTTTCAGCTCTATGGGCATTTTTTCTACCCCTACTACCCTTGCCAGTGAGAATTCCTCGTCTATTTCTTGCATGAATTGGTGTAGGACTATTTGTATTTCTGGTGTCAGCTCAAGCCCTGTTTCTTTTTTGTGGCCGTTGCCGTTTTCTCTTGCTTTTTCTGCAAGCTCTCCTTTGCTTCTTGCTAAATACCGCATTATTGTTTGCCTGAGTGTTGTGTAGAACTTGTATGCTCCCCAGAATCCTGTGGATGATGTTGCTGAGTCTTTTGCGCTCATCCACCACTGGTCGAATGTCTGGCTTCCTGTTGCCAGCGCGAGTGAGTATAATACGTTGCTGTCCAGTGGCGCGACAGTTTGTCCTTTGAGCCAGTCTTCTATCGCGTCGGCTGAGCGCGTTGGCGCGCTGTCTTCTTTTCCTATCTGCTGAAGCTCGCCGTATAGGAACTGTTTCATTGCGCTGTATTGCTGTGCTGTGAAATCACTGCCGTTTTCGCGCATTATTTTTTGTTCCAGATCTCCATTTGCCGTTACTATTCCTTTTGCAGCCAACGCTTTTATCAGTTCAACCCTAAATCGCGGTATTTTCTGCCCTTTTCCATTCACAGCATATACTGCCTGTTCTGCCTTCTGGTAGCGCTCGCTTTGCTGAAGGTGCGGCTCTACTTGCTCCAGCGTTTTTTCTATTCCTTCGTTGTGCCACAGAATCATCTCTCCTTCCTTGAGGTCTGCTGCGTATTTTCTGATATGCAGCTCTTTTTCCCCAACATTTGAATAGAGCCTTGTATCCTGCGGGTAAATCCTGTTTCCAAGGGTTGTCTGCACCCTCATTAACTCGATTGTGCGAGTCATTCCCTGCCCTCACCCTTGCTTCCTTACCAGCCCAGCAATGTATCTCTCAATTGTCCTGCCGATAAGCTTTCTGGCAACTTGTTCAGCCTTGTCTTCAAAAAACACAGCCTTTGACATTTTAGCCATCTATTCCTCACCCCCCGTTTATGGCTTTGAAAACAGGAGGTTCGTCTCCAGCCATTTATAAATCTTTCGCTTTGTCACCACTAATTAATGGATAAATATTTGGTGCGTGTGCGATGGCAGCTGGTGCAAACTCTTCCGCCGCCGCTTCCGCAACCTTTTTAAACACTCTGCCTGTTCTGCCGTTCAAGATGAAGTTTCCAAAAACAGTCAGCAGGTATTGCCCTTATTGCAGGAAGCACACTGAGCACAAGGTTTTCCTTGCCAAGAAGAAGGCTCCGAGCTCCCTCAAGTATGGCTCAAAAGTCAGGGCTAGGAGGAGGGGCAGGGCAAGGGGCACAGGCAACCTTGGCAGGTACTCAAAGCCTCCTGTTACCCAGTGGAAGATGACAGGCAAGAAGCAGACAAAAAAGACAGACATGCGCTACCAGTGCTCTGTGTGCAGCAAGACTCACACCCAAAGGAAGGGCATTAGGATTAAGAAGGTTGAGTTTGAGTAGCGGCAGCGTAAGATTCTCGGAAGTTCCGGAAATAATGCCCGAAAAGCCTTCTTTTGCTGAAAACTTTGCGGCTGCTGCCGGAATTCCTGCAGTTTTGACGAAAATATTTTGGAAAATCAGGGAAAAGGCATATTAATTCTGGAATCAGATTATGGAGTTGCGGGTGCCGAGAAACAGTGTGAAGGGCATGTAGCTCAACGGAAAGAGCGCCTCTCTCACTCAGGGAAAGACTAATAAAAGTGGTATTCTATTTAATTCTTTCGCTCTGGCGCATAACCCTGCAATAGCCTCCAATAACTTTTTAAACCGCCGCTGTTTTCTCGCCCATGTCAGGTTTTTTTGTTGTTAAGGTGGTGTCTTGATGGTAAGATTGAGAGAGTTGGCTTCGAAGTTTGTGAAGGTCCGCTGCCCTAAGTGCAAGAATGAGCAGATTATCTTTGGCAAGACCTCGACAGAGGTGCTTTGCCTGGTTTGCAGCAAGCCTCTTGCAGGGCCGACTGGCGGCAAGTCCAGGCTCAAGGCAAGGGTTCTTGAAGTGCTTGACTAGTTGACGGGGGAATCTTGAATGCTTCTGAAAAGGGAGGGCTTCCCGGGTGAGGATGACCTGGTTTTCTGCGTAGTGACCAGCGTTCAGAGCCATTCTGTCTTTGTCAGGCTTGAGGAGTACGGCATTTCAGGGATGATTCATATTTCTGAGGTTGCTCCAGGCAGGATAAGGAACATAAGGGATTATGTTGTTGAAAACAAGCCCATAGTGTGCAAGGTAATCGGAGTTAACAGTGAGAGGGGCCATGTTGACCTCTCGCTGAGGCGCGTTACAGAAAGCCAGCGCCGTGCTAAAGTGAATGATGTAAAGCAGGAGCAGAAGGCTGAGAAGATTGTTGAGCTTGTTGCAAAGCAGCTTGCCATGCCGGCGCAGGACCTTTACGCGCAGGTTTTGGAAAAAGTTTCAGACAAGTTCAGCTCGGTGTTTGAGGCATTCATGGCCGTGGCAAAGGGTGATGTCATGATTTCAGAGCTGAAGCTTCCCAAGCAGGCTTCCGATGCGCTTGAAGAAGCAGTAATGCAGAGGATTAAGCCTCCTGTTGTTGAGCTTAAAGGCAGCCTTAGCCTGACAAGCTACTCTGCAGATGGTGTTTCCATAATTAAGGAGGCTCTCAAGCAGGTGCTGCATGAAGGGGCAAGCATATTATATGCTGGCGGCGGCACTTACATCCTCAAAGTAACTGCTGAGAATTACAAGTCTGCAGAGCAGGTCATTGGAAAGGCATCCTCGGCAGCGCTTAAGTTCATCGAAAGCAAGGGCGGCGAGGGAAAGTTTGCTAGGGCAGTAAAATGAAGCAAATTCGCCGTTGCCAGGGCTGCAGTGCCTACACTCTCATGGAGCGCTGCGGGAAATGCTCTTTTCAGGCCGTTGTTCCGAAGCCGGCAAAATACAGCCCGGAAGACCATTATGCAGCTTACAGGAGAAAAGCCAAGGAAGAGCAGCTCAGGGCTAAGGGGTGGTTATGAAATGCCGGAATGGGATATTAAGCAAATCACAAAAACAGTGCCAAGGCTCGCAAAGCCTGTTCTGATTGCAGGCCTTCCCGGCATTGGGAACGTCGGCAAGGTCGCTGTTGACTTTATGGTTGAGGAGCTGGGAGCGGAAAAGCTTTACGAGTTTTTCTCATACAGCCTTCCGCATTCCGTGTTTGTCACTGAGGAGAACCTGGTCGAGCTGCCCATGATATCAATGTATTTCAAGAAGGGCTCTGGCAGAAGGCCCGACCTTGTGTTCCTTGCAGGGGATGTGCAGCCAATAAACGAGGAGGCATGCTATTCCTTTTCAGATGCTGTTCTCGGCTGTTTTGCCAGGCTTGGCGGCGCCCAGGTTATCACTATTGGCGGCATAGGCCTTCCGGGCGTTCCAAAAAAGCCAAAGGTTTACTGTACAGGCACTTCAAAAAGCATAATTGAGAGCTACAAGTCTGTAACTGTCGAGCCAAAGCTTTACGGCGTTGTTGGCCCAATAATAGGCGTTACTGGCGTGCTTCTCGGCCTTTCAAAAAGGAAAGGCATTCCCGCTGTTTCGTTCCTTGCAGAAACATTCTCCCACCCGATGTACCTTGGCATCAGGGGGGCAAGGGAAGTTGTCTCTGTGCTGAATGACAAGCTTGCATTGGGCATTAACGTCAAGGAGCTTGATAAGGAGATAAAGGAGATGGAAGCCGAAGCTGCCGAAAGGGCTGGAGATGGAGAGATGCCCAAAGCACTCCGCGGCGTTGCCAGGCCAAAGGCAGGCCAGGACGTGAACTATATCGGGTGATTGTTGTGATTGCGGCACTTGACGTTTGTGTGCCATCCGGACGCAGCGTTTGTGAAATATCAGGCTTCTTTTTTCAGCAGTGGCAGAGGCTGCTTTGAGAGTGTGCTTGAAAAAGCAGCCCGGGGATAGACTAACACAAAAACTTATAAACCCTTTCTGGCGCAGTCAGCATTATGTCCTTCCGCATTAAAAAGGCGCTCGCCCGCGAGATTCTTGACTCGCGTGGTAACCCTACTGTTGAGTGCGATGTCATCCTGCATGGCGGCGTTATCGGCAGGTCTGCTGTCCCATCGGGCGCTTCAACCGGGAAGCATGAGGCGCATGAGCTTCGCGATGGCGGCAGGAGGTTTCACGGCCTTGGCGTTTTGGCGGCAGTTGATAACATCAACTCCGTAATTTCGAAGAAGCTTTCCGGCTTTGACTGCAGAAGCCAGAAAAGGCTTGACGAGCTTCTCATCGGGCTTGATGGCTCTGCAAGCAAGTCCCTTCTCGGCGCAAATGCCATCCTTGCGGTGAGCTTGGCAGCAGCCAGGGCTGCAGCTGTTGCATCGAAGAAGCCGCTGTACTCATACCTTGCTGATAACGTTATCGCATCTTCAGCAGCTGAAACTAAGAAGCATCCACCCCGCAGCAAAAGCAGCAGGTTTATTCTGCCGGTTCCTTTCTGCAATATCATCAATGGGGGCAAACACGCAGGCTCCAACCTTAAGCTTCAGGAGTTCATGGTTGTGCCCTCAGGATTCAATTCCTTCCGGGAAGCCATGACAGCTGTCTCAGAGGTTTATCATGAGCTAAAATCCCTGCTGCAGAGTAGATTTGGTAAATCAGCTGTTAACGTCGGCGATGAGGGCGGCTTTGCCCCGCAGCTTTCAACAGCCCATGAGGCATTATCAATACTTGAGTCAGCAGTCGCTTCAACAGGCTACACAGGGAAAGTTCAGTTTGCGATTGATGCTGCAGCATCTGAATTTTACAGCAACAAGGAAAGGAAGTATGAAGCCCATGCAGGAAAACTGCTGACACCTCTGGAGATGGTCGATTATTATGTGAAGCTTGCCAAGGAGTTTCCCCTTATATCAGTTGAAGACCCGTTTGAGCAGGAATCCTTCGCATCTTTTGCCGAGCTTACAAAGAAGCTGGCTATGATGAACGTGCAGGTCGTCGGAGATGATTTGCTTGTTACAAATGTCAGCCGCATCAGGGAAGCAATAAAAAAATCCTCCTGCAACTGCCTTCTTTTGAAAGTGAACCAGATAGGCACTCTCACAGAGGCGGTTGCTGCTGCACGGCTCGCAACGGGCAATGGTTGGCGGGTTATGGTCTCTCACCGGTCTGGAGAGACAGAAGACGCTTTCATAGCAGACCTGGCTGTTGCATTGGGCTGCGGCCAGCTGAAGTCAGGAGCTCCTGCACGTTCAGAAAGGACTGCAAAATACAACCGCCTGCTGAGGATTGAGGAGGAGCTTGGAGGGAAAAGCAGGTATGGTGTCTAAACTCATCTTTGTTGTCCTGGACGGCCTTGCCGACAGGCCTGTTTCTGATTTTGGCGGAAAGACCCCGCTTGAAGCTTCAGCAACACCTGCTTTGGACAGCCTTGCCTCAAGGGGCAGCGGCGGGATGCTTAGAGTTATTGAGGGTGTTGCTCCTGAGTCTGACGCTGCTGTCCTCGCCCTGCTCGGTTATGACCCCCTCAAGTATTACACCGGCAGGGGTCCTCTTGAGGCAGTTGGCACAGGTGCAAATTTTAAGGAGGGTATGCTGGCCCTGCGGTGTAACTTTGCAACAACATCTGACGGCACAATTTTGCTTGATAGGCGGGCAGGTAGAACGCTCACCAGCAGGGAAGCAGCGGCGTTGGCGGCAGCAGTCAACAAAAAGGTCAGGCTGTCAAAAGCCGCTTTCAAATTCTACGCCTCTGTTGCCCACCGGGGGGTGCTGGTGATTAAAGACAAGAAAAAGCTCTCAGCCAATATCACAAACACAGACCCTGCTTACGAAATCCGCAATGGCATTCCTCATGCCCTTGGCAGCTTTGAGAAGAAAGTCAGGCAGGCTGTTCCTCTCGGCTCAACAGCGGCAGCAAAAAGGGCTGCCGAACTTGTTAATGAGTTCACTGCAAAGGTGTTTGGAGTTATGAAGAAACACCCTGTTAATTCCCGCCGCACAAAAAAAGGCCTTCTTCCCGCCAACATCATAATCTGCCGCGACGCCGGCAATCGCCTTCCTCCGCTTTTCAGCCTTTCAGGGAGATACGGCAAAAAATGGGCTTTGCTTGCTGATATGCCTCTTGAAATAGGAATTGGCGGGCTTGCTGGCATGAGCCTTATTCGTTTGCCGCTGCCAACATTTGCCGCAGCAGATTATAAAATCCGGGTTGAAAAAGCACTCGCGTCATTGAAAAAGTTTGACTGCCTTTACATCCACATCAAGGGCCCTGACATCTTCGGGCATGACGGCGATTACAATGGAAAAAAGCAGTGCATTGAGGAAATTGACAAGTTCTTCTTCCAGCCTTTGCTGCAAAAAATCAGCATGGCAAACACGGTTATTGCCGTTACCGCAGACCATGCAACCCCTTGCGAGATGAAAGGCCATTCCGAAGACCCGGTTCCGTTTATTATCAGCGGCGGCAAAGTAAAGGCAGACTTTGTTGAGCGATTTGGCGAGAGCTACTGCCAGAGCGGCGGCTTTGGCACCATGAAAGGCAGCGAGTTCATGAAGAAATTGATGTCACTGCTTTGACTACGCTCTATTCTTTTCAATAGTTCAGCTTCATTGCCCTCCCAAAAGAAAGCTGAAACAAAAGTGTTGGTGTCAAGAACCAGCTTTATTGCTTTCGTCTTGCCCATTTGATGGACTCTTCTACGTCTTTTTCTTCAACTTTCTTCTCTTTAAAATGTTCAGCTATCTCTTGCGCTAACGATTCAAATTCCGCTTTTACATCAGGGATATTTACCCGTTTAAACAAAACACCGCCTTTAACGCCGAATGCCACGAACCTGTCAGTAGGCTTAAACTTCTCTTTTGCCCGTATTTCTCTTGGCACTACCAACTGCCCTTTCGGGGACATCTTTACCAGTTCTCCTTCCACTTTTCATCACCTGTTAAACAGTTTAACTATTAAACTATTTAAATCTATCGCAGAAACCTTTAAATAAGCCGTTCTGGCTGCTTCCTGGCATTGTTGTGAGGTGGCATGGGAATGGCTGTTGATGTGTCAGTGCTATACGTTCTCGCTTTTGGCGGCAGCATTGTCGCGCTCCTGTTTGCTCTTTTGTCCGCTCTGAAGGTTCTCAGGCAGGACTCTGGCAATGAGGCCATGCGGCAGATTGCCTCAGCCATCAGGGAGGGCGCTGTTGCTTACCTTAACAGGCAGTACAGGACAGTTGCCGTTATCACAGTAGTTCTCGCTGTTGTGATTGCTGTTGCCCTCAAGTCATACATCCTTGCCGGCGCTTTTGTGTTTGGTGCCATTCTCTCAGCCCTCGCAGGCTACATTGGCATGATGGTGTCTGTCAGGGCTAATGTGAGAACTGCTCAGGCAGCAACAAGAAGCCTGAAAGATGCTTTTAGTGTTGCGTTCACTGGCGGCGCTGTTACCGGCTTTGCAGTTGCCGGGCTTGGCCTGCTGGGAGTTTCAGCGCTTTACCTGCTGCTTAAAGACCCCAATCTTCTCATAGGCTTTGGCTTCGGCGCCAGTCTCATAAGCCTTTTCGCAAGGGTTGGTGGAGGCATTTACACTAAAGGAGCTGATGTCGGTGCTGACCTTGTCGGCAAGGTTGAGAAGAACATTCCTGAAGATGACCCGAGAAACCCTGCTGTGATAGCTGACAATGTTGGTGATAATGTTGGCGACTGCGCTGGGATGGCTGCTGACCTTTTCGAGTCTTACACTGTGACAATTATTGCGGCAATGCTTCTTGCGTGGACAGCATTTGGCTCAGGCTCCATGAATGAGCTTGTGCTGCCTCTTGTTTTGGGAGCTGTTGCAATCATTGCTTCAGTCATTGGCAGCCTGTTTGTCAAAACAGCAAGTCCGGAAGGCATATGGCCTGCCCTCAACAGGGGCATTATGGTCAGCGCTGTGCTTTCAGCAGCAGGGTTCTTCATTGTTAACAAGATGATGTTCGCCCATTACAGATACTTTGTTGCAGCTGTAATCGGCCTGGCAGTTACAGTCGTTATTGGCTATGTTACAGAGTATTACACGGCAGCCAATAAAAAGCCTGTCAGGCAAATTGCTGAGTCTGCAAGGACCGGCCCGGCAACAGTGATAATAGTGGGCCTTGCCAAGGGCATGGAAAGCACTCTTGTGCCTGTAATTGCCATAGTTGCAGGGGCATTCCTCGCGTTCACTTTTGGCGGCGGCTTTTATGGGGTTGCCATTGCTGCGACCGCCATGCTTGCGATGACCGCGATTATTGTCGCGGTTGACGCCTACGGCCCCATAACAGACAATGCAGGCGGGATTGCTGAGATGAGCAAGATGCCTGAGTCCGTAAGGAAAATAACTGACCCGCTTGACGCTGTTGGCAACACCACCAAGGCGGTTACCAAGGGATTTGCGATTGGCTCGGCCGGCCTTGCGGCGCTGTCTTTGTTTGCAGCTTACGGTGACATTACAAAGCTTGATGTCATCAACATTTTCGATGCGAAGGTTGTTGTTGGCCTTTTTGTTGGCGGCCTGCTGCCTTTCCTTTTTTCCTCGCTTACAATGAGGGCTGTTGGCAGGGCAGCTACAGGCATGGTTGAGGAAGTCCGCAGGCAATTCAGGGAAATCCCCGGGCTGATGAACGGCAAGGCAAAGCCTGACTACGCAAGGTGCGTTGATATAAGCACTAAAGCCGCAATCAGGGAGCTTATGCTTCCGGGAATAATCGCAGTTGCCGCCCCTTTAATTATCGGCTTCCTGCTTGGCCCTGAAGCGCTTGGCGGCCTGCTTGCAGGAGCAATAGCCACAGGCCTGCTGCTGGCAATAACCATGACTACTGGCGGCGCAGCATGGGATAACGCGAAGAAGTTTATCGAAGCCGGAAACCTTGGCGGCAAAGGCTCTGATGCCCACAAGGCGGCAGTTGTTGGAGATACGGTTGGCGACCCCTTCAAGGACACAAGCGGCCCGGCCCTCAACCCGCTGATAAAAGTGCTCAACATGATTGCGCTGCTGGCCGCAGGGCTGATTGTGAGCTACCACTTGTTTTAGCTGCTTAACTCCTTTTCCGTACGCAGGCCGAGCATTATTTCAGATATCTGGCATACACTTCAAAGAATTTTTTGTAAGTTGTTTTGTATTTGTCAATGAGGAATCTCTTCAGCTTGTCGCTGTAACCCTTGTCAAATGCCTCTAAGCAGTCCAGGTAAGCAGTCCTGTGCGTCTTTCTTATGATAAGCGGAGGGTAGCCGTGGCTCATAAGCATCATGTTGATCAACAGCCTGCCAACCCTGCCGTTTCCATCTTCAAAAGGGTGTACGCCTTCAAATCTGCCGTGGAAGATTGCTGCTCTTTCAAGTGGGTGCATTTTTTCGTTTTCATGATACCACTTTACCAGTTCACGCATCTCTGCTTCTGCCTTTTCGGGTGGAGTGGTTTCTATATTTCGCCCTAGCAGAAAATTCGGCAGCTTTTTGTAGCCAAAAGCGACGCCTGTATTCTGCACGAGAATCTTGTGCAATTTAATGGTGTCATGTTCGGTTATTCTCAGCTTATTGCTGAAGATAAGCCGCATTGCCTCTCGGGTGTTCAGTGCCTCGTAAATTTCTCTAAGGTCTTTTCCCTCGATTGCTTTTTTCTCCTGCAGGACAATTGCCACATCCTTTAGAGTCAGGGAATTGCCTTCTATGGCGTTTGATTCATAAGTAAAATTAATAGTAAACCTGTCTATGACATCCTGAAGCTGTTTTCTGCTTATCTTCTTTCTTAGCTCATTATATGCCAGCTTTGCTTCCTCAAGCCTTTTGATGGCTTCCGCATTAAAAAGTCCGGACTTTGTGTAGAAATCGGCAGCATGTTTTAGCATTTCCGCGCGTGCCTTTGCATTTAGCGCTGCCTCGTAGCTGTCAAGGCCTTTTAACCCGCTTTTTGGCTCATAGCCCTTCAGGTAGGCCGAGAATTTCTTTACCCTGCCATCAGAAAGCCGCACAGACTTCTCAAGGTAATACCTCGCCTTGCCCTCAATAACCTTCCTGCTTACAAACACCATAGACCAAAAATAACCCTACAAATATTTAAATCTTTGCATTGTGTAGGGTTATGAACGTATGAGGAATAAAATGCCACCTTGCGCCTTTGGCACGATCTTTTTAAGAAGCTGCCCCCCACAGAATGGAAAGATTTATAAACGAGTGGAAGCATATCTTTCCACATGGAAGTGAAATTAGCCACATTGAAGCCATTCTTTGAAGACCCAAACAGGAAGTTTAGCATTAGAGAGCTTTCCAGAATCCTGAAAATCAATCATACGACTGTCAGGCAATACCTTAATAAGATGGTTAAAGAAGAGTTGCTATCTTCAAAAAAAGAGGGAGTATATCTTTTTTATAAGCTGATTTTATCAAAAAAAGCGCTAAATTTAAAGCTTTATTATAACTTGGAAAAGATTAGAGATTCTAAGCTTGTTGAGGATTTGGAGAAGGCATTTGATTTGCCGGTTATTGCGCTGTTTGGTAGCTATGCCTTCGCCAGGGATGATGCTGAGAGTGACATAGACATTTGCCTGATATCGAATGTTGAAAAAGAGTTTTCAATTGAAAAATATGAAAAAAGTCTGAACAGAAAGGTAAGCCTGCATAAGTTTAGCAAAGACTCATGGAATAAAGCAAAAAAATCAAACCCCAATCTGGTAAACAACATTTGCAATGGAATTATCTTATCCGGTGAATTAGAGGCTCTATGAACTTTGAAAATAGCTTGGCCGCTGGAAAAGTGAAGAAAGTCCTGCCCAACAGCATAAGGGCTTCAAGCCTCTTTAAGTCTTCAATCCAGGCAATTGAAACTGCCAAAATAATCCAATTAAGTCAAACTACTCTAAAATCGATATTAAGAGAGCTTTACGAAGGGCTGAGGGAATATTGTGAAGCAATCGGATATTTGCAGGGATATAAATTTCTGGACCACGAGTCAATTGGCTATTTTTTAAGGGATATACTCAAGGAAGAGTCGCTTTATGTGAAATTTGACAGGTATAGAAGGCTAAGGAACGGCATAAACTATTACGGCGAAGATATTGA
>JACPBY010000007.1:0-31717 GCA_016180065.1 Candidatus Woesearchaeota archaeon | reverse complement strand
TTTAAGAAAGCGTTGAAAGATAAAAAGGTTTGCAATTAACATTTTGAAGTTTGTAGACTGGTGGAATTACTCATTAAACCTTTGCAAGATGCAAGATGTAAAATAGAGGGGAAAAATCCCCTCAAATGGCTGGCTTGTGAATCAGCCAGTATGCAATCATCAAAAAGATTGCAGCATCTAAATATGCCATTGTGTATCACTTTCTTATTTTAGAGGTGCAAAGTTGTCTGCTAGTTTGCTGCATTGGTAGAATTCAAAATCTGGAAATGTCCGCTCATTTCTCCAGACCGTTTAGTTGACTTGGTTGACAAAAGATGCTTTCTGTAATTGCCATACGTGCGGTTATTACATAACCTGCTGGTTAGTACACAGCCTTAAAGTTCCTGTTTGGTATGTGTTTGCTGTTCATTTAAGCCATTCTATTGCTGGCTTAAAGGTTGCCTTCGCACCTCACAGCCAATAAATTGTGGTTTATATAAGCCTTTTGCAAACAATCATCCAATTCTTTGTCTTTACCGTTTCATATTCTGGTGATGGCTTGTTTTAAGGGGGAGTCTTATTTGCTATAGCACTTCCGCCTCCTCCAGGTCCCTGAATGCCTTGTCTTTTGTCAGCACTTTCAGCCCGTATGCCTGTGCTGTAGCAACTATGATTGAGTCCATCATGCCCCATTTTATGCCGGCTTTTTTCCTTTCCCTGTTGAGTTTACCTGCCCTTCTGCTTATGCTTTCGTCCAATCCCAGAAGCCGTGAGCCTGTTTTTATAAGCTCGATATACTCGCTGGTTTTGTGCTGCAGTCCCTTTTTTGCGCACCAATCGGCCGTTTCTGCAACTGTGACGATGCTGGTAAAGCAATCATTTTTTCGCAGCACATCTGCAGCGTACCCGCTCTTCTCGGTGCCTTCAAAAATCTCTACCCATGCAGAACTGTCAAGAAGCATGTCGCCCTCTTATTGGTACTCTTCCCTGTCGAGCCGGTCTTCCCTGTCCCTTTCAAACGGCCCTGCTCCTTTCGCAGAGCCCATCAATTTTTTCAGCAGCGCATCTAGCTTTTTTCTCCTGATAATGCTTAATTCCACTTCCTCCCCCTCTTTGATTTCTTCTTTGATGATGATGTCCATCGGTATCAACACTCCAAATGACGTTCCCACCTTCCTGACCTTTGCCGTAAACATCATGGATTATAATAAATTATAATTGAATTATTTAAAGTTATTGCTTCTATCTTGTTGGCGTCTCTTAATATGCCTTTCTGCCTTTTTTCCGTAAATCTTCCAGTAAGCCCGCAAAGCTTCCATAACCTGCCGTAATTCTTCCGCAAATCTGTCAAGTCTGCGAATTTTTTGCGGAAAAGCCGGAATTTCTGGCAAACAATTTTAAACAGTTCCGGCATTTTCGCCGTTATGAACGTAAGTCAACTCAAAGACAAAATTCCGTCAAAGCTTCACGAAGCCTTATCCGCAGCAGGCGTTTCCGAGCTTCGCCCAGCCCAGGTTAAGGCTGTAAATGCAGGCCTTCTGGATGGCAAAAATCTTCTTGTTTGCACCCCTACCGCATCAGGAAAGACGCTTATAGCCGAACTGGCAGCAATCTCAGCAATTCTTAATAAAAAGGGCAAAGCTGTTTATGTCGTTCCTCTCAAAGCCCTTGCAACCGAGAAATACAACGATTTCAGGAAGCGTTACGGCTCTTTCGTCAAGGTGGCGTTGTCAATAGGCGATTTTGACTCTTCCGACGCTTACTTGGCGGACCATGATTTAATCATCTGCACAGCAGAGAAGCTGGATTCGCTAATCCGGCACCGTGCCCCTTGGGTAAGGATGGTTGCCGTTGTCGTTATTGATGAAATCCACCTGCTTAATGACCCTGGCAGGGGCCCAACCCTTGAAATCCTTATTACTATGCTGCGGCAGCTTCTGCAGAAAGCGCAGTTCATTGGCCTTTCCGCAACAATTGGCAACCCCGAGGAGCTTGCGGAATGGCTTTGGGCAGAATTGGTTATAGACGACTGGCGCCCTGTGAAGCTGCACCAGGGGGTTTACAGGGAGGGCGTTATACGGTTTAAGAAATAATTGCATAATCTTTTTATAGCTGCAATCACCTTTCAAAGCCATGTCTGATTTGGTCAAGATAGTGGAGAATGCAAGCATATTGGCAGGCGGTCTTGCAGTCCTTTCTGCTGCATTGTTTTCTGTGCAGCTGCCCTACCTTCTTAGTGTTGAACAAAAGGCTTTCGGTAGCCTCATGGCAGAAGGAAAGCCAATACCGGTTCTCAGCCGTAGAGACTATGTGAATCTTGCAAAGGAGCAACAACAAGGCAATTCCCTCTACACCACAGTCCTGGCGAGTCTGGCATTTCCCTGGGCGAGGCTTTGCACTAATAGTTACAACCGTCACCACTCAAAATAGCTGCCGCATCAATATACTGCATATAGCCAATCTTTAAATATGTCTTTGCTCTCACAGTTCTCATGACGGCAGCGAATATGTTTGGGGAATCTTGCATTAGCGTTTCCCTTCTTGTAGCTCTGCTGCTCGTACTGCTGCTTGGGCTCGTCGCCTGAGCGCTCATTGTTTTTTCTCAAGGCACGTTCAAAGCGTTCTGCGGGCTTTATGTTTTTTTTGGCAGAAAAGGCGTGTCTTGAGGGAGCTATGCGTAAAGAGGGAAGGCAAGAATGGCAGCAACAGAAAATGTGCGGCCTGGCTGGGTTTGGCTTAGTGACGTTCCAAGCTGCTACAGGAAACATGCAAGCTTTCCGGATGCAGGGTCAGCCACGGCTTTGCTGGTGCGAGAGGGCGTGCCTCATCTTGTCGTGCAGGGCGAAACAGGCAGGAATCCCGGAATGGGCGTGCTCGTTTTTCATGAACCGATGGCAATCTGGAAGCTGAACGGCATTGCAGCTGATGTGAGGCTGTTTGGTTATGCGATTGCTTACGTTGCGCCTCCGTTCTCAAGGGAATCCTGCTGCAACGCAGCGCTCCTTGGGTATTCTGCACGCTCTTTTCTTCCAGTGGGTGGTGCGCAGGAAGAGAAAGCTGGCCTTTCCCTTGAGAGCTTGCTCGCAGAACACGGCTACACTGTGAAGGTGCTATGATGCCAGCCCAAGTGACTCCACGACAAGTTCTGGCCTGAATTGCACGAGGTCGCCGTAGCCTTGTCCAGTTCCCAGAAAGATTATGGGCTTCTTGGTGATATAACTGACTGATATTGCCGCCCCGCCTTTCTCGTCAACATCTGCCTTTGCCAGGACTATGCAGTCTATGCCTATTGCCTCGTTAAAGCTCCTTGCCTGCTCCACGCAGTCGTTTCCTGTTATGCTTTCCCCGACAAATATCTTGAAGTCCGGCTTTGCAACCCTGCTTATTTTCTTCATCTCGTCCACAAGGTTTACGTTGCTGTGCAGCCTTCCTGCCGTGTCTATCAGCACTGCGTCAATGCCGTGTGCTTCTGCGTATTTTATCGCGTCAAACGCAACAGCAGCCGGGTCAGAGCCGTAGTCGTGCTTTATCAGCTTTACTCCCAGCTTGTCGGCGTGCTCCTGAAGCTGGTGTATGGCTGCAGCCCTGAACGTGTCGGAAGCTGCAATCACGACCTTCAGCTTGTTGTCCTGCAGCATCTTTGCCATCTTTGCTATGGTTGTTGTCTTGCCTGAGCCGTTTATGCCTGCAAACATTATCTTCACCGGCTTTTTCTCTGCTGCAGTTTCTTTTATCTTTTCTTTAAAGTCGTAGCCGCTCACAAACAGGCTTTCTATGCTGCTTCGAAGGTTCTTTCTTACACTGTCCTCAACCTTGCCTCTTGGCAGCGGCTTTTCCACAAGGCTGCTTCTTAGGTCGTCCTTTATCTTGCCTATCACTTCCACCGCGACATTGTTCTCCAGCATTGCAAGTTCCAGGTCCCAGAAGAGCTGCTCAAACCGCTCTTCCGAGATTTTTGTTGTCGTTATTGTGCCTGTGACAGCGCTTGCTATTTTTTCAAAAAGCCCTTTCTTTCTCAGTTCTTCCTTTTCCTTTGGCGCTTCAGCAGCAACACTTTCTTTTTTTGCTCTTTCAGCAGCCTCTTTCGGTTTTTCAGCTTTGGCAGCGGCAGGGTGTGCTTTTTTTGCAGGCTCTTCCTCTGGCAGCTTTGGCTGTGAGGCTTCTTCTTTCAGCGGCTCTTCTTTTGCCTTCTCTGAGAACCGGCTTATTACCTCGCCCAGCTTTTTCTTGAGAAACCCGAACATTTTATTGCTCTTCTTTCAGCATGTCACCAAGCTCTTTTTCAAGCTTGTCAGCGTTTTCCGTAAGCCTCTGCAGCTCGCCAAGCAGCTCTTCCTGGTAGCTTGTCAGCTCTTTCAGCTTTGCATTCAGCAAATCTTTTGCTTCTTCCACTGTTTTCTTCACGCACACATCGCTGCCGACATTTACAATCAGTTCTTCATTGCTGTCCAGCGTTGCGCTTGCAAACATGCCATCGCTTACCGGCACAAGCATCCTTGCTTTTTTCTCAGTGCCCTTCAGCTCATCCAGTGTTCCTGCTGCCGTGCCAAGCTCTCCCCTTTTCTCCTCAAGGGCTTGCAGCTGTTCCTGAAGCTGTTTTATCTGGGCTGCGGCAAGCCTGAATTCCGCATACTTGTTTTTTAGCGTGTCCTCAGCAATTCGCCTCTCCTTATCCGGTTCGCTCATGAAGGTGAAGTGGCAGAGGCGTGTTTTTAAAGGTTTGCCACTTCGCTAAGAATTACTGCAAGCGCCATCTCACTATTGTTTCCCGCCGTTTGTCTTGTACGGATGGAGTGAGAAGCCTCTGGCTATCCTTTCGACAGTATCGGCCAGCATTGGAGCTACGGAAAGGATTTCGTAGTTCTTCAGCATTTTCTCTTTTTGTATCGGCACTGTGTCTGTAAACACAAAGCCCTCAACCTCTCCTGCGTCGTTCAGCTGCTTAAGCCTTTCCGTTGCAGGCTCTGTCAAAACCGGGTGGGTGCAGGCTACCCATACCTTCTCTGCCTTGTGGTTCTTGACAGCCTTGACAGCCTCGACTATGCTGCCTCCCGTGTCAATGAAGTCGTCAATGATGATTGCGTTCATCCCTTCAACCTTGCCTATGACGTTCATCGCATCTGCCTTTCTCCAGTCAGGCCTGTACTTGTCTATTATGGCTATCCTGCTTGCCTGCAGCGTATTGGCCAAGTCACGGGCCCTTTTTACCCCGCCTGCATCAGGCGCAACAACTACGGTGTTTTCCATTTTTTTCTTTCTGAAGAAGTCAGCAAAGAGGTATATTGCCGACAGGTTGTCTACAGGCACGTCAAAGAAGCCTTCTATCTGCTGCGCGTGCAGGTCTATTGTGACAAGCCTTGCTGCGCCAGCGTTTTCCATCATGTCTGCCATGACCTTTGCTGATATCGGCTCCCTGCCTGTTTTTTTCTTGTCCTGCTTCGCATAGCCGAAGTAGGGCACCATCAGGTTTATTGAATTGGCTGATGCCCTTCTCAGGGCGTCCATCGTCAGCAGCAGCTCCATTACATTATCATTTACGGGCGGGCAGGTTGACTGGATTATGAAGACATCGGCCCCTCTGACAGAATCAAGAATCTCAACCCTTGTTTCGCCGTTTGAGAATTTTCCTATGTCGGCCCGCACAAGCGGGATTCCGACATGCCTGGAAATCTCCTTGGCAAGCTGGGGCACAGAGTTTCCTGCAACGAGCTTGACATAGCCGCCTATTTCGTTCTTGATTTCAGCTCACCCACAAAAACGAAACCTGCACAGTATTTAAATTTGACTGTTTGATGGCAGTGAGATTGGAGGATTGGTGCGCCGGGAGCGGGACTCTCAGCCACGCCTAGGCGCGGTTTTGAACCCGCAGACTACTGCGCGTAGTCACTCGCTTCTGAAGCGAGCGCGGCTACCTGGTTTCGCCATCCCGGCGTAATTCAAATTTCATCAGTAAATATTCTTATGCCTTTCTGCCGTTTTTCCGTAAATTTTTCGGCAGCAACAGATAATCTCCGTCTTTGCACGGAAATTTTTCGCAAAATCAGTGAATTTGTAAAATACTTCCGGAATTATCGGATTGTTTGCGAGTCATTTTTAGTAAAGTTTATTAACTAGTTGTGTTCTTTCTCAAAATAGACACTGCGCGTAGTTTGAGGCGGCTTACCAGTTCGCCTTTTTTCTTATTTTTCTATACTCACAGAAGGGAAGGCTTCCGGCTCTATGCGCTGATAACTTACATTTTCAGAAAGCGTTGAAAAATAAAAAGGTTGTACAAATTTATGGGTTGTCAACCCAATGGCAATTGCTAATGTCTTTGCTAACCACCTCATATAAGTTTTGGTTTATGAAATCTGGAGTTGTGATTATTCGTGCGTCTCCATAATGGTTGAAAAGGCAGTAGAATTCTCCAGAATCATTGGTGCTTGTTTGTGTGCAGGTGTTTGGTACTTCAAAGGTAATCTCGGTTACATTCAATGAATCTTTGATGTCTTTATTGAATCCTGTCCAGTTTAAATATCCGCCAATTCCACTAACGCGGTCGCTATAACCGTACATCGGACCATATAACTCTCCTTTAAATCCAATGCCGCCATAAGCAACAGTCATTGGCGTTTTTTTCAGAACAAGTTTGACCTTGAAATTCCTTGTTCCGAGAATCACACCTTCTGTTGATATTATGTTTTTTGAATATACTAGCAAACTTTGCTTAGTGTAAAGATAATTTACATTTTCGCCTTGAGCAGAGCCTGCGCCAAACTGAATCTCACATTGGCCTATTAAGTTATCTCCTTCGTGTCCGATAGCCGTCCAGTCAAGCCATGTTTGACTTTCGCTTAAAGTCATAGGACCTTCAAATAAGCAAGGTTTTAAGAAGACGTATTTTGGAATAAAGCCTTTTGCTAGTGTCTCACAACTTGTGCCTTGAGCAGACATTTTCAGGTTTTGTGGAGCATCAGCCGCCCTGTGTAGAGATGAAGAAACTGCTGATTTTATGTTTGATAGATAACCGTTTACCGATCGCTTTACTCCTGCGGATGTCAAATATCCGAAAATCAACAAGGCTAAAACCAAAATAAGGGCGCCTTTTACAATACTGCCAAAGGTAGCAGATACCATGACAAATTCATAGATGAATGCTGCTTTTAAGCCTTTGCAAACAGTCAGGCGATTGTTCAGAAAAAGCAGCTGCAGCCTATTTCTCAATCATCTCAATCTCTATGTTCAGGCCTTCTGGGATAGGCACCCTCATCACAAGCCTCAATGCGCGTTCGTCAACGCCGAGATCAATCAGCCTTTTGTGTATTCTCATCTCGAACCTGTCCCATGTTGCCTTTCCATCCCCGCATGGGCACTTTCTTGTCGTGACCTTGAGGGTTTTGGTAGGCAAGGGTATGGGGCCATTCATGTCAACGCCTGTCTTCTCAACTATGCCCTGTATGGACGTGCATATCTGGTTTATTTTTTCAATGTCCGTGCTTGCAAGCTTGATTCTGGCTCGTTGCATGGCTTTTGAGGATTAGCCGCTGCTTTATAAAGGTAACTGTTGCGCATTGGCTCGGCTATTTTGGAACAAAAGCTGAAGAATAAATAAAAATAAAAGAAAAAGTGAAGAAAGCGGTTTACTTCTTCACAACCTCTATGCACTGGCCTGCTGCTACTGTGCTGCCGGAGTCCCTGATTGCAAACCTTGCCATCTGGGGTATGTCTTGCTGCCTTTCTATGACCAGTCCATGCCCTCCTGTCGGCTGGACCTTCACAATGGCTACTTCGCCGTTCTTGAGGAAGTCTGGCTTCTCCTGGATTGTTTCGCCTGTTGCCGGGTTAATCTTCCTCACCAGCTCTGTTATCTTGCATGCTATCTGTGCCGTGTGTATGTGAAACACCGGCGTGTATCCTATTGTTAAAACATTCGGGTGGTTGAGCACGACTATTCTTGCCGTGAACTCTGTGGCAACCGTTGGCACGTTGGTGGTATGGCCGAGGACATCACCGCGAGCGATGTCCTGCTTGTTTATGCCCCTCACCGAGAACCCGACGTTGTCGCCAGGCTCTGCCTGGGTCAGTGATTCGTGGTGCATCTCTATGCTTTTGACTTCACCGGTTACTCCCTTCCCTTCCCTTGCAGGCACAACTATTACCTTGTCGTTTACCTTCATAACGCCTGTTTCGACCCTTCCTACAGGCACAGCTCCTATGCCCTTTATTTCATAAACATCCTGGATTGGCAGCCTGAGCGGAAGCTGCGTTGGCTTCTCGGGGGCTTTGAGGTTGTTCATTGCCTCAAGCAGTGCCGGTCCGGTATACCACGGCATCTTGTCCGATTTCTTCGTAAGGTTGTCTCCGAGGTATGATGCTGTCGGTACGAACTGCAGCTTGGTAACGTCGTATCCGACCCCTTTGAGAATCTGGGAAACAGAGTTCTTTACCTCGTCAAAGCGCTTCTGGTCGTAATTTGTCATGTCCATCTTGTTGATTGCCACCACGAGCTGCTGGACTCCCAGTGTCCTTGCAAGGAATATGTGCTCGTACGTCTGGCCTCCGGGCCCTGCTTCGTCAGGCCTTTTCATCCCGCCCTCTGCTTCGCCCTTGTTGGCTGAAACAACGAGGACTGCAGCATCTGCCTGGCTCGTGCCTGTTATCATGTTCTTGATGAAATCCCTGTGGCCGGGGGCGTCTATGATTGTGAAGTAATATTTGTCGGTTTCAAACTTTTTGTGGCTCAGGTCAATGGTTACGCCGCGTTTCTGCTCCTCTTCGAGCGTGTCCATCGCGAAAGCAAACTCAAATCCTGGCTTTCCGACCTCCTTTGCCCGGTCCTGGAGCTTCCTCATGCTCTGCTCATCAATGTTGCCTGTGTCGTAAAGCAGCCTTCCAACCGTGGTTGACTTGCCATGGTCTACATGGCCTATAAATATCAGGTTCATGTGTTCCTTTGCCTTAGCCATTTTCGAATCCTCCGTTTAGCTTTGTTTTTGTATCTTTTAATGCGAGATATAACCTAAAACCAGGTCGAAACCGCAGCGGTTGAGGATTTCCCAGTGGTATTTAAAGTTTGTGGTGTGCGCTACTAAGAATTATACGCCTTTTCAGCACCGGATATCAGCCCCGCCAGCGCCTTCTCAGGCTCCTTTGCGAGAACTACAGAACTTGCGACAAGTATGCCTTCAGTTCCTAGTTCTAAAGCCTTTTTAACATCCTGCCCGCTGTTAATGCCTGCGCCGCACAGCACCTTAATGGCATTGTTTGCTTTTTTTACGGCAGCAACAGAGTACAGCACGACTTCCGGCTTTGCGCTTGAAACAGAAACCTTTCCTCCGATGAGTTCAGGAGGCTCTATTGCTATGTAATCAGGTGCCGGCTTGGTAGCGGCAACGGCTGTTGCCTCCTGCCAGTTTGCAGCGCACACGACAGTGTTAAGCTTTTTTTCCTGAGCTGCTGTTATGTGCTTCGCAATCGCTTCAGCATTGCCAAGCTTATGCTCGGCATGGTTTACCAGCGTTCCAACAGCCCCCGCTTCTTTTACAGCCGCAGCAGTTACGAATCCTGTGAATTTCCCCTGCTCTGCGGTATCAATATGCTGTGCAAAAACTTCAATAGCTTTAGCGTCAACAGCCACAGCAACCTTTGAAATGTCCGTTGCCTGCACGGCAACGGCAACCTTTACCTTGCCTTTTGCTTTCTTTGCAGCCGCTTCACACTGCTTAGCCAGCCTTACAGCATTCTCGCCAGTGGCTTCTTTGTAAGTTTTGAAGTTGACAATAATTAGTGGGGTCATGGGCAACAGCATGGCTCAATCTGCCAACGACTATTAAAATTTAACCATTTGCCTAGTCACCACTCATTCATATGACAATTCCGCATTTTAAAACACAAACTTTAAATATGCGCTTCATCTGGTGAATTGGATTGCATACTGACATGCAATTTTGGATTAAACGCCTCATTGGCGCTTTGTTGAGGGGAGAGACAAATGGTTGATTTTTTCTCAAATGTTAAGGCAAAAATAACCAGCATGATGGGCGGCAGGGAGCCAGAAGCCATTGAAGAAGGGGGAGAGAAGGAATATGTCGAGCTTGACACTACAGGCAGTGAGGCAAGGGGCAAGGTTGTTGTGAGGCCTTTTGTCATGGAGACCTTTGAAGACATTAAGCAGGTTGTTGATGCCTTGCGCGATGGCAACACCATTGCGATAGTGAACATCAGGCCATTGAAGGACAAGGATGTTATAGAACTGAAAAGGGCGATAAGCAAGCTCAAGAAGACTTCTGACGCAATTTCAGGAGACCTTGCAGGGTTTGGCGATGACTATGTCATAGCTACCCCATCATTTGCCCAGATTTACAGGGCAAGGCCTGGCAGCGCCCCAGTGGCAGATGCGCAGCAGGCAACCCAGGTAGCAGGGCAGGAAACGTTCTAGAAACATCTGAGCAGCCGCCATGTTAAAGCGGCAGCAGCTTTACAAGCTCCTTTGTTGTGAACACTTCAGCGAGCAATTGTTCTTTCATGCCTGAATCATTTGGCCAGATAGGCTGGCCGCTTGACAACGCAAATGCTATGTATGGGCTGTCGTCCTTATCCCGCATTGCATAGAAAGCTCTCTTGAGGAATATTTTGTTATATCCGCAATTCCTCGTCTATCTGCCTTGCAATTTCTTTCAGGTCATCCATTGCTCTCCGGATGTCTTTCCTGAGCTCCTCAATGAGCACTTCAAGGTTTGCAACCCTCAGCGCATACCTGTTCCGGTCCTCAACCACGATGCCCGACTCAAGCAGCTTGTTGAGATGGTGTACAGCCGTTCCCCTGCTCAGCCCAACTCTCCGGGCTAATTCATCACTTGACAGAAGCTGCCCTCCCCTCCTGCTTTTTATAAGCTCGACAAAAAGCCTGTAGAGCGAGCTGTCTTTATCCCGCTCGCTAAAAAGGCCGAGGCAGTGCCCCAGCCATCTCAATTCGTCATTGACATTGCTTGCCTTGGGCCTTGACATCCTGATTATTGTTATGCGCTGCTCTCTGATTATCATGGCTTTTAACCTGGTCGGCATAATATTTAAACCTTTCCGAGCGAGGCTGCCGCAAAAAGAAAAAATTTAAATATAAGCTATATTCTCTGTTGAGCTTAAATCAACAAAAGTGGTCTTAACAAAATGACGGAAAAGCAGAAGGAAGAAAAAGACGCAGTCACTGAACACCATGCTGCTCCAGCAGTGCCAGTGGAGAAACAGCCGCTTGACAACAAGGATGCTTTGAAGAAGCAGCTTTCTGACTACAAGGACTCCCTTCAGCGCCTTCAGGCAGAGTTTGAGAATTACAAGAAGCGCGTTGAAAAGGAAAAAATCCAGTTCAGGCAGTTCGCTGCTGCAGAAGTTGTTAAAAGCCTATTGCCTGTGCTTGACAGCTTTGAGCTTGCGCTCAAGTCAGTTAATGCAGGTGGCAGCGGCAATAATGAGAAGGTCATTAAAGGGATGGAGCTGTTGTATGCTCAATTTTATTCAGCGCTTGAAGGGAGAAAAGCTTGACCCTTACAGGCATGAAGTTTTGATGCAGGAAGAAACTGCGGATGAAACAAAGGACGGCAAAGTTATTGAGGAGTTCCAGAAGGGCTACGCTTTGAATGATGTAATCCTGCGTTACAGCAAGGTAAAGGTTTTGAAATTTGCAAAAGTTAATGGTGCTGAAAAATGATAAATGAGCTAAATCCTTAAAGGACGAAGAATTACCGCAAGAAAACCAATTCATAGAATCAGCATCCCTAAAGGTTCACGTGTTTTGTGGATTAAGGAAATTGGCAGTCATATGCTGCATTCAAAGAAAAGTGCAGTTGTGAATGAAATGTTTAAAAAATTGTCAGGAGGGGATAGAAAATGAGCAAGGTGATAGGCGTGGATCTCGGGACAAGCAATTCCGCAGCAGCATACATGGAAGCTGGCAAGCCAAAAATAATCCCGAGCGCTGAGGGCGCATCGCTTTACGGAAAGGCGTTCCCAAGCGTAGTTGCCTTTACCAAGGACGGACAGATGCTTGTAGGCGAGCCCGCTAAGCGCCAGGCAGTGAGCAACCCGGAAGGGACAGTCTTTGCTGCAAAGAGGAAGATGGGCACGTCTTTCAAGTTTGGCGTGAGGGGCAAGGAATACACCCCGCAGCAGGTTTCCGCTTTTATTCTCCAGAAAATAAAAAAGGATGCTGAGGAATTCCTTGGCGGGAAGGTTGAGAAGGCGGTCATTACTGTTCCGGCCTATTTCGATGACAACCAAAGGCAGGCGACAAAGGATGCGGGAGCAATTGCAGGCCTTGAAGTGATAAGGCTCGTGAATGAGCCGACAGCTGCAGCTTTTGCTTATGGCGTTGACAAGCTTGGCAAAAGCGCGGACATTATGGTGTTTGACCTTGGGGGAGGAACGCTTGACGTCACAATAATGGAGATGGGCGAGGAGGGCGTGTTTGAAGTCAAAGCCACTTCAGGGGACACCCAATTGGGAGGCACTGACATGGATAAGGCCCTGGTTGATTTCCTCGTTGCCGAGTTCAGGAAGCTCGAAGGCATTGACATATCAAAGGACAGGGTTGCGATGCAGCGCTTGTCTGAGGCGGCTGAAAAGGCTAAGATTGAGCTTTCAACAACGATGGAAAGCGAGATTAACCTGCCTTTCCTGACTGCAACAAATGAGGGGCCGAAGCACTTCTCTTACAAGCTGACAAGGTCCAAGCTGGAATCTCTTATTCAGCCCATAATTGACAGGTGCCGGCAGCCAATGGAGCGTGCTGTTGCCGATGCAAAGCTGTCCAAGGATAAGATTGACAAGATAATCCTTGTTGGCGGCCCGACAAGAATGCCTGTTGTGCAGGGCTTTGTCGAAAGCTTCATGGGCAAAAAAGTTGAGAGGGGAATTGACCCGATGGAGTGCGTTGCCATGGGCGCAGCCATCCAGGCAGGAATCCTCGCAGGAGAGGTTAAGGACATTCTGCTGCTGGACGTAACCCCGCTGTCGCTTGGGATAGAAACCCTTGGCGGTGTTTTCACGAAGCTGATAGAGCGCAACACAACCATACCCACAAAGAAGAGCCAGATCTTCAGCACGGCTGCAGACAGCCAGACCGCTGTCAGCATCAGGGTTTTTCAGGGGGACAGGACAATGGCTGCTGATAACAAGCTCCTTGGCAACTTTGATCTTGTGGGACTGCCTCCTGCTCCAAGGGGAGTGCCGCAGATTGAGGTCACGTTTGACATTGACGCCAATGGCATAGTCCATGTAACCGCAAAAGACCTTGGCACAGGAAAGCAGCAGAGCATACGCATCACCGCAAGCCAGAAGCTCAACGAAGCAGAGCTTGAGCGCATGAGGAAAGAAGCAGAGCAGTTTGCTGAGCAGGACAAGAAGAGAATGGAGGAGGTTGAAACCATCAACCAGGCAGACACGCTTGTCTACACCAGTGAGAAACTGCTGCCTGACTTCAAAGGGAAGGTTTCCCAGGATAAAATTGAAAAAATAGAGAAAGGGCTTGCAGAGCTTAAGGAGCTGCTTAAGGAAACGGCAAAGGACCCTGCAAAGATAAAAGAGAAGATGGAGGAATTCAACAAGGCAGTGCAGGACGCCTCCACAGAGCTTTACCAAAAGGCGCAATCAGCATCTGCTGCTGCGGATGGTAACGGCGGTAAAGGTGCTGGCAGCTCGGGCAGCAGCGGCGGGGAAGAACAGCCTCAAGACAAGAAAGAAAAGGTCGTTGATGCCGAATACGAGGTTAAGGATGGCAAGGGCGATGGCAAGAGGAAGTCCAGGAAGTAGCTCCTCGGTTTCGGAGCAGCTAATCAGCGCCGGAAGCCTGCAGGACATATTCAGGCTTGTGAAAAAAGTGGTCTGGAAGCACCTCAGAACAGACCAGGCAGGCCTGATGGTTGGCCTTGCAGAGCTGGGAGTAAGCCGCGAAGGAATACTTGGAGCGTATTACTCGCCTGATGCCAACACGATTGTTGTGAACAGGACTGTCATGAGCAAGCTGAGGGAAACAGCCAATACAGAGCTGTACAACTCCTACTGCTTCTACATTCTGCTGCATGAATACCTTCACAGCTGCGGATTTTATGATGAGAATGAGAACCGGCAGGTTGTTGCCGCCATGGCAGTTCAGGAGCTTGGCCATGAGCACTTTGTCACAAAGCTTGCAACAACGAATGATGCAATGCTGAAGCTTGTAAAAGCCGGCTTTATGGGCGGCAAAGGCGCTTTCCCTGTAGCTGCAGCCGCCGCTGAAGAAACCGGGGCAGGGATAGAATTTGTCGAAGGCATTGACAAAGCCAACACTAACTATATAAGTTAGTGCTCAAGTCCGAACCACCATGAAGATTGACACTATTATCTCAGATCTGGGAGGAGTGCTTGTTGAGGTGGACAAGGCAGCAATGGCACGGCTGCTTGCAAAATATTCCTCCCTTCCGTTTGAGGAGATAAACAGGCATTTCTCCAACCGCATATTGACTGACATTGACATTGAGTTCGGGAAAGGGCTGCTTACCCCTGAAGAGTTTTACAGCCGCGTAACCAGCCAGTTGAAGATTACCGGCCTGAGCTTTGAGATGTTCAGGAAAATCTACTGTGAGATTTTCAGGAGGAAAGAGGAAGTAATCGCTTTTCTTAGAAGGCTGAGCAGCCGCTGCACCGTCGCGCTGCTCTCAAACACAGATGCCCTTCACATGGAGAGCTGGGCAGCGCTTTTGGGAGAGGACATGAAAATGTTCAGGCAGCTTATTCTTTCGTTCCAGGTTCACAAGGCAAAGCCCGACAGGGAAATATTCCTTGAAGCAACAAGAAAGCTTAATGTTGTGCCGCAGCAGTGCGCGTTCATAGACGACAAGCAGGAGTATGCTGACGCAGCCGGAAAGGCGGGGATGTGCGGTATAAGGTTCGTTTCATTGCAGCAGCTGGAAAGTGACCTGGCAAAACTGGGAGTGAGTGCGTAAGATGGCAAAGGACTATTACGAAACATTGGGCGTGCCGAGGACAGCATCGCTTGACGAAATAAAGAAGGCTTACCGCAAGCTCGCCAAGAAATACCACCCTGACCTCAACAGGAGCACTGACGCCACTGAGCGGTTTAAGGAGATTAACGAAGCTGCTTCAGTTCTTGGCGACCCCAAAAAGCGCGAAGTGTACGACCAGTATGGCACGGCAGCCGAGGGATTTACCGCAGGCGGTGAGGGCTTTGGCTTTACAGACTTTTCAGGCTTTGGCGGCACGGGCTCGGAGCATATTGACATTGACGAGCTCTTCGAGAATTTTTTCGGCGGAAGCAGCTTTGGCGGCTTTGGCTTCGGCGGAGGCAGGGGCCGCGAGCGGAGAAGGCAAAGAAGGGGCTCTGACCTTATTTATGAGCTTGAAATAACCCTTGAGGAAGCAGCAGCAGGCATCACCAGAGCAATAACGCTTCCGAGGATGGAGAAATGCCCTGAATGCAGGGGCTCAGGCGCTGCAAGCCCTGATTCAATCAATGATTGCAGCGATTGCGGCGGCACGGGCTCTGTAAGGCGAACCCAGCGCATAGCCTTTGGCACATTCACCACAACATCAGCATGCGGCAGGTGCCGCGGCAGTGGCAAGGTGATAACAACACCGTGCAGGGCCTGCCATGGCAAGGGAAGGGTTGAGAAGGTAAGGAAGATTGACGTCAAAATACCGGCAGGTGTTGACACAGGGCATAGGCTGAGAATCATGGGAGAAGGGGAAGCCGGGGAGCACGGCACCCCGCCAGGGGACCTTTACATTTCAGTCAGAATCAGCCCCCACAAAATATTTGAGCGAAGGGGCAATGACATATACGCGGAGCTCAGGATACCGTTTGCGGCAGCCGCCATGGGAGGGGAGGTTGAAGTTCCCACCTTGGACGGAAAAGCCACGCTTAGGATTCCGTCAGGGACACAGAGCAGCACGGTTTTCAGGATGGCTGGCAAGGGCCTGCCTGACATCGATGCAGGGCATCGTGGAGACGAAAACATCAAGGTAACAGTTGCAGTCCCAGAGAGCCTTACAAGGAGGCAGCAGGAGCTTTTGAAGGAATTTGCGAAGGAAGAGGAAAAGGGCGGCAGGGGGATGTTTGGAGGGGTGTTTTAGCCTTTCTATAACCGTTTCAAAATCTTTTTAGTTTTCCAGTTTCATCTTGCTTCTACCACTAATTTATCCTTCTCCGGGTGCACAAACGCTTCCTGCCCTGCTTTAATTCGCAAAAAGTCTGCTATTGGCTTTGGTATTCTTACAACTATTGAGTTGCCCGCCTTGGCAATCTTTGTGGTCTTTCCCAATCCCCAGATTCCTTTTTTCTTGGCTGCTTTCTCTATCTGCCTTGTTGTTGCTTCGTCAGTGAAAGATTCTTTGCAGTTGGCGCATATAAGCGCAGGAAACTCCCCTAAATCTGTCCCAAACATAATTTCTCTTATTTTTCCTTTTTTCAATTCAGCTTTTTCGCAAACAGGGCATTTCATTATTACCACCTCGGTTTGACTGTTATAACAAAGCAGTCTTCCCAAACTTTTTTGTAAATCACACTGAAATATCTGTAATCCGTCACTATCTTGTCCGGCTTCTGAAGGTATTTGCTGCCGCGTTTAATGGCTTCTGCAACAAGCGATTCATCAATTCCTCTCGCAACCATCTGCTCTCTTGCATGCTTGCTAAAAAGTAAAGCCAAATGTCACACCCGTAATTACAGTATATACTTATAGTATTTAATCTTTTCGTTTTGCCAACAAACCTTTTTATTGAAGTGCAGCATTGCTCTCATGATGAAAACTTTGCGCGTCAGCGACTTCAGCCTCGCATCCACCCTCGAGTCCGGCCAGGTATTCCGCTATCATCTTGGCAGCGGCGGCTTCTATTGCGTCGTTGCCGGAAATTCAATCATCAAGTTGCAGCAGGAGGGAAATATTATTCGTTACGCTTGCAGCAACCCGAAATTTGGCGTTGCAATTTTTCTCGGCTTAAGCCACGATTACGGCAGCATAATGAAATCAATAAGCAAAGACGAAAAAATCTCCGCTGCAATAAAAGCCCATTACGGCCTTCGCATCCTTGGGCAGCCTGTGTGGGAGTGCACTGCCTCATTTATCTGCTCGTCCTTCTCAAACATCCCCCGCATTAAGCGCTGCCTTGAAAGCGTTGCAGCAACTTTCGGCAGCAAGCTTGAATTTGACGGCCTTCCGTTTTTTTCCTTTCCGCAGCCGCAGCAAATCAGCAGCCTTTCAAAGCTTCAGAAGTGCGGCCTCGGCTACCGCGCAAAATACCTGTTTGAGGCAGCTAAAATATTCTCTGGCAACAGCAGCGGTTATTCGTTGCAGCAGTTGAGAAAGCTCAGTTATGAAGGCGCAAAAAAGAGGCTCATGGAGCTGCCCGGCGTTGGCAGCAAGGTTGCTGATTGCATCCTCTTGTTCTCATGCGGCTTTTATGAGGCATTTCCCGTTGACGTCTGGGTTATGAGAGCAATGGTTGGGCAATACGGCAACGAAATAAAAAAATTTGCCGCAGCCAAAAAACCGAACGAAAAAATCATCGCTGATTTTGCCCGCTCACATTTCGGAAAATACGCGGGGTATGCGCAGCAGTTCATTTACCACGACGCGAGAACTTCAAGGTAGTTTTACCTGACAAACAGGACGTTAGGAAGATTCCTGAACTCATTGTCTCCGGTTACGAACTGTAAGCTTTCAGCCGCTGCTATGGTATAGCCAAGCGCGTCAGTATAAGAAAAATGCGTTTTTTTGTCCTTTAATTTGAATGCGGCCGCTGAAAAAATATGCGCGTCTTTAATCCCGATAAGAATCTTTCTGGACGAGTCAAATACTCTTTTCGCAAATTCCTCCCCGTTGTTTTTTAGCGTCTGCACATAAAGTTCGTACAAGTTCAGCAATGTGGTATGCCCTCTGGCTTCCTTGAATCTGGCATATGCGGGATTTCCGTTTGCCATTTCAATCAGGGCATAAGTATCAAGAAAATATTCTACCATTTACTCCACTCTTTTCTCAGTTCATCCTTTGCTTTTTGAGCATCAATCTTTTTATCCTTGAGTATCCCAAACACAGCCTTTAGCGGATTTTCCGCTTTCACTTCTACTGTCACTTCCTGGCCTTTCACCAGCCCGGCTTCTTCCACCTTCTCCTGCGGGATCACTATCCCCAGCGAATTTCCCCATCCCCTTACTCTCGCCGTTACAAGCACCATATTAGATTATACATTAGATATAACTTATATATAAACTTTATGACCTGTGCCTCGTGAGCGGCGTTAGTTTCGTCGTAAAACCCCAAAAAGGGCGCAGCCTTTTTTTTTCAGAACTGCTCCAGCTCTTCTTCTTTGAAGCCGTGCTTCCCGACCATCGGGAGGAACCTGAACTCGCCAAGGCTTTCGCTGATTGTGCCTTCCCGCGTTCTCCTGATTCTCAGGACTTCCTGGCTGTAAATGTCCCCAACAGGCGCTACCAGTATGCCGCCGTCTTTAAGCTGGCCCAGAAGCGCGTCCGGAACCTTCGGGCAGGCTGCTGTTGCTATGATCCTGTCATAGGGCGCTTCTTTTGCATAGCCCTGGCTGCCGTCTTCCTCGATAACCTCCACATTGCTTATGCCTGCCTTTCTGAGGTTCTTTCTTGCGAAGGCCACAAGCTCAGGCACGACTTCCAGGCTCATGACTTTCCCGCTGCTTCCGACAACAGCGCCTATCAGCGCTGCCTGGTAGCCCGAGCCGGTTCCAATTTCAAGCACCTTGTGCCCCTCTTTTAGCTCCAAAGCCTGAGTCATGATTGCTATTGTGGTCGGCTGCGATATTGTTTTGCCGCGCAGGATTGGCAAAGGCAGGTCTGTGTATGCCTCCTCTTTGAGCTCGTCAAGCACGAACTCTTCCCTTGGAACCCTGCCGAACGCCTTTATAAGCTTCCCGTCAGCTATCCCTGCATCCTTCCAGAACTGCGCAAGCTTTTCCTTCTGCATGAGGCATAGTATGCTTTTGTTGTTTTTAAATTTGCCCTTGCTACGGTGCAAAAGCAATATGCGGGACAAACTTAGGCGTAAAGGAATCATTAATAAGCCTTGGATAATTTTTGTTGAAAAGAATAATCTTGACTTGTTTTTTGTAAAAAATTGAGCACATCATTACCCGATTCTATCTCCCTCGCGTCATATTTTTCTTTGGCAAATCTTATTCCTTCGTTTGGATAAAGATTTAAGCTTAATGAAGGACAAAGTATCTGTATCCTCTGTAGATGGGCGATTTTCGTCTGAACCATAGCCCCCCCAGCCAGCTTACTGGCGCATAAAATTACCGCAAGGGCTAATCCTGATGTAATCCTGTTCCTTTGCAGTAAGGCAAATCGTGAGCCGGGGAAACTTGGCAGATGCTCACTGATTAAAAGGCCTTTTTCACTTATTTTATTGAATAAAGAATTATTTTCTTCCGGGAAAGGTTTAAGCAAACCACTCCCTAAAACACAAATTGTCTTTCCTGTTGCCTCAATTGCGCCAGTGTGCGCCGCAGTATCTATTCCAACCGCTCCGCCGCTTATTACCGTAATATTTGAATTAGCAAGTTCCTTTGCCGTTTTATAAGTCCAGTTTAAAGCCGATTTATCAGCATCCCTGCTTCCAACCATCGCAATTATCTCTGAATTAAGCAAGCCAATGTTTCCTTTTAAAAAAAGAGTTGTCGGCGAATATGGAATGTTGAGAAGTTGTTTCGGGTAATTTTTATCTATTAATGGCACTATGCGGATATTATTTTCAACGCAGTCTCTAATTACATTTCTGAAGCTTTCATCAGAAGCCTCTTTTAACCTGTTCCATTCTTTGAGCCTTGCCTCATTAAAAATTCTTGTCTTAAGCAATTCTGAATCTGTTGCCTCATACATCTTTTCAATGTTGTTAAAAATTGAGAATAATTTAAGCAATTTGACCGGACCTAAGCCTTTTACATTGCATAGTTTAAGCCAGATTACCCGTTCCTTGTCAGTAAGGGCTGTTACCATCTTCCTGTATTATTGATTCCTAAGCAAATTGCGAGGAAATTAGTCGCTCCAGCTTCTTTCAAAATTTTGGCGCATTCCAGTATAGTAAATCCGCCGACTTTGACGTCATCAAGAACTATGATTCTCTTTTGCGTATCTTTCAATTGTTTGTTCAAGGAAATAGTTCCTTTGACACAATCAAATCTGTCTTTATAAATTTTTAATGAAGTCATTTTGCCTCTTTGAACTGTTCTCGCAATTATGTTTTCGTTTTCAATCCCGGAATATTCAGATAACCTTTCAGCAAGTCTTAACAAGGTTGGGGAATATTTCCCAACTTCCGAAGAAGGGGCGACACAAATCAAGTTTGCAGTTTTACCTGCATAAGTGTCAAAAATCTTTTTAATTCTGTCGTAGAAATAATCTGAACAATCATTCTTTTTTGAGAGAACAATCTTATATGAATAATCATCCTTTTTTACACCGGGAGCATAGTAATATGCTGGAGCTATTGTAGGAATTTTTAATTCTTCATAATATTCGGGCTGATGAGAGGCTTCATCAATTATCTTTTCAGCTTCAACCATAAAAGACACCTTTTTGTAATATATTAGATTTTTACTAATACATTAGGTTTAAATACCTTGCGGTGGCATTTGTCCAGTGTCCAATGATGGCTAAAATCCGGAATAATTGCGGCAACCACCGGAAGATTAACGAGTTTTCAGCGCAGCAAATAGAAACCTTTAAATAAGAGCCTGTGCTAGCATCAGTCAGGTGTTGTTTCAGAGTGGTTCAGGAGTTTCTAGGGTGTTAAAAAATGGATGAGCACGAGCAGCTTGTTTCAAAGGTTAAGCATGGCACGACAACCATAGGTATGGTCTGCAGGGACGGCCTCATAATCAGTTCTGAGAAGAGGGCGACCACCGGCACTTTTATTGCCGAGAAGAAGAGCGAGAAGGTTTTCAAGATAACAGACAATCTCCTGATTACGACTTCAGGGACGGTTTCTGATGCCCAGCTGCTGACGAAGCTGATAAGGGCTGAGCTTAAGCTGAAGCAGGTCAGGACAGACCGGGAGGCAACCTGCAGGGAGGCAGCCAACCTGCTGGCAGGGCTGATTTACGGCAACATCAGGAAATATTCGCTTATTCCCGGAATAACCCAGTTCCTGCTTGCTGGCTCTGACAAGGAAGGCTACCACCTTTATGACCTGTTCGTTGACGGTTCTGTGCTTGAATGCGAGGACTACGCAGCTTCAGGCTCAGGTAGCATAGTCGCATATGGCGTTCTTGAAGCAATGTACCGGAAGGAAATCACTGTTAAGGAAGGCGTTGAGCTTTGCGTAAAGTGCCTTAACGCCGCCATACAGCGGGATGCCGCCAGCGGCAATGGCATAGTTGTATACACCATAACAAGGGACGGCATTAAGAAGGTTGTGGACAAGGACATAGACACCACAGTAAAGCTGTGACGCGACCGGGTGCATTATGCCGTTATTGATGCTTTGATTGATGCCTTGACTGCAAAATCCGAAACGGAATTCTCAAAATGGTGAACATAATAAAGGAGATTCTAAAAAACCTTCCTGAAGAGAAGGTGAGCGAGGCATGCTTTGAAGGCGCCAATATAGTCCTTTACACAAAGGACAAGGAATTCTTCCTGAACAACGAGGGCATTATCAAGAGGGTTGTTGATGAAATAAAGAAGAGGATAGAGCTCAGGCCTGACCCGAGCATGGTAATGGAGCAGGAGGACGCTGAGAAAAAGATAAGGCAAATCATCCCTGAAGAGGCTGGCGTTTCAAACATACTCTTTGACCCGCAAAGGAGCATAGCCGTGATTGAGGCTGAGAAGCTTGGCCTGGCAATCGGAAAGCAGGGCTCCCTTTTGCAGGAAATAAGGAAAGAAACATTCTGGGTTCCGGTCATCAGGAGAACTCCTGCCATAAGGTCTAAAATTGTGGAGAACATCAGAGCAGTCCTATACCAGTATTCTGATTACAGGAGGAAATTCCTTGACAAGATTGGCCACAGGATTTACGATGGCTGGATAAGGGAGAAGAAAAATGAGTGGGTCAGGCTCACGGTCCTCGGAGGCGGAAGGCAGGTCGGAAGGAGCTGCATGTTCCTTCAGACTCCTGAGTCCAGGGTCATACTTGACTGCGGCGTTGACGTTGCCTCACCGGACAGCCCTTACCCGTACCTTGAGTCGCCGGACTTTAACATTGACCAGCTTGATGCAGTTGTCATCACCCACGCCCACCTGGACCATGTAGGCTTCCTGCCTTACCTTTACAAATTTGGCTACCGCGGCCCAACCTACTGCACAGCCCCGACAAGGGATGTTGCTGCCCTTTTGCTGCTTGACTTTGTCAAGATAATGAAATCAGAGAACAAGGAGCCAATCTATGACGTTGATGATGTCAAGGAGATGGTGAAGCACACCGTAACCCTGGAATACGATGAGGTGACGGACATCACCCCTGACGTGCGAATCACGCTTTACAATGCAGGGCACACGCTTGGCAGCGCAATGATACACCTTCATGTTGGCAACGGCCTGCACAACATACTATACACTGGAGACATGAAGTTTGGCAAGACCCAGGTTCTTGAGCCGGCAGCAACTGTTTTCCCGCGGCTTGAAACAATGATTCTTGAGTCAACTTACGGCGGCAGGGAGATAAGCGACGACGCAAAGGAAGAGAACGACGCCGAGTTTGCAGCCCTTGTAAGGGAAACTGTTGAAAAGGGCGGCAAGGTTCTCGTGCCGGTTCTTGGCTCAGGAAGGGCCCAGGAAATCATGCTGACACTTCACCAGATGATGTTCCTTACTAATGAGCTGCCGAAGGTGCCTGTTTACGTTGACGGCCTTGTTTGGGACGTGACAGCCATCCACACGGCATATCCTGAGTACCTTAACGGCCGAGTTCGCAAGCTGATATTTCACAAAGACCAGAATCCTTTTCTCGCAGAGGTGTTCAAGGAAGTCGGAAGCCAGAAGGAGAGGCAGGAAATCATCCAGAGCAGCCAGCCCTGCGTAATACTGGCCACTTCGGGAATGCTTGTTGGCGGCCCTTCTGTTGAGTACCTCAAGGGGCTGGCAGACAACCCGGGCAACACGCTTGCCATAGTATCTTACCAGGGCGAGGGCTCGCTCGGCAGGAGAATCCAGCGCGGCGAGAAAGAGATAGCATTTACCAACGGCACAAACCAGGAGATTCTCCAGATAAGGTGCAGGATTGAGACCTTTGAGGAATTCTCAGCACACTCAAACAGGAGGCAGCTTCTCAACTTCATCTACAAGTGCAGCCCCAGGCCAAAGAAGGTCATAGTCAACCACGGCGAGTCCTCAAGATGCCTGGACCTTGCAAGCGCAGTCCACAAGCTCATGCGCATAGAGACCTCTGCGCCGAGAAATTTGGAAGCGGTAAGGCTTAAGTAAGCAGTTTCACACAACCATCGCGTTCTCCAGCCCTGCGAAGTCTGAATCGGCAGTAACAAGAACCGCGCCCTCTTGTAATGCTGTTGCCAGACGGATGCCATCTGCAATGCTGAACTTATCTCTCTTTTCCCTTTGCTTCTTTTTCAGCTTTGCTGCAGCAAGCGCAATCTCTACAGTAAGCGGGAGAACTGCTGCTCTTCTTTGCATGAAAATTCTGCATATCTCAAATCTTCGATTTTCCCGCTCAAACTTGTCAGCTACCTCGAGGAGAGCAACAATAGAGGTGGCAATCTCCTCTTGCTCAATGAGGGCTTTAATCTTCAGGCCTTTAACCGTGGCGCCGAAGTATTCAATCCATGCAGAACTGTCGATTATGTAGCTATAGCTCACGGAAAACCGCCCTGTCCTCTCCTCTTTTCCATCTCATTCCTTTGGCAGCCCCGAACATCGAGCTTGGTATTTTCATTTCCGCCTGGGCAAGCTGCTGTATCACCTTGTCATGTGTTTTTGCCTGCTTCTTCTCCTTCAGCAGGTCCAGCAGCTGCTTTGTCGTATCGGAGACCTGTATCGTGGTTGGCATAAGCTATAATTATAATTATAACTATAAAAATGTTGCGGTGTCAGTCACAATTAAACATAGCAAAGTTTAAATATTTAAACATGCCTAAACATAGAAATATGGCAACCAAGACGATAACCGTGACTGAAGACGCTTACGAAGCGCTGAAATCGCTAAAAATCGCCAGCGAAAGCTTTAGCGAAACGATCAGGCGACTTGCTGGCAAGAGTTCGCTGATGGAATTTGCAGGCATTCTTTCAAATGAGCAGGCTGATGAGCTTGAGTGCAACATCAAAGAAGCACGCAAGATACGCAATGCTGCCCACCAAAGGCGTTTGAAACGCATCGTTGAGGCGCTGGAGGGGAAGTGAATGGCAGTTTTGGATACTTCTTTTCTCGTCGACATTACAAGAAATTCTCCTGCAGCTATTGAGATTTTGGACCAACTTGGGCGCACCGAAGCGAACATTTTTGTTGCTGCTCCCTCCGTAATGGAACTGTGGGCTGGTGTGTTAAAAAGTAAAAAATCCAGTGGAAAAAGAAAGGAGTTGGAAGAGTTTTTAGCATCAATGAACATACTCCCGCTTGAAAGAGAAAGCGCTAAGCGCGCAGCGGAGATAGAATCGGCGTTGGCGGAGAAAGGAATTACCATAGAAGCTGAGGACGTCATGATTGCAGGAATTGCTGCTGCACGAGGCGAAACTGTTGTAACAAAAGATGCTCATTACACCCGCATTTCTGGCCTGAGGGTCCTGAAATATTAGCCTGACAATCGGTCGTTTGGATTGATGGCTCATCCGCAAACCGAAAGCTTTTTGATTGACCCTTTTCCTAAAAAGGTCATGCTCCAGTTCCAGCATCTCCAGGTGGCAATTATCCTGTCTTTTCTCGCTGCCGCAGCCATAAGCGACCTGAAGAAGCGGGAGGTTCCCAATTGGGTGAGCTACGGCTTTATCATTGCAGGCGTTTCCTTTGCATTGCTTCAGTCTGCCGTTGCTGCCGACTGGCGCTTTATCGCTTTTAGCATTGCAGGTGCGGCTGCGGCATTTGCCATTGCTGCCCTGATGTTTTACACAGGCCAGTGGGGCGGCGGTGACAGCAAGCTCCTGATAGGCTTGGGTGCAGCCCTTGGCCTGCCTCTGGGCATCAAGGCCCCTTTTGTCAGCTTTGATGGCAGGCTGGCTTCGTTCATGTTTAACTTCGCCTTTGCGAGCCTCGTTTACGCCATTGCTTTCGGCTCATTCCTCGCCTTGAAGAACCGGAAGAGGTTCAAAGCTGCGCTTGCCATGCAGCTTAAGGCACATTCGCTTTTGAGGAAGCTGCTGCTGTTCCTTGCAGCCTTTGTGCTTGTTGCCGCCTTGGTCCTCAATGACCCGTTGTTGAGGCTTGGGATAGCTGCAATGCTCCTTGCTGCTTTTTTCGGGCTTTACCTTTCGATAATGTCAAAGGCAGTCGAGCATAGCTGCATGCTCAAGCGCCTCTCCCCGTTAAAGCTGACCGAGGGCGACTGGATTGCGAAAGACGTTTTTGTTGCTGGAAAACGCATTTGCGGCCCCAAAGACCTTGGGGTTGAGAAGCGCCAGATACGCCAGCTAATCGCTCTTTACAAAGCCAAAAAAATCAGCACGGTCCTCGTCAAGGAGGGCATTCCGTTTGCACCCACTTTCCTCTTAGCTTATGCAATAACAATCCTGTTCGGCAACCTTTTCTTTGCTGTTCTATAGGCACGGACATTAATTTCTTCAATGTGGCCATAACCCGCCCCTCTGGAGCGCAATTCTTTCCTATTGAAGAAATATAACCTCAAGTTATATTTTTGTGCTTTCACGGCACCCTCCTCAGCTGCCTCGTCAGGTAGCTGCTTTTCCTGATTGCCTCGCCTTTGGCCTTCCCGTCATCAAGCCTTATCGGCTCTTTCTTCTCAGGCTCTGCGCTGACGCTTTTTGTATGCTCCTTGAGCTGCAGCTCTGCCATTCCCATCTGCTCATCGCTGAGCTTCTTCGGCTGCCACTGCAGGCTTAGGCCATCCCCTTCAATCCTCGGTATGACGTTAATTGCCAAATGTGGAATCTGTTGCTGCGCGCCTATGCCGTTCTCAATGACAATGTTCGTTCCCCCTGCGCCAAGCATCTTTAGGAGGGCTGTTGATGCCTTGTTGGAAAGCGCCGCCAGTTTCCTCACAACAGCGTCAGGCACCTGCTCAATTATCGTGAAATGCTCCCTTGGCAGGACAAGAATGTGCCCGGGCATTGCAGGTGAGCGGTGCAGCATTGCAGCAGTAAGCTCATCCTCATAGATGATTCCTTCTTTTTTCTGGACCGCTTCGCAGTACTGGCATGCCATGCTGTCTTCACTTTCCTTTGCCTGTGAGCAGGCTCGTTATTGCGTCAAGGTCTGTGTTTTCCTTTTCCTTGGCAGCCTCTTTCTTTCCCTTATCTGCAGGCGGAGCAGTGGGCTTCTCTTCTTTTGCAGGCTTTGCTTCGGCAGCCTTCTCTCCTTTTTCGCCAGCAATGCTTCTGCTTTCCGCTGCCGCTGCTGGAATAGCTTTTCCTTCAAGCGCAGCTGACAGAGCTGCTGCAATCTGCTGTGCTTCCTTTTCAGCAAGTGCCCTTGACGGGATGTAAAGGCCTATGTTGTCCCCTTCCTTCCTCGGAATTATGTGCAGCATGAAGTGCGGAGCCCTTTGCCCTGCAGCTATCCCGTTGGCAGCAAAGATAGTGGTGCCCTTTCCCTGCAAAGCCTTAAGGCCTGCCTGCGAAAGGCCCTTGGCAATCACGAAGATATGCCCAAGGATTTCTTCAGGCACCTGCAGCATTACTGTGTAGTGCTCTTTCGGCATGAGCAGCATGTGCCCCTCGTTTGCAGGGTTTATGTCCAGGACTGCGACGCACTCATTGTCCTCATACACCTTTTTCGCAGGGACCTTGCCTGATGCTATGTGGCAGAATACGCAGTTCTTCCTCTGCAGCTCCTCAACCTCCTCAGGGCTCATCTTGCTTATGTCAGGCTCTTCCATTTCATGCCCCCTTTTGCGCTTCCTTGCGCAGCTCTTCCCTGATGTGCTTAACTTGTCCTTCGCTTAATCTCGAAATCATATCTTTTGTTTTTATGAAGAAAATCTTGCAGTATCCACTGATTAGCTCTATTGTTCCGGCATCAACAGGCCTGTCCACGTAATATTGCAGGTCGGTTCTTGCCTTGGCAGCCCTGTTTATGATTTGAATGTCCTGTTGGCTGTAGAACTCTGATAAATGCCTTCTCATGAATTCCAGGGAGCAGGAATGTATCTCACATTTGATGCCCAGCTTCATCATCAATGAGTAAAGCGAATAATAGCAGATGTAATAAGATGTGGCAGCTGTCCATGTGTTGCTGTTGTCCCGGACAGCTTGCAGAGCCACTATTGATTCTTCAGCCATTTTTATGTAAGAATCTGACATGTTGCCATTTGGCTCCACAAGCTCCAGCCCGTCCTTGTGGTTAAGGCACCAGCTAATTGAAACCGTAGTAATCCCTCCAGAGCGTATTTACAAATCGTTCGACGCTAAAAATCACCACATGAGCCCGTATTATTTCCTTCACCAGGCTGTTTTTCTCTTTTAGCAGCGCAGCCCATTCATCCAGAGAGAAGTATTTAATGCTTATGTCAAGATCAAAAAGCCTGCCTTTCTCGTCGTAATCCTTACTTTTTTTCTCGCCCAGAATAAAAACATCCACGTCAGAATCCTCCTTCTGCGCGCCTCTGGCATAGCTTCCAAAAATTCCAACAACGCGGTCATCTTCCCTAAACGTATGTGCAAGCTTTCTGTGCTTTGCCATGAATTCCATTTTTTGGGTGACCTCTGCAAGCATTATCGCTTCTTTCACTTCTGAAAATTCAAGATTAAGCCGGTAATATTTTATGTTGCCTTGGCTTCTTGATTTCAGGATGTTTTCTCCTTCAAGTTCTGCCAGTGCCAGTGCTATTGCCTTATGGCTTAGAGGGATCTTCCCTGCAAGCAGCCGCCCATAGATTTCAGCTGCGTAATTGCCCAAAAACTGTTTCAAAATTAAAAACCTTTTATTGTGTATCATATTACACAACCGTGTAATTTCTTACATATTTAAACCTTTCGTCATCATTTCCCGTCATAGACAATCTGGTTGAAAAAACGCAATCTTTAAATACTACTTCCATAGAAATATGGACAAGTAAATACGTTGGGTGGTTTGGGATTTTAGAGGGAGTTGAGGCTTTTTGGCAAAGGTAAAAGTTTCTATGACCATTGAGGATGAGGTTTTTGCTGCTTTCAAGAACTATTGCAGGCAGAACGGCATGAAGGTCAGCACCAAGGTTGAGCAGCTCATGAGGGAAAGCATCAAGAATTCCACTCTTCAGCAGTTCATGAAGTAGCGTGAGTTTGGGGTTTTTCAGTTTAGCTCGTATAGCAGGAGTGAAGGGGAGACCCTTACAAAAAGGGTGTGTCGCGGTATGGGAGATAGCTTCATAAATAATTTGACATTCATTTGTAGCAGCAGCTCTTTTTCATGTTCTTTGCAAATCGGCAGCAGCCGATTGCACAAGTCGGCACTAGCTGACTGTGCAGTCCTTCCGCACAGCGGAATTGTGCCGGCCAGCACTGCTTTGGCTTTCATCCAGTACCGCGATGCGCCCTTGCCTTCTTCTCACGCAGGAGGCAAGGCGCTTTTCCAGTCCAACCGTCGTTTTGGATTGGCCCTTTTGCGAAAAGGGCCGGGACAAAGGCCCGTTGGCATGGCTGTGTTACCGCGGCCCTCTCTCAGAGAGGAGGGTAAGGCAGCCGTGCCCGTGCCGTCCAAACAAAAACGGTTGGGAAAAGGGGTGTTTTTGCAATCATCAGCTTGATTAGCGGCAAAAGGGGCAGGCTTTACCTGAAGTTCTTCCTAGCCGCCGCTCTTCTCATCGCTGCTGTTTTGGCTGCATTCAATACTATGAAGAAACATATCATTCATTGTTTCAGTCGCCTTACCCTTATCTGCCCTTCTCTGACGACTACGAATTTGCCTTCTGCCTTGTCCAGAACGCCTTTTACCAGTTCAAACCGTTCTTTTGCGTCAGTGGTGGATGTCCGTAGGAGGATGACACCAGCTGAAAGCCTGCCCAGCCTGAAGACGAGTTCGCCAAAGTCTTTGTCGTTTGTAATGACTATCCTTTCATCTTTCCTTGCTCCTGCCAGCATTTCCTCATCGCTGCGCAGGGGGAGAAGATCGTTTGCAAAGAGAACGTCGTGCCCTGCTTGCCTTAAGAGGTTGGCAAATGCCCTGCCGAGATTAGCATCAACTAGAAACTTCATGTCAGTTGCCTGCAATCAGGGGAAAAATATCTTCATCTTCTGCAAGGTTTCCTGCATAGGCAAGGGCTGCCTTAATGTCGTCCCTGCCAATCTCAAGGTCCTTCTCTATCGCTTCAAAGCTTTGGCCTTGAGCAACTCTGTTGACTATTTCGTAAACCGTAATCCTGGTTCCCTTAATGATGGGCTTGCCCACCATGATCTTGGGGTCCACCACTATCCTTCTGATAACGTCCTTTTCCATGAAAGCAAATTATCCAATCACGTTTATAAACCTTTTCATCACAATCATTTCGGGCTTAAAGGGGTGTTTTCAGCATCATTAGCTTAATCAGGGGCAAAAGGGGCAGGCTATACATCAAGTTCTTTTTAGCTGCCGCTCTGCTCATCGCAGCAGCCTACGCATACTCCGCATTTGCTTCATTTGAAGGTGATGCCCTGTGAAGCGCGTTTTGCCCGACACAAATTTTTACACTATGGTGTTAAGGGAGGGCAATAAAGCAATTTCGCTTTTGTCAAATGCTGATAAGCTTGGCTTCCGTTTCTATGGCTTTGATGAGGTGCGTTATGAGTTGAAGGCAGCTCCCCGCATAGTCGCGCCTTTTGAAAGCCATAACTTTCGCGCTGATTTGCTGCGCTTGTATGAAGCTCTTATTTCAAAAGAGTACACGTTTGAGCAGCGCATGATGGATATGGCCGTTGAGTATTACAGGCAGTTCCGCTCGCTTGGCGGGACGGCTCCGCAAAGGGACATTATCACCGATTTTATTATAGTTGCCTGTGCGTCTCTTAAAGCAATAGATGTTCTTGTGTCAGATGATGTTGGCACCATGTTTAACCGTTACGCATTGCAGTCTTACACAGAAGTTAACAAAAGACATTCCCTGTTGCTCCCAAAATTCTGGAGTTATCAGGTTTTTGCCAAAGAAATTAGCAGGCTTGGGAGAATAACGCCTAGGGGTGAGCGAGTATGAGGCGCCTTCCCTCTTTGTGCAGCAGGTACCTGTGCGTTTCCTCAAGGGCGTTGCGGTATTCCGGGTCTTTCTTGTGCTCCTCAATCTGCCTGAAGAGCGCGTCCAACTCATTTGCAAGCTCTTTGCGTTCGCTTTCCATACTAATCAATTATGAAGTGAAATTTATAAACCTTTCCATCAAAAATCATCAGGGGTTAAAGGGGTGTTTTTGCAATCATCAGCTTAGTTAGTTCCAAGAAGGGGAAGCTCTGCCTGAAGTTCTTCCTAGCTGCCGCTCTCCTCATCGCTGTAGTTTCAGCTTACGTTGCCTTTGCCTCTGCCCCAACTGCAACTCAGTTTATCGCAAACAACAATGCAACGCAAAACTCTACGGTGATGCCTTTATGATAACGATGGTTTTTGACTCTTCAGTTTACGGAGAGCTTGCCTTGGATTGGTCTTTCCTTAATGAGGTGAGCGGGCACGTTAACGCTTCTTTTGCAGTGTTTGGCTCAGAGGTTGTTGAGGGAGAACTGCAAAATACTCCAGATAGCAAGAAAATCAAGGAAGGAAAATTCAAGGGCATGAGTCTGAAGGTGTTTCTCACTACCGCATATAAGCTCGTTACAAGGAGAAGCGAAACTCTGTCCAAGACTGACCTTGTGGAAATTGTTGCTGCCCGTTATTACGTTTTTTACTCGAAAGAAGCTGCAAAGACCGGCCTTGCAAAGAAAGAAGGTAAGCTTCTTAACGATTTTCGGATAGTTGCTTCCGCCTCGCTTGCAGGGGCTGGTTTTCTGGTTACTGCTGACAGCTCGTCCATGCTAAATGCAGATGCCGTTAAGGCTTACAAGGTAGTTAACGGCGTTTTTCAGCTTAAAACTCCTGTTTTTCTCGCATACAGCGACTTTAAGCGCAAGTTTTCAGAAATAGTTGATGAATTAACAGGTGAGAATGATGAGTAAGCTGCCTTTAAGAAGTGGCTTCCTTGACGAACTGCTTTATGGCTTCTTTGAACTCCTTGTCAGAGTTGGCAGCCTTCACAGCTTCCATGAACTCTTTCCATTCAGGCTCGTCAGCCAATGCCCGCCTTTGCTTTTGAATCTGCACCTTGCTTCACCAAACAGCACTATTGCCAATCAACTTTATAAACATTTCCATCATAATCCAAAAGGGGAAAGAGGGGTGTATGGGAGATTATTGGCAAACTGATTAGCTCAAAAAAAGGGAAACTATATGTCAAGTTCTTCCTAGCCGCTGCTCTCATCATCGCTGTAGTTTCAGCTTACGTTGCCTTTGCCTCTCCCCCAACATCTGTCCCCTTCATCACCAACAGCAACGTCACCGGTGTTCCCAACGCCAGCGTAGCCCGTGCCAGCGACCAGCTCTTCTTTGCTTCCAACTTTTCCTCAGACGCCGCTGCCCAGGAAGCCAACAGCACCTTCAAGTGGCTCAAAAGGACTCTTTACCAGCCGCAGAACCGAAGCCTTGTTGGCTA
>JACPBY010000001.1 GCA_016180065.1 Candidatus Woesearchaeota archaeon | reverse complement strand
TTACACGTTCAGCAGTATTATCGCAGTCACCGCAAGGCTTATCCCGATAATTTCCTTCATGCCCAGCACTTCTTTGAAAAGCGTGGAGCCAAGAATGGCGACCGTTATCAGGTTGAAGCAAATCAGGACGGCAACGGCAATCGCAATCTCTTTCCTCTTGAACGAAAGTGCCAGAAGAAAGCCTGCGGCAATGTAAGCGGCGAACCCTGCTGCCATGAGGTAAGGGCTGCCTTTGTTTGCCCAGTATTTCAGGAACACATCGCCTGCCGTGAATATCAGCCCGCTGGCGGCTGCAAGCGCTATGAATGTCCAGTCCATGGGGAATCACGTTCCTTCTTTCCACGATTCGCCGTATTTTTTCTGCTCCTCTGTCATCTCGTCAAGCTTTACGCCCATTGCCTCAAGCTGGAGCCTTGCTATCTCGTCATCCTTTCCCGGAGGGAGAAGATGGACTGCCGGCTTGAGCCTGCCCTTGTTCTTTGCAAGGTATTCACATGCCATTGCCTGGTTGCAAAAGGACATTGACATTATGGCTGAAGGGTGCCCCTCTGCAGCAGCGAGGTTTATAAGCCTGCCCTCGCCCAGAATGAAAATCTTCCCGCCATTGTCAAGCGTGAACTCATCCATGAACTGCCTTATCTTCCTCGCATTCTTCGCAACTTTTCTTAACCCGTTTATGTTTATCTCGGCATCAAAGTGCCCTGAGTTTGCAAGGATTGCTCCGTCCTTCATGAGTCTCATGTGCTCAACATCAATGACGTTCTTGTTGCCGGTAACCGTAACGAATATGTCACCAATCTTTGCAGCCTCTTTGATGGGCATCACCCTGAAGCCGTCCATCACTGCCTGCAAAGCCCTGAACGGGTCTACTTCAGTTACAATGACCTGCGCATCCATGCCCTGTGCTCTTTTTGCAACGCCCTTTCCGCAGTTTCCGTAGCCGCAGACAACAAAATTCCTGCCCGCAAGCAGGACATTCGTAGCCCTGAGTATGCCGTCTATTGTTGACTGGCCTGTGCCCTTGATGTTGTCCATCAGGTGCTTGGTGTCTGACTCGTTAATTGCAATGACGGGGTACTTCAGCGCGCCGTCCTTTTCCATGGCCTTAAGCCGGATTACGCCTGTTGTTGTCTCCTCGCAGCCGCCGATAATGTCATTTATCAGTCCGGTGTGCTTGTTGTGGATTTCAGAAACAAGGTCACAGCCGTCGTCGATGGTTATGTTCGGCTTTTCTGAAATCACCGCATTGATGAACTTGTAGTAATCTTCTTTTGTTTCGCCCTTGTATGCAAAAACCTTGATGCCAGACTTGGCGAGGGCTGCTGCCACGTCATCCTGGGTTGAGAGCGGGTTGCAGCCTGAAATTGCTACTTCAGCGCCTCCTGCTATGAGAGTCTTGACAAGAACGGCAGTTTCCTTTGTTACGTGCAATGCCATTCCAACACGCAGGCCTTTCAGCGGCTTCTCCCTCGCAAACCTCTCCTTTACCTTCATCAGGGCGCCCATCTCCCTTTCGGCAAACTCAATGTTTTTCATGCCTTGCTCGGCAAGCGAGATGTCCTTGACACAGTAGCCTTTTGTTTCGTCCATGGGCAATTGCGTTTTTCCTAATAGTTTATAAATGTTAAGCTTGCAAGTACGTGGAAAGCTTAGAACTCCCTTATCCTCTCAAACTCCTTGTAGCGCTTTTCTATCTCTTCCGCTGAAAGCCGTTTCATCCTTTCCAGGCTGAAGTCCTCGGCATTGAAGCTGGCAATGACAGAGCCGTAGATTATGCCTTTCCGCAAGTCCTTCTCGCTGTCGCTGTTTTTGCTGGCCATGTAGCCGATAAGTGCCCCTGCAAAGCTGTCGCCGCAGCCAGTCGGGTCCTTGATTGCCTCAAGCGGGTAGCTGGGAGCTGAGAAGTGGCTGCCGTCGCTGAATAAAAGAGCGCCATGCTCGCCTTTTTTTATGATGACATATTTCGGGCCAAGCTTCAAAGCCGCGCCAGCTGCCTTGACAAGGCTTGGCGTTCCAAACAGCTGCCTTGCCTCGCTGTCGTTCAGCAGCAGGATGTCAACTTTCTTAATCACGTTCAGCAGCTGCTGCTTTTTGTTCTGTATCCAGTAATTCATTGTATCCAGCAGGGTTAGTCTGGGCTTTTTTACCTGCTCCAGTACCTGCAGTTGCAGTTGCGGGTCAATATTTGCAAGAAACACGTATTCCGCGTCTTTGTAGCTCTCTGGCAATTTTGGCTTGAAATCAGCAAATACTCCAAGCTCAGTTTTCACGGTCTTTGCCTCGTTCATGTCATACTCATAATAGCCCTCCCACCTGAATGTCTTGCCGTTGCTGCTTATTTCAACGCCTTCTGTGTCTATTCCGCGCTGCTGCAGCAGCTGCAAACTCTGTCTGGGAAAGTCTATGCCCACCACCCCAACTATTGAAGGCTTTGCAAAGAAGGAAGCGGCAAAGCTTGAGTAGGTTGCTGCACCTCCAAGGGCCTCCGTGGCCTGGCCGAAGGGCGTTTTGACTGTATCGAGAGCGAGCGAACCGGCAATAACGAGTTGTGCCATCCTGATTTTAGGTTGGCTTGTTTTTTATAAATTTTTAGATTGCATGGTCACATTGAAAAGTTCATCATTAGGCCAGCTTCGCCGTTGCTACTGCAAACGGTTCACTAGCCCTCCCCTCGGTTCCGAAGGGGAGGGCTAGCGAAGTCAGCGTTAAGCTGACCGAAGCTGGCTGGGCAACATGAACTTTTCAATAACGCCAATTGCATTAAACTCTTTGGCATATTTTGCCGCAACATCCCTGCTGCGTATTATCAGCATGTTTTCGTCGTTTCTTTCATCCCCGTTCTGAGTTGGGTTAAAGCTTCCCGTAATTACGGTTTCGTTATCTATTACAAAGAACTTGTGGTGCATGAGCCTTTTTGAGCTTTCCAGCCGTATTTTTATGCCGTTTGCCATCATAGCTGCGTGCTTTGAGTACTCGCTGTTTGTTGTTGACTTTTCAATCACGCCCTTAACAGCAATCCCTTCCGAGGCTTTCATTATCAGCTCATCCGCAATCCTTGGGTGGGTGAAAGAGTAAGCTGCAAAAAGAATTGTTTGGTTTGCATTCCGCAACTCCATTATTAGCGCTTCTGCGCAGCCATCCTCTGGGCAAAAGTAAACCTCAACAGCGGTATTATTCAGAATCGCTTTACGCAATGGTTTGCGGTTTGCAACTGCGGCTGCTGTGGGTGTCTTGTTTTTACTGCTGTGCTTCAATTTTTCAAAGTTGCTGCTGTAAAATGATGCAATGGCTGTTGAGTTTATGATAATAACATTATTGTAGTCTTTTTTAGCTGCCAATGTGGGGTTAAACGAGCCGGTCATTACAGCCGTATCATCAATGATGCAGTATTTGCTGTGCATGATGCCTCTTGATTTTGCCTTGTAAACGCTTGCAAAGCTGAGGTTTGCATCTGCAGCTTTGGCTTCTTTGTCAACGACAATTTCGGCAGACGCAGAATCAGGAATTTCGCTGATTACTTTTTCATCGAATGCGTAAAACGCGCATTTCACAGAGCTTTTTGCGCTGCCCAGAAGCTGTGTTGCCGTTTGAAGGCAGTCCCCGCTGCTGCAGAATTGCAGGGAGTAATTAAACCACTTTTCTTTTGCAACAGCTGTTTTTCCGGTTGTAGCTCCTTCCTCATACAGGTTACAGCCGCTTATGGCTGCGGCAACTGCTACGAACAGCAGAATCGCAATGGTTTTCATGCTTTGGCTATTGCACAGGATTATTCTTATGCCTATGCAGTAAAACAGCGGAAACATTCCGGGCTGCTGTCAATATTTTCCGGTTGCCACGGAAATTTTGCAGAAAAAGCCCTAAAAAGCGGAAATTTTGCAGAAAATCCGGAAATTCACTTTTCCTCTTCGAATTCAATGCCTGATTTATACATTGCCTCATAGCCTTTGTGCAGCTTTATCCACAGCAGGTATATGGCTATGAACGCCGCATCGGTTATGGCCACATTCCTTATAACGCCAAACATCCCAAACTTGAGGAACGCCAGCGTTCCGATAACAGTTGCAAACGACACAATGGCTATGCCTGCAAAAAAGGCAGCCACTCTTCTTTTGGTTTCCGGCCTCATCTTTTCATCAGCTCGTTTATTTTCCTGCTTGACCGGGCAAGTGCTTCTACAGTCCCGGGATATCTGGACTGCAAGGCCTGAATGCCCTGCTTCAGGCTGTCTTTCTTGGCTTTCGCATATTTAAGCCTTTTTATGGCAGCATACAGTTCCAGCTCTTTTTCCGTTATTGACTCAAGCACGTTTATTGCATGGCATTCTTTGTCGCCTGCATCTCTGCTCAGAAAATGCTGCAGCAAACCAATAGCGGCATCGTCTGAGCATTTTGCCGTAAGGACTGTTGTTCCGTTTTCTGCAAGGCGTTCGGCATCTGGAAGCCTTATAATGCGCGGTTTCACATGTTTTGATGTGTTCTGCACTATGAAAGAAGCCGCAACGCAGCCCAGTGAGAATTTCTCCTCAGATGCAATTGCAAGCTTTCTCGTTGGGCTTGTGCCTGCCAGGCTCTTTTCTGCCCGTTTCTCAATAATCTCGCACAGGCAGATTCCACAGTGCTCTGAGCCTTCAAGCATGCTTCTTTTGCCGCACCTGTTGCACGTTTTTCCCATGCAAAACAGCTTCCTGTGGTGCTTTTTAAAATCTATGCTGAACAATAAATAGGTCAGTTGTTTCTCAACATATAGTTGTTACTACTCTTGTATACTCAACAACAGAAAAGTTTATATACTAGTTATACCACTAGAAAGTAGAAAACCAGAGGGAGTGGTTTGGAAGGTTCATTATCACCTCTTTTTGCCCAGGACGTCCCTGCCTCGCGGTGGGGCCGTCCCAGGGTTTAGGTTCGCTTCTTTGTTGCTTTGACTATCAGCCTTTTTCTTTTTCTAAGCCGTTTCCTGGCTGCCAGGACTATCAGAACCAGTAGTGCCCCTGCTGCAAAGCTTGGAATGCCGATTGCGAGGGCAGTTGCCAGCTGTGGCTGTATGAGCGGCGATGATGTTGCTGCCTTGCCTGTCGCATCTGGGGATGCGGCTGAAATTGTGTGCTTTATGTATATGTCAAGGTTGCTCAGCTCCAGGGCATATTCTGAGAAGAGCAGGGCTGATGGCTGGTCTGACTGCTTTAGCGAGTTTGCGTATTCAAAGTAGCTGTAGCTTATTATCGGGAATTCCCCTTTTCCGGTTTGCCTGATTATTCCTTTTCTTGCTGCTGCCAGCTTTTTGTCTATAAGCAGCGTAATGTTTTCTGCGCCGCTCAGCGCACTAAGCATGGTGTTTGCCTTGGCCTTTGCCAGGCTTGCCCGGTATATGCATGACGCATAGTCCTCTTTCCTCAGGTAGCTGTAAACAGGCCCCAGCTCCTCCTTTCCTTGCAATGCGCCAGGCAGGTAAACATCCAGGTATTGCATGTGCTCGTCTGCTTCCTGAAGCCGTGTTATGCATCCGTTCCTTAGCGCTTCGCTGTTTCCCGAAGGCTGCGCTTTTTTTTCGCCAGAAATGCCATGTGGCGCCAGAAACTGTGCCCATGCCTGCGCGCTCCCAAACCTTTCTCCCGCGTATGCAAGGTTGTAAATGCCTTCGTTGTGCCTGCCTTTTTCAATGCCCTCCCTGCTCTGCTCAAGAAGGGCTCTTGCTTCTTCAAGCCTTTCCTTGACAAGGCCCCTGATTTGCAGGTCTGAAGTTGTTTCTGCATTGCGGAGAGTTTTTTCAAAGCCGGTTATTTCATCAGCTGTGCTGTTGATTCTCTGCAGCGCCTCTTCGGATGTGCTGTTTCTGTTGAGAATGGCAAGGTAGTTGAATCTTATGTTGGCCCCGAAGCACAGGCTTGCTCCTGAGTAATAGCTCTTTTCCTCCTTTTTCTTAAGCCCTTCTGCCGTCTGGTTTTTGGCTGCCTCAAATATTTTCTGCATTGTCTCGTTCCTGCTGCTGTTAACAGTGTAAGACAGGTTTAGGCTTCTGCCGCAAAGCTCATCAGCCAGGTTAGCCATGACCTCGGAATAGCCCGGGTTTATGCTTACATTTCCGTTGTTGGCAGGGTAGCTTTTTCCTGTGAGAAAAAGCAAGGCTTCCTGCAGGTCGCCTGCCTCTGCCACTTTAATACCCAGCGATTCTCCGTATTCCAAAAGGTCAAGCTTGTCAGTCTTGTTTTCAGGCTGGGTCATCATGTAGCGTTCTCCCCCAGGGATAAGGACTGTTTTTATGCCTGACGTTGAGGCTGCGCGGATTTTTTCTTTCAGCCCTCCGACATTTCCTATGAGGCCTCCTGAGCCTATTGTGCCTGTTATTGCTACTGTCTGGTCTGTTTCTGCGTCTTCGACAGCTGCTATTGCCAATGCGGCTGCTGCTGCTCCTGCGCTTGGCCCGCCAATGATTGATGCGTTTGCTTCAATCCTGAAGAAGAAATCCTTTTTGCCACACTCACCGGTCAATGCAGGAATGCTTTCACATGCTATGTCTTTCGCCAGCTTCAGGGATATCCTCGTATCAAGTTTTGTTACCGGCTCTGCTTCTATGAACACGTTGCCTGTCCCGCTTGCCAGCCTCAGGTAAAGGTCTGCTGTTATTCCCTCGCCTTGGCTTCCTTTGCTATCTTCTGAAACTGCAAGGAGCGTTAAGTGGTATTCTCTCTCCTGTCCCGGCTCTTCTGGTTCAGCAGCTGTTGAAGCTATGCTGGTGGAAAGCACTGCAACAGCCAGGATGAGAACTGCAAGGTTCCAGGGGTTTGAAAAACAATACTTCATTTCCCTGGCGTATTTGGCGCGGTTTAATAAGCTTTAGTTTGGGGAGTCTGGCGTTATTGACAGCATTGATGCAGTGAGCATTGCGCCGAATACAAGGTCAAATGCCACTCCCCAGCTTATGTCTATCCTGCCTGAAACTGTGAATACGGTTGTTATTATCATGCCCAATAAGGCTATGAGTGTGAACGTTGCGGGCAGCGGCTCCATGGTATAGCGGATTTTTGATTTCTTCAATGGGGCCATACCCCGCCCCTCTGGGGCGATATGATTTCCCATTGAAGAACCAACAACCCAACGATTATCATACCTCACCGCTTGCGGTGCAATCTCGCCAGCATCGGGATGCACAATCGGGCGCATCCCGATTTGTGGTTGGGTTGTTGATTTCTTCAGCATCTGGCCGGGAATCGTCACTGTTCTGGCCGCTTTTTTGATGGCTTTCTTCTTCATTAAACGCACCTCTTTTGCTTGCAGCCGTAACAGCCGCAGAATTATTTTATAAATTTTTGCATTCAGGTTGTTGCCGACAGGACCCTGCCATCCATGGGCTTGCACGGGGAATTGCCAATGCTGAGCGCGCGGTTGGTTAGCGCAACTGAAGCCTGCCTGTCTGCTGTGCCGCAAAGCGCCCTGATAGCGTCAATGTTTTCCGGCACAACATCAGCCTGCTGGTCTATTGCCATGTGCAGCCCTATCTCGCCATCGCTGTCAACGCCTATGCCGTCTTTCCAGACGCAGACTTCGTACAGGTTGCCGTTCCTTCCATTAAGCGAGAACATGTCCTTAAGCTTTGCCGTTGACGTGAGCCCTTTCTGCGATGAGCAAAGCATTATTCTCGGGTTTTTCTGAAGGGCATCAGCAACGCCATGGGCATCTGCCTGCCTGCCTCCTTTTTCAAGCTCTATAAACAGCATGTGCCCGTGCATGAGCGTCATTGGGGCTTCTCCTGCAAGAGTGGTTATGTTTATGTCTGGGAGGATTGTCTTGACGTCCAGGGCGTGGTGGCTGGGAAATCCCTTTTTGGCTTCCGGAACCCATGCATTGAGGACGCTTTTCTCGCTCTCCGACTGGTCAGCGCTTCTCCTGACGATGGTTGCCCTTACTTTCCTTATCCGGAAGCTGGCATTGAGCGTGCTGATTATCCTGCAGAGGGCTGTGGTGTTGCATGAGACCACCCTTGCAAGCCTTCTGCCTGCTGCCTGCCCGTAGTTGCAGTCGCTGTTGAACGAAAAGCCTGTAATGTCATGCTTCTCCCCTCCCTGAAGTATTGCTTTCAGGTTCGGGTAGTTGCTGTAAATTGCCATGTTTTCGCTGCCTTTGCCTTTTGGCGAGCAGTCAACGACAACATCGCATTCAGCCAGCATATCTTGCAGGCGCCCCTTCACTAAGTAGCCTTGCGCCTCAAAATCCCTGCTGCTGCTTACTGAGAATACATTTATTCCCTTTTCCTGCGCTTCTTCAATCCTGTAATCCGGCGTTACCTTTGTAACCCCGATAAGCTCCATGTCAGGCTGCTTCAGCACAGCATCGGCAACCCTTCGGCCTATTGTGCCGTAGCCGTTGATGCCCACCTTGACCTTTGCAATTTTTCCCGCCCTCTTATTTCGCATGGAGCAGCTTTTCCATTTCTTGCTCTTTTTTCAGGATTTTCTCCATCTCCTTCTCTTCCTTCCTGAAGTCTTCCCTTATCCTGAACTTGGGCTCTATGTTCTTGAGCGTCTCCACAATGCCGGTGTATTCAAGCTCGTTCATGCCGAGCATTGCATTCCCTGAGAAGCCCTGTTCCCTGATTGCAAGCGCCTTCTGGGCTGCTTTCCTCCTCACTTCGTCCCATATGGAGTCATCCGCAAACAGGTCAACGCCATCTGTAAACCTGCCATTATGTATGCAGAAGCCCTGTGCAGAGACTATTGGCGGCCCGTCAAAGAAGCTTACTCCCTGGCATGCCTTGACCGGCGTCAATGGGCCTGTGTGCGAGCCTCTCATGAAGCCGCTGACATAGTGGCATATTTTGAACGGTGATAGTATCTCGCCTGTTGCAGGGAATTCGCCCTGGACCCTCACGAGCATCACTGGGTCGTCTTTCCCTGTGTATTTTCCTGCGATGTTATGCAGCCTGGTCGTGCTTATCGAAGCAGCCTGTTCGCCGGAAACCCTTGAGAAAATCGATTCAACAACAAACCGCTCGTTATCCCTCAGCAGGGCTGCTATTTCATAAAGTTCCTCCGGGGCGTTAAGCTCTATGTCCCTGTCGCTTTCCGTGTATGTGACGTCCATAATCCTGAACTTGAAGCCTTTTGCCATTTTCGGGCTCAGTATTAATCCAGAACAGTGCATCGGGTCTGCGAATGAGCTGTAAAGCGGGAGGCTGAAAGCGCCTGCATCAGTCTTGTCTGCCGCAAAAACAATGAACGGCTCATTTGGCCTTTCCTCAAACTCAAGCTCTGCAACTGCTGGCCCCATTCCTTTGATGTTGCCTGAGAAGGCGTCCTTCAGGAGGTCCTGCCCTGCGCCGTAAAGCCCCTGTTCCTTGGCTACCTTGGTGCCTGCTGTAAATGCATCCCATGCCAGCCTGTGCACTTCAGGGCTGTCCTTGCCTTCTGCATGACTCATCATTATGGCGATGTCGTCGCCTATTGAGAACACCCTGTAATCCTTTATCCACCTGCTTTTGCTGACATATTCCGTGACCGTGGCCATGACCTCCTTGCTTGGCCTGACGTGGCCGCCGATAGAGCCTATGTCTGCCTTGATAACGCTGATTGTAGTTCTCATCCCAACACCTCCAAAACCTTCAAAGTATGATGTCATAAGACACAATATGAGGTCATATTTAAAGATTGTTGTGATGAATTGCAACAAACCAATCCCGCCAAACGTGTGCATAAATACAGAAATGTATTTATACCAGTGCTTTCAGAAAGCAACAGAAAGAAAAGAAGAGGTGCGTATAGGTTGGACATGCGTCAGTCTTTTGCGTTCATTTCTGTCGTTGTCCTTTTTGGCGTTTTGGCATCTTCTTTCCCTGTTGCAGCTGTGGTTACGAGCGGCACAGCTGTCCTTAATGACACTACTTACATCAACCTTACAAGCGGCGAGGTAAGCAACTCTTCAGGCCATGTCAAGTGGGACAAGAGGTCTGGAGTGGCTGTTAACGCGTTTATGACAAGCACCAGCCTTGGCTTCCTTAATGCGAGCCCTGGCAAAATCAGGAATATGGGGCCCATGAACAACCTTACCACTTATAAGGTGCCGAATGGCTCTGACACGTTCTACGGTGGAGTGGGGCTTATTTATGAGCATGTTGGAGCCTCTGTTTTTGGTGCTGGTGATGCCTTTGCCGTGAAGACGGGCAACAACACATATGCGCTGATAGTTCTCGTCAATGTTGTGCCAGGCAGCAGCGCAACAGCCATCTGGAAGTTCCAGAGCAATGGCAGTCCGGCTTTGGGCGAGCCTCCAAACACGGGCTGTTTCCAATACCAGAACTCTGTTGCCTGCTGGGGTGCTGTGGACTCAGGCGCTGCCTGCCACTGGGATGAGCTTACGAAGAGTTGCCAGGAAGGAAAGGCTGGCGGCGGTGGAGGCACAGGTGCAATGAACAAAACAGCGGACTGCCCGATTTTTGACGGCAACAGGGCCGCCTGTGGCAACGTGACTGTTTGCCAGTGGAGCGATGTTGGGAGCCTCTGCGATTCCAGGGAAGGCTTTGATTATGCTGCAGGCATAGTGTGCCCGAACTTTGTCAACCAGACCATTTGCAACAACCAGCCCCATACCTCGCCGTTGTGCACTTGGGTGTCCTCAAACATCACTTGCGTAGGGAATGTTACAAAAACCTCTGCAAACCTGCCTGTTTCCCCTTTTACATTCTGCGATGCTGCTGCAAACCAGCAGAACTGCACAGTGGCAAGCGGGACTTATTTCATGCCGTGCAGCTGGAACGCAGCCAAGAGCAAGTGCGAGTTCAGCCTTAACAGCATATTCGGCAGCTCCGGAGGCGGTGGGGATTTCTTTGACATCAAGACAGAATCTTCCTGCACAGCCACAGGAGGCACCTGGAAAACAGAAAAGTACACCTACACTGACCAGTACAGCAACACCCAAACAGCATCTGATTCGTGGTGCGAGCCGTCTTTTGGCGATTTCAGCAAGGAAAGCTGCAATGATGCCTGCTGGGCGTGTGAAAAGCAGTCAGACGGCAGCCCCTGGGCTACAAACGAAACAGCTGCGCAGCAGTGCAAGAACTCGGCTTTGGGCTTCTGTAAGTGGATTCCTGACACAAACGCAATGAACGGGCAGGGCTGGTGCGAGCCGGAAAGCTACATAAAGTTTGGGTTTACTGACTGCAGCGCAAATTGCATTGGGTGCTTCAAAAACGACACCTGCCGGACTAGCAATGCAAACTGTTCCTGGATTTCCGATTCCTTCAGCTCTGACTCAAACGGCGATGGGACTTTCAACGCCTCTGAGGATGGCTCCTGCGAGAAGCTTCTTCTCGCCAATAAGAAGGACTGCACAAAGACGTGCTCTGCCTGCCAGAGCCAGAACATCTGCGCTGCGAGCGCTGCAAACTGCAGCTGGGATACTACAAGCTCATTTGCCTCATTCTGCCATTTGAACAACACTGTCCAGGAGATTTGTTTCCTGCCTGGAGATGAGGATGGCGACAGCCTCTCGGACTGCGCTGATGTTAACGACTGCCAGTCAGACCCGTTCTGCGGCTACGGCATGGGTTCAGGCGCAGGAGGCAGCGGTGCAGGGCTTGGCGCAATTGGCCCTTCAACATGCATGCAAAACGATAACAATCCTGCCGGCTGCGCAGCCCAGACAGGAATAGGCCCGTTGGGAGCAACCGCTGTCTGCTATTACAATGCAGCAACCGGCTGGTGCAACCCCGTATTTGAGAAGAACCTTGCAGGCGGGATGCTGGTTGACTCCCCTCCTGAGCTGATAGGGTTTGACCCGCAGGATGACAACACATCGGGCCAGAACTGGACTGACATCACTGATGTGGGTGTCCATGAAAGCCCTGGAGCGCAGGACAAGATTGACATTGGCATGGCAGTCAAGAACCTTTCAAATTTCGCAGGCTGCAACAAGGTCTCAGCTTACAAGGCAATAACAAGGAACCTTACTGCAAAGTTTTACCGCTTCATTGATTCTGACAACAATGCAAGCACAGGCTGTGCTGTTAATGGCACTCTGCCTCTGGGCGCCCAGTTCAGGGAGTACGGCTTTGACTACAAGTTTTTCTACACCGAGAACACTACAAGCGGCGAATTCAAGGTTGGCTTCAGGTGCGTTTCGGGCAGCTGGGTGCCGTTCTCAGCCCAATTGGCTGTGATGAAAGACATGTGCAAGATGACCATAGGCGGTCCAGGAGGCCAGGAAGGGCAGGGAGGGCCCGGCGGCCCTGGTGAAGGAGGAAGCGGCGGGGGCCTGCCGGGAGGGGTGCAGATAATGGTCATCAAGAAGGCTGATTTTGGCAGCCCGAAAGGTGTTATCAGGATTTTCATGATGACTGCCAACAGCAGCAATAACCTGACAATTTTGAATGACGCTGGCGCTGGTGCAAATGAAACCAACCCTGTTGACATAGGCGGGCCTTACTATTATGCGCCCGGAAGCATTGACAAGAAGTTTGAAAACTGCATGGCAACCGGGCAGGATGCTGATGGCGACGGCTTGACGGCTGACAACGACCCGGACTGCACCCTGTTCAAGAAGTTTGGCTTTGTGCCTTTTGAAGGTGGCCCGCTGTGCACCGACGGCAAGGATAATGACAACAATGGCATGGTTGACTGTAATGACAACAGCTGTAAGTATGACCCGTTCGCTGGCTGCGGCTTTGGAATGACCTGCGACCCCAATGACAAAAGCCCGCCGGGCCTGAAGTGGCTTGAGGCTGCAACGTTCCCTGAAGGGGCGTCAATCTCTTTTGACTCTGACGAGCCAAGCAACGGCACAGTGGTTTTCTATGGCAATGACACCAAGTGCTCAACGCTTAACTCAACTATCAAGGACTTTGGGTTGACTGACTCAATTACCGGGAACGAGTTTAAGTCGTGGCATGAAGCATTGATTGACAAGTACAGCGTTAATGCCACCCTTGGCAGCAACCGCACATATTATTACAAGTACAAGCTGTGCGACTTGTGTGGGAACTGCTTGTTGAGCGGGTGCACGAACTTCACGACAGATACTAGCTACAAGTCTTATGTCTTCAAGCCGGTCCCTTCTTCCGGGCTGCAGATTGACATTCCGCAGCTGGGAGTTTCTGGCGATAACATGACTTACGGCAAGCAGGTCAACGCCTCCAACGCCCAGAATATTGACATAACCATCAAGGACCCGAACAACGGTTACAACATCACCCTGAAAAACGTGTCAGTCTTCGCTGCCGCAACCATAAACATAACCACGCTTTACTCTTCAAACTCAACAAACAAGTTTGTCGGCATAAACACAACAAGCTGGAACACAATCATTCAAAAGCTCGGAGTTAAGTACATAACCATAACAATACCTGACAACGGCACCAAGCTTTGGAAGTGCAGCGATGATAACCTGTCAAACTGCTTTGATGTCACCAGCAACGCAAGCTGCACCTTCGGCGCGTCTGTCACCAACTGCACCATGGCTATAGGCGCAGGCCTTGGCTTCTCCTACTATGGCGTGCAGGGCACGAAGACTTACGGGAGCAGCTCAGGCAGCAGCGCTTCAAGCAGCAGCAGTGGAGGCGGAGGTGGCGGAGGAGGGGGAGGCGGAGGCGGGGCTGCGCTTGCTTCAGAGAACTTCCTGCTCCAGAAAGACCTGAACGCAGGCGATGCGGGAACCTTCTCATACAAGAAGTTCGCCGACCTTGCCGTTTATGAGATAGTCGCAGTCGCTGGAACAGCCTCATCCAGCCCCGCGGTCAGCGTGAGGGAAACAACACTCGCTTCAAGCATTTCCCCTCCTGTATCAAAAGGCGCTGGCAACGTTTACAAGTACCTGTCAATAACAAAGGCCAAGCTGGAAGCTGTAACAACCGCTACGATTAAGTTTAGAGTTCCAACAGGCTGGTTTGGCAACAACAGCCTTGACCCTGCCACAACCTCGCTGAACAGGCTTGTTTCCAATGAGTGGGTAAGGCTTCCGACTAAACAAATTTCAGAAGACGCGGATTTCATAAGCTATGAGGCAACAACCCCGGGCTTTTCAGTCTTTTCAGTAGTTGCTGAGAAGGCAAAAGCCAAGCTTGCCGTGAAGGCGCTGCCATCCGGTGAGGAAGCGGCCAAAGGGCAGGAACAGCAGGTTGAGGTTGTGCAGCAGCTGCAACAGCCCCAGCCTGAAGAAGCAAGGCCATCTGAAGCTGAAAAAGGCGGGCTTGGGTTTGCGGCAAAGGTGGTGTGGACTGTGGTTGTGCTTACTGCGCTGGTTCTGGCAGCTGTTGAAATCATGCATTTCACGCACAGGAAGCTGCCTCCGCTCAAGTTGCCAAAGATTCCGCATTAAAAATCCGCTGCTGCGGATAAAAGGGTTGTGCCCCTTTTTTTTTAGCGCTGTACCCCTTCAAGATACCGTTCTGCCTCTAAAGCTGCCATGCAGCCCATCCCTGCTGCGGTTATTGCCTGCCGGTAAATCTTATCACAGCAGTCTCCTGCAGCAAAAACGCCGGGAAGGTTTGTCCTTAGCCTGCTGTCAGCCTTGATGTAGCCGTTCTCTTCCATGCTAAGTGCGCCTTTGAATGCTGCAGTGTTGGGCACATGGCCTATTGCCAGGAACACTGCATCTGTCTTCAGTTCGCTTGTTTTGCCGCTGTTCGTGTCCTTTATTTTCACGCCGGTCACTTTTTTGCCGTCTCCCAGAACTTCCTCAACTGCAGAATTCCACACTGTTTTTATCTTGCTGTTCGCAAACACCCTTTCCTGCATTACCTTGCTGGCCCTGAACCCGCTTCTGCGGTGGATTATGGTCACAGAACTGACAAGTTTTGTCATGAACAGGGATTCCTCGCATGCGCTGTCTCCCCCCCCAACCACAATGACGTCTTTGCCTGTGTAAAAAGCAGCATCACAGGTAGCGCAGGTGTGCACTCCCAGGTTAAAGTATTTCTTTTCGGACTCAATGCCAAGCATCCTTGCTGACGCTCCTGTTGCAATTATGGCGCATTTCGCTTCGATTTTCTCTCCTTCAACAACCAGCTCATAACTGCTGCCTTTGGCGGTAAACGCCTCAACATTTCCATCCTTGAACCTTGCCCCGAACCTCTTTGCCTGCTGCCTGCACTTCTCAGCCAGCTCAGGCCCTGTTATGCCTTCAGGAAAGCCAGGGTAGTTCTCCACAACAGTTGTAAGCATCAGCTGCCCGCCTTCCGCTTTGCCGGAAACAACAAGCGGATGGAGATTTGCCCTCGCAGCATAGATGGCTGCTGTCAGCCCTGCCATTCCTGAGCCGATGATGACAAGCTTTTCCATGCAGTGCAGATGCAAAGGCGGTTATTTAAAATTGTTTGCTTGAGAAAAGATACCACGCCAATTTAACTGTTTTGCCTAATCAGTCCGTATCAACTCTCGGCGCCAGTATGAATGCCAGCATGACCTTGTCAACCGTGCTGTAGGTGAGCTTGAGAGGGTAGTCCTTGTTGAACTGCATTACTGCCTTGTCTGACAGCTTGCTTCCCTCCATCATCTTCTTGAGGTATTCTATTGAATATTTTGCCTTTACTTTCTCCCTCGCAATAATCTTTGAGCTGTTTGACTCCTTTATCTCGATGGCTGCTGTGTTGAGGTCGCCTTCTGCCTGAAGCGTCAGCTTTCCCGGCTCTGCTGTCATGCTGACTGATTCTGATACAATGTCAGCATCGCTTATTGCTTCGTTGAGCAGGGCAGAGTCTGTTTCTATGTTGACAGGGAACGCCAGTTCCGGCACTTTCTGCTCCTTGTCTTCTGTTTCTATGAGCGGCAGGCTGAATGTCCTTGTTGAAGCTGACCTGAGCTGCACTTTCAGCTTGTTGCCTTCAAGCTCAAGCGAAAGCATGTCTGCCGGGCTTGCCCTTCTAAGAATCTGCCTAAGGTTAGTGAGGTTTATTGCTATGTCTGCCGGCTTTTCAATGTCGTACTCTGTGAATGCTGTCGGCAGGAGCTTGAAAATCACCATGGCGACATTGGCAGGGTCCATGGCTACCAGCTCAATGCCTTCCCTTGATATCCTGAGTTTTGCCTCGTTGACAAGCTCGGAAATTATGGCTATGCTTTCCTTTAAGTACTTCGGCTCTGCAAGTGTAAGCCTCATGTTTCTACCCCCAAACAACAACCAGACTGGTCTTGCCGCTGCTGCCCCTATTTAAATATTTTTTGCAGAGGCACAATTTCGCGGCAGGCAAACGCCAGAAAGCGAATGGCAAGCAAAGGGCTGAAGCCGGTGTCCCTCAATAGCTGCCGCAGCCGTATAGCCTGGGCTTTCTTTACATTCTTTTTCCCTGAAAAAGCATCAGCTATGCGTTCCCTATGGAACGAAAGCATTGGCTTCGGCAGCTTTTCCTGTTTGAAGAATTGCAGTTGCAGCGACTCGGCGTTTTTCCGCAGCCTGCCAATTGCCTTGCACATGAACACATCTGTTCTGTCAGAATAAAACAGGCAGCTGCTGTCATAGCTTCCAACGCAATAGCTGGCTTTTGCCTTTAGCCCTGTTTCCTCAAGCACCTCCCGCATAACAGCTTTGACAGGTGTTTCGCCGCTTTCAATTCCTCCTCCCGGCATGACCCAGATTGGAACATCACTTCTCAATTGAAGAAGTATCTCGCCCCTGCGATTCATTATTGCTGCTGTTGCGCTCTTTCTCATGCCGGGCTCAGCCAAGCATCATTCGCTGGCCATCATGCATCATGTGAACCTGCTTTTCATCATAGCCCAGGCTGGCTGCTATGTGCCTAAGCCCGTCTTTCATTCTTTTCTCGCCGTGGCTCGGGATTATTTGCTTTGGCCTGACAAGCTCAAGGAAGCGCCTTATGTCCTGCCCTGCCGCGTGGCCTGACTGGTGGACATCCTTGAATATCCTGACATTTGACTTTCTTAGCATGCTTTCAAGCCTTTCCCTGTTTTTCCTGTTGGTTGGCGTTGGTATTACCCTGCACGAGAACACTATGGTGTCTTTGGGGCCAAGGTTGAAGTTAAGAAGCCCTGAAGCAATCTTGGAGAGCACGGATTTCGGCTCGCCCTGGTGCCCGGTGCATATGATAAGGTACTTTTCCTTGCCGTCGTGTTCAATCTTCCTGAGCCGGTCTTTTACCTTGCCGCTGAATCCGCCAAGGATTTCCGCCTTGCCCGAGAACTCTGCGAGGCTTATCTCTTCTGCAGCAGCTATGTACTTTGTCATGCTCCTTCCCAGAATTACTGCTTTCCTGCCCATCTTCTGGCTTAGCTCCACTATGCTTTTGAGCCTTGCGATATGGGATGAAAAAGTAGTTACGATAAGCCCCTTTCCTTCATGGTTCTGGTTCAGCAGCACATCAGCAAGCATTTCCTTGGCCACTCTCTCAGAGGGTGTTTTTGCGTCAACTGCCGCATAGGTGCTGTCAACAACAGCAGCCAGGACTCCCTGTTCTCCAAGCTCTCTCAGCCGTTCGTAGTTTGGAGGCTTCCCAAGCGTGGGGGTGTCGTCAAACTTGAAGTCGTTGGCATAAACAACTGCTCCAGCAGGCGTGTGGATAGCTACAGTTGCTGTGTGGGGTGTTGAATGCGTTGTGTGCACAAGCTCGACCTGGAGCTTTTTTGAGATGTTCACCGTGCCGTTCTCATCAATGGCTTTCAGCTTGTTCTGTATGCGGAGGCCGCTGTCCTTTAGTATGTGCTTCAGGACCTGTATGGTGTAGGGCGTCCCTATGATTGGGGCATCGTAATGGTGGGCTAAAAAAGGCACTGCCCCAAGGTGGTCAAGGTGGGCATGGCTCGGCACTATTGCCTTGACCTTGCCTTTCCAGTCCCTTATGAGGTCGTCATTTGGCACTGCCCTTGCCTTTATCAGCGACTCCCTGCTAAGCTTCACAACATCCTCTTCCTCATCATCTGTTATCTTTATGTAGTTCTCAAGGTGCAGCCCCATGTCGCAGATTACGGCTTCATCATCTACCTTGACAGCGACCATATTCCTGCCAACTTCATCAAACCCAGAAACAGCGCATATCTCAACAGTCATTTTTACTCTCAAAAAGCCAATCAGTTGCTGCTTTTAATACTTTTCTGTCAAAAAACTCTCTGTCAAAAACAGCTCCTAAAGCATGTGCTTCAGATAGTTGAGGGCTGCCATTAGCTCCTGCGCGGAGAGTTCTTTAAGGTTGACCCCGTAATTTGCAAAGTTTTGCCTGTTTCTGTGGTCGTTAATCATTAAGTAATTTTTAATCATAAGGGCAATTATCTGCACGGCTCTGGCGTGGTCTGCCTGCTCTCCCTTTCCCTGAAAGAAATGCGTCAGCTCGTGCATCATTAAAGCTATTTCAGCTGCCTTGTGCTGCACCTTATCATGAAAGAAAATAATATCTTCATCTTTGTGTGGCCCTTGCAGATAACCTGAATGTGCCGCCCCACCAATCCATAGGCCGGTCAAAAATCCGTGCTGCCTTGCCCACGGGATGCTTGCCCTGTAGAGGTGAATCTTCCCTGTTTCTCTCAGGCCAAGCCTGTAAACTTGGTTGACCCAGTCTGAGCATGCAAGCAGGTAGTTCAGAATGCAAAACAGCTCATTTTCCGCAGGCCAGGCTGTAACAGGCATAGTTTGCCCTGTTCCCGGATCAGACATGAAGAAGTGCTGTATGCCCATTAGCCTAATCCTTCTTGCCTGAGCTTATATTTTTTGCCAAAAAAAAAGGCCTTGTTTGCCGCACCGCACCAATTGATAGTTAAATTTAAGTATAAACCTCATCTCGCAGGCTTGATAAGGGCAGCGAGCTCGTATCGTTCCGTAGGGTTGATAAGGGCTCTTCTGCTTGCTTTGTCAATCCGTAATAAGGGTTGATAAGGGAGCGTAAAGCTCCCTTATTGCGGGGGTAGCGAAGCCTGGTCAAACGCGCAAGCTTCAGGTGACCCTTTTTGCGAAAAAGGTTCAACATCGGCAGCGGCCGATGAGTGTTTCCTCTCCGGAAACACAATCCAAAAACGCGAAAACGGCTGAGAAAAAGCTTGTCCCTTAGTGGGTTCACGTGTTCGAATCACGTCTCCCGCATTCAACCTTTTTGGTGAGCGCGCAAAAAAGCTTGGTCAAAAGCCGAAAATATCAAACTTCTCCGTTAGCTAAAATATAAAAACAAACCTGCATTACCTTTTGCCATGGAAGAGAAACTTCTTGGGCAGGGCAGGCCGGAACAGCAGGCACAATTCGGCGAGGGGCCGAATGTGCAATCGGGCGCATCCCGATTTGAAGCTGCCGCCAGGGAAACCATGAAGGCTGTAAGGTTTCATGAGTTCGGCGGCCCTGAAGTGCTCTGCTATGAGGATGTTTCCAAGCCCGTTCCCGCTTTCGGGGAGGCTCTTGTGAGGGTAAAGGCTGCTTCTGTCAACCGCATTGACATCTGGGTTGAGAAGGGAAATTATTACAAGCCAAGCCTGCCCCACATTCCGGGGGCTGATGCTGCTGGTGTTGTTGAGGATGTTAATGCTGGTGATGCTTCCTTTGTGGGAAGAAAGGTAATCATATACCCTACGGTTGCCTGCTTTCACTGCAGGTTCTGCATTGAGGGCAGCCACAATCTCTGCGCCACTTACAGGACTTTAGGAGCCCAGGTTGACGGCACCTACGCAGAATATGTCACTGTTCCGATAAAGAACCTCATGAGGATGCCGGAAAACCTTAAGTTTGAAGAGGCTGCGGCACTCCCTTTGACGTTTACAACAGCTTACCACATGCTTGTTGACCGTGCAAAGGCCCAGCCGAACGAGACGGTCCTTGTTTTAGGTGCTGGCTCTGGCGTCGGTGTAGCTTCAATCCAGATTGCAGAGCTTCTTGGAGCAAAGGTCATTGCCACTTCCTCGAGCGAGGAGAAGCTCCGGAAGGCTCAGAGAATAGGTGCTGATGTTGTCATAAATTACTCGGAAGAGGATTGGATTGATGAGGTATTGGCAGCAACGAAGAATAAGGGCGTTGACGTGGTTATTGATCCTGTTGGGGCTGCCACTTTTGCAAAAAGCGTCAAGTGCCTTGCCAGGAACGGCAGGCTTGTTACCTGCGGCGTTACTTCTGGCAATGAAGCCACAATTAACATCAGGGAGCTTTTCATGGCGCAGCGCTCAATCCTTGGCTCTGTTTCCGGGACCATGAAGGATTTCATGACAGTGACGAAGCTGGCTGCTGACAACAAGCTCAGGCCTGTGCTGGACTCTGCCTTCAGGCTTAAGGACGCGAGAAAAGCCCAGGAACGCCTGCTGTCAAGGCAGTCCTTTGGGAAGATTGTGCTGGTGCCGTGATTGAGAACGGGGCTGCTGGGATTCGAACCCAGACTACAGCGTTTTTCTGCCCTTTTCGCTTTTTGGTCAAGCCACACCCGCCTTTTGGGCGGGGTGCATCTCGAGCTTGGCTCGAGCTTGTTTTTGTGAGTCGCAACGAACAAAAAGGTTGCACCCGAACGCTGTGTGTTGGCCAAGTTGCACTACAGCCCCTCACTGGAGCGGCAGCAGTGGAGAATATTTAAAGTTATTTAGAGATCTCTGCCTTGTTTTCTTGCTCAAGAAGCTTTGCTATGGCAGTCCAGTCTTCCTTGGCAAGGCCTTTGTCCATGCATTCCTGGAGTATCCTGATTGTTTCCGCTGCAACAGGCAGCTTTAGGTTGAATTTGCTTATCTCAGATGCCGCAAGTTTAAGGTCCTTGTCCATCAGCTCAAGCAGGAAAGTCGGCGTAAAGTCCCTCTGCACTATGCCCGGCAGCTTGGCAGTTGCAACGCCGCTTTTGGCTCCGGAATTGTCAAATGTTTCCATTATCACGCCAAGAGGCAGGCCTTCCTTCAATCCCAGCACAACGCCTTCAAGGCAGCTTTCAAGAATCATTGACTGGGTGAGGTTGAGGGCTATCTTCATGCGCTGGCCGTAAGTGCTGGGGCCGCAGTAAACCAGCAGTTTTCCCATTGCTTCAAGCACATTGCGGCAGCTTTCAAACGTTTTCTTCTTCCCGCCTATCATGTATAGCAATGTGCCTTCAGCCGCGCCTTTCATTCCCCCTGTCACAGGGGCGTCCAGAAACTCAGCGCCTTTCTCAGCGCACTTCTTTGCAATTTCTGCAGTTAATTCAACAGATGTTGTGCTGCTGTCTATGAGAATATTTTTTCCTGTCAGGGCAGGCATCATGCCGCTGCTGCCGTAGAGTATGTCCCTCAAAGAGCTGTCGTTTGAAACGCACATCAGCACAACTTCAGCCCTCCTGCACAGTTCTGCCGGGGTGTCAACAACTGTTGCGCTCACAACAGCTTCAGCCTTGGACCTTGTCCTGTTGTAGACAAAGACACTGAAGCCCGCCTTAACGAGGTTGCGGCTCATGCCAGAGCCCATTGTGCCAATGCCGGCAAAGCCGACGCTTTTGATTGCCATTTTGGCAAAGAAATTCGCGCAAGGTTTTAATAGTTGCTGCTTTAGCTGCATTTCCCATGGATTTTGAAAAAGTTGTGAAGGAAAGAAGGAGCGTTAGGGACTACGACGGCAACCGGGCAATAAGCGACGCAGAACTGCAGCGCCTGTTCGAGCTGGTGAAGCTTTCACCATCAAGCTACAACCTCCAGCCTTGGGAGTTCATTGTTGTCAGGGATGAGGAAAACAAAAAAAGGCTGCTTGGCTGCACAAACGGCCAGAAGCACATTGAACAGGCATCGGCAACAGTCATAGCGCTTGGCAGCATGAACCCTTCAGGAAAGGCAGAGGCAATCGCAGCAGACAGGACGGGAAAAGGTGCCATGGATGCCGCGAAGAAGGAAGCTTTCTTTGCACGGGTGAAAAGCCTGACGCTAAACGAGGCAGACGCCAGGCTCTGGGCAGTCGGAAGCACATCACTTGCCGCCATGACCCTGATGCTTGCGGCAGAGAACATGGGCATCTCAAGCTGCCCGGTTGGAAACTTTGACGAGCGAAAGGTAAAAAAAGAGTTTGGCATACCGCAGGATTATGCGGTCGTGCTCCTGATAACGCTTGGCTATGAGTCCAAGCCCGCTCCTGAAAGGCCGGTGCGGTTTGGATACGAGAAGATAGTGCACCTTGAGAAGTTCGGCAATAATGCGGAAGGCTAAGCAAGGCTGCCAAACTCCATCTTTCCAGAAAGCAGTTTATGCAGGATTTCAGCCAGCTCTTTAATCTTAACCCTGGCCTGCTTCGTGCTGTCCCTGTCCCGGATTGTAGCATCATGCTTGGATAGCGAGTCAAAGTCAACAGTTATGCAGTAAGGAGTGCCTGCCTCGTCCATCCTTGAATACCTTCTTCCAATGCTTCCGTTTTCATCGTAGAAACAGCTGAATTCCTTCCTCAGCTCATCGTAGACTTTCTTGGCATCGGCAACCAGCTCTTCCTTGTTTGACAGCAGCGGGAACACCGCAGCCTTAATGGGGGCAAGCTTGGGATTCAGGTGCAAAACAATGTTCTCCCTTTTGCTGTCGTATTCGTAAGCGTCAAATAAAAAGACCAGAAAAGTCCTGTCCACTCCGAGGCTTGGCTCTGCAACGACGTGGGGAACAACTTTCGTGTTTGTCTCAGGGTCAAAACAGCTTAAATCTTTTCCTGAAGCTTTCATGTGCTGCTGCAGGTCGTAATCAGACCTGTTTGCTATTCCTTCCAGCTCTTTCCAGCCAAAGGGAAAATTGTATTCAAGGTCCCATGTGTCTGTTGCATAATGTGATTTTTCCTCCTGCACATGCTGCCTTATCCTTAAGTTTTCCGTCTTTGCTCCCAGGCTGGCAAGCCAATTGTGCTCAAATGCCAGCCAGTAGGCATGCCATGGCAGGATTAGCTTTTTGTCAAGCATCTCTTTTACTTTCGTCTTTTTATGCTCATCACCGCCTTTTTTCTGCATTTCGCTCGTTAAAACATTCATTTCGTAGCTGCTGAACTCCTCAACGTATGGGCATTTCCCTATCTTGTTCGGGTGGACAAAGTATTCTATCTCCATCTGCTCAAATTCCCGGCAGCGAAAAAGAAAGTCCCTCGGAGCAATCTCGTTCCTGAATGCCTTCCCAATCTGCGCTATGCCAAATGGCAGCTTCAGCCTTGCGTTTTCCTGCGCGAGCTTGAAGTCTGTAAAGATGAGCTGTGCTGTTTCAGGCCTCAGGTAAGCTTCTGCTTCCTTCCCCGAGCTTGGGCCGACTGTTGTCTTAAACATGAGGTTGAATGGCTGGGCAATCTTTAGCACGTCAGAGCCGCAGCGGGGGCATTTTATTTTATGCTTGGCCATAAGTTCCTGCAGCTGTGAGGTGTTCATCCCTGCGGTTGGGATTTTAGCTTTGTCCTCAACAAGGTGGTCTGCCCTGGAACTGTTGCCGCACTTGCCGCACTTTGCCATTATGTCTGTGAAGTTGGCAACGTGCCCTGACGCCTCCCAGACCTTCGGGTGGGTGATTATGCTGCCGTCAATTCCAACTATGTCTGAGCGCTGTTGCACGTGGCTTTTCCACCACTGCTGCTTTATGCTGTTCTTCAGCTCAACGCCCAATGGCCCGTAGTCAAAGAAGCCTGACATTCCCCCGTATATCTCGCAGCTGGGGTAAACAAAGCCTCTCCTCTTGCAGAATGTTGCCAGTTCGTCTATTGTCAGCATGCCTGTTTTCCGATTAAACGAAGGTATAAAATATTTGTGTTTTTCAGGCAAAAAAACAATAGCTTTAAGTAAGGCAGCCGGATTCCAATAAGCATGGAAGCTAAGAAGCCTGCAAAGCCAAGAAAAATCCTGTACAAGGTTATTGGCAACTGCAGGCTGTGCAAGGTGAGGTTTGTGGTTGACAGGGCAAAAGGCCACTATTCCAGCAACTACTGCACCGAATGCGTTAAGAAGTTTAACTCGAAGGGTGATTGAAAATGGTTGAAGGCACTGTTAAGTTCTTTAATGCTGCGAAGCACTTTGGCTTCATAACAGCGGATGACGGCAACGAGTATTTCGTGCACCAGAGCGGGATTGCCCCGGGTGTCACGGTAGTCCAGGGCGACAAGGTAAAGTTCAACGTTGTTGATGGAGACAGGGGAAAGAAAGCAGAAGGCGTTGAGAAGGTTTAAGGTTGTTGTCTGGTGAGCCACTCAGCCTCGTCAGCATCAAGCCCGAGCTCGGCTGCCATCCGGTCAAGCTTTTCCTTGTCTTTTTCGTTTGAGAAAATCAGCCTCAGGTAAGGCAGCGTGTCGGAAAGGACTGCCGGCCTTGGCGAGTGCAGTTTCTCAGCTATCTTTGCTGCTATGTCCAGCTTTTTCTGGTGCTTTGCCTTTGCTATGAAGATCTTCAGCCCTCTTGTTGGCTGCTTGAACTGCACAGTGCCTTCATACTTTTTCTCTTTCGCTATCGCGGTTCCAATTGCCACCAGCTGGGTGTAGTAGCTCAGCAGCCGCCAGTGCTGCCTGCTCATTATCCTGCCCCTGAACACGTCAGCCTTTGACAGCGCTTCATAGGCTGCAGCCAGCTCCTCGGGTTTCTTGTATTCCTGTGGTAAGTTCTCATCTATCCATGCGAAGCACTCTTCTGGCTGTGCTTCCACTTTTTCAAACGCTTCAGCCGCAATCGCGACATCTGTTGTCTTGAATACCCTCAGCAGTGCAGATTCAATCTCCTCAGCCCTGTTCCTTTCTGAAAGCTCGCTGACAACATCTTTTGTAAGCCTGCTTGTTCCTGAGCACAGAAGCTGCAAATCAGTGATTGCGCCCCTTAAGTCTCCGGCAGACCTGTTTGCCAGCATGGCAAGCGCATCTTCGTCAGCGGTTATCTTCTCCGCTGCAGCCACTGTTGCCAGTGCTTCTTTGACGTCCTTGTTGCTGAGCTGCCTGAACTCAACCATCACAGAAGCTTTCCTTAAAGGAGCGAATTTCTTGTCAGATGGGTCGTTTGCAGTCATCACTACCGGAAAGGCTGACTGTTCAATGACTTCCTGCACAGCCCCAACCCCTCCCCTGTCTTCCCTTCCTGCAAGGCCATCAATCTCGTCAACCAGGATGATTTTGCCTTTGCTGAACAGGCTCAGCTGCCTGCTCGCTGCTCCAGCCACTGATTTTATTCCTTCAGCATTCCTGAAGTCAGACGCGTTTGTCTCCAGAACCTCAAGCCCCAGCTCCGCTGCAACAGCATACACTGAGCTTGTCTTTCCGCAGCCGACAGGGCCGTAGAGCAGTGCAGCCTTTTTCTTGGAACGCCTTGCATCAAAGTCCCTGACAAACTTGACCAGAGCCTCAGCTGCTTCAGGCTGCCCGACAACCTCGCCAAAAGACCTTGGCTGGTGCTTCCTTGCCCAGGGGATAGAATCGTTTTGCGACATATCAGTTTCCAAGCCTCTTTCCGTTTATAAAAACCTTACCGTTGCCGTTCTCCAGAATCTTCCCGCCAACCTTGGTGTTGTAAAGGTGAATTTCAGCTTCATCATGGACAATCACGTCCTGCCTTATCTCAGAATCAAAATATTTCTGGACAACATTCTCCCCGGCTATCGCAATGTCAACCTTGCTGTTCCTCACAACCAGCTTTGAGTCCCTGCCATTGTTCTGCAGGTCTGCAAGGTCTGAGTCTTCAAGCTCAATGGTTGCGCCGTTCCACGCCTGGGGGTACCACGAAGTGACTTCACTGTTAAGCAGCCTCAGCTTATTTGTGTCAAACAGCAGCGAATAATCATCGTACTTCTTTGCCTTCAGTCCTGAAGCCTTAACTGTTGGCGGAGGCAGCTGCCAGTCAGAGCCCGCATTCATGCCAATCGTGATGCTGGTATCTTCAAATGTTACGTTTGTGTGTTTGTCAAGTGTGGCGCCCCAGTGGTAGAAGCTGGAGTCTCTTACATCAATTCTCATGGCGTTCTGCCTGTTGTTGTCAATTTCCAGCCTGAACTCATCAACATCGCCCTTTGGCAGCATGAACTCGCCGTTCACATCAGCAAGTACCAGCTCAAAGAACATGCTGCTTTTACCCCTGACGGTTACTGCCACGTTGTTGCTTATGGTCAGCCCAATTGTGCTGTTGGTGATGTCAAACCTGGCATTTTCAGACGCCCCATGCCACGGAGTGCAGCAGTCGTTGCCTTTAACACCGCTCATCCTTACTGCCACGTTGCCCCTGTAGTCAAAATTAAACCACTTATCACCTGTGTAAAGCCGGACATTGCTCATGTCAAGGGAAGCATCATCCCTGAAATAAGCCCTGTACTGCTGGTTGTAGTCCTGCACAAAAACAATTTCAGAATCAACCACCGTTAATTTGCCGCTGCCGTTTACCACCAGGTTGCCGTAAAGCCTCAGCTTTGTCCTGTTGATTACAAGCCTGCCGCTGCCAACAACCAAGTCCTCATAAATGTTGAGCTCGCGAAGCTGCGGCCTGTCCTTGGCATCAGCTTCGGGGCTTGGAGTTTCCTGCGGCAAAGGAGGGGGTGCGGGCTTTTCTTCTGTTCTTCCAACCATCTCGTTTTCAGCGCCGGAAGGGCTTTTGGAAACGCAACCGGTGATGAGAGCAATGCTAATAATTAGCAACAGCAGCAGATGCGCATTCCTCATGGCGTTGGCATACCAAAGGATGTTTTATTAACCTTTTTATTCTCAGGCCAAATTAGCTCAACTCAGCCTTTTCTGAAAAAGTCGGCAATTGCTTCTGCATAATGCTCAGTCGTCTTTGGCGCCATATCCTTTGGAAAGCAGCGGTAGTAGCTCTCCCACGCATACCTCTCATCCACAAAGACAACCACTCCCCTGTCTGTCTCTGTCCTGATGCACCTTCCTGCTGACTGCAAAGCCTTTGTGAAAGCCGGGAAGACATAGCCATAGTCCCAGCCTTTTTTGAACCTAGCATCATAATATCGTATGAGCTCCTTTGTTTCAAGGTCAGGCTGGCCCAGCGGCAGCCCCACAATGACGACTCCGTTAAGCAGCTTTCCGGGCAGGTCAATGCCCTCGCTGAAGCTTCCTCCGATGACGGCAAGGAGAACCCCGCCGGTGATGTGGGCGTCTTTGAACTGCTGGAACAGCTTTTGCTTTTCATCCTTTGACAGGTCAGCATGCTCCTTAAGCACCTGCTTCCGGATTTTGCCGTGAATGTGCTTGTGAACCTCTCCCATCACTGTGTAGCTGGGAAAGAACAGGATAACATTGCCTTGGATTGCGGAAGAGGCTTTTATGCAGACATCTGCCAGCTTTTCGTACTGGCTGGAGTTTCTTTTGCTGAACTTCGTTGTTGCTGCAGTTACAATCAGTGCCAGCCTGTTTTCTTTCGGCATCGGGTTCCTGTACTCCCTGAGCATTGTGCTTTCCGGAAAGCCGAGAATATCCCGGTACATCGCTGTTGGCGTTAATGTTCCTGACATCAGGATAACAGAGTGTGCCTGCCTTATGACGCCTGAAGAAGCCAGCGAGGGGTCAAGGCACCTGTACGAAACCGAAACGGCCTTGCCCTTCTGTCCCTGACCGCTGTAAAGGATTCGGGCATAGCCCTCATCGCTGTCTTGCCAGCTTTCCAGAAATTTTGCAACGCTTCCCAAAAAGCTCTGCTGCCCGCTCTCCCTGTCTGTTTCAGAAACCACAGACATCCTCTCAATCATGGCTGCCAAATCATAGTCTCTTAGCGGTTCCAGAAGCTGGCCTTTGGTTATTGCCTGCTCGCCAGACTCTCTGCCAAGGTTATTCAATGCAGCACTTAAATCAAGCAGAAACCCGGTAAGCTCTAAATCAGAGGCCTTTTCAGCTTCCTTGATTGCCCGTTCTATGATTGTTGTTGATACCTTGTCTGTAAGCATCTCCCTAAGCCTGTCCGGAAGGTTATGAGCCTCATCAACTATGATTATCGCATCCTCAAGGCTCTTCCCTGTCTTTCTCAGAAAGCCATCCCTCACCTTTGGGCTGAAAAAATAATTATAGTCCGCAATGACCAGGGCAGCGTCCCTGGAAGCAGCGACAGCAGCCTCGTAAGGGCAGACCTTGCATCTCTTCGAAGCTGCAACAACCTCGTCAGAATGCATCGGCTCGGCAGCCATCCTCGCAATCACAACCTTTGACTCTGAAGTGAGCATGCTGCCCTTCTTGAAGTTCAGGAAAAACTCGCAGCCGTCAGTCTCTGTCAGGGCATGGCAGTAATCATAAAACTGCCTGCTGAACAAGCCTGAAACATCATCCCTGGCGCACATGTGCTTCTTGCCAACAATGTCGGTTACAGAAAAGCCTGTCTTATATCTCTGCTTAATCAGCTTCGCGGTTTCAACAGCCATGAGATGCTGGGTATGCCTTGAGGTCAGGAAGAAAACAGCCTTTTTGCTTTTTAACGCGTACTCTAAAGCAGGAGCCAGCGCAGCAGCAGTCTTCCCCAGCCCTGTCGGAGCATGTGCAATAAGGCACTTTCCAGAAGAAACAGCAGCGTAGACGTCATTCACCAATTCATCCTGCTCAGGCCTTATCTTGTCGTAGGGAAAAAGCGAAGTAGCAGCCATGAGAAATCACCGGAACAAGTTGTTTAAAAGCGTTTGGATATGCAGTTCTGGTGCGAGGTCGGGTTAAATGACTTCTTTTAGCCAAAACGGTGCGGGTATTGCGACAGTTTATGGCACATATCTTAAATTAAATATCATACAGCCGCAACCATTCCAACAAATCGCATTTAGGTTTGGAATAATTGCCGTAGTTCTTTTTATTATTCTTAAATGGGCGGTCAAAAACTTTCTTTTTGAAGAGGGAAAATCAGACTCTTCTTAATTAAATTTGCCCAATCTGCTTCTTGTTTTATTCCTGCTGCCGGTGCTGGCGTAGTTCTTAATGCACTATGTAATCATACGAAGTTGTGGTGGTTGGCTATGGCAGGGTCATTTCATCGGCTGTCTTCCGAAAATTCCGTAAGATTTCCGTGAAAAAGCACTTTTGGTGTAAAATCTCCTATAATTTCCGGATAGATTCCGGCAATGCCAAATGTTTTCCGGAAAAGCTGCCGTAAGGCATATTAAGACAAAAAAGAAACGCAAAAACAAAGGTTTTAATATGAATTATAACAATGATTATAACAATTGCAGTTGGATAGAGGAACTGCTTGCAAAGCTGAACAGAAAAACAGCAGAGATTACGTTTGACCCGCATGCTTTTGACAGGAAAGAGTATTACAATCTTGACTTTGACAAAGTTGAAGAAGCATTTAGGACAGGGAAAATAAAAACGGAGAAGTGCAAAGCGCCGGAAAAAGTATGCTTTGAGCGTATTTCGGAAAGGAAAACATGACTTATTGTGTCATAACAATTTTCCATCAAGAACTTATTGAGGTAAAGACTATATGGCTAATGAAAGGAAGATAAGGTGTGACTGTGGAGGCCTTATGGAAGCGAAGCATGCGCGTTTTGAAGGCTTTGAAACAAAAGCAATGGTATGCCCAAAATGCAGCTTCACCACACTTACGAAAGAGCAGGCACATCAGTATGTGAAGCTTAAGCAAATGCATCGGATAGTTGATGCGGAAAGAAGAATAATCAGGATAGGCAATTCAATGGGTTTCACGCTTCCTGATGGGCTAAAGGAGTTCGGAATAAAGGTTGGCAAGAGAATCAGGATAGAGGCTCTAGGGCCTGACTCGTTTAAGGTTGTAATCCAAAATGCCATTTGACAACTATTTCGTGATTGACGTTGAAACCTGCCCGGTGGACATGCAGAAGCACGACTCCCTGCCTGAGGAGGAAAGGAAGCAGCTGATTAATCCTATTGATTCCAAGGCGGTTGCGATCGGGATCAGGCGAAACGGCTCGGATATCATCTTCTCGGGGCATGGTGAGAAAAAGCTGCTTGAGGACTTCTGGGCAGAGTGGAGGAAGGCAAGGGAAACAGGGGCGTTCATAGTGGGTTTTAACCTTCTTTCATTTGACATTCCATTCCTTGTGACAAGGAGTTTCATCCACAAGGTGCCGGTAGCGCCCTTCAGCCTTAAAAGTGTCATAGACCTGCGGGACAGGATTTCAGCATACCGGTACGGGAACACCAGGGGAACACTAAAGGAATTCGCAGCCCTGATGGGCATGGAAACAATGGGAGACGGAGGACAGGTGGCAGAGCTCTGCCGGACAGGAAACACCGACAGCCTGGTAAAATACCTCAAGAACGACCTCCTCATAACAGACGAGATATTCAAGCGCGCCAGGGACCTAAACATACTTGGGATTGAGAAGTGGTGAGTTGCGGCTTTGCCCTAAAAGTCGCTATTTAGTGCCTTCTGCCTAATAAGTCGCTCGGCTGCCCAAAAAGTCCGAGTTTTTGGTCACTTATTGGGCAAAGCCGGTGGTTGCTGGTTTAGCCGTGCCCTGCAACAACCTTTAAAAACCCCGCCCTTTTCTTAGCCGTTAATAATGACTGCAGATGACGTTAAGGACGAGAAGTCCTTCCCGCAGCCGAGCATTTCTGAGAAGAAGTGGTCCAGGGAACTGGAGTTGGCTGTTTACGAAAAATGGAAGGCTGAAGAGCCGTATAGGTTCAATGCCGCTGGCAAGGGGAATGTTTATTCCATAGACACCCCTCCGCCTTACCTGAACACCCCAATCCATATTGGCCATGCTACCACTTATTCTTTGATGGACATGTTCGCCAGGTACAAAAGAATGAAAGGCTTTAACGTGCTGTTTCCGTTGGGCTTGGACAACAACGGCCTTCCGATTGAGATGGCTGCTGAGAAGAAGTTTGGCATTAAGTTTCACCAGCTTTCAAGGGAGGAGTTCCTGAAGAAGTGCAGGCAGGTTCTGGAGGAGTCAGGCACTGCCTCTGTTGACAGCTTCATGCGTCTTGGCATAGGCTTTAACAGCTGGAAGCGGGGAACAGGCATTGGTGAGGTTTACGAGACTGACAGCGAGGACTACCGCAAGCTCACTCAGGAAACTTTTATTGACCTTTACAGCAAGGGGCTGATTTATGAGGATGAAAGGCTGAACAACTATTGCCCTGGCTGCAAGACAACCCTTGCTGATTCTGAAGTTGAAAGAAAAGAAACTTCAAGCTCCCTTAATTTCGTGAAGTTTAAAGCCAAGGAAACGGGCAAGGACGCAATTATCGCAACGACAAGGCCTGAGCTGCTGTGTACTGCCGCGCTTGTAATCTACAACCCTTCTGATGAGCGATACAGGCATCTGAATGGCAAAACGCTTGTAGTGCCGATTTTCAACAAGGAGATCCAGGTGGCTGAGGATGATGAGGCTGACCCTGAATTCGGCACAGGCCTGGTTTTCATGAGCGCTTCGGCCGGCGACCAGGATGCAATCAGGTTTTTGCGGAAACGCAATATCAAGCCTGTGCAGGCCATTGGTTCAGATGGCCTGATGCTGGACATTGCAGGGCCCCTGAAAGGGCTCTGGACAAAGAAGGCAAGGGAAAAGATAATTGGAATGCTTAAGGAGCAGGGCTTCCTTGAGAAGCAAATCCCTTTTGTGCATAACGTTCCGGTTTGTGACAGGAGCGGTGATGAGATTGAATTCCTTGCCATGAAGGAGTTTTACCTTAAGCAGGTTGAGTTCAAGCAGGAGCTGCTGAAAATTGCAGCAAAACTTAACTTTTATGCTGATTCCAGCAGGCAGATGCTCATTGACTGGATAAGTTCAGTTTCAATAGACTGGCCAATCTCAAGAAGGAGATACTACGCAACAGAAATACCGCTGTGGTACTGCAGGAAGTGCCGCCAGGCGATTGTTCCTCCAAAAGGCAAATACTACCAGCCGTGGAAGGAGAAAGCGCCATTTGAAAAGTGCGGCAAGTGCGGCAACAAGGAATTCGAAGGCGAAACAAGGGTTTTGGATACATGGTTTGACAGCAGCAACACGCCCCTTTACATCCTGAAGTACAACCGCGATGACGCTTTCTTCGGGAGCCATTTCCCGTGCACTGTGCGGCCGCAGGGCAAGGACATAATCAGGACGTGGCTTTACTACACCTTGCTGAAAGGCTATCTTCTCACAGAAAAGCCGGTTTTTGCTGATGTCTGGATTAATTATTATGTCGTTGATGAGCACGGCAAGAAGATGAGCAAGCGCAAGGGCAATGTTGTTGACCCTCATGACATTCTTGAGAAATATGGCGCTGAGCCGTTCAGGCTGTGGGCTGCTATTGAAGGCAACATCACAAGCCAGGACTTCCGCTGCTCCTTTGAGAGGATTGACGGCGCAGGCAAGACCCTTGTGAAGCTGTGGAATGCTGCAAGGTTTGTTTCGATGTTCAAAAACAGCAGCGGGAAAGCAAAGCTCACTGCATTGGATGAGTGGATAAGGCATGAAATAAACGACGTCGTAAGGGAAGCTGCCGAGTGCTATGAGAAGTATGACTTCCACAGCCCTGCTGCAAATGCAAAGCACTTCCTTTGGGAAACGTTTGCTTCGCATTACATTGAGATGGTAAAGAACAGGGCTTACAACACTGACGGACGATTCAGCATGGAAGAGCAGGGCGCTGCGGTTTCAACCCTGCATTACTGCCTTGAGCGGCTGCTGCTGGTCCTGGCGCCCATAGTTCCGATGATTACCTACAACCTGTACAGCAGGCTTTATGGCAGGGACATCCATTTTGAGAGGTTTCCTTCTGCAGAGGATTATGAGCTTCCCGGCTTTACCGGGGCTGAGCTTGAGGACCTGAACAGGCAAATCTGGAAACAGCATACGGAAAAGGGGCTTTCTCTCAAGGCTGAGATTAAGGAAGCTGTAATTCCGGAGAAGTTCAGGCCTGTTGAGAAGGACATGAAGGCTGCGCACAATATCGCGAAGGTAACATATGGCAGTGAGTTGCGGCTGGCGTTTTAATAGTACAAATGCAGCTCGTCAGAGCGAATCACGATTTCCTTCTTTTTTTCGGGCACTTTGGGCTGTTCAGTAGCGGGTTGCTTCAGCAGCTGCGGGTTCATCTCCACTGCCCTTTTGAAATTCACGTTGCCGCATTTCGGGCAGCGGCAGTATGCGCCCCACTTGCCTGCCATGACTTCAAGGAAGCTACCGCATGCGCAGCGAAGCCCGTCAAGCATGAGCTTCCGGTGGGCAATGCATGCTGGCACGCCCTGCGGGTTCTTTGACGTGGCAGGTTTGCCGCAGAAAGGGCAGCTGTCCATTCGCGACTCTCCGTAGCGCTTTCTAAAGTGCATAACAGGAAACCTACTTTCTTTTTCTTTCAACGCCCATTATCACTGCGGGGCTTCCGAGAAGGAGCACGTTTGAGCCGCTTTTTATTTTTGCAGTTAGCGGCGTGTCTATGTCAAAGCCGCCTTTGCTTTTTACGCCCACAACCACTGCCCCGAATTTTTCAAGTATCTGCCTTTTCTGCAAGCCAGCCAGCGGGCTTCCTTTGTTGGCCTTGAATTCCTTTATTATCAGGTTTTCCTTTTGCGGGGCTGAGCTGAAGAAGCCTGTGAGCGCTTCCTCTTCGCCTTCCACCGGCGGGTTGAGGAACTTTACAACTGCTGCTACAATCGCAGCCACGGAAGCGATTATCAAGGCTGTTGTAAAAAGCTTGCCTGGCGTGCTTAGGCCTTGCGGCGTGCCTTCTGTTGCCATTACAGACGCTGCTGAGAGCAGCGCATCCTGGAAAGGCATCTTCTCTATCAGCACGTATCCGATTGTTCCGAGAACGAGCACAGCCGCAAGTGCTGCCAAAGCTTTTTTCAAACTACTGCACACCTCTTTTCCTCCTTTCCTGCCTCTTTCGTTTGCCTAGCAAGCCGTGTTTATTAATGTTTTTGTTTTCAGCTAATTTTCTTCCACCTGATTCCCTCAGGTGTGTCGTCAAGCTGGATGCCCTTTTCGCGCAGCTGTGAGCGGATTTTATCAGCCTCGGCAAACTTCTTCTCTCTCCGCAGCCGCTCCCTTTCCTCAACCAGCTTCATTGTCTCCTGAGGCAGCTTTTCCTGCTCAAAGCTCATTACGCCCAGCACGCTGTCTGTTTTTTGCAGCAGCTTAAGCACTGCTGCTGCGGATTCTTTGCTCATCATACAGTCGTCAATGCGGCTGTTCATTGCTTTTGCAAAGTCAAAAACGACTGCAAGGGCTTCGCTTATGTTCAGGTCATCGTCCATTGCTGATTCGAATTTTTTGGCTGCTGCGGTTATTTCCTTCTCCACTACTGCTGTTTTTCCGCTGCCGCTTTTGATGCCCTGCAGCTTCCTTATCAGTTCGTTAAGCCTTTCCACAGATGCCTTTGCAGCTTCAATGCCCTCAAACGTGAAGTTAAGCTGTTGGCGGTAGTGCGTTGACAGCAGCAGGTATCTTACAGAGGCCGGAGAATGGCCTTTTGCCAAAACATCCCGCAAAGTGTAGAAGTTGCCAAGGCTTTTTGACATCTTCTGGCCGTTAACGAGCAGCCATTCGTTGTGAAGCCAGTATTTTGCAAATTGCTTTCCAGTGCAGCCTTCTGACTGTGCTATCTCGTTCTGGTGGTGCGGGAATACAAGGTCAATTCCTCCGCAGTGGATGTCAAAGGTTTTGCCAAGGTATTTCATGGACATGGCCGAGCATTCCACATGCCATCCCGGCCTTCCCCTGCTGATTTCTGTTTCCCAAAAGACATTGCCGTCTTCCTTGCCGTAAGCCTTCCACAGCGCAAAGTCCTGCGCAGCCTCTTTGCTGTACTCGTCTGCTGTCACTCTTCCGGAAGCGCCTGTTTTCAGCTTTTTAACGTCAATGTTTGCAAGCTTGCCGTAGTCCTTGAACTTCGAAATGGCATAGTATACCGAACCGCCCTCGCCCTTGTAAGCCATTCCTTTCTTCAGCAGGCACTTTGTAAGCTCAACCATTTCCTTGATGTGCTCGGTAGCTCTTGGGTACGCATCAGCAGGCAAAATGTTGAGGGCTTCCATGTCCTCAAAGAACGCCTTTTCATACCTTGTTGTAAACGCTTTCAGGCTTATCCCTTCTTTCTGGCTGTCCCGGATTGTCTTGTCGTCAACGTCTGTGATGTTCATTATGTGCTTTGCCTTGTAGCCTTTGTAGAGAAGGTAGCGCTTCAGCAGGTCAACAAAGACGTAAGCCCGGTAGTTGCCGATGTGGGGATAATTGTAGACAGTAGGTCCGCAACTGTAAATCCCAACTGCACCTTTCTTCAGGGGCTTAAACGCTTCCATTTTCCGCGTTAATGTGTTATGTAGTTTAAGCACCATAGCCTATCTGCTTCCCTAACTGGCTCTGCTTTTATAGCTTTTTATTTTTCGTAGCCGCCCGGATTTGTTTTTTTGCAATCGCACTGCAAGCAGTCCTTTCCGCATGGCCCAATAGTGCCGCATGTTTCTGAAACTTGAGGCTGTTGTGCCGCATATTCCAAGCTAATTATGGTGTCGTTCTGAGGCACTGCCTTAACCAAGTCTTCTAAGGTGCTTTCGCCAAGCGCTAGCTTTGTTTCTGATGTTTCTGTCTTAATTACCAAGTCACTCTATTTTCCTACACCTGCAATCACCTTGCTTGTATTCCATTCTTTCTCCACCTCCGCGGTCATTTAATCTCTTGCAAAAAATGCAAAAAACTGTAAAAATCGACAACCCAAACAAGCCAATGAATTCAGAACTAACAGCAACACACAGTTGAGTTTGGCATGACTGTTGCTTTTTTGGCTTTTCTTATAAAGCTATGGCATATATCATATCTGAACAAAAAGAGAACTGGTCAATTTTTGCCCTCAAAACAGCAACAAATAAAAACAAGGGCGGATGATGTGCTGAGAATGGTTGACCTTGTGCAGGTTGTTAAAACGGAGGCTCCGGCAGGAGGGTTGTCCTACGAAGTTCTGCACGGCGCGCCCGATTCCTTTGTGCCGTTTCTGGATAAGGGGCGTATTTTGATGGCAATTATCAAGCAGCATAATGAAGAACTGCCCCGGCAATGGCTGGCAGACCTTTGCGGGTTGTGGACGCCTGACTTTCGCCTTCCTGGAGGCCATGAGCTAAAGTTTTTGGAGCATTGTCTGACGGTTTATGGTTTGCCTAAGCCTTCCAGCTCAAATGACTCCGACCATTTTTACTTAGCTCACAGCATCGAGCTCGGCTTGCTTGTTCAGTTTGCAAATCCTAATCCGTGGCGCACCAAGGATGTAGTTGGCCACAGCTCGGCTCATAACGGTCACGATGAGGCATTTTACGCTGTTCACGACTCAGCAGAGTTGTGGCTTAGCGAAAACGGGAAAATGCCAGTGCGGACTCAAATAGGGACTGGCTACACCATGGGCGGGACAGGATTTCCTGAGAAGAAAGCATTTATAGTGACTAAGGACGCATGGCATCCTGTTGTTGCATTCAAGCCAGCCATTCTTCTGATTCATGGCCCTCCTGAAATGGTGGCTGACCAGGTTAATGGAACCTCGTTTTGCCATAAGAACGGGCGTCTTTTCAGGGAAAAATATGCGGATATGCTGCGTAATTTGTGACAGCAGCATTCATTTTTTTTGGCACACAAAGAATGCGTGGTCTTTCTGCAACGGGCTGAGGATTCTGAAATCGTCTATTGTGAATTTCTTTTCAAGTTCTTTCCTTGCTGCTGCAAATATCATCTGCGGCTGCATTGTAACGTCAACGCTCCTTGCTTTCAGGGCAAGCATTCCGAAGCCTCCTGGCTTGAGTAGGAGGTCACAGTTCTTCAGGAATATCCCCACTTGGTTCTTCTGTGCAACATCCTGGTAAACGATGTCAACAGCTCCGGCAATGTTGTAGTAGCTTTCAGGGTGGTTTGCGTCAGCCAGCAGGGGAAGGATGTTTTTTCTCTTTTCTGCAGCAAAAACCAGGTCTCTTACAACCCTTGGCGCAAAGTCTATTGCAAAGACAGCTCCATCTGATGCAATATCTGAAATAAAAGAGGGCGTGTAGCCATGCGCCGCTCCAAGGTATAGCACCTTTGACTTGGCTGTTATGGGAAGCTGGGGCAGGCCTTTGACTATTGCTGCTGCGAGCTTGCTTCTAAGGGGGCTCCAGCTTCTGTGTTCTTTCCCGTTGGCTATAACCAGTTCCTCTTCAAACAGTTGCTGCCCAGGCATGCTGTTCAGCGTGTAGAGCTTCCTGTCCTCCTCAAATACTCCCTGAAACACCTGCCTCATTTTTTGCTCACCTTTGAAGCTTCTGTTGTTATTCTGGTTTCCAGCTTTTTCTTGAGTTCTTCCAAAAGCCTGTCTCCGGCAAAGCTGCCTTTGAAGTAGTCAACCCTGGAAGCGATTGAGATTTTGTCTGCCAGCAGTTTTGCAATCCTTCCCTGCTGCTGTCTTGGGGCAGAAGTCACAAACGGATGGTTGTGCAGAACGCCTGCCTTTGGCGGCTTTTGCTTCTTGTCCTTCAAATGCCTGAACAGCTCTCTTTCAGCTCCCAGAAGCTGTATTGTGGAGGAGGGCAGCATAGCAAGCCTTTGCAGCGAGCCTGCCTGCACTATGAGCTCTGCGCCTGTTGACGGGCCTGCAACCGCTGCAATATTCGGGCAGTGCCGTTTCATCAGTTCCTCAACGTATTCTGCAATGCTGCTTCTCCTTTCATAAAGGCTCTTGATATTCTCAGCAAACGCGAGAATCATCCTGATGTCTGCTTTTTCAAGATTCACGCCCATGGTTTCTTTAACTCTGAATTCCTTGAGAAGCTCATCCTTGCTTTTGTTAAGGATAGCATTGGCAAATTCCTCGTGGCTGCTTATTTGCCTTGATGCTTCAGGGCAGTAAAGCTCATACCACTCCCTGGCGCGCTTGATGAGAAGGTTTGCTGCTTTGTTAAGCTCAGCGATTGCAGATGATGACTGGATTATCAGATTGTCGTCATTCACTGACTCTGCCACGGCCTTCTTTGTAAAACTTATTACTATTTCGCGCAGCCTGGCTGGTTCATCTGTGGCTGCTGATGTTGCAGCTTCAAGCTTCCTGATATCCTGTGAAAAAGCCACATCATCTGGCTTGTCTTTTTTAGCTCCCAGGACAACAATCGCCTTTCCATCTGATTTCGTCTTCCTCACAGCTTCTTTTTCCTCGGGAAGCCACTCATTTTTTGACAGCATTGCCATTGCCAGCTCTGGATCAGCCACTTTGATTTTCTGGACAAGCTTTATGTTGCTGTCAAAAACAAAAACAGCGGTTGGGATTGAGTAAAGAAATGCTGCTTCCTTGGGCCTTGTGGCAGACGTTTCACGGGAGTTTTCCATAACAGCATGGTCAGCGGCAAAGGTTAATAAAGATTTGCAAATTACGTTTGGGCTATGGCGTTTGCAATTTCGCGCTACAGTCGCCAGAAGATGCTGATAGGCAAGGCTGCGCAAAAGCTGCTGTTGAGAAGCGGGGCGGTGGTAGTCGGCCTTGGCGCTCTCGGCACAGTAGCTGCGGAGCTTCTCACAAGGGCAGGTATTGGGAAACTCGTTATTATTGACAGGGATGTTGTTGAGTTGACAGATTTGCAGCGGCAGCTTCTTTACGATGAGCGTGATGTTGGGAAGCCGAAAACGGAAGCAACAGCAGGGAAGTTGAGGCATGTAAATTCCGGAATAAAAATAGTCGCGGCTGCAGCAGATATTGATTGCAAAAGCATCACGAAGCTCGTCGGGATGCCTGATGTTGTCCTTGACTGCACAGACAACCTTGAAACAAGATTCCTGATTAATGAGTATTGCCTGAAGAACAGGCTTGCCTGGGTTCATTCTGCAGCAATCCGCGATGCTGCGCAGCTCATGGCGTTTGATTTTCGCGGCAGCAACAGCAAGAATTCGCCTTGCTTTGCGTGCGTATTCGGAAAATCCTCTGCTGGAGAAACCTGCGATACTGCTGGTGTTTTGGCTTCGGCAACAACAGCAATTGCAGCAATGCAGGTGACAGAAGCCCTGAAAATGCTTCTGGGAAGGTACAATGAGCTGGCAAAGGGGCTTTTGAGGCTGAATGTTTGGCAGAACAACCTTACGCGAATAGCGGTAAAGAGGAATCCCTGTTGCGGCAGCTGTAACGGCAACAGCAGCTACGATTATTTAAGCGGCAAGAAAGGTTCAAAAACAGTCAGCCTGTGCGGCCGGAACTCGTTTCAGGTAAAAGGAAAGGCTGTTAACTTGCCCGCACTGAAATTGCAGCTGCAAAAGATGGGGGAAAAGGTTGCTGGCTTTGAGGGATGCATTAGCTTCAGGAACATAACGCTGTTCAGGGATGGAAGGGCGATTGTGAAGTCAGGTTCAATAGAGAAGGCAAAAGCCGATTATGCAAGGTATATTGGCTTATGATTCAGAAGGCTACGCCTTTGCTTCCTTTATCTTGAACCCGGAAACAGGCCTTTTCAGCTCATGCAGCCACATGATGCCTACCTTGATCATCTCCTTGTTGAAAGCATCAGAAAGCCGGTAGGTTTTCTTGTAAAGGTCGTAGTCAATCATGCCCATGCTTTTCATGGGAGTCAGAATGCGGTCATAAAACTGCCTTTTGTTGTATGAAAGCTTTACTTTTTTGCCCTCGTAGCCCGGCTCTTCTATCTCGGTCACGAAATTGCCTTCGTGAAGCTTTGTTGCAAAGAAAGACATCTCTGTCTTGTTCATCTCACCGTTCTTTTCCTTCATGGTTCTTATGAGAACCTTGGCAACTATCTTCTGCTGGGTTGTGGCAAAGACTACCTCAAAGATGTCATCCGGCATGTGGAACTGGTCAAAAAGTATTACCATCTATGCAACCCCCTTCTCTCACCAACCAACCCCAATAACTGTGCTAAAACTCAAATACCACTATATAAAGATTATGCTTTTATATACTAATATAGCACAACCCTTTTGTTCACTGATGTTCGCAAAAGCCCGAATCGGCATTGCGCCGATTGTGCACAGCCGGCAACTGCCGACTTGTGCGTTGACGGAAAGCCTAATCTTGTCCATGACAGGATGTATAGCTTTTGGTAAAGCTTTTTTGCCGCAGCAAAAAAGGTTTAGCGAGCAAAAAGGTTTAATACTGGCTGGCTTTGCAGCGTTCCTGATGGACTTGACAGAGAGCGAATACGAAGGCATAAGAACTGAGCTTGCCGCTTCCCAAAAGCCTTTCTTTTTGTTCCATGATGACCCTGACGGCTTGGTTTCTTTCCTTTTGCTCAAGCGTTACATAGGCAGGGGAAAGGGCATGATGGTTAAGGCTGAGCCGAATGTTAATGGCCGGTTTGTTGGCCCTGTGGTAAGGGCAAATCCTGATGCCTTGTTCGTTCTTGACGTTGCTCTTATGCAGCAGTCCTTTGTTGATGAAGTCAGGCGTTCATTGCCTGGCTTGAAAAGCATTGTATGGATAGACCACCACCAGCCTGTCAAGCTAAACGGAGTCAGGTACTTCAATCCCCGGCTTCATGCTCCCCAGAACAACCCGCCGGCCAGCTACCTGTGCTACAAGGCAGCCGGGCAGGCAGGGAAACAGGATTTGTGGCTTGCCATGGCGGGCATAGTCAGCGACTGGCACATGCCTGAGTTTGCTGATGAGTTCACCCGGAAGTTTCCTGACCTGCTGCCAAAGCCCATGACAGCTGAGGAAGCCCTGTTCACAACCTTGCTTGGAAAGCTTGGGAGGATATTCTCATTTATGCTCAAGGGCCCTACATCTGATGCTGTTTCATGCATAAATGCTCTTGAGCGCGTCAGCAGCCCTTACGAGATACTTAACCGCACGACAACAGAGGGCAGGCACATCTACCGCCATTTTAGGAAAATAAGCTCGCAATATGACCGGCTGCTTGCAGAGGCAAAAACAGTTGCAGAGGGCAGCAAAGGCGAAAAGTTCCTCATCTTCACATACAAGGACAGGCAAAGCCTTTCCGGAGACCTGGCTAACGAGCTTCTTTTTCTTTATCCGAACAGGGTAATTGTTGTTGGGAGGGAGAAGGCTGATTCTTTTATGCTGAGCTTCAGGGCTCGCCTTGTTCCTGTGCTTCCTGCGCTCCAGAAAGCCCTTGTCGGGATTGACGGCTACGGCGGGGGCCACGAGAAAGCCTGTGGGGGCTCTGTCAGGAAGAAGGACTTTGAAAAGTTCATTGAAAAATTTAAGGGAGAGTTTTGATGGCAGACGTTTTATTGACAAACGACGACGGCTACAAGTCAGTAGGCTTCCTTTCGCTGCTTAAGGAGATGTCAAGGCAGTTTTCAGTGGCTGCTGTAGCCCCTCCTGGCGAGAGAAGCTGGATAGGGAAGTCCATAACTGCAAGGCAGGCACTGGAGCTGAAAAAGGTAAAGGCAGGGGGCTTTGATGTCTTTTCTTTAAGCGGAACGCCTGCCGACTGCGTTCAGGTTGGGTTGTATGGTGCTCTGGATAAAAAGCCGAAGCTTGTTGTTTCAGGGATAAACCTCAGCGACAATTTAGGCCATGCGCAAACGCTCAGCTCAGGGACTGTGGGAGCAGCAATGGAAGCATCACTGGATGGAGTGAAATCAATAGCGGCGGCGCTGTGCATACCGCCTGAAATCAGGGCCAGCACAGATTTCTTTGATGCTAAAAACAGCATCATCTTTGAAAATGCTGCAAAAATAACAACAAAACTGGCTGCGATTCTTGTCAAAAAAGACTTCGGCGCAGGTGTTGATTTGATATCCCTGAACATCCCTTTTGGCGCTACGGTTGACACGCCTTTTGCGGTTACAGTGCCGTTCAGGGGTTCCTACGGCAAACTATTCCAGAAAAGGGGCGATAGCTTCATTCATGTAAATCCTTACATCGCATTCAGGCACATGCAAAGCGGGCATTTGCAGGAAGGCACGGATGCCAAAGCGGTTGCAGAAGGGAAAATATCTGTAGCGCCGTTAAGCCTTGAGCTTGTTTCAAACGATGCGCTAAAGCGTGTTGAACAGTTAATAATCAAATCATGGTAATTTTCCTTTTCTCAAACTCCAGCGCTATAGTGTTAATGCAGTGCAGCTGTTGCGTTTTATAATTCTCATCTCAGAACTTCACGATGGCATTTACAACTCTGTTGATGAAAACAACAGCTATTCCCCAGAGCAGGGGCAGCCATGCAGGTATGCCCAGAAGTGTCGGGTTTGAGTATTGCCATGCGCCGAATCTTATGGCAACAATTTCTGCTGCTGTGCCCAAAAAAGCTGCTGTAACGAACAGGCAGATGTCGTGCTTCACATGCCAAAGCTTTATGGCGGTAATCCAGCCTGCCAGGATTATTAGCGTTAATAGCAGGTTGTTTTTGTAGAGCAATGCCACCATTGCTACCCCGAATGCTGACAGGAGCGCGTCAAAAAGGAGTTCTTTTTCAATCAGCGCCTTTTTCTTTTTCATCCCTGCCATTCACCGGATTGCTACGCCTTCATCTTCTTCTGTGTCTTGTACAGCCTCTCAACGTCCTCAAGGGTGTTTATGTCGTCAACGCCTTTCTCCTCGCTTCTGTTGCGGATTATCCTTGGAAAGCGCAAGGCATACCCTGACTCGTATGTGGGGCTTTTCTGGATTTCCTCGTAAGCAACCTCAAGCACTATCTTTGGCTTTACTTTCACGTATCTTCCCTGCTGCTCAGCAATAAGTGGCCTTAGCAGCTCGGTTACTTCGTCAAAGCTCAGGCCTTCTTCTCTTTTCTCTTTAAGGCCTGTTGATACTTTGCCGATTTCAAGGAGCTTTCCTTCGCTGTTGCATGCAAGGTAGTAGCTGCTTAGCCACTTTGCCCTTTTGCCTTCGCCCCATTCTGCTGCGACAACGGCCAGGTCAAGGTTTTCCATGACTTTCTTGAATTTCAGCATGTAGCCTACCCTGGCTCCTGGCTGGTATGGTGCGTCAAGCTTTTTTATCATCAGGCCTTCTGTGCCGTCTGCCTTTGCCTGTTTGAAGAATCTCTCAATTTCAGGCTCTTTGTCTGCTGTTATCGCTTTGGACACGACAATTTTCCTTTTGGTGCTGCTTACAATCCGTTCAATAAGCTCCCTTCTTTTTTTGAATGGCTCTTTAATGAAGCTTTTGCCTTCGTAGCTTAGAACGTCAAACACGTTTACTTCAACTGGCAGTTCTTCAGCTGTTTTTTCTATGTCATATTTTCGTTTGATGCGCTGCGAGATGTTTTGGAACGGCACATACTTCTGCGTTTTCGGGTCAAACCCCACAGCTTCCGCATCCATGATGTAGTTATCGCCTTTCACATGCTTCTTCAGGCATTCAACAACATCAGGGAACTGGTTGGTTACGTTTTCCAGCCGTCTTGTGTAAAGCCAGATTTTGTCCTTGTCCCTGTGGCATTCCAGCCTGAAGCCGTCATACTTGTACTCGCACTGCGCAGGCCTTCCGGCAGTCTCAAGGGCTTCCTCAACCGTCTCGGCTTTCAGGGCGAGCATTACTTTTATTGGTGTCCCGGCCTTTATCTCAACGTTCTCGAGCCCTTTTATGCCTTCTGTCTTTGCTTTCTTTGCAACAACCCCAAAATCATTGGTGAGGTCATAAGCCTGCTGTATCTTGCCAAGGATAATGTTGTATTCTTCCCGTGCGCTTTCCTCTCCTTCTGCTGCTGAAGTTACGGCTGCTTTTTTTGCTTCCTTGCTTAGCTCTTTTCCGCATTCAACGCAGTTATCGGCTGGGGGGATTATCTTGTGGCAGCTGCTGCAGTTTACAAACACCTTTTCAACTGCCTTTGGGAAATATGCCCAGGCTATTGCATCCCGGAGTATGCCTGCCCCTGTCCCAACCCTGAGCTGGCCAAGGATTGTCCTGACCACATACCTTGCTTCTTGCCCTTTTGCTGAGCTCAAAAGCTCTGCTATAAGTTGCAATTTCCTGTCAACGCTTCCCTGCCCGGACAATTCTGTGAGCTTGCGAAGGTTATCAAACACCTTTTTAACAGTCAGCTCTGCAGCAGCCAGTGTTGACTGCTTTTTCCACTTAACCAGCAATTCAGCCACTTTCCCAAGGTCTCCAGTTTTTGCCCATTCTTTCTCCACTGTTGCTGTTGGTGTGCCTGAAGCAGAGCTTATGGCTTTAATCAGGTGCTGGTTCGCAACTCCAAGCTCGCGTTCGTCAAATGATGGGAAGACCCTGCCTTGGACCATCAGGATTACCGCTCCTATTTCGTCTGCCGAAGCCTTCCTGAGGAATTCTGACAGGTGATAAGTCTTTTCAAGCCGCTTGGTTGTGCTGTCAAGCCTCTCGTAAAGCTCGGCAAGCTCGGAGTATTTCATAGTCCGGCTTGCTGCAAAGGCATTTATATAGTTTTGTCATACCTAATTGCCGGCAGAAATACTTGAAGGGGTCGGCTCGGAATCTTTTGCTATATGCTCAAGTCTTGGCTTAGCTAATGCCACATAGTCATCAGTCTTCAAAGCCATATGTTCCGGTCATGCAAACCGCAACGTTTTTTAACTTTGCTTTTGTTAAAAAGCAGCTGCAATGGTCTATTCATTCTTTTACGACGTGGGGGTTGCGGTTGCCGCAGCAACTGTGCTGGCCGTTGTTTTCAGCCTTCTGAAGCAGCCGCCGATTCTTGGCTACATCGCTGCAGGGCTTCTTATCGGGCCTGTGTTTGGCATTGTGAAAGATGCAGCGGTTCTTGGCAGTTTCTCTGAGCTGGGCATTGCTTTGCTGCTTTTTATTATTGGAGTGGAGCTTGACCTTAAGAGGGTAAGGCAGCTTGGGCTGTCGTCAATGGTTATCGGGCTGCTGCAGGTTGGCATTACAGGTGTAATAAGCTACTTTGTTGCTGTCAGCACAGGCTTCTCTGCTATTGAAGCGGTCTACATCAGCCTTGTGGCTTCCTTTTCCAGCACAATGGTCGTTGTCAAGCTTCTTTCTGACAAGAATGAGCTTGACTCGCTGCATGGCGGGCTTGTCCTTGGCATACTGCTTGCTCAGGACCTTGTCGCTGTGCTGGCCATTACGCTTCTTGGCACGGTAAGCAACTTCACGCCTGTGGCTGTTGCCGCAGTGGTTGGCAAGGGGGCAGCCCTTGTGCTTGCCGCGGTCGTGTCAGGCTTTCTCCTTAACAGGGCGTTGCGCTATTTGGTCAGCTCCAAGGAGCTGCTTTTCATTTTTTCCATAGCGCTGTGCATGGCTTTTGCAGGGCTTGCCTCGTTCCTTGGCTACTCGCTTGCCATTGGCGCCTTCATTGCAGGCATTATTCTCGGCAACACGCAGTACAATTTTGAGATCGCCGGCAAGGTCAAGCCTCTGAGGGATTTTTTCCTTACGCTGTTCTTCGTGAGCTTGGGAATGCAGCTTACATTTAGCAACTATAACGGCCTTATCTGGAAAGTCGTTGTGGCAGTGCTGCTGGTGATTGTGCTTAAGCCAGCCATAACTTTCTTGGTTACCAAGCTTTTCAGGTTTGGTAACCGGACTGCGCTTCTCTCTTCCATCCAGCTTGCGCAGTCGAGCGAGTTTTCCATCATTCTGGTTGCGTCTGGTGTTGCCCTTAACCATATTGGCAAGGAGTTTTTTTCGCTGACCGCCATTTTGACTATGCTGACTTTCTCGGTGACAGCTTATGCCATAAATTTTGACAACTCAATCTACCTGCGGCTTAGGCCGCTGATGAAGGTGTTTGAGCGGCTTTCTGCGAAGGAGGAAGGCCTGAAGAGCGTGCCTGGAAAGCTGTCGGGCCATGTTGTTGTTTTTGGCATTTACAGGATGGGAAACAAGGTCATAAGGCTCTTGCAGCGGAAAAAGGAGAAAATTGTGGTTGTTGACTACAACCCCGAGAAAATAAGAAAGCTTCTGGGGCAGGGCATAAGCGGGGTCTGCGCTGACATGGGCAACTGGGAGATTGATGAGCTGCTGAACTTCAGGGGGGCAAAGGCTGTTGTTTCAACAGTCCGTGATAAGGACAACAGCCTTGGCCTGATTGGGAGGGTGAGGGCTTCCGGCTCAAAGGCTGTTGTTGTCGCTTCAGCATTGTCTGAGGAGGATGCGCTTGAGCTTTACAAAAAAGGAGCGGATTACGTTGTCCTGCCCGAGCAGCTTGGCGGCGAGCACATAATCACGAACATAATAGGCAAAAGGCGCGAGGCGCTGAAGAAGCTGAGTTCCAGCCACGTTGGGAGCATCAGAAGCGACATGCTTGAGGACAGGTCTTAGAACAGCAGCGCGACAAGCCCTGCCAGTATTATCATATTCCCGAAGTCTGCAACAGAGGTTGTTATTGGTATCAGGAAGTTATTTGGGTCTTCTTTTTTCCTGTAGAGATAAATGCCTGCAAGCACTGACACAACGAATAGCAGGCTCACCAGCAGCACAACGTCAAGCAGGGCTATTGTGAAAATCTTTGTAACAACAACAGGGGTTGTCCTGTAGCTGCCTGCCCGTATGCTGGAAAAAATCAGGGCTGCGGCAGATGTCAGGGTAACAGCTGCCAGCGCCACTATAATCACCTGCGCAAACAGCTTTTTCAGCTCGGCGTTTTTCCACCACCTCTCTGCGGTCCTTATTTTGCGCTCATACAGCATTGTTGAGAACCTTGAGGATATTATTGCCCCGAAATCGCCTATCATATCGTTTAATGACGGCAGCAGGATAATCAGGGGAGTGATTGAGATGAATGCTGTTTTCATGTTTTCTATTGCCAGCCCTCCAAGTGAGCTTAAAACTGATGCGAAAAGCATGACTTTTATGCTCTCTTTGATGATTGTCCTTGGCACGTTGGAGTGCTGCCCATATTCCTTGACGTAGAACAGGGTTTTTTTCGATATCCTGTGCTTCTTGTGCAGCTGGTGGACCAGCGGGTGGTAGCTTTTCCTCTTTACTGCACTGAGCCTTTCCAGCTGCTTCCTTATATGCAACATATGCTTCATTTTTTGCCTCTGTTACAGTATCGCCAGTGCTATAAGCAATGCCAGTATGCTTGTGATATCTCCCGTTGTTGTTATGAACGGCCCCATTATGTTGTTCGGGTCATGCCCTTTCCTGAAGATGTAGAAAGTCGCAAACAGCGTAAGGATGATTTCGACGGCGTTTGCTATTGTTCCTGCAATCAGCGGGAGCAGGATTATTTCCGGCCTGAATTCCTTCAGCAGCAGGTAATTGAAAAAGAAAACTGTGAGGCCGAGTGCAAGCGACACAGTTATCGCAAGAAAAAATGAGGCCAGCACGTTTCCCCTGACTGTTTTCGTGTTTGCCTTGTTCGGTTTTATGACGCCAAGGAACAGCCCGGAGCTGAGCCTTGATGCAAAGGAGCCGCTTATGTTCCCCCTCATCTCCAGGAAGCCTGGCAGCAGCACGAACATGCCTGGTATCAGCAGAAGCTTGTCCGTGTAAATCACCAGCAGGGCTCCCGCAAGGATTCCTCCGAGCCTGGCAACCATTTCTGAGGATAGAATCTCTTTAAAGCTGCCGTCTAAGACAGTCATTTCAGCAAAGCCTCTTTTTGGTGTTGTGATTTTATTCGCAGCAACTATATAAATAGGTTGTTGAATGGCGGCTTCATCCTATAAAACGTCATTTCGTGAGTGGCTGCCGTACCGGTTCGGTGCCAGTTGCAGTTGGCTTCCAGCCAATTTCTCTTCTCCTCCCCTCGCTTACCATAGGGGAGGCTAGCAAAGTCTGCAAGACCACGACCGGCATTCCCACTTAAATTGACATTATCCACCGGATGAAATAAAGAACAAATTTGAGCCTGAACCCAACCGGTATTGTCATTGGGAGTTAAGTAAAGATATGCGAAAACCTTTTAAAAATAAGTTTAACATCTATGAAGCGTATTCTTCCGTGCTATTCTTTGCCAAAATTAAAAAGGTATGATGCACTGCCCCGGCAGCCGGGAAAAACCGAAAGGTATATAAACTTGATTTTATATGAATAAAGTAAAATGGACTTATATAAAGTAAAATGGACGACGCTTCAGGCAAGGGTATTCTCGCTGTTGTGCAGTAGGGCGGGGGAGAAGCTTAGCCAGAGGGAGATAGCGAAGATACTGAAGGTGTCTCCCACTGCTGTTGCCAATTCCCTGAAGAAGCTAAAAGACAGCAATCTTGCGAAAGTTGAAAAAACAAAGACAATCAACTTTGTTTCTTTTAACAGGGATAATCCCAAAGCCGTAGAGCTTAAAAGGGCGGAAAATTTGAAAAGCATTTATGTCTCAGGATTATCAGACTACTTGGAAACTGAGTTGGCAGGCGGCACAATAATACTGTTCGGGAGCTATTCGCTTGGGGAGGATACAAACGCTTCGGATATAGACGTTGCCGTCATAGAGAGAAAAGATAAAATGCTGCATCTCGAAGAATATGAGAAAATTTTAAACAGAAAAATCAGCGTAAATTTCTACAGTTCATGGAAAGACATCAATCAACATTTAAAGAACAACATTTTGAACGGCATCTTGTTGCACGGGAGCGTTGAATTATGAGAAATTTGAAGCTGTTCAAGGAATACGTCCGGGAAGGTGTTGTTAAGCGAATCAAGGCAAATAAGGAACGGGCAAAAAGCTTGCTCATTGAATCAGAAAGAAAAATGGCCTCTTTAAAAGAGAGATTGGAAAAAATAGGCATTAAGAATGAAAATGCCAACGACTATGTTGAATACTGCTATGACCTTATGATGAACTTGGTGCGGGCAGAATTATATCTGGAAGGCTATTGCGCAAGCGGGCAGGGAGCGCATGAAGCTGAGGTATCTCATCTTCGGATACTGGGCTTCGTTGAAAAAGAGGTTCAGTTTGCAGACCAACTCAGGTATTTCAGAAACGGAATACTTCATTATGGAACTTCTCTCGACGCGGAATACGCAGAAAAAGTTTTGCAGTTCATTAATGAGTTTACCCCAGGCTAAAGCAGTTGGTGAAATAAGCCATGTCCGTCTACTCCCATTCTCGCCTGAGCGCGTTTGCGGAGATTGAGAAGAGTCATAGGGCGTATTTGGGAAGGATATGCAGGGAGGGTTGACTGTGCGTTAAGTTTATTAACCTCACTGCCAGAATCAGGTGTAAAAGAGGCTGCTAAGTTGGATGTTTTTGAGGCTATGCGGGACAGGAGGAGCATCAGGAAGTATCTTGACCTGCCTGTTGAGTGGGATAAGGTTGGCAGCGTTGTAGATGCAGGGAGGATTGCCCCGTCTTCTGGCAACCTTCAGACCTGGAAGTTTATCGTCGTCAGGAGCGCTGAGAAAAGGAAGGCTCTTGCTGAGGCATCTGCGCAGCAGTACTGGATGGAGCAGGCTCCGGTCCATATAGTGATTCTGGGTGTTTTGAACAAGCATGAGCGTTTTTTCGGCCAGAGAGGGAAGGACCTTTACGCTGTCCAGGACTGCGCCATGGCTGCCATGCAGATGATGCTTGCAGCCCATGCCCTTGGGTTGGGAAGCTGCTTTGTCAGTGCCATAAATGAGGAGAGAGTTGGGCAGATAGTGCTGATGCGGGGAGGCGAGCGGCCCATGGGCATTCTTACGCTTGGCTATGCTGCTGAGCATCCAAGTATGCCTTTGAGGTACAGGATTGAGAACGTGGCATATCTTGAGGTTGATGCAGGGTTGGCTTATGTGCAGGGCTATGCCCCTGGCAGGATTGCTGATTTTGATGATTCTGTTACTAACTGGAGGTTTGCCGAGCGCGGCATTAATTATGTCAGGCAGGCTGCAGAGGATATTGACAAGCTCACAAAAGAGAAGAGAAAGGGCTTGTTTCACAAGCTTGTTGCAAAGGCAAAGTCCAAAGTGACAGCCAAAGGCAAGGAATAGGTGAGTTTCGTCTGCTATGCCCTGGCTTCTTTTGTCAAGCTCTTGTTGATTTTGGTTGAGCTTTTGTTGAGCCGCAGCGAAACAAAAGGTCATGCTGGGCCATAAGTGTTTTCTGTTTCGCTTTCAGCGCCTGTTGGCTCTTCCTGTGCCCCTTCGTGACCGGTGCCGCCTTTGCCCCTTGACTTTATGAGCGCGAAAGCCATAATCAGGAGCACTATTGCCCCTGCTATCACGGCAGCCAGCTTTATCTGGGAAGATGCTGTGCTTTTTCTTTGTGGTTGCTCGTAGATGTTCTGCTGTTCAGATGCTGCTGGTTCGCTTTCTGAAGAGGTCGGTAAAGGCTGAGTGTTTATGTGAGGTGCTTCGGCAGTTGGCTGGGCTGGCTTTGCTGGCTCTTCTTCCTTCCGGATTGCCTGCGAGGCGTTTATTGGCAGCGTTGCGGTTGCGGTGAGTTCCTGCCTGTATGGCGTGTAGTAGCGTATTGAGCCATTGTAAGATGTGTTTCCTGCTGTTGCCAGTGCTGCTTCAAAGCTTGCATGGCTCAGGCTGCTTATTACTTCAACATTGATTGGCTTTCCGGTAGCGTTTCCAAAGCTGTTTAAGGCCACGGAAACATTGTAGAGCGGAAGGTGCGACGGGTTCACGATGTCCACATCTAACAGTCCTGTTTGGTTATCATACCTGCCCGCCCTGAGGTAAGGCTTTGTTAGTGTTATGTTTACGGGAAAAGCAAGGCTTGCTTTTTGCTTCAGCTCTCCAAGCAGCCAGCTTGCATCGGCATTTATGTAGAATTCTCCAACGCTTACTGCTTCTGATGTGAATGGCAGGTCAATGCTTCCGTTCAGGCTTGTGAACCTGTTGCCGTATTTTAATTTTGACCCGCCGGGCTGTTTTTCCTGCTCTGCAATCCCACCGAATGATGTAATTTTGAGCGGGTTCGGGATAAATGCCGCGAAAGAGAGTGCGTCTATCTTTTCGCCGGATTTTAGCGTGAAGGTTAGGTTTACTTTTTCACCAAGGGGAATGTTTTGCAGGTATGTTGCATTCATGAGCATCGGCAGGGCATTTACGCTTATTGCCGCAGATGCCGCCGTTTCTCTTGGAGTAACCGCAGCGAATGCTGCTGTGGATTTCAGGGAGTAAGTGCCCGGCTCGAGGGCTGAAACAAGATAGTTACACTGCCTCTGCTCTTTTACAGTCAAGTCGGTGGTAAGCACAAGGGTATTGCCCGCGGAAAGCTGGCAGCGTTGGCCTGGCATCTCAATGGCTTTAAGGCCTGAAGACACGTTCTCCGTGAAATGGACCGTGGCTGCTGCGCTTCCTGTGTTTGTTATGTTGACATACACCGTGGTTTCCTCGCCAACATCAATCGTTGGCTTCTCCACGTATTTTGCAATTTCAATCTCAGGCACAAATAAGCTCAGAGTCAGGCGGACGTCGTAAACTTCCTTGTCAGGCAGGGAATAATTGTAGCCTTTGAACTTTATCTCGCTCAGGCATCCTTTCAGGCTTTTTCCCATGGTGCAGCTCTGGTTTTTTATTACGAGCGCCTCGCTCGGGAACTCAACCAGCAGCTTGGCTTCTGACTGCACATATGTTGCTGTGAACGCCTGGCCTGTGCTGGTGTTGTATTGACGGCCTGAAACCACAGTGCCGTCGAATATTGCCTGGTCTGCAAGAACGGGCAGTGAAGCGGTTGCTAAAAAAAGAAGCGCCAGGAAAACTGCTGCAGCTAAGGATGCGGGGGAAACAGGAGAAAAATTTTTGTTACACGCTTTGTCAATCGCAAACCGACCACCACCGGTCAAAGACCGGTGGCGCAATTCCGCATTGCGGAATGTGCAATCGGCTGCTGCCGATTTGCATGCTCGCTTCGCTCGGGTCGGTTTGCTCAGAGCCTGATTTTCCACAAACAGATACCACCAATCAGAGATTGGTGGAAAATCAGATTTTACACGCATAATTGCAAATTATCAAACCCAGCTATATATTTTTATTGCACTTCAGCAGCCCTGATTGCCCCTATCCTGAGCGTAAGCGTTTCCTCATCGATTGGCTCAACAAACTCCGACATGGCCTTAAGCCCCTGCGTGAGGGATGCTGTGTCGCACACCTTGTTGTGGAGGTGCGGCTTCAGCACCCACCTATCCTCTGCTTCTGACAGGGGGTTGGCAAAAATGATGAGCAGTGTTCTGTCTGCTGCCATGGCATCCCATGCCTTGCATACTTCTTTAATGTTCTCGATGTTGCTCAGCGTCACTATAACCCGCTGCCCACGGGTTTCAGCCGGGTGGAGCGCATTTTTGAGGGAAGGAAGGATTACACAGTCCGCTGATGTGCCGTCTTTATTGATGATTTGGAAGCCATTCTGCGTGTCTTTTATATCCCTGATTTTTTTAAGGGGGATATCCCTGTGCCGGGAGTATGTTGTAGCCCATTCCTTCAGGTAGTTAAATGCTGCCGCATCTGTTGTTGCCTTGGTTGGGGTGCTCATGCCAGGTTCTTACCTTTTCTGATGGCATGTGTGAATATTTTTAAACGTTTTCACGTAACCGGGCATTATGGCAAACGAATGGGAGCATACAGATGGCAGCAGCGCAGGTCATTTAGGCGTGGTTGGCCAGGTTATTTCAGGCGGGTTCTCTGGCGTTGTTGTGAGGCAGAAGTCCGGTGCCAGGCTTGAGATTGGCGAGCTTTTAATATCTGATACTTCTGAAGGCAGGATTCTGCTTCAGGTGTTTGACCTCAGTTACGGCTCGCAGCTCTCGCAGCAGAGCCTTGAGCTTATCTCTGGCGTAAAGCTGGAGGGTGATGCGGAGCTTGAGTTCCTTGACAAGGGCCTGAGGAGCTATACCCTCGCGTTCCTGAAGCCTCTGCTGGCTATTACCGGGAAGGAAGCAAGGGTCTGCAAGTCCCTTCCTGCTTTCTTCTCACAGGTCAGGGCGGTTTCTCCTGATGATCTTTCCTTCCTTTCCAAGCCTGCTGCCCCGCTGCTGCTTGGGAAGGTGCGCTCAGGCTCCAGCGTGCTTGACTTTGACATAAGGATTGATGGCGAGAAGGCTCTTTCCCATCACATAATGATTGCAGCCCAGACAGGCAAGGGCAAGTCAAACCTGACATCGTGCATGTTGTGGGACCTCGCATCCAGGGGCTATGCGGGAATCCTTGTCCTTGACCCCCATGATGAGTATTACGGCCGCAGCCGCACCGGGCTAAAGGACTATCCTGAGAGGGACAGCGTCATATATTATACTCCAAACAGCCCCCCGCAGGGCGCCAGAACGCTGAAAATCAACCTGAGGCATGTGAGGCCGTCGCACTTCAATGGTGTTGTCAGCTGGTCTGATGCGCAGCGTGAGGCTCTTGGCTACTACAGCAAAAGGCATGGCAGCAGGTGGATTGAGGCTGTGCTTAAGGATGAGCCTGCCCCGAACTTCCATGAAGGCACCTTGGCTGTCCTGAAAAGGCGGCTTTGCTCGCTGCTTGACATTGAAGCCAGGGACAATGAGATTTACTGCAACGGCATATTTGATGTTGAGGCAGGCATTTCCACAATCAGCGATGTTCTTGACAGCCTTGAAGGCGGCAAGGTCGTCATAATAGACACTTCAAGCTTTTCTGGGCAGGTTGAGCTGCTGATAGGAAGCCTTTTTGCCTCTGAAGCGCTTAGAAGGTACAGGCACTACAAGCGCGATGGCCTGCTGGACTCGAAGCCGGTCATCTCAATGGTTGTTGAAGAAGCGCCGAGGGTGCTTGGCAGGGAAGTGGTTGAGCGGGGGGGAAATATCTTCCTGACAATCGCCAGGGAAGGAAGAAAGTTCAAGGTCGGCCTTATCGCGATTACCCAGTTGCCTTCTCTTATCCCGAAAGAAGTCCTTGCAAACATCAACACGAAGATAATTCTTGGAATGGAGATGGCTCCTGAAAGGTCAGCGCTCATAGAGTCTGCGGCCCAGGACCTCACAACAGATGACCGGAACATAGCCTCGCTTGACAAGGGCGAAGCCATAGTTACCAGTGCCTTCACCAGGTTCGCGATTCCCATAAAAATTCCGCTGCTGAACGACCTTGCTTCTTTATCCATCTCAGCAGCCAAAGAAAGGGCAAGGCACTCCATGATGGCGTTTCCTGAGCTGAAAAGCTAACGCATCAGTCTTCCTCAAGCCCGACAAATCCAATCATGAAGCCTTCTTCTGCCGTGGTTATCTCATCTTCTTCCAGCTCCATCTCGAAGCTTTCGTAAAAGTCTCCTCCCCCATCCTCATGGTATTCGTAGCTGTTTTCCATTTTTATTCACCAGGAAGGGTTTGATTTGTGGTTATTTATAGTTTTCCGGCTTTTATTAAAGAAAATGTTTGCTTTTTATGGAAAAAATTATATATTTGTCAATAAAATTGCTTTAAATTATCAGAAAGGCTGACGTTTGGAAAGATGGCAATCGACGAAACGGATAGGAAGCTGCTGGATGTCCTGCTTGCAGACTCCCGCTTGTCTTACAGGCGGATTGCCTCTGCGATTGGCGTTTCTGTGGCAACAGTCATTAACCGCTCCAGGAAGCTTGAGAAGGCCGGGGTAATCAGGGGATATACTGCCGTGCTCGATTATGAAAAGCTTGGCTACGATATTGATGCAATTATAAACATGAAGATATCCAAGGGGAAGCTGTTTGAGGTTGAAAAGAAGATTGCCCACCATCCTTCCGTTGCTGCCGTCTTTGACGTTACCGGGGACTTTGACAGCGTTGTCATCGCGAAGTTCAGGAACAGGAGGGGCCTTGATGCTTTTTTGAAGAAAATTCAGACTTATGAGTTTGTCGAAGGCACCAATACAGTGCTTGTGCTTAACACCATGAAGAATTCGCAGATAAGCCCTTAGGGGAGAAAGGGAAGTTAGCCAAATGCTGAGAAAGCTGATACAGCTGGGGACTGAGACATACGTCATTTCGCTGCCATCTGCATGGCTTAGGCAGCACAGGCTGAAAAAGGGCGATGGGCTGGAAGTTGAGGAGGCTGGTCCAAGGCTGGTTGTTTATCCTGCTTCAGAATCAAGGCAGGGCAGGGCTGTTGTGGATGTTTCCGGGGCAGGGCTGATGGTCAAGAGGGTTCTTGGCGCTCTTTACAAGGCAGGTTATGATGAGTTTGAGGTTGGATTCCAGTCTCCCGATGAGCTTTCATCCATAAAAGAAGTTTTAAGCGAATTGGTTGGGTTCGAATCAGTTGAAGAGGGGAAAAACAGGGTTCTTGTAAGGAATGTTTCCCACATAATACCTGAAGAGTTTGAAAGCTTGTTCAGGAAAATGATTTTTGTCATAGATACGATGGCACAGGAGGGCCTGAGCAACATTAAGGCAAAAAATTGGGAAAAGCTGGATTTTACGGCATCCATGGACTTCGAAGTCAACAAGTACGCTGATTTCTGCAGGAGGGCAATTAACATGGCAGGCCACAGGGTTGTCAAAAGGGCAGCGCCGTCTTACTACCTTGTTGAGCAGCTTGAGAAGATTGGAGACAGCTTCAGGGACATATGCGGCTATTGTGCCGGCAACAGGCTGCAATTAAGCAAGGATGTCTTCTCTGCTTATGCAAATGTTTCTGATTTTTTCAGGCAATTCAGGGTGGTTCATGGAAAATTCGGCATTGGGGCAATAGCCTGTTTTGCCCAGAGGCATTACTCGCTTAAGGCTGAACTTGAAAGCCTGCTGCTGAAGACAGCCAAAAAAGAGCTTCCAGTCCTTTTTCTTTTAAAGGCGGCAGAGAGCGACATATTTGACATGAATGGCGCGCTGATGGCTGAGAAGCTTTAGCTGCAGTCACAATGAAGGCATTATTGTTTGAAGGGCAAAATACAGTGCAGTGTCAAAGGTTCCTGCTGTCGCCAATGCTGCAGGGACTCCAATAATAACTGATGCATTGCTTGCCAGGTTTTCGGCAACACTGGCTTTCCTGTAAGGAGTGTTGGTTAAGTGTGGACGGCGTAGAAAGTTTTGGGGTGGGCTGAAAAAGTCTTTCCAGTATGCCTTCTGCGATGCTTCGTGAGCAAGGTATCTCATTGATGGGCCAGCTCTCGTTGCGTGAAGCCGGACTTCGCTTTCAAGTTCCTTTTGTTGCCTTGCATCCTTCATAATTGGTGTCATATCCAATTGCTGAAGCATTTCCTCAAGCGCCGCCCTTGCAGGATGGTTCTGGGTTATTGGTGCTTTTGCAATTACCTCAACGAGGTGCATCCTTGCCATAAGGTGATGGTAAGCCTGCGCAGAGGCGTTCTCCGGGTTAAACGCTGCATCCCTGCTTCTGTAAGATATCAGCTCAAGGTGCCTTATGGCCGCAGCTGTGTGGTATAAGAAACTAAACTGGCTCATGCTGATTTTTGCTCCAGATGCATGTTCAAACCTGTTGACAAAATATTTTTGAAAGGACTCTATTTGGCTGGCTGAGAAGTTTACGCGGTAGAATTCAAGTATGTTTACAAGCTCAAACATTACAGGCAGCACCTTTATCTGCTCCCAGTCTATCTTCCCTTTCAAGGCTCCCGACAGGCTGTCAAAGATTATGTTCCGGTGCGTAAAGTCCGTGTACACCCCGTTGAGCGTTCCCTGCTTAATCAGGGGATGCTCAAGCAGGAGATAATTGAGGACTGCTGCCCCATTCATGACTTTATCTGCGAATTCCTGCGTAAACTCTATCCCGTTATGCTCCTGCACGCCCAGGACAAAAAGGTCATTGACCCTGTGCGCGAAATACAGCGGGGTTTGCTTTGTGCCGTTTTCTTCGTGCACGTTTTCCTGCACAGCATTTCTGCCAAGGCTTTTAAGGGCTGTTTGGCTTGAATAAATGTATGTTGGCAGGCTGATTGGCTCTGCAACCTTTATTTTTCCCTGCTTTCTTAGTTTTTCCCCGGCTGTTAAGACTTCTAACAGCAAATCAATTGTTGACTCCACATCTTGTGCCGTCAGGTTGCCTGTGATTGCCTTTTGCAGCATGGTTGCGTTCCCCATGCTTTCAACAGCCATAGCCGCTTTCCCTTTTGCATCAGCCGGACACATTCCTACAACTGATGGCAGTCTTCCGGGAATCTCTCGGGAGAATTCTGAAATATTCCTCGCTTCATCATCAAAAGAACTGGCAGGGCCTTCTTTCACATATATGTCGCGGGTTCTTCCGCCTTTTATAGTGAGCACCCTGTTGCGGGATTCCCCGACCAGTTCAAAAATTGATTCAGCGTCCCTCCTTGCCAGCTCAACAAATATGCGCATTTCAAGGTCTGCTGCGCTCTTCTCTCCAAGCACCTGAAAAAACAAAGCTCTTATCCTGTGCAGGTCCCTGTTGTTAGGCTCAATTCTTATTGCATATGCCAGCAGAGAATGAGCGCTTTCATGGTTTCCGGCTGCAAATTCGTGCATTGCCTGCTGCAGCGGATTGGGAATGGTTGTGCCATAAGCCTGCACATTCTTCGCTCTGCCTACAAGCCAGTCAGAGATTCCTGTTTTGCCGTCAGTTCTCATTGCTGACTGAAGAAGTCCTTTATACGCGCCAGCAGCGCCAGCAAAATTTTTTGAGTCAAGAAAGGCGTCCCCCATCTGCAGCAGCAGCCCAATCTCCTTTTCTTTTGAATGGGGAATTCCAGCCATTTTTTCAGGATTTTTGCGCAGCATGTGCCATGCAGTAAGTAGGCTCTGCGGATGTGCAACATGCTGGAGCCCTGTCAGGAGAACGTATGTGCCAAAGCCGCTGAGCGTGCCGTATGCTATTTCAGGAGCAAAGCTTGGCAGGGACTTTGCCAGCTCAGCAAACCAGTCCAGGGAACTGCCTGTTTCATCCCCGAAGCTTTTGGCGGAATAAGGGATTGCAAAAGACACCATGCCTGAAACGATGGCAGCCAATCCTTTAAATTGGAATAAGACATTGCTGGCAAATGAAGGGCCAAGCCCGTAAGTTGCTGTGCTGATTTTGCTGTTTAGCTTTGCTAACCTGGCGGTTTTGCTGGCAAGAATGTATGTCAGTGCTCCGACCGCAGCAGGCGCATATGCCGGGTTGCCTGGGGATGACAGCACTGCATTTGCAGCAGCTGCTGAGAGCGGGAGCAGCCTCTCTATGAGAGTTTTGGGGGCAGCCTCTGCCCCGGCAGGATGGGTTTTTTCAAAAAGGGGTTTAATCCTTAAGCTCTTTTCTATAAGCGCCTCAAGGCTTTCCTCGCCTTTGCCGCCTTCGCCATCAGAAGCAGCCATCAAAAATTTCTTTATCAGCTGCAAAAGTTAAAAACTTTTCCAAAAACATTATATAATTTGGTAGCCGCTATCACATTAATAAGGGTATTATTCATATGGACTTCATGAAAAGGATAATTGTGGACCCAAAAATAATGGTTGGGAAGCCTGTAATCAAAGGCACTAGAGTGCCTGTAGACGCAATCCTCCAAAGAATAGCTGATGGTATGACTACTGAAGGAATACTCAAGGACTACCCAAACCTGACTAAGGATGATGTGAGAGCAGCAGTTGAGTATTCTGCAAGCCTCGTTAGGGGAGAGGACATCATACCTGAAATAGAGGAGAAAAAGGCAGCTTATGCGGCTTCTGGTTGATGAAAGCACAGGTAAAAGGCTGGCTGACATGCTAGCAGGCGCTAAACATGATGTTATATTTGCAGGAGATATTATGCCCGCTGCAAGTGATGAGGCAGTCCTTGCCAGAGCAGAAAGCGAAGGCAGAATCCTGATTTCTGATGATAAAGACTTCGGCGAACTGATTGTCAGGCGAAGGAAGCCAGCCCCGGGGTTTATCCTTCTAAGAACTGCCAGCACTGACCCTGAGGAGAGATTTGGTATCCTAACTAAAACCATGCGGGAGCTTGATGTTGAAGGCAAGCTGGTAGTGGTTAAAGACGGACGCATAAGAATAAGAAAGCTGTAATTACCTCCTTTTCCGAAAACCTTATATAAGCAATTTCGAATGGTGATTGTATGGTGTGCAGTAAGAAAAGAGGCACAGCTATCCTGTCAGAGACCGTGCTTGGAAGCGTCGTTGTCATTGGGGCGATTGTCATCATTTTCATGGTTCTGAGGAGCATAATGTGCAAAACCGGCACGTGGAGCGGAGGCATCTGCTGACATGCCAGGAAGCCCTGTTGGAAAAAAGGAAAAGAAAGGGCTTGCCCAAGGAGAGGTAGTTAGTGCAGTAGCAGCTGTGGCAGTGTTCTTCCTTGTCTTTTCAATGACCAAGCCTTACATTGCTGCTGCCCAGACAAAAGACCTTATTGAAGGGTGCAAGCTGAGCGTTGCCCTCGCAAGCTTTCAGTTCACAAAGGACTTCTGGGTGATGGATTATACATTCATGGACAGCCCTTTCCAGTTTAATTGCAAGACTATTTTCAGCGAAATAACAAAGAAGAGCATAAAGAGGTATGATGACAAAATTCGGCTCAGCACCGATACTGGGGAGAGGGAGAACCAGCTTAAGGAGCTCATCATGAAGAACATGAAGGACTGCTGGTACATGTTTGGCGAGGGCAAGATAAAGCTGCAGCAGTCAGTTGATGCCAAGGATGGAACAGCCTGCATCGTCTGCTCTGAGATAATCCCCAGCCAGGACTTTGTTGATGAAGGCGATGCTGTTGAGCTCACGAACCTTTACTCCTATGCTGCCGCAACAGCAATTCCTCCGAAGGATGAGAAAACGTACATGGAATATTTCCTTGAAAACTCAGTCCACAAGCCCCAGGACTTTACTAGATACATAAGCGCGTTTGATGGCAAGGCCATAAAGTTTTATGCTGATAAGACTGGAAAGAGAGTGCCGCAGCCTTACAGCGTTGTGTTCGCCTTGTCAACCCAGTCCCAAAACAGGTATTTTTTTGGGAAATACTCAACCGGTTCCACCGCGCCTCCAAATGCGGGCATCGTTGACTGCTATCTTGGCGGCTATGACAAAAACCCTGTGACAGGAGGAGACGCTGCCGACATAGGCTGCAACACAGGGTATGGCAAGCCGGTTCCGGGCTACAGGGAAGGTGAAAATCCCGGGCTTGTGTTTGGGAAGGTTGTTGATGGAGGAAATGAAGTTGACCTTACAAACTGGAAGGTGGAGCTTGGCAAGACAGGCACCTTGAAAGTTTTCCCTGCCACTGTCCGCCTTGTCCCGTCCTCGGAGCTTGCCAGCACCTGCAAGAGGCTTTACTGAGATGCTGCCTGTGCTTAAGAGGCTCAACAAGAAAGGCCTTGAGAACGAAACAATCGTGCTTCTTGCTGTTGTCGTTGCGATGATATTGCTGTCATTCAAATTCATGGGGGGCGTTGCTGAGGCAAGCGAGAGCTCTGCTGATGCAACCGCATGCAAGGGGAGCGTTCAGAGGAATGCCAATCTCCACATCAGGGGGTTTGAGTTTCCTGCTGCAATAGAGTGCCCTGCGCAGGACATCAAGATAACGAAAACCAGCACTCCATCTGCTCAGGAAAAGGCGAAGAGGAGGATAGCCAATGCCATGTATGACTGCTGGAACAATTTTGGCGAGGGCAAGCTCAACCTGTTCATCGACGAAGCGACCTATTGCACTGTCTGCGCATTCATTGATATCAGGGCTGGCGAGCCCGTTGCAGGGCTTAGTCAATATCTCATGGATGAGGAGATTCCTGACAGGAGCGGAAGGCTTTACATTGATTATCTTTCAAGCTTTAAAACATCAAAAGCTGAGCAGGTGCTTGGCACCTTGAAAAACACGCCCTTGCTCGGCACTGTGGAGAAAGGCGAGCTGAAAAAAGGAACGTATGCCTCGATTTTTGTTTATGCAAAAGGCGAGGACCAGATAGCGGAAGTGGCGAGGCATTTGACAGCTCAAACAGCAGAGGGCAAGGCAGGGCTGGTAATAGGGGTTGGCGGCGGGGCTTTGGCAGCAGGCGGGACTATGCTTGCCGTGGCAAGCATAGGTGTTGTTGCAGGCCCTCCCGGCTGGGTTGTGCTTGGTGCAGGCGCTGCAGCATTCGGTGTTTTTTACGGCATGTCAGAAGCTGTTTCATTCCTTACGAGCCGTGATAATGTTCCTGAATGGGCTGCGTTCACAGTCCTGAGGGAGTGGAACGGTGTGAATTCTGGCAGCATGCTCAAGAACGAGATTGGCTGCACCTATTATCCTGCAGAGCTGGAGAAGCGGTAAGGGCACAAGTCAGGCTGCGGAACGGCAAAGAATTTATATAGTGTTTTTAAGTTAGTGAGCCGTCAGGTGTTATTAAAGAAAAAGGGTGTGCGCATGAGGAGTTTTGCCATTGGTAAAAAGGGTCAGGAAGCGACTACCTGGGGCCATCTGGGTGGCTGGATTATTGCCCTTGGCATCCTGATTATGCTTCTGGTTTTCGCAGCCGCAGCCTTTGGCGTGGTTGACCTTGGCTTCATCAGGGAAATGAGGTTTGGCTGAAATGCCCTGGATGGACCTTAAGGGCGCTGTAATCATGATGATTGTGGCTTTCATAGCCCTCAAGGTAGCTGGCGGGCCCATCGCTCATGCCATGGAAGCCGTAACTGACAATTTTGACCTTGGGTGGGGAAAGCCAAAAATAGGCTCTTTCTCTGCAGTGCCAGCCGAAGACGGCAACCTTGCCTTTGCTGCAACGCTTGGCGGAAACAAGGATAATGCAGTCCTTGAGATTCACAGTAGCTACACGGAAAAAGCAGAGGGCAGCGGTAATTTCAGGGCGCCGGATCCGCCTAATACTGAACAAAAACAAAACCTTGTTTACACAAGCGAAGGTAAAAACGGGGGGAAGCTGGAAAAGAAGTTTAATGTAAAGTGCCCTGCTGATGAAGCTGATTGCGGTGGAACAGTCAGCCAGGCCATGGGCGGCGTTTCCACGCTCAGCGGGAAGTTCAAGCCGGGCTGGTACACGTTCGTTGCTGTCCTCAAAAAGGACGGGAGCACAAAGGACGTGAAGAGGTTTGAGCTTGGCTTCTACGACGAAAGCTATCTTGAGCTCTTTGACAATCCTGTTAGTGGCTGCAGCGATTGTGACGTGATTGAGTGCAAGCGGGCAAAGCTGATAGCGAAACTTGGGAGCAACATTCCGGAAAAGTGCAGGGAAGGCGTGATGATTATTTACAATGAGCTTGTCAATAAAAACGGCGGTAAGGTTGGCAGGACGTGCGATGGCGGCCAGTGCTGCGACTACCCTGCCCCTTCGCAAATGCAGGCATACGGAAGCATTGGGCCTATTACTTTCAACGGGTGCACAGCAGCCCAGATCAATGATGTTTACCAGAAGGCGGCAGCATTTGACTTCTACCGAAGGGTTTGTGAGGAAGCCAAGGTCGATGCGCTGACAGAGTTCATGAACGCTGCTGAAAAGCTGTGGGACAACAAGAAATGGACTGTTGACAGCGTGAAGGCAGACGTAAAAAATGATTTTGCGCAGTGCTCCAACAGCCTGGAAAAGCATCTGCGGGATAAGCTGGGATGGAAGCAGATGGCCATCTCTGGTTCCGCAGGGGACAGGAATGAGAAATACGGCAGGGTTATAGCAAGCTACCTCGACAACAGGGAGCCAAACCTTGACAGCGCAGCCGTGAAGAGCGACGAGAATGGCGTAATGGCCGTGAGCTGGTCTGTTCCTGTCGGCAAAAACAACGTGAAGGGCTTTGAGATAAATCATGTTGTTACAAGGCTTATTTACAAGGAAGGCAATGAAATCAAGTCTGTAACATCATCCCCTGAGCGCCTGGAAAAGGGCCCTGCAACCCGCTCCTTCTCCCATGCAGTTCCCAGGGAGAATCAGCTGGGCTGGCATGAGTTCACGATATCCGCAACAAGCAATGCAGACAGTAACTTCAAGTCAAACGAGGTAAAGGCAGGCGTTGGGCTTTACAACCAAAGGTTCATTGAATATTACCAGCAGCCACCCAAGACTCAATATACTGAATCTTACTGGTGCATAGCAAACTGTGATGTTATCGGGAATAAGAAGGCATTAATCAAAAAAGTTTCGCCATCTGCTGAGGAGATTTATGGCGGCATAAAGGCAAAGTTTGATGAGCTTGGCTGCGTTTACGAAAAAGGCAGTGGCATGGACAACTGCAAGGTTCCTGAAGCTGTTAATCTGATGTATGAGAAGCTGATGGGGAAGTTTTTCTCTGCCAGTTATGATAAGGTTACTGGCTCTAACTGCGACCTTGACAGCGCGTTAAAGCTGGGAAAGGCGGGATTTGAAGGTGATGTGCGCAAAGTCTGCTCTGCGAGGCGTGTGCTGACTGAAGAGCTTAACAAAAAAGGCTGGCAGGAAGCTAGTGCTAATACTCCAATAATCCTGGCGCCTTCTGAAGTCAGGGTGCAGGATTTCAGGCTTGTTCCAAACCCTGACGGCACGATAAGCGCAAGCTGGGTGCTGAGCGGCCCTGTTGAAAGCATCAAAAGCTTTGAGATAAAGCACGAGCACAGGAGGTATGCGCAGGACAGGGAAGACCAGTTCGTGAACGTGCTGCCTGTTTCTGTTGCGCCAACCGGCGGTAATGTTTACGAGAAAATCAGGATAGGCCCGTTTGACAGCACGTATGACGGCTCGCACAGGTTCACGCTTAAGGCTTTGGACAGCATAAAGTATGAGCTGGCCTCAGGCCCATCCCCGGCAACGGTAAACCTTTACGATGACCGCTACATAGAGCTTTACGATTCTGATGCCACAAGCTGCGGGAAAAACTCACTGTTCAAGATGCAGGACGGCTGCAACGTTGTTGGAAAGAAGCGCCAGTTCATCAGGAAGAATGACGTTGCGAAAGGCATCTATAACAGCAACCCGGAAATAAAGGCATTGTTCGACTGTGACTTTGACAGGCTCTACAAAGATGGCAAAGGCTGCAGGCCCGAGGCAGTCCATGCCCTTTATGAGGCTGCCATAAAAAAGCAGTATCCTGGCGAAGAACAGCAGAAAGGCTTCCTTTCAATAGAAAGCTGCAAGCCCGACACCGGCGACACCTGCAAGGCCAGGAAGAACCTTGCAAACAACCTGAAAAATCGCGGCTGGGTTAAAATAACCGGCAGGGCAGCAAACATCCAGCCTATTATGCCCGAAACCCATTATACCGGCGATGAGCCAAAAACAATTCCTGAGAAGCCTTTGCCTGGAGAGCTGTTTAAGCTTGTGATTGATATCACTTCAACCCAGCCGTTAAGGTGGCTGAGGATGCAGCAGGCTGATTCAACAGAGTGGAGCATCCTGCCGTGCGACTGGCTGGGCAACACCTGCAGGCGCGAGTGGAACAACCTGTTTTTTGAGCCTTCCCCGAAGCCGATAAAAATTTCTGCAGTGGACGTTACCGGCAGGCCTTTGGATTTGCCTTCCTTTACTCCAGCTGCCTCATCTGACTGCAGGGAAAGAATGCAGGTTGGGGCGCAATGGGTAGGATGCCTTGGCAAGGCCAGCGAGGAGGTTGTGTTTGAATGCAACAGCGATGGAACTACAACAGCAATAGTTGCAGAGAAAGAAGAAGCCAGAAAGCTGTCGTCGTTCCTTTGCGGCGGGATTGTTGACTATGGCAAACCGGAGTTCACTAAAAGCCCCTGCATTTATTCGTGCGAGTATGATGTTGAGTGCAGGGCTGCTGGCGGCTCTGTTGCGCCTTATGCCTGCCCGGCAGAAAAAGCAGGCTATGGGGTAACAATGCCTGTTGGCAAGGTGTGCTGCGAGCCGCATTCTGTGCAGGAAGTTAACCAGAAGGCAATCGCTGTCCTTTCTGTAATAACAGGGGTGATGAACCAGAACATAGAGGCAAACACGATGGGGGGTTTCTTCTTTGTTTTTGACCTTATTAACCCGGTAAAGATGTTTATTGAAGGCTCAAAGCTTCAGACCCGGGAAAGCAAGCTCAACCTGATAGAAAAGCTGATGGCTGACGCTGAGCAGGGCACGCCCCTTGTTTCTGTTGTTGGCACGATGAACGAGTTAAGGTTGAGCAAGGCCAAGGATTATTACCTTAACGAGAAATATGACAGCATAGGCAAGCAGTTTATGGCTTACCGGGCAAAGCTGGAAGTTGCCATGAGCAGCAAGGACAAGGCTGTAAGAGACCAGGCTGTGAAGGATTTTGACGCGGTAGGCGGCTATTCTGCCAGCATGGGGCTGTTTGTATCAGAGCAAAAGTGGGCTGATGAGAATGCCATAGCCCAAAGCAACACACCGCTTGTTCTTGCTATTGCAAAGTACGACGACTTTTCAGGGAAAGACGATGATAGGCAGTATGATGTCCTTGATGACATTTACTATGAGGTTGCAGGGTTCTTTAAGGGGCTTGGCGATGACGGCATGGCGATTGAGATGTACAATGTTGTTGTTGATTATTTCCCCGAGTCAGACTATGCAGTTGATGCCCGAAGCAAGGTTGCCAACCTGAAATCGTTTGGCCACCGGGCTCTGGTGCTGTCAAAGGGCATGGCCATAGACATATTCGGTGACCCTACGTTTTACATGTTTGGCGGCCCAAAAGCGCTCATGAGCGTTGGCAAGGCATCTGCTGCAGGCTTTGTTGCGAAGAGCAGGCAGATGGTCAAACTTGCCGGGAAAACCGGCTCGTTGTCACAGGAACTCGTGGTTAAGGCTGCCTCGCAGTCCAGGGCTGTGATAACAAGGGAAAATGCGGCAATCCTTGCAAGGGAGTTTGGTAAATCCGCAACCGGATTGACAAAAGAAGCTGTGAATGTTCTGCGCGAAATTGCGGCACAGCCCATCAGGGTGCTGAAGGCGCGCAGGGTTAAGGCGGGGTTTGAAAGCTTTGAAACAGCAGAGCTTGCAACAGGGAAAACGCTCAGAGTCAGGTTCCTGAAGACGTTTGAAAACTCGCTCGCAAACAACCCAGCAAGGTATGATGACCTGGTGAAGGAAGTGAAGGAAGCCTACACTACTCTCGTTGCGCAGCATCCTTTTGTATTTGCAAAGCCCAAGAATCAGGAGATGGCACTGAAGCTCCTGCAGGGCGGCCTGAATAAGGATGAGGTGCTGAAGGTTTTGAAAAATCCTGCCAGGCTTGCCGATGACGACCCTGCAGTCATAAAGGCTGTGAACGGCTGGCTGGGGCCTGAGCACGGCATAACCAACCCGAGGCTTGCAAAGCAGGTTATGATTGCAAAGGCTTCGCCTGAAGCTTTTGAGGAGGCTGCAAAGTCAATGGAGGAGGCCATGAAGCTGAAGAAGCTTGCGGCTGAGTTCATCCTTACAACTGGAAAGAATGAAAGGCCTTATCTCGTAGCCCTTGCCAGGGATGGGAACATGGTTACTTACCAGTTCAGGGCAACCATTGGCAGCATTGATAATGTTGGCCCAAGGCTGGCTGAGAGGTATCAGGCAGTTATGGATAGCTTTCCTGAGCTTCTCAATGACAAAGTGAGCATAAAGAATGTCCTCAAGCTCGTGCAGCGGGAAGAGTTTACGGCTGGTGAGATTGGCGAGCTGCTGGCCAAGGGAGGAAAAGCAAACTCTAACCTGCGAAAAAAGTTCATTGATGTTTATCTCAAAAAGGCTTATGGCATAACAGAGGATGCAGATGCCGTGAGGGTGCTTAACTCAGGCATTGACCCTGCTTCCGCAAGGATGGTGAAGGCTTATGAGCTGAAAAAGCAGGGCCTTGCAGAGCTGTTCAAGAAGCGCAGGGTGCTTCAGAAGCGCCTTGGGGAGGGAATAAGTGGCGGGGCTGATGTTGAAAAAGAGCTAAAGGAGCTTGTTGCAGAGATAGCAGGCATAAAGAATCTGATAACCCCGGGAGAAAAAATATATGACAAGGGAGGCAGGCTTGTTGCTGTCCTAGGCAGGGAAACAGGCTCGGTTTCCCTTGTGCCCGAGCATTTCCCCTCATTCTTTAACCAGCTTGTTGTGCTTAAGGCCAGGGCTGCTGATACTGCTTACGCTGCCTTGAGGCCTCTGGCAGAAGGGGCAGGAACTGCCGTCAGCGCTGCACATACATTCGCAGTTGACTACGCCGTTCCTTTTGCAAAGGTCGTGAAAAACAAGGCGCTTGAGCCTCAGTTCAGGGCTATGCTTGCGATGTACCTGCCACCGGCAGCAGTAGCCAGCTTTGACACTTCAAAGGCATACATTCAGTCTGCAGAGGACTTCATGGCATCAGAAGAGATTAAGGTTGCTGTGCCAGTGGTTGCTGTTAATGATGACGGTTCAGAGGAGCTTGCCTTTGTCATGTTCCAGAACGGCTACGACCATGACCTCGGAAATCCTGTGCTGGACCCTGAGCAGTTCAGCGTTCCTGACGGCAAGGTGGCCTTGTGCTCGTACTACGATGTCCTTGTTGAAGCCACGATAGATGACCATGTTTCCCGCGGTTGCACTGCCGTATTTCCGGTTGCCAGCATTGAGAAGTTTGCGCTTGGAAGCCTTAACGCCCTTAACATTGAGGGCTTCAGCACAGAGAGGCAGGAGTGGCTTGGCAGCGTAGTTGCCCCAATGGCTTCAAACATCGAAGTGAGCGGCGCATTGAGCGAGCAGGATGAGGATGATATCTTTAACGCAAAGGCTGATGAATTTTTGGAAAATGCAGGGTTGGCATACGACACTGCAAGGTCTTTCAGGGAAAACGGCTTGACAGACCTTGAAGTTCAGAAGCTGCTTTGGGATGCCAAAGACATAAGCAGCTTTAACGGCTTGAGGAAAATGGAGCTTGGGAATGTGAAGAAGCTGGCAGCAGCATCTTAGGTTTTAACGCGGAGAACACACAAATGTACCAGCCTTACGGGAATCAGGGGGCATACCAGGGAACGCAGGGAAATTATCCGTACAGCCAGTATAGTGCAGGCAGGCCAAGGAACATCAGGGCTTTGGCAGTTGCTGCTGTGGTTATCCTGGCTGTTGCCATCCTTGTTTTCGCGGTTTTTGAATTTTCCAAGCGAAGTGCCAGGCCTGAAATCCCGGCACTTGCCACTGAAGAGCTTGTGTTTACTTCGCCAATGGATGTTGAGGCTCAGGTTGATGTGAGAAACCTTGCAGGCTATGACTGGGCTGTCATGCTTGCCGCCCCTCCTGATGAGGGGAATGCCATGAGGGCTGTCCCTTACCTTATGACTTTGGAGCTTGAAACTGCAATCCAGCAGCACGAGCTTCTTAACTTCTCCGGGAAGTATGTTGATGGCAAAACCCTGCAGCTGCTTGGCAGCGGTAAAGGGCTTGCCGGCATTATGGAAAACCTTGCAGTCATTGAAGAGGCTTATTATGGTCTTGGCCTGCCTTCTGGAGCGATTCATGCTGAGCGCTCCAGGCATCTCGCAAAGCGGCTTAGGGTTTACGGCCCTCCAATCGGCCCAATAAATGACTTTGAGACAAGGCAGTTTGTCCAGGACCACCTTGGCTTGGCTGTTGATTCCTATGAGAGTTGGTATGTTCTTTTAAAGGCAAGATACGATATTCTTGTCTCTGAACTGAATGAAACAAAGGATGTGAAGCCTGTGCCGGTTCCACGGAAGTCGTCGCCAAGCGGCGTAAGCGTTGATGACGCGTTGGAGAGGTGAAGCCATATGGTTTTGAGAAGGAAAAACGCAGCCCTGTCCATTGAAACTGTGGCTGTTGCTGCTGTTGTGCTTGTTGTAATTCTGATAGTCATTGCCATTTTCAAGGGTGGGGTTGGAAACATAATGGGCAGCGTGAACAAGGTGAACCAGTGCGAGCCGAAATATAAGTGCGTTCAGGGCGGCGCCAACCCCAGCCAGTGCCCTGATGGCCAGGAAATCAAGGGCTTGGGTTGCACTGGCCAACTCTACTGCTGCGTTATCAGGGAAGAAAACAATGAATGAAGCTTTGAATGTTAAGGGCAGGAAAGGCGCTATTACCCCTACGGTCATCTTCTCGGCTGCCGGCTGGGTGATAGCGGCCATGATTGTTGCTTTCGTTATATTGCCCATAGGTGGCAGGATGTTTGGCTTGACAGTTGGGGGAACAACAGCGAATGCCTATTCTGTAGACAGGGGCTTTGCTGACATGATGAGCAAGATTGACATGCTTGGCACGCAGATTGAGGATGAAAACGGGAACATGGTAACGGCAAATAACCTTCCCCACTCATTCTCGGTGGACAAGGGCCTCTTCCTCATGAGCTTTAACAGGAACCAGAAGATTAACAACGGTGCTGAAAGCCCTCCGGAGTGCAACGGCCAGTCTTGCCTGTGCGTATGCATAGATGAGGGCTGCCTGAAGATTGACGCTGAACATAATCGCGGAAGGGACTGCAAGCTTTTTTATGAGTATTCTGCCATAACCGCTGTTAATGTCATGGATGACACCCCAAACGACAACCAGCTGTATGTCAGGGGGTTAAAGACATTGTCGGTCAGGCTTGGAAAAGCAGGGGCAGAGCTTCGCATCACAGGGGCATAAGAAATTGAAGCGCGTTTGCAGGCTTAACCGGAAAAGGGGAGAGGCAATAACAACCCAGACAGGGATGATTGTTGCCGGCCTTGTGCTTGCCGCGATTATAACTCTTACATTCCTTGACAAGGCTGTGAATGACCTTAAGGGCGAAACTCTTGAAAAGAATTACATAGCGAGGGACATAGCGCTTGCGTTGGATGCTGTTTACGCTGCCCCGGGTGATATTGAGTACACATACTCCATGAGGGATTACAAGTATGTTGTTGAAATAAGGGACAACATGGTGCGGGTCAGGAAAAATTTGGGTGAATCCGATAATGTTGCCGGGGTCTATGACTACTTTGGCAGCAACAGGGAAGGCAGCAAGATGGCTTACCGGATAATTCCCAGCCCGGGAAGCGAGGCTCCTGCACTCGTGCATCTTGGCAACAGGGATGGGAATCTTTTTGTGATGGCAGACAATGCTGCGGTGGAACGGAATGCGGCATTTGCATAAACATTTGCATAGCTTGCTAAAAAGCAAGAGAGGAATCAGCCTCTCATACAAGATGTTTATGTGGGTGCCCAGGTTCATTTACACCATCGTGGTTGTTGCCACGATTTTCTGGGTCATCAGCTCATTTATCATGACAAGGACGAATGTTTACGATGCAGAATCAAAAATACTTGCAAGCGCGGCTTATTATTCAGGGAATGGCTTTTCCAAATCCGACCCCGATACAGGCAGGGTTTACACTGGCGTGATAGACTCTGAAAGTTTCAGCACCAAACGGCTCGGGGACTTGCTCGTCAATGACAAGCCATTGATTGTTGGCCGGTTTGTGAAAAAGCAGGCTGCTGTTGACTACCAGCTCGGCCAGCAGCCAGGCCAGGCCATTTATACTGACAAGGACAGGTATGAGCGCTGGCAGCCCCTGGCCCAGGCAGGCGGCAAAGGAGAAGGCAGCAAGGCAGTTTACAGTGATGTAAGGTATGCTGCTGTGCTTGACCCTGCAACCGGAAGGACTGCCGGCTATGTCGTTGAGACGGTCTTTATTGCTTCCGGCTGAGAGGAAAAAAAGAATGGGGAAAGAACATAGTGCAAAGCATATTTCGGAACGCTTCAAAAAAGGCCAGTTCGGCCTTCTGGATATAGCGTCTTACCTCCTTTTCTTTGTCAGCGTTGCAATACTTATCCTGCTATTGAACCTCGGGGGGCAGTTCCTCAAAAACAAGGAGGCAAGGGCAAGCCTCGATGTTGATGTCAACCTTGCTTCTTTTGCCAAGGCTGACGCGCAGCTTGACAGCTACTTGAGGACAGACCTGCCCGGCAAGGATGAGCTTTTGGAAAAGATTCAATGGCTGGAAGAAAACAAAAATAAGAATCCTTACATTACCGAACTGAAAAAGCAGCTCGATTTAAAGAAAGCAAGGGAAATCCTGGAGGCATATCCTGAGGTTTATGAAGGCAAGGATTACTCTGGGTTCATAAGCGGCCTGCATGCGCTTTATTATTCCGGCGAGGACCGGGGAAAAGTATGGGATGCTTTCAGGGCAGTGACCGCGGTTATGTTCCTCAGGTCTGTGAAGGACTACCCTAAAAGGGGTGAATTTATGTTTTATCTCTTGCCGGTAGGCGTTGACTTTGACCCTGAAGACCTTAAGCCCAGCAGCAATGAAGACCTGTGCGGCAGGTCTGGTTTTGAGCTTTGCATCAGGTACTTTCCGGAAATAATGGTGCCTCAGATGAACAAGGAGTATGAAGAAGCCAGTGGTGCTGTTTTGGCTGGCAGGACAGCCAGAAAGCCGGCAAGGCGGTTTTCAAGCCAGGCTGTCCAGGCTATTCCCGTGGCAAATTCAGGCTTGGCGAAGGTCGAGTTCAGGTATTATCATGAATTCAAGTCGTGGCTGCCGCAGGCTTGAGGGCAATGAAGCAAATGGCAAACGCAAATAAGTTAATGCAGAACAAGAAGGGGCTTGACTATTATGTTGCCACCATCACCATCATGGCAATATTCCTCCTTGGCTTTGTGGTTTTCAGCCTGTTCACCAAGGACTACCATCTCAGGTCAGGGCTTGCCCTCGGCTCAGAGCAGTTCAGGATACTGAAAACTTACGCAAATGCCGAGAAAGCCCTGCTGTTCGTTGACGACTCTGCAAGGCTTGCACTGGAGCAGGCAGCAGTCAGTTACGGGAAAAATGGCTTTTTCTCATCTAATCCTCCTTGCGGCGGCATTAACGGCCATAGCTACTGGGCAAAGGACAACATCCTTCCCGAGAACTCCTGCGTTCCCCTGCCTGTAAATCCCAGCGGCTGTTACCCTTATGAAGAAACTATGAAAGCAAGCCTTATTGGTCTCTTTACTCCTCCCTTCAGCAGTTTCATATCCGGCTTCAATGAAAAAAGCGATGTTAAGGTTCCTTTCAGCTATGAGCCTTTTGAGGTTAAGCAGGGCAGCACTGAAATTATTGGCAGGGCAAAGGAGCCTGTGACAATCTCAATGCCAAACATCAAATACGGGGTAAAGCCAAGCTTTACCGAAAAACTGGGCCGCGATGTTGTTGCTGACGGAAATTCCATTGCGGCTGTTGCACAATCTCTTGTCGGCAATACAGAGAAAGATATCCGCAGCGTTGTTTCCTCAATTGACGGCATGAGCGGCCTTGACTGGGATGAGAATTTCCCTCCTCCAAAGAAGAGCTACACCTGCGATTACCCTACCGGCACATGCTCCTGCTGCAGGCTGGAGGAGGTCTGCTCGGAGTATAAGCCGGAGCCGAATGAAAAGGGGGAGTTTGTCTGCAAAAAGAAGAAGTTTGTAGATGTCCTTATAGGTACTGGTGTGGAATATACTGGCGTGCCTTATGACGAGTTTGACGTACTGATGAGCGTCAAGGTCAATGACCCGGTCTCACCCACGGGCCATAAGCGCTTTTTCGTTTACGACGAAGCCACAAAAAAGGTTGTCCTGAAGGAGTTGGATTACAATTTTGCCTTGAACTGGATAGAGGCACATCCTGAAGATGCAAAAAGAAGCTGTGTGTGCAGCTCGGGTTACGAGTGCTAGGCGTTATCGAAAAGGTGCCGTTGCCAGGCAGGCGGCCTGAACACAACAAACTATTTATATTAGCCGTTGCCGTAGCTCTTTCTGCAAAAATGATTCGCTTGTCCTATGATGAGATCCTTGCAAGGATTAAGGAAAAATCCGGCATTGGCGAAGCTGAACTGGCTGGCAAGGTTGAAGCCAAGATGTCACAGCTTGCTGGCTTAATCAGCAAGGAAGGGGCTGCGCACATTGTGGCTTCGGAGCTGGGCATAAAGCTCATTGACCAGCTTTCAGGAAGGCTGCAGGTTAAGAACATACTCGCTGGAATGAGGGATGTTGAAACTGTCGGCAAGGTGCTGCAGGTTTTTGAAGAAAGGCAGTTCAGCAGCAACAACAGGGAAGGGAAAGTCGCCAGTTTGCAGATTGCTGATGAGACAGGCTCAATAAGGGTTGTCCTGTGGAACGAGCAGGCTGACAACGTAAAAGGCATTGGCGTTGGCGATGTTGTGAAGGTGAAAAGCGCTTATGTGAAGGAGAGGAATGACTTGAAAGAGCTGCACCTCAATGACCGCAGCACGATTCTGGTCAACCCTCCTGGGGAAACAGTAGATGCAGTTATTCCCAAAACTGCAGCCGCAGCGGCAGTTGTGCAAAAAGCTGTAAGGAAAAAGCTGTCTGACATTGGTGAGGCTGATTCTGTTGCCGAGGTTTTGGGAACTGTCGTGCAGGTTTTTGACATAAAATTCTTCGAAACCTGCCCGGCCTGTGGGAAAAGGGCGAGGCAGGCTGGAAGCGGCTTTGCCTGCAGCGACCACGGAGAGGTGAAGGCAGGCTATTCTTATGTCCTGAACACGGTAATTGATGACGGGACAGAAACAATGAGGCTTGTGCTGTTCAGGAGGATGGTAGATAAATTGATTAACAAAACAGAGCAGGATGTGCTGTCTTTCAGGCTCCAGCCGGACTCGTTCCAGCAGGTGAAGAACGACCTTCTTGGAAATTTTATCAAGGCAACTGTCCGTGTTAACAAAAACGAGCTTTTTGACAGGCTTGAGCTGATAGCGCAGGAAATCCAGGAAGCAAGCCCTGATGAGGAGATAGCTAGGCTTAACGATGAGCTTGCTGCAGTTGAGAAGAGCCAGCCTCAAAGCCTGAACTGACTATGCTGTTCCTGACTCATCTTCTTGCAGGGATTGTTTCAGTTGTTTACCTTGGCAGCATGTTCGGAATTGGCAGCAACAGCGGAAAAATCTTGGCTGTTACTGCAGCAGGATTCTTCTCGCTTCTCCCGGACATTGACACGGTAAAATCAAGGCTTGGAAGAAAGGTTGAGCCGTTCTCAACGGTGTTTGCCTTCTTTTTCAGGCACCGCGGCTTTCTTCACACAATCGCTGCTGCAGTGATTGCGTATTTCGGAGTACGATACGCCGTTTCTGCTGCTATTGCAGCTGCAGCCACAATTGGTTATGCCTCGCACCTGCTGCTGGATGCCCTCACAGAAAAAGGCATAAGGCCTTTTTCCCCTTTTTTCAAGTTTAGGCTCAGGGGATTTATCAGGACAGGCAGCATGTTTGAGCAGGCTGTGCTTGCTGCCTTGGCTTTGCTCCTGCTCCTTAAGCTTGGTTTTGGTTGAACTTTGCCTCGACTTGTGTGTTGACGGAAAGCGCCATTCTTTTCAGTTTCTAAGCACTAGCTTGTTTCTGTCAAATTCTGATTTTTTGGTGAAGCTTTTTGTGAGCAGCAGCGAACAAAAAGGTTCATTGGACACTGGACATCTGCCCGGCTAGGGTATTTAAAGGGGTCTTTCCTGATAGCAGATACGCTTACGGGAGGCGTAAAAACGTCGGAAAGGTGAGCAGGGATGAATGTGATGAAGGAATTTGGCAGCAGGTTCGGAAGCGAAGGCTTGGCTGCGGCAGTCGGAGCAGAGGCAACCGTTGGTTTAGCCAATGCAGGCGTAAATACTGCGCTTCCAAAGATGCCTGAAAAGAAGTTCAGGGTTGGGGGCATATCCGCAACAGTCTGGAAAGGGGTTTCTGATAAGGGCACGGTTTATTATAATGTGCAGCTTGGCAGGAGCTACAAGGACAAGGATAACATCTGGAAGACTACAAGCTCGTTGAAGGAAAATGATGTCCCGAAGGCAATGGTGCTTCTGCAGAAGGCTTATGAGTACGTGATTGCACAGCAATCAAGCGCTGTTTTGAGCTGAGCTGGGCTTTAGGAAAGATTTAAAACATGAGGTGATTGCTTTGAGGAGGAGACAGGAACAGGAAGCGGTTTTGGTTGAGGAGGAAATTGTTGGGGATGATGTTGGATTGGTAAAGCCTGCAGATGTTTCTAATAAAGGCTCTGAGCTTGAGCAGCTTCCAGGAGTTGGTGCTGCTACTGCTGAGAAACTTGCGGTTGGTGGTTATGACTCTCTCCTGAGCGTTGCCGTCGCCACTCCTGGAGAGCTCGTTGAATTAACCGGGGTTACTGAGCTTGCTGCAAGGAAGATGATTCAGTTTGCCCGCGATAAGCTTGAAATGGGGTTTGTTTCTGCTGAGGATGTGCTGGCAAAGAGGCGCAGCATAGAGAAGATAAACTCCGGAAGCTCGGCCTTTGATGCTTTGCTTGGCGGTGGCGTTGAAACAGGCGCAATTACAGAATGCTTCGGCGCATTTGGCTCCGGAAAAACACAGGTTGGCCACAGCCTGGCTGTCAATTGCATCAGGCAGTATCCTGATTCGTGCGTTGTCTACATTGACACAGAATCAACATTCAGGCCTGAAAGGATTGTGGACATTGCAAAAGCCCAGGGCCTCGAGCCTGAAAAAGTCCTTAAGCAGATAAAGGTGGCAAGGGCTTTCAACAGCGACCACCAGATGCTTCTGGCAGAGAAAGTTGAAGACATTATCAAAAAGCAGGGTTTGAACGTCAAGCTGGTGGTTGTTGACTCCCTCACCGCCCATTTCAGGGCGGAATTCATTGGCCGGGGAACTTTAGCAGACAGGCAGCAAAAGATTAACAAGCACATGCACACCCTGATGAGGCTCGCTGAGCTGAATAACCTGAGCGTTTACGTTACAAACCAGGTGATGGCCAAGCCTGACGTGTTCTTCGGCGACCCGACAGAGGCAATCGGAGGGCATGTTGTAGGGCACGCCTCAACTTATCGCATATATCTGAGAAGGGGCAAAAAAGGCTCAAGGGTTGCCAAGATGATAGACAGCCCAAGCCTGCCTGAGGGCGAGGCAACGTTCTACCTTGACACGTCAGGCGTTAGGGACGTATAATGTAACTAATCTGGAGTGTTAAGTAAATTTTGAAAAGAATTAGAAGGTTTGAAAATGAGTTTAACGAGTAAGTGGGTAGAAAGCTTTAAATACCCACAAATCCTCTATTTTACCCCAGATGGTAAAAAGAATGGGGCCTTTAATTGCTGATGAACGGGGAAGAATCACGCTTGGTTCAGAACTGGTTAAGGAGTGCGGCAGAAAGTTTTTCGCTGTCAAGGTTGGAAAAGAGATTGTGCTTGTCCCTGTGGCAGATGACCCACTTGTCGAGCTCAGGAGATTAGGCAAGGCGTCAGGCATTGATAATTACACAATTAAGGAGCTTAGGAAGATGGCTCTTGAAGACGCTGAAAAAGAGGCAATGAGAAATGTTCGCGGATACAGATTTTCTTCTGGCCCTGGTAAAAGAATCTGATTGGCTCAAAGAGAAGGCAGAAGAGATTTTAAGCCTTAACAAGGAGCGCATAACAACTTCCATCTCTGTTATGCTCGAGGTAGCTATAATCTGCCGAAGGCTTGGAATAAGCATAACACCGACATTTTCCCAGATATGTGGCTTGATTGGCGTAGATGAATTCACCCGCACAATATGCCTGAAAGCCGCAATATTGATGGAAAGATATGAGTTGAACATTTTTGACGCTTTTCACGCCGCCTATTGCGGCAGTGATATTATGATAAGCTCTGATGCAGTGTATGATAAGTTGGGCATTAAGAGAATAGAGTTGGAAAAAGGCAGCTAATTAGTGCAGGACAGAAGTAAGTCATAATCTTGTCTGTCCTTTACTATTTAGTTGGCGGATAATCTCATGCGTTATTATTGTCCTATACTAAATATTGAAAAACTTTAAATAAGGCAAAAGGTACTGCTAAAGGTGCTGAAATGCGGTTTTTGGATGATTCAAGGATTTGTAAGTGCAACACTACTTCTGCATTTTGGGGCCGCGGCGTTGTAGCTCAAAAGAAAAGCATATGATGGAAAGTTTGAATTGGAGGTAGCACTATGAGGCGGGAAGGGTTTGGTGGCGGAAGAGATTTTGGAGGAGGTGGAGGCTTCGGAAGAGGAGGAGGGTTTCAGCAGAAGGTTGCACCTGTAAAGGAAGGCGAAGAGGTTGATGTTGTAATCGAGTCTGTTGGCGCAAAGGGGGATGGCGTTGCAAAGAAAGATGGCTTTGTCATTTTCGTGCCGAACTCAAGCCAGGGCGATAATGTGCGGATAAGGATTACAAAGGTCCTTGCTAACATGGCTTTTGCAGAGGTTGCCGGGGGTCCTGTGCAGCCGCAACAGCAGGGAAAAAGGCAGGAAAAAAGCGATGACGGTGCAGGGCTCGAAGATAATACCGGAGCTGCGCGGCAGCCTGAGGAGCAGCCTGTTGACTCCGAGAATTTCGGCGAGGAAGATTGAGGGCATTCGTTTCCATTGGCCTGCCTGATGATGCCAAGGCTGCGCTTTTGGAAGCCCAAAGCCAGCTGTCCACGGCGGCAGCGAAAATGAATTTGGCACATGACTTCCACCTGACGCTTAAGTTTCTTGGCGAGATTTCTCCGGAAAAGGCTGAGGCTGTTAAAAACTGCCTCGGCAGGGTGAAGTTCAGGAGCTTCTCTGCTGCTATTGCAGGGATTGGCGTGTTCCCCTCTGAAGATTATGTCCGGGTTGTCTGGGCAGGCATTGAGCCTGAAGACAGTGTTGTGCAGCTGCAGCAGAAAATTGACGGCGCCCTTGAAAAAGAGTTTCCAAAAGAAAAGGGTTTCAAGCCCCACCTTACCCTGGCCAGGGTAAAGCTTGTTTCTGACAAGGGGCTTTTCAAGCGGCAGCTGCCGCAGGTGCAGCTGAAAAGAGTGAATTTTGAGGTAAAGGAATTCAGGCTCAGGAAAAGCACGCTAATCCGGGAAGGGGCTGCTTATGAGGATTTGGCTGTTTACGGGCTTGGCTAATGCGTTAAAGCGGCTTGTAGACGACAAACGGCTGCAGCCCTGACAGCACCGTATCTTTGGCTACATTTTGGAAGAAATTAACTACAGGGTCAGGATGCAAAGGCATCAGCTGAACTCTGGCGTAGCTTGAATCAATGGTGCCATGGGCTTTTCCAGGGTCTTTTGGTATTATTGGTGAAAACCTTATTCCTTTCTTTTCAGGATGCTCCGGGTGCGGGATATTGCGGACGTGAAACGCTATTTCAGGCTGGACAGTCTTATCCCGATGGGCGAGTGTTGTGAAAGCTGCCACCGGAATGCCTGCCCTGTGCAGCTCATTGACTCTTCCAGAGTCTATCATCGACACAACTATATTTCCATAGAAAGGGCTGGCAGGAAGTTCATCAAGCCTGAATGCCTCTTTTAGCTTCGTGAAGTGGCCGCGCTCATAATAAATCTCCACCCTGACCGGCTTTCCGGTCTTCTGCTCAGGAGAGCCGCTTTCAGCAAGGGCTTTAAGGTGCTCATATTGCGCGGCGAACAGCCCGCCAGCCTCCTCACCTGACATTAGCTTTCCCTTGAGTTCATGCATGCTCTGCTCAAGCAAGCCAGCAGCTTTTCTGGAATGAGGATGATGTGACATTGTATCCCAATAGACCCTCCAGTTCCCGCTTGTCATCCGCTTCATCAGGTCAAAGAATGGTTTTGAAAGCTTGGTTGTGAAAGTTTCCATCTCCGGAAAAGACATGTCACTGCCGCTCTTTCTGATTGCCTCAAAAGCCGAGAACAGTGAAAGCCATACAAGCATTTGGTGGCGCATGGTAACGAGGTCCTGCTGCTCAGGGGTCATCTGGTGAATGTTTGCGCCATAATAAGAGAGCAATCCCTTTACCCTTGGCAGCCACACACCGCCGTCTGCTGGTTTTACCGGGCTGATGTATACGTTTTGCCCTTCCAACTCAACATCAGGCCTGAACGCAAGGTGGAGGGCTATTGCCTCAACTGCTTCCCTGCCGTCAATAGCTTTAAGCATTGCACTTGCGAACGTGTCCGTTTCCCTCACACCTGAATTTCTTAAAAGTTCATCAAGAAAGCTTGCAGTTCCTGTTTTAACACCACTATGGTCAAGCAGGAGGCTGCCGGGCTTAAGCAGCTGTTTTCTTTCGCCTATCTGCTTCATAACACTGAAGACTTCTTTTAATGGCAAAACGGCAGTGCTTATCCAATCTGAACTCCCAATGAGCTCGTCCAGAGAAACTGCTTCTGCACCGTAATCCTCTGCAACCTGTTGTGCTCTTCCATGGTTTGCATCATATACCAGAACCTGAGCGCCTTCTCTCCTCTGAAGCCTTGTCCAGTAAGAGCCAATAGCTCCCACGCCAATATTTCCACAGACTACGCCTTCCAGCAAGCCAGCCATTGAATTGAGCACTACACTAACTACTATATAAATTTATCTCTTTTCAGTAGTGAAACAATTGAGTGTGTTGTGGCTGGCTGCAAAAAGGTTTATAAACGCGCCCAGCAGACAGGAATGCAATGGCAGATTACGGCGAAGCTTTCAAGCTTCCTTTCACAAACTGGCACAGGTCTTGCATCCTGTTCCTGCTGGTGGTTGTTGCAGGACTGCCGGCAGACCTTGCACAGGTGTTTCCAAAGGGGGTATTATCGCTTGCCATGGCTTCCGGCTTGGCAAACTTCATTGCCCTTTCTATTGTTTTTGTCATCATCACAGTTATTCTTTACATCGTAATATCAGGTTATACTGTAAGGCTTACGAGCTACGCTTCTCATGGCAAGAACATCATGCCGCCGTTCGAGAAGCCATTCGCTCTTCTCGCGGCAGGGCTTAAGTATGCGATTGCGTTGCTTATATACGCCTTGCCTCTTATTTTTCTGCTCATTCTGCTAATACTCCTGCTTAAGGGCCCTGGTTCGCTGAGGATAGTGGGGCTGGTTTTGCTCGCTTTTTCCGTTGTCTTTGCTCTCGTATGGAGTTTTTTCATGTTTTACTCAGGCCCCATGCTCATGGCGCATTTTGCTTATGAGAACCGCTTTGCAGCCTTCTTTGAACTTCGTAAAATTCTGAAGTATTCCTTCTCTTTGGCGTATTTTGTCCCCTGGATTGTCGCCGTTGGCTACTCGATAGGGCTGGCGATTCCGCTGCTGGTTCTCATCCTGCCTCTGGTGCTCATTGCACAATTTTACCCCCCCGCAAACCTCCTCGCATCCATCATAAGTGCAGTTTATGCTGTCATTTTAACGCCAACCGTATCCAGCCTTTACGGCCAGGCTTACAGGGATGTAATCTCCGCAAAGCCGCTGGCTGCATCTGCAGAAACCCGGCCAGCGAAGCCGAAGCGCAGCAAAAAGTAAAGTTTTATAAGCATGCCGCTTATCCACTTTCTTATTGCCCAGACACCCTATTGTGAGTGTTGTCTGCAACGGGCGATAATACAGGGACAGTTCGCTGTCTCTGCACATCGGCGCCTGCCGGTGTTGTGTTGCAGTTCAAGCATGTTCTTGGGCTGTTAATTGTGGAGGATGGTTTGAATGGCTGAAGCTGGGCAGTTTTTGGTGCCGCAGGACTCGTATCTAAAGGCAGGAATACACATAGGCACTAAGTTCAGGACAAAATACATGGAGCAGTTCATTTACAAAACCAGGCCGGATGGGCTCTCTGTCCTTAACCTTCAGAAGATTGATGAAAGAATCAAAAACGCTGCCAATATGCTCTCAAGGTACAAGCCAGGAGACATCATTATTGTCGGGAAAAGGGAGAACAGCTGGAAAGCCCTCAGGGCTGTTAACAAGCACTCAGGCATAAATGTTTTTGCTGGCAAATACATGCCGGGAATCCTCACAAACCCGGCACTTGACAGCTACCGTGAAGCCAAGCTTGTAATGGTTACTGACCCTTGGCCGGACAGGAATGTGATTGACGACGCCATGCGCATAGGCATACCTGTGATTGCCTTGTGCGACACCAACAACCAGGCAAACAACATAGACCTTGTTGTGCCCTGCAACAACAAAGGGAAGAAAAGCCTGGGCCTGCTTTTTTGGGTCCTGACCAGGGAGTACATGAAGCTGAGGGGCGAGATTAAGGGCAATGACGATTTCAAGGCTCCCATTGAGGACTTTACAGAAGAGTGACTGCCTTACTCTTCCGGTTCAGATTCATATCCCAGCATGAATCCTTCTTCCCTTGCGGAGAGCTCATCGTCATCAAGCAGCCCTTCAACTCCAAGCTCGTCGTATACGTCTATGCTTTCTTCATCCATTTTGGTTCACGAAGCCCGGAACAAAAGCTTAATATATATGCTTATGCCTATACTTAATATATGTTATATTTTGGGAGAAAATATTAGTTATTAATATTTTAAAATTTATATAATGGTGTTGTGGGGGGGCTGTGATGGAATTCAGGAAGCTTATGGCGTTTGGCAACTCAAGCTTTGTTGTTTCTGTCCCGAAGGCATGGGTTGAGAAAAACAGGCTTAAGAAGGGCGATGTCCTCGTGGTGGATGAACGGCCCAATGAGCTCGTGTTCGCCTCAAAGGATTCCAGCGAGCGCCGCAAAATCAGGGAAGCCGCAATAAGCGCTGCTGGCAAGGGCGTGCAGGAGCTGAAGACAGAGATAACATCCCTTTACATAAACAATTATGACGTGGTTACAGTCACAGACGCCGGTTTAATGGCAAAGGATGTCAAGGAAATCTTTCACGGCCTTGTAGGGATGGAAATTGTTGAGGAAACGACTTCAAAGGTTGTTGCCAAGGACCTGCTTGACGTCCAGGAAGTTTCCATGGGCAATGTTGTCAGGAGGGTTGACATCATAATACGGTCAATGCTTGAGGATGCAAAAAACTTTTCCGGCTCTGAAGCTGAGAGCGTTTATGAAAGGGATAATGAGGTGAACAGGCTTACCCTGCTCGGCTTGAGGACAGCACGGGCAGCTGCTGACAACCCGAGGCTGCTGCGGCTGTTTGAAACAACCTACTGGAACATCATGGTCTCGAAGCAGGTGTTGTCGCACTTGGAGAGGTTTGGCGACCAGCTTAAGCGCATCCTGAGGTTCGCTAAGGAGAAAAAGCTTGACGTGAACAAGTTCAGGGAGTTCAGGGAGATTTATGCCGCGATTGCCAAGCATTACGAGGCTGTGATGAAAGTGCACTACAACAGGGACAAGACACAGGCTTTCAGGACAGAGACCAACTCAAAGGCCTTGCTGAAGGAGTGCGACAGTCTGCTCGAGAAGCACAGCTCAGTGGTTGCTGCAAGGCTCATTGAATATTTCAAGTACATGATAATCTCAGTCAATGGTGTCTTGAGGAACAGCATGGAGCAGGAGGAACAATAAAGGGAGCAAGCTAAGTCTCCTCAAGCCCTTTTTCTTTTATTTTGAAAGTAACTTCTCTTTCAGGCACGCTCCTGTGCTTTGCCAGGACAGCTGTTCTCGTTCCGTTGTGGTTTATTTTTAGCTCAATGAGGCATTTGCTGCTGTATTTCAGGATGTCTCCCCCAACCATTTTCACCTTCGTCTTGTCCGCGAAGTCTGCATAGACGGGTGTTGTTACAATCACGGGCATGTCTTTTGTTCTCGCGATTGCGAGGAGTGTTGAGAGCTGCTTTCCCAGTTCGCGGTTGAGGTTTATGTTGTCTTCCCCCCTTTCTATCCTGTAGAGAGAGGATATTGTGTCGCAGATAATCATGCAAAGCCCTGAGTTGCCCTGAATCTGCTGGGCTAATGTCTCTATGCATTTTTTTTGCTCTGCAAATGTTGTTATTTTGAGCAGCATTATTCTCTCAAGGGCTTTCCTTGCCTCTTTTTCATCCCCTGTTAGCTGCTGAAGCCGTTCTGTTGAGAATCCCCCTTCTGTGTCGATGAAAACCACTTTCTTGTCTTTGTTCTCTTTTGCTGTTGCGGCGCTGAGTGCCGCGAGCAGGCAGGTTGTTGTCTTTCCTGAGCCGGCAGGGCCGTAGAGCGTTGTTATGACATCTGTCTCATACCCTTTCTCCAGCAGCCGGTCAAGCGCCGCAGAGCCTGTTGAAACTTTTCCCATGGCAGCAGGCTGGCACCGGGTATTTAAAGATTTTACCTGAAATGCAGGGTTGGCATGGGCGGCGTAGAGCTGCCCTTATAACATACTTACAAAATGTTTATAAACCGTTTTTTAACCCTTCAGCCTGTTCTTTATTTGGGGCTGTTTCGGATGAACACTGTCTTGGAAGAGGTTAAGGCCGCGGAGGGCGAAGCGGATAAGATTGTTGAGCAGGCGAGGCAGCAGTCTCAGGGCATAATTTCCGAAGCGAGAAGCAATTCTGCCAGGCTTCTAAAGGAAAAGGAGGACGAGCTTTCAATCAGGAAAGCCCATAGCCTTGAAAAGCAGAAGGAAAGGGTGCTTGCCGCAAGGCAGAAGCTTCTGGCAGAGGGCTCGGAAAAGCTCGAGTCATTGGAAAAAAGCGCTGGAAGGAATGCAGCCGATGCTGTAGCGCTTGTCATGGAAGCCTTCGAAAGGGAAATTGGGGTTTAAGCCATGCTGCCAGAAAGGATGAAAAAAGTAACCGTAATAGGCCCAAAGGCAGTTATGGAGAAAACAGTTAAGGAGCTTCACAAGCTTAAAGCGGTCCATGTTATTGACCACCAGAGGGGCGAACTTGAGCTTGACATAGGAAGCCCTTTTGAAAAGGCAGGCAGGCTTTCTGAGCTTCTGGTTGCGATAAGGTCTGTTTCTTCTGTGCTTGGCATTTCGGGGAAGAAGGAATTGAGTAACGGCTTCCGGGCTGTTGGCGTGAGGAACCTTGTAGAGCTTGAAAGGGCTGCAAGAACGCTTAATGCTGGCGTGAATACCATTATGTCCGGTTTAAAATCTGCTGATGAGGAGCTGAAAAGGCTTGGTATTAAGGATGCACAGCTGTCATTTCTTAAAAATCTCGGCCTTGGGCTTGCTGCATTTTCAGGCTACCGCTCACTTGCTTGCTTTGCAGGAACAGTGAAGGACGCGAAGAAGCTAAGGCAATCCCTGCTTGCCATTACAGACAGGTTTGAGCTGTTTACGTCAGAGGAAAAATCAGGGTTTGGCATTGCCCTTTTTGTTAGCCTTGAAAAAAAGGGTGAAGCCGCTGAGGCTCTTGCCAGAAATGGCTTTTCAGAGGTTCAGCTGACAGAGGTCAAAGACTTGAGCGGTTCTGTTCCGGCCGCAATGGAAGCGGTTGCCAGGAAAAAGGAAAAGCTGCAAAGGCAAAAGGAATCAGGTGAGAAATCCCTTTTAAGGCTGGGCAGGAAGTGGAATGACTTTTTGCTGCTGGCCGAGCAGCTCATCAGCATTGAGCTTGAGAAAGCCCAGGCTCCTCTCAGGTTTGCAGTCAGCAAGGGCACTTTTGTTGTAACGGGCTGGGTTCCTTCAAAAGAGCTTGGAGCCCTTGAAGAAAGGCTTAACATGGCAACCGGCGAGCGGATTTTTGTTGACGCGGCCCTTCCTCATCACGGAGACAAGGTTCCTGTCAAGCTCAGCAACCCCGGACATGCAAAGCCGTTTGAGTTTTTCATGAGGCTCTACGCCTTGCCGAGGTACGATGAAATCGACCCCACCAGTTTCATGTTCATAACATTTCCATTGTTCTTCGGCTTCATCCTGGGTGATATCGGCTACGGCCTTGTGACATTTTTTCTCCTGCTCTGGCTTAAGGGCAGAATACCTAAAAGTGCGCCGCTTGTCAATGTTGTAATCCCCGCGTCGGTCTCCTCAATAATTTTTGGTTTCCTCTTCGGGGAAGCCTTTGGCTTTGAAAGCGTGTTTGGCACTGAGCTTCCAAGGCTGCTGAGCAGGGCTCATGCAATTAATGAGCTGCTTGTGATATCAGTCGTTATTGGCCTGTTTCACATAAATCTCGGGTTTATCCTTGGATTCTTTAATGAACTTAGGCACAAGGGCCTGTTTAAGGCATTTGCTGGGAAGCTGAGCTGGGTTTTTTTGGAGCTTGGCGTGGCTCTTGCAGTATTGTCAATTATGGGCAGGATTGGCCTGCCTGCTTATGTTGGAGGAGGCGCTGCCGTATTGGCGGTCATGCTGATAACAATGGCAGAAGGCTTCAGGGGGCCGATAGAAATACCCGGGCTGCTGAGCAACCTCATGTCGTACGCGAGGCTTGGCGCTGTTGGGCTGTCTTCAGTGATACTTGCAGTTGTTATCAATGACATGGCAGCTGAGATGTTTCATGGCGGCGTTATTGGCTCTGTAGCTGCGGTTATTGTGTTGTTCGTAGGCCACACCATAAACCTCGCCTTGGGGCTTCTCGGGAGCTTCCTGCACAGCCTGAGGCTCCATTATGTTGAGTTTTTCACAAAGTTTTTTGAAGGAGGGGCTATTCCGTTCAGGCCGTTCGGAACGAAAACAGGTTAAAAATTGGTTTGGAGGGAAAAAAATGGCAGAAGCAGGCATAGTGGCGATTGGCGCTGCATTGGCTATCGGCATCAGTGCAATGGCTGCGGCAATTGCTGAAAAGGAGATAGGCTCGGCAGCAGTTGGCGCAATGGCTGAGAAGGAGGAAACTTTCGGCAAGGGGCTGATACTTACAGTAATACCGGAAACCCTTGTAATATTCGGCCTTGTGGTTGCAATACTTATATTGAACCTGGCAAAAGGATAGAAACAGCGAAGCGAAATGGGTCTCGACAAAGTCAAGGAAGAAATACTTGAAAATGCCAGGCAGGACGCTGAAAAGATTATTGGCGATGCCAGGGCTGAGGCCAAGTCTGCCCTGAAGCTTGCTGAAAAGCAGGCTCAAGAGCAGGAGCGCATCATGGGTGAAGGCCTGGAAAGCTCTCTTGCAGGCATGAAACGGAGGGAGCTTGCCTCTGCAGAGCTTGAAATGCAAAAAAAAGTGCTGGCTAAGAAAAGGGAGCTTATTGAGGCTGTGTTTTCAGAAGCTGGCAGGAAGCTGAAAGCCCTTTCTGAAAAAAAGAGGGAAGCCCATGTGAAGCGCCTTTTTGGCGAGGCCATGAAAGAAATGGATGTTGCGGTCATCAGGTGCAGCAGCAGGGATGTTAAGCTCTTGGGCGCTGATGCGGGCAGCTTTGGAAAATTAAGGCTCATTGCTGACGATTCCGTATCTGGTGGCATAGTTGCCGAAAGCCCTGACGGAAGGTTCAGGGTGGATTATAGCTATGATGCCATTCTAGGACAGGTGAGGAGGAAGGTGCTGAGTGATGTTGCAAGGGCGCTATTCGGCAGGTAAGGAAGGCTATGCCCTGCTTGGGAAAGGCAGGAGGCTGAGGCTTGGCAAATATCCCTACACTTATGCCAGGACCAGCTTTATGCGCTCGTTCCTGCTGGGAAAGGATGATTATAACAAGCTTATGAAGATGGATGTTAATGAAATGATAGGCTATCTTGAAAGCTCACAGTACAGGAAGGAGATTGACGAGTTTGCTGTTCAGTTTAAGGGTGTCAGGCTGATGGAACTGGCCCTTAACCGCAACCTTGCCAACACCTGGCTTAAGCTTAAGCGCATCTCACCACCCAGCCTGAGGGTTCTGATTGCCATGTATCTTCTCAGGGTGGACGTCTGGAACCTGAAAACAATTGTAAGGGCGAAGTACACGAAGCTCAGCCCCGAGCAGCTTCCTCCGATGCTCCTTCCCTCAGGCTTCATGTCAGAGAAGAATCTCTCGGATCTTGCCAGGAAAGAATCTGTGGAGGACATTCTCAGTGCAGCAAATTTTGTTGATTTCAGGTATTTCACAAATGCTCTTGAAAGCTTTAAGGCAACAAGCTCTATATCCGAGATTGAAAACGCCCTGGACAGGTTTTATTGCTCTGCTATGCGGGAATTTTCAAAAAGGCTTCCTGATGAGGGCAGGCTTTTCAGGGAGTTCCTTGAGTCAGAGCTTGAGATTACAACAATCATCAATATACTTAGGCTCAAAAGGGCAAATATGGCTGCAAAGGACATTGGGCGCCTCGTTGTTGCGCCTGAATCAAGCAGTGCGCTGGTAAAAAAGATGATTGCTGCGCAAACCGCAGGGGATGCTGCGCGGCTGCTCGAGCAGGGCCGCTTTAAAGCTTCTGTTGAGGGCGGCTTGAGGGAGTTCCACGAAAACGGCAGCTTGATAAGGCTTGAAACAGACCTTTCAAGGCAGCTGCTCAGGAAGCTGATTTTGCTTATGCATCAGCACCCGCTGACTGTGGATGTTATACTTGGCTACATGTTTGCAAAGGAGATTGAAGTGCGAAACCTGAAGCTGCTGCTCAAGGCGAAACAGCTTGGACTGGGCGAGGGCTTCATTGAGCAGCAGATAATAACGATGTGATGCTGGATGGAACTTGCAGTGATAGGAAAAGAGGACTTTTGCCTGGGCTTCAGCCTGGCCGGGGTAAAGAATGTGTTTGAAACAGACAGCCCCGCTGACGCTGTTAAGAGGGTTTTTGACAGTCCTGAAACAGGCGTTGTTGTATTTGACGAGTCTTTGCTTGGCAAGCTGGATGAGCTTGAGCGGGCTAAAATTGAGAACAGCGTCAGGCCCGTCTTTGTGATGCTCTCGCTGAATGAGGAGAGCGATGCCTTAAGGAAAATGATCAAGAAGTCAATAGGCGTTGAGTTGTGGTAGGGTTAAATTATGGCAAGGTGATTAAGAATGGCTAAGACTGGCACGATTTACCGGATAGCAGGCCCTGTTGTTGTCGCTGAGCTTGAAGCTGACATGTATGACGTATGCAGGGTGGGGGATGAAAGGCTCCTTGGTGAGGTAATCCAGATTAACGGCAGCCGCTGCATCATACAGGTCTATGAGGACACGACAGGCATAAAGCCGGGAGAGGATGTTGAAAATACTGGGCAGCCGCTGGTTGTTGAGCTTGGGCCCGGCCTTTTGTCATCAATCTACGATGGCATACAGAGGCCGCTTAGCGCGCTTAGGGACCTTACAGGCGACTTTGTAAAAAGGGGGGCTTCTGCTCCTGCCCTTGACCGCAAAAGGAGATGGGATTTCAAAGCTTCTGTAAAGGCTGGGGTAGTTGTGAAAGGTGGTGATGCCATTGGCTCTGTCAGGGAAAGCGAAACTATACTGCACAAGATTCTTGTCCCCCCATTGGTAAGTGGCAGGATTGCCAGCATTTCAGACGGCAGCTTCACTGTAACAGACACTGTAGCAAGGCTTGACAGCGGGACAGAGCTTAAGCTCATGCACAATTGGCCTGTCAGGAAGCCCAGGCCTGTGAAGGAAAAGCTGCTGCCAAAAATTCCTTTAATAACGGGCCAGAGGATATTTGACTCGCTCTTCCCACTGGCAAAAGGTGGCGTGGCTGCGATACCCGGGCCGTTTGGGAGCGGAAAGACTGTGACCCAGCAGGCCCTCGCGAAGTGGAGCGACGCGGATATTGTTGTTTATGTTGGGTGTGGCGAACGCGGGAATGAGATGACTGAGGTCCTTACTGAGTTTCCTGAAATCACAGACCCCAGGACTGGCAAACCATTGATGCAGAGAACTATTTTAATCGCCAACACCTCAAACATGCCTGTCGCGGCAAGAGAGGCTTCTGTTTATACTGGTGTGACTTTGGCAGAATACTACCGCGACATGGGCTACAGCGTTGCCCTGATGGCAGACTCGACCTCAAGGTGGGCGGAGGCAATGAGGGAAATCTCATCAAGGCTTGAAGAGATGCCTGGAGAGGAGGGCTACCCTGCTTACCTTTCCACAAAGCTTTCTGAGTTTTATGAGCGTTCTGGAAGGGTCACCACCCTTGCAGGCAATGAGGCTTCTGTAAGCGTCATAGGCGCTGTTTCACCTCCAGGAGGAGATTTCTCAGAGCCTGTGACGCAGGGCACGCTGAGGGTCATCAAGACGTTCTGGGCTTTGGACGCAAAGCTCGCCCAGCGAAAGCATTTCCCTGCAATAAACTGGCTCATGTCTTACTCGCTTTACCTTGACTCGCTTTCGCAATGGTATGAGGAAAATGTGGCTCCTGACTGGATGGAATGCATAAAAAGAGCCATGGCTGTCCTGCAGGAGGAAGAGAAGCTGATGGAAATCGTGCAGCTGGTTGGCTCGGATGCCCTGCCTGAGAGGGAGCAGGTTACATTGCAGGTTGCAAGGATGTTCAGGGAGTTCCTTCTGCAGCAGAATGCCTTTCACCCGGTTGATACGTACAGCGAGCTGAAGAAAACATACAGGATAATGAAAACCATTCTCCGCTTTGCAGACCTTGCGAAAGCTGCGCTGGACTCTGGCGTAAGGGCTCAGCGCATTACACAGGTCAAGTCGAAAGACAGGGTTGCGGACGTGAAGTTTGAAAAGGACTACGAAGCTTTCCTGGCTGGCGTTAACAGTGATATAGAGAAGGAATTTGCAGCATTGAAATGACAATGGTGGTTTAAAATGAAGGAATACAAAACAATAACGAGAATTGCTGGCCCGCTTATCTTTGTTGAGAAGACAGAGCCGGTTGGCTACAGTGAGCTCGTCAACATTGCTCTGCCTTCCGGCGAGGTAAAAAGCGGCCAGGTTCTGGACACCAGCAGCGATATTGTGGTCGCCCAGGTTTTTGAGGGCACGTCAGGCATGGGCCTCGGTGCAAGGGTGAAGTTTCTGGGCGAAACAATAAAGCTTCCTGTTTCCGATGAGCTGCTTGGAAGGATTCTTAGCGGCTCAGGCAAGCCAATTGATGACGGCCCTGAAGTCGTGCCTGAAAAGCTGATGGACATCACAGGAGCGGCCATCAACCCATACGCCCGGTCCAGCCCGTCAGACTTTATCCAGACGGGCATTTCCACAATTGATGGCATGAATACGCTTGTCCGCGGGCAAAAACTTCCGATATTTTCTGGCTCTGGCCTGCCTCACAATGAGATTGCCATGCAGATTGCAAGGCAGGCAAAGGTTAGGGGAAGTGAAGAGGGCTTTGCAATCGTCTTTGCCGCAATGGGCATAACAAGCGAGGAAGCGCAAAAGTTTATTTCTGAGTTTGAGGAAACCGGGGCGTTGAAAAGGACTGTGGTCTTCCTAAATCTTGCTGACGACCCTGCTGTTGAGCGCTTGATAACTCCCAGAATGGCTTTGACTGCTGCGGAGTATTTCGCTTTTGAGAAAGGCATGCATGTCCTTGTCATCCTCACAGACCTTACCAATTATTGTGAGAGCCTTCGTGAGATTGGCGCGGCAAGGTCTGAGATTCCTGGCAGGAGGGGCTATCCCGGTTACATGTACACTGACCTGGCCATGATTTATGAAAGGGCTGGCATGATAAAGGGCAAGAAAGGCAGCATAACCCAGCTGCCAATCCTTACCATGCCTGCAGACGACATAACCCACCCGATTCCCGACCTCACAGGCTACATTACTGAAGGCCAGATAGTGCTTAGCAAGGAGCTGCACAGCCGCAATATCTACCCTCCAATTGATGTTTTGCCTTCTCTCAGCAGGCTGATGAACCTGGGCATCGGGCCTCGCAAAACAAGGGATGACCATAAGCAGGCTTCGGACCAGCTCTACGCATTTTATGCTGAGGGAAAGGACTTAAGGGGCCTTGTTGCAATCGTTGGAGAAGAAAGCCTGTCCGAAAGGGAACGGCGCATTTTGAAGTTCGCAGCTGACTTTGAAGCTAAGTTTGTTAAGCAGGGCAAGGGAGAGGACAGGGAGATAGAAAAAACGCTTGATATAGGCTGGAGCCTTCTTTCTGAAATTCCTGAATCAGAGCTGACGAGGGTGAGCCCTGAGATGAGGAAGAAGTACTATGGCAAGCGCTAGCGTCAAGGCCACAAGGTCTGAGCTTCTGCAGCTGAAGAAAAAGGTGAGGTTTGCCAGGACAGGGCACAACCTCCTGAAGAAAAAGAGGGATGGGCTTATTCTTGAGTTCTTTAACGTCTTCAAGCAGGCGAAGAACATCAGAAAGGATGTTGTTTCTCATTACTCTGTTGCGCTTGGCAAAGTAAATTTTGCAAGGGCGATTGATGGTGACCTGGCAATACGGTCCATTTCCATGGCCCTCAAAAGCCTGCCTATTGTCGAAGTCGCGGCAAAAAACATCATGGGCGTCAAGGTGCCGAAGATAAGCTTCCCTGAGTTCAGGAAGAGCATTTTTGAGAGGGGATATGGCATAACATCCTCAACTTCAAAGATAGATGAGGCTGCCATGGCTTACGAGGCTTTGGTTGAAAAGCTTGTTGCCGCTGCAGAGATAGAGCTTACGCTGAAAAAGCTCCTCAGGGAGATTGAGCGGACCAAAAGAAAGGTTAATGCCCTTGAGCTCATAACAATCCCGAGGCTTGAGAGCACAGCAAAGTACATCCGGCTTAGGCTTGAGGAGATGGAAAGGGAGAACTTCTCAAGGCTTAAGAGGATAAAGGCTGTTAAGGCTTAGGCAAGGTGTGAAATTGCCCGTTTTCTTACAGTTGCCGAATGCTTTTCAAGGTACTGCCTGAGCTTTTTCACATCAATCCTTTCTTTAAAGGCGGCGATAACATCTTTGCCGAGCCTCAGCATTAACGGAATCATGTAAATCAACCAAAGTTATCAATATATGTAACCATGGTTCATTTATAAATTTTGCACCGGAAAGCAATTAACTTTTTATATCTGCTTACCTTTACTGCTTGCATGGCAGACGAGAAAATCAGCATGCCGTCCTCACAGGGCGGGCTTGTAAGGTATTACAGCGAGTACAAGAGCAAGATCCAGATAAAGCCAATCCATGTTGTGGCTTTGGCAATTGGTATCGTGGTTTTCGAGCTTATGCTCAGGATTTTGTAAGGCTTCTAACGGTTCGGTGGCGCTGAAAAGTTTGTTTTGCTGAACCGGCTGAATTCAGGCAACTCTCCAACAAAGTCGGCGTTCATAACATTTAAGAATATCTTGTTCTATCATCTGCATCTTATGTTTCCGGGAATGGACAAGAGGGCTATGGAAGCTGCTATGCGCAAGCTTGGCGTGCAGCAGCAGCAGATAGATGCTGAGGAAGTTGTCATTAAGCTGAAGGGCGGCGATAAGGAAATTGTCATAGCCAATCCTTCCATTGCGAAGGTTTCAATGATGGGGCAGGAGTCATTCCAAGTAACGGGCGATTACAGTGAACGAGCAGCCCGGCAGAAACAGCAGCAGTTGTTTAGTGAGGAAGACGTGAAGACGGTTTCCGGACAGGCCGGGGTTTCAGAGGCAGAGGCAAAGGCCGCCCTTGCCAGGGTTGACGGTGACCTGGCCGCGGCAATATTGTTCCTTAATGAGAAAAGGTAAAAAAAGAGGCAGTGCGGCTGTTGCCACATTTGGATAAGGTTTATATAATTAACTCCCCATACCAGCCTTATGGAGAGGTTCCAGGAGGAACTTTCGGAGGCAGGGCGGTGCTTGAGGACAGCGGACCACGTGGTTTCAATCACTTATCCCCTTGTGAAGGATAACCGGCTTTTGCTCAGTGTCTTGGAAAACCTTTTCCGGGCTGGGAGTTGTGCGATGGCTTCGCTGCTTCACTATGAGGAAATGTTTAAGAGGCTTCCGAAGATTGGGGAAGATTACAGCTCAAGGATTCGTTTGTTCAGGATGGAGTGCGTGCCAAGGTACAGCCTGGGCAGTGGCTGCTGTGCTGTAATGGACGAGCTGAAATCGCTGCATGACGACCACGAGGCAAGCGCCGTGGAGTTTTCGAGGAAGGACTGCATCGTGGTTTGTTCAGACCGTTACAGCTTCAGAAGGGTGACTGCCGCCATGCTTAAGTCTTACATCAGTGTTGTGAAGCTGATGCTGTCTGAAGTTGAGGGAGTTGTTGCCAGCTATGAAGGTGTTTTTGGAAGAAGCTCGAGAGGAGCTAAAGCGCGCTGACCATCTGATTTACGTCAGCCTGAAGTACACCCGGACTGTGGATGTCATAAAGAGCGTAGTTGAACGGCTGATAAGCTGCCTTGATTTTGTGGTGGACAGGCTGCTTGACCATGCTGTGGAAAAAAGAATCATCCCTGAGAAGCCCGGCAACATCGGTCTTAAGAGCAATGCCATCAAAAAAGCTTACGGTGATGCATTTGCTGAGATGGTGTCTTTCTACACTCTCCTGAGGAAAATAAGCAGGGCGGAGTACAAGAGAAGCAGCGAGTACAGGAGGCATGTTACCATGACCGCCACAACAGATGAGGGGATTTTTGCAGTCGATATAGACCGGGTCAAGGAACACTATTTCAAGGTCAGGCAGTTTATTGAAGATGCTGAAAAGTTCATGGGCGGGGAGGAAGAGGAAGAAAGCTAGGAATAACTATCTTAAGGAGGCAGAAAACCGGTGGCAAAAAAGAGGCAGGGTAAAGCTGGCAAAAGAAAGGGCAATTACAACCTTGGACAAAGCCGTGCTTCGAAGCAGAGAATGGTAATAAAGAAGAGCCTTGTGCTCGCTGCTTCTGTGCCTGAAGAGCATGCCATGCGGCCGAGTTCTTCTATTCTCATCTACTGGATTTCTCTGCTGGTGCTGGTTGTCATGAACATGCTTGTTGCAGGCGTGGTTGCGGTTCTGCAGCTTGCCATTGGCAGCGAGCAGCTGCTCATTATCGTTGCCATCCTGGGGCTTTTCTTTGGCTACATTACCAGCAGGCTTGTAACGCTTGTTGAAAACCTTGAGGCAAGGCATCATTTTTTTGCACATGTGCTTGTGCCTGCCGCAGCAATGCTTAACCTTCTCGTTATCAGCATGGCGACCAACAGGCTGTCTTCTTTCGTGGGGCTTGGCAGCCAGCATAATCCCTGGCTGGTCAGCATCGGCTACACTGCATCTTTCGTAATTGCTTCGGTTGCTGCAACTCTCAGGTTCATGCGCCCGACAAGCCAAGGCGGGGAAGAAGATAATGCTAAGAAGCCAACGCCGCTTGAGTTTTCGTAGCCAAAACAGTAATGTTTATAAACAACCTGCTGATTCTCGCCCTTGCCTGGAAAAGAACTTTTTCAGCACAGCAATCTGGGCGCTGGTTCGGTAGTTGCGGGTTGCGGACTGTGAAATCTGGCTCAGATCTGGTTAGGGTTCTTTTTCTGGCGCACTAAGAGGCTTACAAAAATGCCAAAGACAAGACGCCCAAGGCATGGAAGCATGCAGTACTGGCCCAGGAAGAGGGCTGCAAGAATTTACCCCCGGGTTAGGCTTGGCGCTGTGCCTCTGGATGCTGTGCTTGTGGGCTTTTCAGGGTATAAGGCAGGCATGACGCATCTGATGTCTGTTGACAACAGGCCAAACTCAATGACCAAGGGAGAGGTCATAGCTGTTCCGGCAACAATCATTGAGTGCCCGCCTGTTAAGGTCGCTTCTGTCCGTCTTTATTCTGCTTCTGCCAATGGCTTAAGGCTTTTGAATGAGATTTCTGGCGATGTTGACAAGAACCTCGGCAGGAAGATTGTCCTGCCAAAGAAAAAAGAAAAGGCTGCGCCTGCTGAATCCGCCAATCCTGACCTGAGCAATGTTGTGGATGTCAGGGTGAATGTTTACACCCAGCCGTGGCTTTCCGGCGTTGGCAAGAAGAAGCCTGAGATGTTTGAGCTTTTTGTTGGCGGCAGGAATATTGCTGACCGGTTTGCTTTTGCCCGGCAGTTGCTTGGGAAAGATGTGAATGTCAAGGATATTTTGAAGGATGGGCAGCAGGTTGATGTTTTTGGGGTTACTGTCGGCAAGGGTTATCAGGGTCCTGTTAAGAGGTTTGGCCTGAGCCTGAGGCAGCACAAGTCTGAGAAAACCAAGAGAGGTCCTGGCTCTTTGGGTGGGTGGAGCAGCCCGAGGATGTGGACTGTAGCCCATGCAGGCCAGATGGGGTTTCACACGAGGCATGAGCGCAATAAGTGGGTTCTCAAGGTTTCTGACAAGCCGGACGAGCTCAGGCTGGCTGGCGGGATTGCGCATTATGGAAAGCTTAAGTCGCATTTCATCATTGTCAAGGGCTCTGTTCAGGGTCCTCCAAAAAGGCTGCTCAGGCTGATGCCTGCAAGAAAGCCGATTACCGGGCTGCCGCTTCAGGCTCCCATAATAGAACAGATTTACAGGGCAGTTTGATTTGGGTGGTGCAAGATGCAAGGCAAGGTTGCGGTCATTGATGTGGGAAAAGGCGTGGTTGGCCACGTTGAATTGCCTGTTCAGTTTTCAGAGGCGTTCCATCCAGACCTCATAGCAAGGGCGGTTTTGGCTGTGCAGAGCAACAGCAGGCAGCCATACGGCACCGACCCTGAAGCTGGCAAGGGATATTCTGCCAAGCTATCCAGGAGGAGGCGTAATTTCAAGGGTGCTTACGGAAAGGGAATCTCGAGAGTGCCCAGGAAGACTATGCGAAGGCGGGGCACCCAGTTTACATGGGTTGGCGCCTTGTCACCAAATACCGTTGGTGGCAGGCAGGCTCATCCTCCAAAGGCTGTGAAAGTGTGGGCTAAAAAAGTCAATAAGAAAGAGAACAGGAAAGCCATAAGGTCTGCTTTGGCTGCTACCATGGCTGTTGAGGTTGTGCGGCAGCGGGGCCACATCATGCCAAAGGATTATCCGTTTGTTGCTGCTTCAGGTCTGGAAGATCTTGCAAAAACCAAAGAGGCAGTTAATGCTCTTGAAAAGCTTGGCTTTGGGAATGATCTGGCCAGGGTTGCAAGGCGCTCTGTCCGCGCCGGGAAGGGAAAGTCCAGAGGCAGGAAATACCGGATGAAGAAAGGGCCGTTGATTGTTGTTTCAAAGGAAAACTGCAGCCTTCTCAGGTCTGCAAGGAACATCATGGGAGTTGATATTGCTGTTGTTAACAGGCTTAATGCGAATCTGTTGGCTCCGGGAACTTCTCCGGGAAGGCTGACACTCTTCACTGCCGCAGCCATCGAAAGGCTGGGCAAGGAAAAGCTGTTTACCTAGAGGCTGAAAATGGACGCTCAGACAGTGCTCAAGTACCCTGTAAGCACAGAAAAGACATTGAGGCTTATGGAGGCGGAGAACCGGCTGCTCTTTGTGGTTGACAAGAAAGCAAGCAAGGCTGATGTTAAGAAGGCTGTTGAGTCCTTGTTTAAGGTTAAGGTCGTTGCTGTCAACACGTTGATATTTGGCGGCAAAAAAAGGGCTTTTGTAAAGCTCGGCAAAGACAACCCGGCCATAGATGTTGCAACTCAATTAGGAATGATGTGAGATGGGAAAAAACCTGATTCAGCAGAGAAGGGGGAAGGGCACGCTTGCATTCACGGCCCCGAGCTTCAGGTACATTGGGGAAGTGGGTTACCAAAATTATACTGATGTTGAAAGAAATGCGAAGGTTGGCTGCATGGTTGTGGCAATAGAGCACAGCTCAGGCCATTATTCCCCTATTGTCAGGGTCCGCTACTACGACAACACCGAAGCTTTGCTTATTGCTACTGAAGGCGTTAAGGTCGGTGATGAACTTGAGGCGGGTTTTGCTGCCGATGTCGCCAGCGGCAACGTGCTGCCTTTGCTGCAGGTGCCTGAAGGCACGCTTGTTTGCAACATAGAAAGCGCTCCGGGTGATGGCGGCAAGTTTGTAAGGACATCCGGCGTTGCTGCGAAGGTAATATCAAAAACTAATGCTGAAATTGTTGTTCAGCTGCCTTCAAAGAAGCAGCGGGCATTCAGCCCGTGGTGCAGGGCAACTATCGGCATGGTTGCCGGGGCCGGAAGGACTGAGAAGCCGCTTCTGAAGGCAGGCAATAACAGGTTCAAGAAGAGGGCGAGGAACAAGTTCTGGCCTCATGTTACCGGTCAGGCTATGAACGCTGTCGCTCATCCCCATGGGGGCTCAAGGAGTTCGAAGAAGAACAAGCCTACAATTGCAAAAAGGTTTGCTTCTGCAGGGGCAAAGGTTGGTCACCTGAGGCCAAGGAGAACTGGAAGGACAAAACTGTAAAGTTTTTGGTGGCGTGAAATGGCAAGGAAGGAATTCATTTACCGCGGAAAAAGCATTGAGGAACTTAAGCGCTTGAGCCTGAAAGAGTTTGCACAGCTCCTGCCTGCAAGGCAGAGGAGGGCGCTGCTCAGGGGCTTCAGCGAGCAAAACAAGAAGCTGCTTGAAGACATAAAGACAGACAAAAATCCTGAGACCCATAGGAGAGACATGATAATAATTCCCGAAATGGTCGGCAGGACTGTGAAGGTTTACAGCGGCAACTCGTTTGTGCCTGTAACAATAATCACGGAGATGCTGGGGCACTACCTTGGCGAGTTTGTGCTCACGAGAAAGAAAGTAGCCCACAGCGCTCCGGGCATTGGGGCGACAAAGTCAAGCGCTGCTTTGTCAGTTAAGTAAACCTGATGTTGGCAAGATGAAATACGCGACAGCTTATGATGGAAAAAGCATGGCCAGGGCAGTTGGCATTGCCCTCCCTGTTTCGATGAAGAAAGCTGTAGAAGTATGCAGCTTCATCCGGGGAAGGGAGCTTTCCAAGGCCATAAAGCTCCTTGAGAGCGTCCAGAACGGCAAAATTGCAGTTCCCTTCAGAAGGTATGGGAAAGGCGGCACAGGCCATAAGCCGGGAAAAGTAGGGCCTGGCAAGTATCCAATGAATGTGTGTTTTGAGGTTGTTAAGCTGCTGAAGCAGGCCGCGGCAAATGCGAGAAACAAGGGCCTTGATGCCCAAAAGCTGGTCTTGCACAGCATAGTTGCGAAGCAGGGGCCGGCTTCCTGGCATTTTGGCAGGCATCTTGGAAGGAGAAGGAAGCTTGCCCATGTTGAAGTTGTTGTCTCGGAATTAGAGGCAGGCGCTGGCAAGGCTGCAGCAACCAAATCTGAAAACAAGGCAGGGCAAAAATGATTGAGCGTGAGTTCGTTGAGCAGAGGAAGAAGGAGTTTCAGATAGAGGAATTTGTGGCTGAAACACTGAAAAACGCAGGCCTTAGCCGGACAAAGCTGCAGAGAACGCCTCTCGGCGACAAGGTCGTTATCTACTCTTCGAGGCCCGGCCTTATTGTTGGAAGGAAAGGCCAGACAATTGCCAAGCTTACAGAGGCTTTGAAGAAGAGGTTCAGCCTTGAGAATCCGCAGGTGGAAATTGCTGAAGTCCCGAATCCGAGGCTTGATTCCAGGATTGTTGCAGACAGGATAGCTTCTGATTTTGAGAGGTTTGGAGTGAACCGCTTTAAGGCAATAATGCATAAGGCTGCGGAAGATGTGCTGGCAGCGGGGGCAGTTGGCGTTGAAATAAGGCTTTCAGGCAAGCTTCCAAGTTCCAGAGCCAAGAGATGGAGGGTAGCCGGCGGTTACCTTAGAAAGTGCGGCGATGCTGCCATGACTTACGTAGACAAGACAATAGCTGCCGCCAAGCTTAAGGCTGGCGTTATTGGCATTCAGGTCAGGGTAATGCCTCCGGGCATCGCCATGCCTGATGAGGTAAAGTTTGCGGACTCAACGCCCGCGGCAGCAGCCACGGCTGTAGTTGCTGACATCCCGGCTCAGGAAGCACAGGCAACATCGGCAGCGGCCGATGAGCTTGCCCGGGAAGGGCAGGCTCCAGCTGCCGAAGCTATTGCTGAAAACATTGTGCAGGAAGTTGCGCCTTCAGTTCATGAGGAAGCTGGTGATAACGCAGCCAAAGCTGTGGTTAAGAAGAAAAAAACAGCAAGGAAAAAAACCGCAGCCAAAGATGAAGAGAAGAAGCCCGCGGCAGCAGCTGTAAGCTTGGCAGGTCCAACTGTTTCAGAAGGAGATGGGAAAAGCAAGGAAGTCAATGGTGAGCGGGATGAAAGCAGTTAAGGAACTGAGGGCATTGGACGACAATGCATTAAGGTCAAGGGCTTCTGAGCTCAAGAAAGAGCTGATGAAATACCAGGCCCAGGTTGCCATGGGCACTGTACCCAAGAGCCCGGGAATTATCCGCAAGGTTAAAAGGTCAATAGCAAGGATACTTACGCTGTTAAACGAGAGGAGGATGAAGGTAAAAGCATGAGTGAGACCTGCCCGAAGTGCGGACTGCCAAAGCCGATATGCGTTTGCGAGACTATCGCAAAAGAAAGCCAGCGCATAAAGGTTTACTCTGTTAAGAAAAAGTTTGACAAAATCAGCACGATAGTTGAGGGGTTGGAGGAAAAGACAATTGACATCAAGGAAATTGCAAAGGAGCTTAAGTCAGAGTTCGCGTGTGGAGGCACGGTCAAAGCCGGCAGGATAGAGCTGCAGGGCGACCACAGGCATAAAGCCAAGGCTTTGCTTGTGAGGCTGGGTTTTGCTCCTGAAACCATAGAGGTTCATTGAAAATGGAAACAAAAAAGGAATCTGGAAAGTGCAATGACGGCAACTGCCCGCATCACGGAAAGCTCAGGCTTCACGGCAGGCACATGGTTGGCAGGGTTTCCTCTGCAAGGATGAGAAGGACTGCCAGCATAGAAATTGAGCGAAGGGTGTTTATAGCGAAATACGAGCGGCATGAGAGGAGGAAATCCGGAATCAAAGCCCACAATCCTGAATGCATTTCTGCAAAGGAAGGGGACGGTGTGGAAATTGTTGAGTGCAGGCCGTTAAGCAAGACCAAGCACTTCGTTATTGTCAGGAAGCTTTAGTCAAATTCATGGGTGTTAAATCATGCAACCGGTAAAGTCAAAGATAACAAAGGCGCTGAACCATGGCAGTTATGTGGAAACCTGCGATAACTCCGGCGCCAAGCTGCTTAGGGTGATGACTGTCATGGGCAAGAAGACTGTTGCCGGCCGAACTCCATCCTGCGGCATTGGCGACTTGCTGATGGCTTCTGTGCGCAAGGGCGCTCCTGAAATGAGGAAGCAGGTGGTCTTTGCCGTGCTTGTCAGGCAGCGCAAGGAGTTCAGAAGGCCGTCAGGTGAGAGAATCAAGTTTGAGGACAATGCTGCTGTGGTGCTGAAGGATGACAAGGGCAGCCCGAAGGGTACGATGATCAAAGGCGCTGTTCCGAGAGAGATTGCTGAGCGGTGGCCAATGGTGGCTAAGCTTGCAACAATCATAGTTTAACGGGATAAGTGGTGCTTCATGAAACTGTTTTCATTGGTGTGGAAATCGAGCAAAAAGCCTTCAAAGCAGAGGAAGTACAGGCTAAACGCGCCATTGCACTTGCGAAGGGCGTTCCTTACCGCGCAGCTCTCAGGTGAGCTCGCGAGGAAATACAGCGCTAAAAGGCTTCCTTTGAGGGCAGGGGATACGGTCAGGGTTATGAAAGGTGAGTTTAGAAGCGTAGTTGGGAAAGTCAACAACATCAATCTGAAGCTATGCACAGCGTATGTTGATGGAGCTGAAAGGGTAAGGAAGGATGGGACAAAATCGTTTTTCCCGCTTAGCCCCTCAAACCTTTTGGTCACTGAGCTGAATGTCGAAGACAAGCGGAGGGCTTCCGCTTTGATGAGGAAATCAACAACCCAACCACAGCAGCCCGTGGTGCAGGGTAAGAACCCGGAGAAGAAATCAAAAGCTTGAAAGGGATGGTTACATGGCTAAGAAACACTTGAAGCGTTTGGCATCTCCTGCAACATGGCCTCTTGAAAGGAAAGCAGGCAGGTTCGTGGCAAAGCCGAAAGGCTCATTCAGGAAGGGAATGGGAATGTCACTCATAACTCTTTTGAAGGATGTGCTTCGGCTTGTTGAGACGAGAAAAGAAGGCAAGCGCGTGCTTTCCACCAATGAAGTGCTCGTGAACAGCGAAAGGCGCAAGGATGAAAAGCTTATGGTAGGCCTGATGGATGTTGTGTCGATAAAAAGCATTGGAAAGGCTTACAGGCTGCTGCTTGACAGCAACAGCATGCTGAGGCCTGTGCCCGTAACTGGCCGGGAAGCGCTTCTGAAGCCATGCAAGGTCGTTGGCAAAAGGCTGGTTAAAAAAGGCATAGTGCAGCTCTCCTTGTATGACGGAAGGGCTTGTTTGGGCACAAATGCGCATAAAACAGGGGATACTGTCGTGCTCGAGCTTCCTGGAAGCAAAATTGCATCTCACTTGAAGCTGGAAAGCGGCTGCTTCGCCTACCTTACGGGCGGGAGCAATGTTGGCTTGTCTGGCGTGGTTGAACACATAAGTGGCGACAAGGCTGTTGTTAAGATTGGCGAAAGAACTGTTGAGGCTGCCAAAAGGTTTGTCTTTGTGGTAGGAACTGATAAGCCGGTGATAAGCGTAAGCACAGCACAATAAGAATCAAATGGTGGGACAAGATGACTTCGGTATCTGCCGCTAACGGCACGGGAAAGAATCATTCCGGCATTGCTATGCGCCAGATGAAGGTTGCGAAGCTGACCCTGAACATAGGGGCAGGAAAAAGTACGGAGAAACTTGAGAAAGGGCTGAAGCTTCTTGGCTCAATAACCAAGAAGGTTCCGGTTAAAACCTTCACGAACAAGCGCATACCGTCCTGGGGCTTGAGGCCAGGCCTGCCAATTGGCTGTAAGGTCACGCTGAGAAAGGAAAATGCGATTGAGCTGTTGAAAAGGCTCCTCCAGGCCAGGGGCAACAAGCTAAGCATGGGCCAGTTTGACAATGAAGGCAACGTATCATTCGGCATTCCGGAATACATAGACATTCCGGGTGTCAATTACAGCCCTGAAATAGGCATAATGGGGCTTGAAGTCTGCGTCACTTTGGAAAGGCCGGGCTTCAGGATTAAGAAGAGAAAAATTATGAAAAGAAAAGTGCCGGCAAGGCACCGCATAACAAAGGAAGATGCCGTCAGTTTTGTGAAGGAAAAGTTCGGTGCTGAGGTGATTGCGGAATGACTGTAGGCAGCTACAAGAAGATGTTCACCCAGCTTAGGGCTAAGCCGGCTATTTTGCAGAGGTACCTTAAGTTCAATAAGCCGAAGGACAGGAAGTTCGGGAAAGGCATAAAGCAGTGCCTTCGCTGCGGCAATACCCGCGGTTTCATAGAGAAGTACGGCCTCAAGCTTTGCAGGAAATGTTTCAGGGAGATTGCGCCAAGCATTGGCTTTAAAAAATACAGTTGACAAATGTAACTTGTGGATGGATGTGTGATGAAAAATGCTTAACGACCCGTTATCCAACGTGATGTCAGTCATGAATAATGCCGAGCAGAAGGGCAGAAGGCAGTGCTCAGTGAAGCCTTCATCAAAGCTGCTGGCAGGCGTCCTTGAGATAATGAACTCTAAGCTGTACATAGGCAGCTGCAAGGTAGTGGAGGATGGCAGGGGAGGTGTGGTTGAAATCAGCCTCATAGGCGCAATTAACAAGTGCGGAGCCATAAAGCCCAGATTCTCGGTAAAGATGGGGACATATGAAAAATTTGAAAGGCGCTACCTTCCTGCAAAGGATTTTGGCATACTGATCATCAGCACGCCAAAGGGCGTCATGACACATACTGATGCCAAGGCACTCGGCATTGGCGGGAAGCTGCTGGCTTACTGCTATTAAATCGTGGTTGAAATGGCAACAAAATCTGCACGGAAGAGGAATGGGGAAAACGGCATGAGAGAAGTCGTATCACTTCCTGAAAGCATAGTAGCTTCGCTCACAGGCGGGGTTTTAACGTTGAAAGGGCCAAAAGGCACGGTCTCAAAGAAGCTTGAACAGCCAAACGTTTCAGTTGGCCTGGAAGGCAATGCTGTCAGCATCTTTTCAGGCAGAAGAACGAAGAAGGAGAAAAAGGTATTGGGGAGCCTTATGGCTCACACGCTCAACATGGTAAAAGGCGTTACCGAAGGCCACCTTTACAGGCTTAAGGCCTGTTTTACGCACTTTCCGATAACCGTGACAGTCACTGGAGACCAGCTGGTTGTTAAGAACTTCCTTGGTGAAAAAGTCCCGAGGAAGCTTACAGTTCCGGCTGGCGTGAACGTGAAGGTTGAGGGGAGCGATCTTGTTGTTGAGTCTGCAGATAAGGAAGCTGCTGGCAAAACCGCAGCTTTGATGGAGCAGATGACAAGAAGAACCTGTTATGATACAAGGGTTTTTGGTGATGGAATTTACATAACAATAAGGAACGGCAAGGAAGTGGCAAAAGCATGAATGCTGGAAAATTGTCTGAACTGCTGAAGGTGAGGAAGGCTGTTAAGGATAAAAAGCCCAGCTTCAAGGTCCAGAAGTCAAACGACCCTGTAAAGAGGTTTGCTGGAAGGTGGAAAAGGCCTAAAGGCATCCACGCAAAGATGAAGCTGGGAAAGCGAGGCAACCCTGCAGGTGTTGAGCCAGGTTACGGCTCACCGGTAATGGTCAGGGGGGCAACTGCCGATGGCTTGTTTCCGGTTGTCATAAAAAATATTGCTGGCCTTGGCAATGTCAGGGAAGGACAGGGGGTTGTTGTTTCAGCTGCATTGGGCATCAGGAAGAAATCTGAGCTTGTCAAGGCTGCGGCTGGCAGGGGCTTAAGGCTGTTGAACCTTGACGCAGGCCTGTTTAACAAAAACTTTGATGAGCTTGTCATCACGAGAAGGAAGCGAAGGCAGGGAATTTTGCAGAAGAGGAAGGTCAGGGGTGAGTCAAAGAAGGAAGTGAAGGAAAGCAAGCCCACTGCCCTGAAGCCTCAGCAGCCCGCACCGGCCGCTGCAGATATTGAAGAAAAGCTGGATGATACCCGGAAAAAGGCGGAAAAGGCTGAAATGGACAGGGTACTTACCAAACCGAGGTAAATGAAATGATGCTTGGCGTTCAAAAAAAGCTTGCTGCTAAAGTGCTGGGATGCTCACCCAAAAGGGTGGTGTTTGATGTTGAGCACCTTGGGGAGATTAAGGAAGCTATTACGAAAGCAGACCTGAGGGCTCTGATAAGCCAGGGGCTTATAATCATGCTCCCAACGAGGGGTGTGTCAAGGTCCAGAGCTCACATCAATGCTTCCCAAAAGAGGAAAAACAGGAGGAAGGGAGCTGGAAGCAAGAAGGGAAAGGCTGGCTCCAGGACAGATAGGAAAAGTGTGTGGGTCAGCAAGGTTAGGCTGCAGAGGCTATACCTTAAGGGCCTGAAAGCGCAGGACAAGCTTGCGGCTCACGATTTTGCTGAGCTTTACAGAAAAGCCAAGGGAGGCTTTTTCAGAAGCAAAAGGCATTTGGAGTTGTACATAACTGAGAGGGGCATGCTCAAATGAAAAGCACTATTGCAGTCCAGTTCGCAAGGAAACTTTCAGGCAGGACCAGTTACAGGAAAAGGCTTGCCCTGCTTAAATCAGGAATCCCAAGGCTGGTTGTAAGGAAAACCCTTACCAGCATAATCTTTCAGGTGGTTGAGTTTGCCCTTGCAGGAGATATTGTAAAGCTCACTTTGACGTCTAAAGTGTTGCGAAGGATTGGCTGGACTAATGGCTGCAAAAATATCCCTGCTGCTTACCTTTCAGGCTTGCTGTTTGGAAAGCTTGCCCTGGCAGCGAACATCAATCATGCTGTGGCTGACGTAGGCATTCAAACGATAAGCAAAGGAGGGAAGATTTTTGCAGCGATTAAGGGTGTTAAAGATGCAGGCGTTGATGTGCCATTGTCTGATGACGTTGTTCCTGCGAAAGATGCAATTAGTGGAGCGCACATAGCCAATTTTGCGAAAGTTGCGAAACAGGCTGCAGTTGCCAATCATGCGCAGTTTGCCAGGGTAGGCCTGGATGTTGCGCTCAGGATTCCGGGAGAGTTTGAAAAGGTGAAATCCGCGATTGTTGCAGGAAAATGGAAAACACCAAAGGAAGTCAGGTTGGGAGAGGGCGGTTTGCATGGTAATAGCTGATGTGCCAGAGGCTCCTGTAGTGGATGCCTTGGCTGTGGTTGCAAAAGAAAAGAAAGCTGTCCTTTCTGCTGATGCAGGCAGGCAGCGTTTGGATTCCTGGAAGCCCAGAACTGAGTTGGGCAGGAAGGCAAAGAACGGTGAATTAGCTGGCATTGACCAAGTGCTTGACTCGGGCCAGAGGCTGCTTGAGCCTGAAATAGTTGACATGCTGCTTCCAGAGTTAAGCAGTGAGATGCTTATGATTGGGCAGTCAAAAGGCAAATTCGGCGGCGGCCAGAGGAGGGCGTTCAGGCAGACTCAGAAAAAGACTGCTGAAGGCAACAAGCCCAGCTTTGGGACGATGACTGCTGTCGGCAACAGGAATGGCTATGTTGGCTTGGGGTATGGAAAATCAAAAGAAACCCTCCTTTCCAGGGAGAAGGCTCTCAGGAATGCCAAGCTTAGCATAATCAAGGTCAGGAGGGGATGTGGCAGCTGGCAGTGTGGCTGCAAAACCCCGCATACGATTCCGTTCAAAGTCGTTGGCAAGTGCGGCTCTGCAGTCATAGAGCTTATGCCTGCTCCAAAGGGCGCTGGCCTGAGGGTGGCTGAAGAATGCAGAAAGCTGCTTGCCCTCGCAGGGATAAAAGACGTGTGGAGCATGACGACTGGGCAAACCCGGACAACCATCAACCTTGTAGCTGCATGCTTTGATGCCCTGAAGAAATTGGGCGAAACAAAAGTTATGCATGACCAGGCTGAGAATCTTGGTGTTGTCGAAGGATCTGTTTTGGAGCAGTGATAAGCATGGGAAAAAATCTGGCAGTCATACGGCTTCGCGGAACTACTGGCATCAGGAAGGATGTGGCATTAACGCTTGACCTGCTCAACCTTAAGCAAATAAACCACTGCATCATAATTGAGGAAGGGCCTGTGGCGCTTGGAATGCTGAGGAAAGTTAAGGATTATGTAACCTGGGGCGCAATCAGCAATGATGCGCTTAAGATGCTCGTTGAGAAACGCGGCACGCCTGCGGCAGGCTCTGGTGGAAAAGGAAGGCTGATAAAGGTTGACGGAAAAAGCTGCCTTGCCTGTTTCAGGCTTTGCCCTGCAAGGGGCGGGCTTGGAAAGAGAGGCATTAAGGCTTCGTTTACAAGGTCTGGTGCCCTTGGCAACAGGGGAGAAAAGATAAGCGATTTGATATCGCGAATGGTTTAGGTTGGTGGTTAAGCATGCCGGTGAATAGAAGAAAGAAAGATGTAAAGCAAAGAGGCAGCCACACCCATGGCTGGGGAAGCAAGAAAAAGCATCGCGGCTCTGGCAATCGTGGAGGCAAAGGCATGGCCGGAACGGGCAAGAGGGCTGACCAGCGCAAGCCTTCAATCTGGAAGACTGATTATTTTGGCAAGCACGGATTTGTCCACAGGAGGATAGTGCACAACACGGTTAATGTGGAATATCTTGACCAGAATGTTGAGAAGCTGGCGGTGCTGAACCTCGCAAAGCGTGAAGGAAACGGTTATATAGTCAACATTGCTGACTTGGGATTTGACAAGCTCCTTGGCAAGGGAAAGGTTGCAAAAAGGATGGTCATAACTGCTTCCTCTGCATCCCCGAGGGCTGTCGAAAGCATCAAGGCTGCCGGCGGGGAAGTTGTAGTCCCTGCAAATAAGAAGGAGGCATAAAGGTTTTGGATTGCGTTTCCGGAGAGGAAACACTCATCGGCCGCTGCCGATGTTGAACTTTTTTCGCGAAAAGGGTCAAATGGGACTGAAGGACATTTTACTCAATCTTCCTGAAGTGGCAAGCCCTGCCGAGCGCAGGCTGCCTTTTAGGGAGAAGCTTAAGTGGACTGGCATAGTGCTGCTGCTCTTCTTCACACTTGGCTTGATTCCGCTTTACGGCTTGGGTGCCAACTCACTTGCCCAGTTTCAGTTCCTTTCCATAATACTTGGCGCAGAGTTTGGCTCTATCATCTCTCTGGGAATCGGGCCTATAGTTACCGCGTCCATACTGCTTCAGCTCCTTAACGGCTCGGGCGTTTTGAAGTTTGACCTTTCAACTCCGGAAGGCAAAAAGATGTTTCAGGGTGTCCAGAAAGGGCTTGTGCTGGTTTTCATCCTGTTTGAAGCTGCGGTTTATGTATACACTGGCGGGCTTGCGCCGGAGCAGGGGGGGAGCCGCTTGTTCCTCGTGTTGCAGCTCATGCTGGGCGGGTTTCTGATACTTCTGATGGATGAGGTTGTCAGCAAGTGGGGCTTTGGCCAGGGTGTTAGCCTGTTTATAGCTGCTGGCGTTTCGAAGGAAATAATCATACGGCTTCTCAGCCCGCTCAGCTCCTCGGGGAACCTTGCTTTCAGTTCAGGTGAGGCGCCGGTTGGTGCCCTTCTGGCGATATTCTATTTTTTTGTCCAGGGAGATTTTCGCGAGGTATTTGCAAACCTGCTGGTCATAGGCACCACGGTTCTTGTTTTTATAATAGCCGTATACGCCCAATCCATGAAAGTTGAGCTGCCTTTGTCTTTTGGCAGAATAAGAGGCCATGGTGTCAGGTGGCCTTTGGCTTTCATATACACCAGCAACATCCCGGTCATACTCACTGCCGCATTGATTGCCAATGTCCAGCTTTGGGTAAGGCTCTTGCAAAGCAAGGGGTTTACTTTTCTGGGCTCTTATGACCCTACTGGGGTGTCTTCGGGCTTTGTTTCGCTTATACAGCCGGTTAACATTGTGAATAATCTGGCAAGTGGCAACCTTGTGCTGCTTAATATTGTGCCAAGGGTTGTTGTATTCACGCTTTTCATGATAGGCGGCTCAATACTGTTCTCGGTGTTTTGGGTCAAGACGGCCGGGATGGATGCAAGAAGCCAGGCAAAGCAGATTATGTCGTCCGGATTGCAGATTCCTGGCTTCAGGAGGGATGAGCGGGTCGTTGAAAGCCTGCTTGAAAGGTACATTCCTGCATTGACAGTCATGGGGGCAATTACAGTGGGCTTTCTTGCCGCCTTCGCTGACATTATGGGCGCGCTTACTTCTGGGACAGGCTTGCTGCTGACAGTCATGATTGTATACAGGCTTTATGAGGAAATCGCTCACCAGCACGCTTATGACATGAATCCGATGCTCAGAAGATTCATACAACAGTAAAAGGCGGGTACAAAATGGGCGCACTTGATTTTATGAATGTTTTGTTAAGCCTTCCTCCTGCTCTTGCCATCCTGGTTATTTCTGCTGCCGTTTCCCTCATGACTACGGTGGTTTATAAGTACACGACAAATCAGAAGCTTCTCAAGGAGATAAAGGATGATGTCAAGCGCATACAGTCTGAGATTAAAACAATTAAGGATCCTTCCCAGGCAGCCCAGCTGCAAAAAGAAATGATGAAGCGGAGCATGCAGCAGTTCAGCTCTTCAACCAAGTCAATGCTTATAACGCTTGTTCCTCTTTTCCTTGTCTTTGGCTGGATGCAGGCGCACCTTGCCTACGCTCCCTTGAGCCCAGGGGATGAGTTCACGACCACAGTCCAATTTGCAAAGGGGGCTGGGGGCAACATAACCTTGAACGTGTCTGATGGGCTTGAGCTGCTTTCGCAGCCAACGCAGGGCATAAGTGAAAATGTCGTGAGCTGGCGCGTGAAAGGAGTGGAGAAAGGCAGCCACCAGCTGAAATACGGCTATGGCAACGAGTTGTACTCGCTAAACGCCCTTTTGACAGACGGCTTCAGGTATGAAAAGCCTATTCTTTCAAAGGCAAGCGGCTTTTTAGGCTCGCCAAATGGCTCCATAAAAAAGGATAGCGTGATTGAAAGAATAAGCGTTGGCATGCAGCCGTTACAGCCTCTCGGAGGCCTGTCAATCATTGGCTGGAAGCCTGGCTGGCTTGCTACTTACATAGTTTTTTCCATGGTTTTTTCCCTTCTGGTGAGAAAGTGGCTTAAGGTTTACTGACCACTGACCCTGTTGAGCAGGGCGCTCAGGTCTATTTCTAAAGCAGCGGCAGGCATTTCAATGCCCCACCAGCTGAGAACTGCTGGGCTGATTTCGCCAATGACTCCCACAGGTTTTCCTATTGCAATTATGCTGCCCACCCTTCCTTTGGTGAATGTGGGGTGTGCTGCCTTTTGTATCGTAAACTCTATTCCTAAGGTGCGCATAAATGCTGTAAGGTGCTGCTTTTGCTCTGTAAAGTCTGCTTTTGGATGTGCCGACACCAAAGCTATGGAGCGGCATTCGAAAATGCTTTTGCCGGCCCTGGATGCAACGATTCCTTCCTCAAAAATTCTTTGCGGGTAGTCCTCGTGCTTGTTCCTGGCAAGGACGTCAAGAAGCCCGGGCAGCAGCGAATTCCTGACTGCAGAATATGTTTCAGACATGAAATTCTCAAGCTGGACTATGTTTTTTTCGTTCTCTGCCGCAGCTGCAGAAGGGATCCCCGAGCCTGAAAGCATTGAATTCCTGTCAGCAAGTATGTGGCTGAATATCTCCTGAAAGCCCATGCCAACGGCTATTTTTCGCAGGGGATTTATTATTTCTGCTGCCTTGTCCTTTTCTCCGGCGGTGTAGCTGGCCAGAGGCTCGTCTTTTATTTTGTCGAAGCCATAAGCTATTGCCACATCCTCGATAATGTCCACAGGGTGTATTATGTCTGCCCTGTAAGGCGGCACGACAGCGTAGCTGCCTTCGGCATCATAGCCTGCCTTCAGCAGCAGCTGCCTTAGTTCCGGCTCTTTTAGCTTCAGGCCAATTAGCTCCTTGACAGCTTCAGCAGTTATTTTCATTTTTTCCTTCTTGGCCGCTGGTGAAACTATTGTTCTGCCTTCGCAGCTTACAATCACTGAATGGATTTCAAACCCTCGCTCAGCCATGTTCTGCGCAAAGATGTTTGCAGCCAGGTTTATGGATTCTTCATCTGTGCCTGTTGCCTCAAAAAGAATCTCGCTGTCACCGATCTCCAGCCTGCCTGTGAAGTTTGAGTTAATGATTGGCGGGAAGCTCAGTACTTCTCCTTTGTCATCAGCCAGCAGCGGGTATTTTTCAGCATCCTGCAAAATCCAGCCGTACTGTTGGCCCTTCGGGTGCTGCCGGAGGATTTCTTTAAGGCTTAGCGGCCTGTCAAATTCAAGCGGAACGAACTTCACAGAGTCTGGAGGGACTGCTTTGTAATGCACGGGGAAAGCAATGCGCTTGTAGGAGTAAAGCCCTATTGAAACTTTCTGCCTTTTTCTTCCGTAGTTTTCGCAAAGCTTCTCCTGCATCTGTACAAGCTGCTTCAGGAGATAGTCGTCAAGCTTTTTTCCTTTGGCAATAAACGCCGCTATGTACGGCCTGACTTTCTTAACAGAGCTGTCAACAACAATCTTGTAGCTGCTGTGCATTAAGTTAAGCTTTGCAATCCCTTTTTCCTTTCCCAAAATTCTTTTCAAAAATCTCGCAAGCCCTTCCGGGCACCAAAGGTAAGGCAGGTTTGTATCGTCCAGTTCTATGGTGATCTCGCCGGTTTCTTTCTCAAACTTGCCTGCTTCCGCCTTTGCAAACAGCAGCAGCAGTCTCCCGAACTCTTCAAGCGGCAGTTTCTTTCCCAGCAGCTGCAGAAAATCGGTGTAAGAGAAAGTTATAGTCGGCATTTTGTCATACCACCTTTGAATCCCTTAAAAAGCCGAGGTCGTGGCTGAACAGCTCCCTTATGTCCGAAAGGCCAAGCCTGAACATGGCTATCCGGTCTATGCCTATCCCCCATGCTATTACGGGAACATGTTTTCCAACAAGCGGCTTGACCATCTCCGACCTGAAGATTCCTGCTCCTGCAAGCTCCATCCAGCCGAGCTTGGGGTGCTTTGCGTAAAGCGATGCAGACGGCTCTGTGAATGGAAAGTAAGATGGCACTACCTTTACATCGCTTGTGTTGCAGAACTCCCTCGCGAGAAGCTTGAGCAGGCCTATAAGGTGCTTGAGGTTTATGCCTTCCTCAACAACGATTCCTTCAACCTGATTAAAGTCTGCAAGGTGCTTTGCGTCTATGACATCATACCTGAAGCACCTGCCTATGGCAAAATACTTTCCCGGAATTTTCAAGTCTGGTGAGGCAAGTTTTCTTGCGCTGCACGCTGTTGTCTGGCTTCTCATTATCAGCCGCGCTGACTTCTCCTCACTGAACTCATATCGCCATCCTTTGCTTCCTGTCCCGAAGCCGTTTTCGTGCGCCGCCTTGACTTTTTTGACGAGTTGTTGGGGCAGGTCTGTTGCGTGTCTTGGCTCTTTTATATAGTAAGCGTCGTGTATGTCCCTTGCGGAGTGGAACTGCGGCATGAACAGCGCATCCATGTTCCAGAACTCGCTTTCCACAATCGGGCCTGTCATTTCCTCGAAGCCCAGTGCTGTGAACTTTTCTCTTACTTCCTCAAGGAACTCCCTGTATGGCTGGGGCTTTCCGAAGAAAACTCTTGGCACAGGTGTTGTCAGGTCGTAGCTCCTGAATTCAGCTTCCTTCCATTTACCAGTAACGAGCATCTCTGGAGTCAGCCGGTCGGTGGTTTGGGTTGCTGCGGGGCTTTTTCGCGCGACCTCTTTTCCAAGGTCTGTGAGGACAGCTGTCCTGTTCTTGATGATGCCTTCGCGTATTACGTCTTTTCTTTTTTTTAATTCGGAGACGAGTGCCTTTTCCTCTGGCGGTAGTTCCTTTGCCTTTGCCGGGAATTTTCTGGACAGGAATCTTTGCGCAGGTGTCCCTGATCTTGCAAATTCGCTTCCTGTGGCGGTTATTTTGAAGGTTTTCTCGGCAGCTGCTGAAGGCTCTATGGCACCGAGCCGCATCAGGGCTCCAATGCTTGCGCCAAGCTCTTCTTCAGTAAGGCCTGCAGCTTTTTTTATCTCGGCAATGGGCAGCGGCTTGTTCTTAATCGCGTTTAGAAACCTTGTTTCAGGCAGCTGGGATTTTGCATATGCCTTTCCGTTTTCGCCAAGCGTCACCAGCTCTTCAATTGCCTCGCTTAGCACGACCATGCCTTTGTTCTGCAGCCAGTTGAGTGCCCTTATCACTTCTACTTCCTGCATTCCGGAAGCGGAAACCAGCTCTGCGACAGCGCTGTGCTTTGCAAGGTGCGGCAGCACTAGCACTGCCCTTTCAAGGCGGTGCAGCGATGCTGCTATTTCTGCAGTCTTTTCTGATTCCATATCCAATCATCCACGCTGGCGCTTATTTAAAGGTTTTGCGGCTTTGTTGCGCATAGAACCACCTGTTCTGCGCAGTTGCAGCGCCGCTGGTGTTGTCATCCACAAGTTTCTCCAGCGGCGACTCTCTCCATATGGCACGTTTTTCTTCTTTGCTAACCTGCACAAATGGTAATTTTCCGACAGGTTCCCAAACTGCTTTTGTATATGGCCACAGAACGCCAAGTTTTGGTTCTAGAAGCTCATGGGGGCTGCATCCTGGAAAGTCAACCATAATGTAATCACCGTTAGCAACGAAGTCCCTGTAGCCACTACAGTCTGTTACATCTTGAAGATTTATTAGGTGTACTGTTCCATCCTGCTCCCACTTAACTGCAGGTTGACCCAGGGCAATTTTAGCCACAGCTACAAGTTGTTGACCGAGGCTGTAATTCTCAATCCTCCCATGTCCTATGGCACCTATTGTCATAATATGTGTGCTGTCTGGATAAAGTATTCCAACCCTCATGCCAGCTCTTAGCTGTTCACTTGGTATTGGCTGCCTTTCTCTGATTTCTTGATATAGCTCTCGCAAGTTCATTCTAATCATCCTCAATCCTGTTGAATCAATCTCCCTCTTAAGGGCACAACCAAAAAGCTGCTTCTTCGCTCGCATTCCGCAAGGGTGTTTCAGACCTTCAAAGGAAAAGAGCTTGAAAGCAGAGCGCTGTCTAAGCAAAAAAGAAAGAAAATCCGATTGCTATCTGTGCAGTCATGAGAGAAAGGAACTGGGAAGGCCCTTCTCGCCACTTCAACAGCAGCCTTCATGTTCTTCCATGCCGTTTCAAATAGGCTTTCAAGGGCTGACGCAAAGAAAGGCGTGTTGACCCATATGCCCACGTCGTATGTGGGATGGACGTCCTTGTCATCCATTACCATGAACATCATCTCCTTGGCGTCGATGATGCAGAACCTTCCCTTTGCATCTGTGTGCCTCACTTCTGCAACATCAGATATCAGCTCTACTGCGTGCTTGTTCTCCTTGTTTATGGGGGCAGCTATTCTTATCTTGACTCCGCGCTTCTTGGCTTTTTCCATTGTCATCCTGAGCCCCTCAACTTTCCTCAGGAAGTCCTGGGAAGTGGTCATGATGGTTACTGTGCTTTCGGCGTTTTTTATCATGAGGTCAAGGTGGTTGTAAAGGTTGTGCCTGCCTTTGAGGCTTCCTGAAAGGTCTGATGGCTCAACAAGCTCGATGCCTTGCTGGTGCAGTGTTTTAAGCTCATCAATGATTTCCGTGTTCCTTACTTCGTCCAGCCTCTTTATCTTTTTCTCAGACTCTTCTTTCATGTGTTTTTTGACTCGCTCAACAACCTCAGCTGGCTGGACTGCGATGTATTTGATTGGCTTTCCAAATTTCATGATTACAAAGCCCTTCTTCTCAAGGCTTTCAAGAACATCATAACTTCTGCTTCTTGGCACGTTCGCTATGTCAGACAATTCGCCTGCAGTTGCAACCCCTCTTGAAAGAAGGGCTGTCCAGATTTTGACTTCGTAAAGGTTAAGGGAGAAGTATGTGCGGAGCTTGCTTAGAAATTCTTCTTTGATAATCATTTGGGCGCCTCCAGATAAGTTGAATTGTTATGGGTTGTGAGGGGTGACTGGGCAACACTACTATTAATATGTTACGATTTTTAACTGCCCCCCAGTAAATTAAGCCAAAACCGATTCTTCAAGAACTACTATTTAAGCTTTGCCCTAACTCAAACAACCAGGCTCATTTTTGTGGAATAGCTTTAAATAATTTGGCGCTGCATTTTCTGGCTTAATGGGCAAAAAACGTGCGTGTTTTTCCTTTCAGGATGTTGTCTCCCTCTTGAGAAAAGAAGGGGTTGCGTTCTGCGAAACAGCCTTTGCTGCTGATGAGGATTCTGCCAGGGCTGCTGCGCTCAAGCTTGGTTTTCCGGTTTTTCTAAAAGCTGTTTCTTCCCAACTCGGGGCTGCGGCAGTTCATAAAATGAAAAGCGGTCTCGTAATCAGGTGTGGAGATTCAGTTTCATTTGCCTCCGCTTTCAGTAAGCTCAGTTCTGCGCATGCCTTGCTTGCGAGAAAGGGCATTATTGAAAAAAAGCTTGCGATTGCTGTGCAAAAGGAGGCCTCTGGTGTTGAGTGCATAGTTGGTGCAAAGCGCGATGCCCTGTTCGGGCCAGCGGTTATTTTTGGCTCAGGCGGGATATTTGCTGAGGAGCTGTCTGACACCGCAATCCGCCTCTGCCCTGTTTCTGAAGCTGAAGCCATGGAAATGGTAAAGGAGACAAAGGCATACGGCCGCATAAGCCGGCTCAAAGGGGGGGATGCCCTGCTGCAGAAGCTTGGCATGTTCCTTGTGAAAATCTCCGGCCTGGTTGCAAAGCACCCTGAGATTTCAGAGCTTGACCTGAACCCTGTGTTTGCAAGTGACAGCTTGCAGGGCGTTGTTGCTGTTGACGCCAGAGCCGTGGCTGGAGCATTGAAAAATCCTGCAAAGGCTAAAGCAAAACCGGGCGTGCAAGGCTTTTTCAGCCCTTCGTCCGTTGCGCTGGTTGGCGCTTCCCGTGACCCTGAATCTGTCGGCCAGTCTGTGCTGCGCAACCTGGCGATTGGCTGCGCCCATCGCTGCGAGTACTGCAGGCCTTTCCTTGGCAGGATTTTTGCTGTCAATCCTTTCGCGACGGAGATTCTGGGGGTGAAATGCTATCCTTCGCTGGCCGCAATCCCTGAGCCTGTTGACCTCGCCATCATTGCCTTGCCGCGCCAGCTGGTTTTAAAGGCAGTTGATGGCTGCATTAAGAAGAAAGTCAAGGCCGTCCTTGTGATAAGTGCTGGCTTTGGTGAATTTGATGATGAGGGCAGAAGGCTGCAGGCAAAGATTGCCGAAAGGCTTTGGAAGGCCAGGCTTCCTTTGCTTGGCCCAAATTGCCTGGGAATTGTCCGGCCCACAACCAACCTGAACGCCAGCTTCGCGCCGAGCACTCCCCCAAAAGGCGGAATTGCTTTTGTAAGCCAGTCTGGCGCATTGGCAGATAGCATCATAGACTGGGCCATCCAGGCAAGGTATGGTTTCAGTGCAATTGTAAGCTACGGCAACAAGGCCATGCTTGACTGCTGCGACTTCTTTGAATTCCTTGCTGCTGATGAAGAGACAAAGGCTGTTGCGTTGTATGTTGAAGGGGTTAACGACGGCAGGGAATTTTTTGAAAGGCTGAAAAGCCTTGCTGCAAGGAAGCCGGTTGTAATCCTGAAGGGTGGAAGGACATCTTCCGGCGAGAAAGCTGTTACAACGCACACAGCCTCGTTGGCTGGCAACGTGAGGGTTTTTGAGGCGGCAGCAAAACAGGCAGGGGCTGCCTTGGTTGATACTGTTGAGGAGCTGTTTGATGTTGCAAAGGTGCTGGCCGAACAGCCTGTTTGCGCGGGCAATGGCATAGTGGTTATCACCAATGGAGGCGGCTGCGGAGTTATCTGCGCTGATTACTGTGATGAGCTGGGCGTTAACCTGCCTCCATTGCAAAAAGCAGTTCTAAAAGCGTTTGACAAGGCGGGTGTAATGCACCCTGCTTATTCAAAGAGGAATCCGCTGGATATTGTCGGGGACGCCATGCCAAACAGGTATGAGCTTGCCATAAGCTCTCTGTTGAAGGAGCCATACATTCACGGATTGATAGTCATTCAAACCCTCCAGGCGATGACAAATCCTGTGCTTGACGCCAAGGCCGTTGTTGAAGCCCACAGGCAATTCCCTGGCAAGCCGGTTATAACCTGCTTTATGGGAGGCAGGTTCTCGCGAAAAGGAATGCACTACCTCGACAACATGCACATACCTGACTTCAACGACATAAGGAAGGCTGTTGTTGCGATGAAGGCGCTGATAGTGCGAGGGAAGCTTTTGGCACGGCAGCAAAGCAATCAAAAATCGGGCGTGGCTGATTCTGTCAAGAGCACACCTGCTGCAGTAGCCGAAAAAGGAGGCGCTGGGCAAAAAAGGGAAAAAAGGTTGCGAAGGCCAAAGGAAAAATCATAGTTCCTCTCTTCTGATTGTTTTATCCCTGTCAAAATCCTTGTCGAATGATATTATTGTGTTGATATTGCTGTTTTTCATAACAGCTATGTGTGTTTTGTCATTCATACCTATGTCTAAAGGATTTTTCATGGCGTCGAATAATTCTTCCTGCGTAAAGTCGTAGATAGTTATGGTGCCCATTATTCCTCTTATGTAATTAAAAACGTTTTCTACATTTTTTTGCATTAACTTATGGTAAACCTCAGCTAAGACCAAAACGGAAGTGCAATGTTCTTCGGCGCTTAGCGAATCAATGAATTCCTTGATTCTTGGATTGCTCCACCTCAGGATGAATATGTTGGCGTCAATAAATTTAATCGTAGAAGTCATCTTTGACAGCTTCCTCTCTTGAAAAGGTGATTTTCTTTTTTTTAACTTCATCATCAATTTTAGCAAGAGTATCGTGGAATTTTTCTTGCTTTAATGGCTCTATGACTATCTTGCGCTCAAGCTTGTGAATTATCACATTTGAATTCGGTTCAATGCCGAGGGCTTTGCGCCACTCTTTCGGTATTGATACATTCCCAGTTTTGGTTACGTGAGCCAGCGACATTTTAAATCTTAGATATGATATTCAATATATAAAGTTTATGGTGTTGGTGGTTTCGCCCTGGAAAGTCAATAAAGTTTGTAGCGCAGCATTGCTGCCATTCCTCCCAAGGCATCCAGCTTCTGGCCTGCGGTGTTTTCCGAGTTTATTATGAGTACTTTCCCGCCGTTATCTTCTGCCTGTTTCATTAGCAATTCGCTGCAGGGATTGTTATAGACTTTGGTGTCTGTAATGAGCAGCTTTTCGGCTGCTCCTGCAAGCACCGCATTTTCCACTTCTTTTGCCCCATACACGGCATTGCCATCTTTTGCGATTTCTGTCATCACTTCTTCAACCAGCTTGAGTTCTTTCGCTGCGGCGGCTGATTCAAGGGCTGTTTCCATTTCAGGCCTTTTCAGCACTTCTTCTATTGCGTTTTCACCGACACTGCTGCAGGTTGCCATGACCAGCTTTTGCTTGAGCAATCCTGCTGCGGCGTCGTTTTTAATCTCGTTTAAAAACTCCTCTTTCCAGAAAGCCGGGCTTGCCAAGATGATTTTGTCAGGCTTGTTGCGCTCGCTGTAGTCCTTGACTGAAGCTATTATCTCCTTGTAGAAATTAGTTACGCTTGCTGTGCTGTAGTCTTTCTTCCTTACTTTTCCTTTCAGCTCTAAAACAACATCGTAACCGCGGCTTTTCAGCCTTGCAAGCAGGCAGCTTTCCCGGTCAAACACCACTATCAGGATTTTAAGCTGTTGTTGTGTTGCTTCGTTCAGCCTGTCAAGCTCGTATTTCTGCCATTTGGCTTTAATAATGGTGATAACATCGCCTTGTTCAACAGCCAGGGTATGGAACGAGCCTTTTGGCACGTCTTCAGCCGGTTCTGCTGTTTTTCCGCTTATCCTCACGCTTTGTTCCTTGAACTCGGCCCCTTCAACAGCCAGCTGCAGGACATATGTTTTCTTGACTGCCTCTTCTGAGCTTCCCAGCTTCACCTTGCGCGTTGTCCTTCCAACCACTGCATCGCCCTGCCTCACAGTCTGCCCTAAGAGCCACAGGTCGTCAAGGCTTTCCGCTTTAACGACCATCTTCCCGTGTTTCAGGTCTTTTTTGAGGAGTTTCATGGTGTTCCTTTTCTTTTTGCAAACTCTCAACGGCTTGCTGAAGGGGAGGCTAAGTTGGTTTAGCGTCAGCTAAACCGAGGCAGCCTCGAAAGCAAGGATTTCCAAGGAGCGCATCAGAAGAAAACATTTAAATATATATCTACTGGAGAATAAAGCATGGCTTGTTTTGGAAAAAGGGCACAGGCTCCTCCCGGACCTCCTAGCGGGGCGAATGCTGCCATTCTGGTCATAACCATTGCAGGGTTTATCCTGTTGTATCTCCTGTTTCTGCCAAAGGCTGACAGGGACAAGATGCTCGATAAGGAACCATCCCCTGTGGGGGCTGTTGTGCCTGGCACTCTGCGCGGCTCAACCTTGCTTAGCGAAAACCCCGGCACCCTGACGCGGCTTAAGGAGAAAGAGTTTGAGCACCGCATACCTTCATTCAACCTCTTCACCAAGAAAGAGGATATTGTTTTGAAAAGCGCAGATTCTGTTTACGCCGAAACTTCGCGAAGCACAAACAAGAGAAAATCGCTGATTCTTGCCTTAAAAGACAAGGTTGAGAACGCAAAGCTTGCGTTTTCTGTTGCCAGCCACAAAGGCAATCTCATCATAAAGCTTAACGATAACGAGATTTTTGCAGGTGAGGTTGACAGCTTCACAGAGCCGCTGAGCCTGGCCTTGAAGGAGGAGAACCTTCTGGAGTTCTCCACAGAACCTGTGCCGTGGTATAAGCCTTTCTCAAAGAACTTCTACGACCTCAGGGATGTCAAGGTAACTGCCACAGTTGAGCGCCTTGAAAACAAGGAAGCAGTGCAAACTTTTGTGATTGGTGGGGAAGAAGCCAACCTTCTGTCAGAGGCATCCCTGAGCTACTTTGTTGACTGCAACGTGAGGGACGTCGGCAAGCTTACCGTAAACCTTAATGGCATCCTGATTGCGTCAAAGGTGCCTGACTGTGGCGTTCCTGAGAGGCAGCAGCTTGATCCGAAAGACATTGTGGCTGGAAAGAATGAAATCAGTTTTGTGGCTGAAAAAGGCACTTATCTGCTTGACCGGATAGTTCTCAGAACAAAGCTGGAAGAGCCAATATTCCCAGTTTATTTCTTCAGCGTAAACGGCAGCGTGTTCAGGAGGATTGAAAACAACACAATAAACTCCAGTCTCCAGCTGAGGTTTGTTGACGACAAGGAACGCAAAACCGCTAATCTGGAAATCAACAGCCAGAAAACGAGGCTTGACACGAGGGCTGCAAACTTCTCCAAAAACATTGACTCATTCCTTGTGGCAGGCACAAACTTCCTGAGGATAGTCCCCGAAACCACCTTGCACATCCTGGAACTCAATGTACTTCTTGACTGCAGAAGGGCTGAGGAATGCAGCTGATAATCCAATGCTGCAGCATTGGATTAAAGGAAAAGGTTTTAAACGTTGAATTTAAGAGCTATACCCAAAATTCAGCTGCTGCTGAATTTTGAAAGAGGTGCTGTTAAGTGGCTATGGCTGGTGCTGGGGCGATTGACCCAAGCTATCTTGCGAGGCTTGCGCAGGGCATGCGAAACACTGGAAGCGCTGCCGCGCCTAACACAGGCATTTTCTCAGCCCTGGGCGGGGCTGCCAAGTTTGTAGGTTCTGTTGCTTCTCCGAAAGCTGCGTTGGCCGCAAAGGCTGCCGGTGCTGCCGGGCCGGTCCTGCAGGGCGCTGCCACAGGAGTTGGTTTTGCCGCTGGCCAGGCTGCCATGACGCCGGTCAAGGGGATTTTTGGCTGGTTTGCTGACCTGAAGCCTGAGAATCTTGCCAGCGGCATTGTTGTTTTTACAGCATTGCTCTACTTTTTTGATTGGAGAACTGGCTTTGACGTCAGCAGGACAGCGTGGCTGCGCATGGGTTTTGGCATAGGGGGCTTTTTTATTTTGGCGCTTACCACCAGGACCATCACTTTCTGGCGCGCAATAATCGCTTCGGTGCACTTTTATTCAATCTTCGGTTTCCTGAACGCGTGGAACGGCAATTTTGACATCGGCATACTAAGTTCTAATATTCTGCTTATCGCGTTTCTCATAGGGTCGGGCTTTTTTTATGTTAATCTCCAAATCCCGGGAGCGATAAAGTGGCTGCCGGTTTTTATGCTGTTTGAAACATACGGCCTTCCTCTGATAAGGGAGCGCGCTCTGGACTATGTGGCTAACTTTGGCTACATTCAGTTCGTAGCTGGCTTTCTGCTTAACAGGATGCTTTTCCCCCTGCCTCTGATGTATTCTATATTCGCATTTTACCCTGAATCAAGGACGGCGAGGAAAATCCTTGGAGCGTTGATTCTTTTTTATCTTGTAGCCAGCCTTCCGCAGATAAAGGCAGCTTATGTATCGCATGCAGGCCTGACTGAAGCCGAAGAAAGTCTCAAGCAGGGTGTTATAGACAGCTTCAAGAGCAATTTCAAACGGATTGTTTCCGGGGAGTTTCTCAGGGCTCCAATCGCTTCAGCACAGGAAAAGCTTGGGGAGGCTTTTGGCTTTGGCACGGCAAAGGAGCAGCCCAAGATGGGCCTTCAGCTTATTCCTGACCCGAACATGCCGAAGGTGTTCAACATGCAGGAAGGGTTTTACGAAGCTGCAGCCCCAAGCATAATCCTGACAGTCCCAAATCCTTTGCCTGTTGATGACCCTGCTAAAAGGGTGATAGGGATTGTAGGTATTGATTGCAATGAAGAGTCAACTGCCTCGGAGGGGCTGGTTGTTGAGCCTTTTAGTGACGAAGACCTCACCATGGCAATGTCAAAAGGAAAGCCTGCTGCTGTTGTTGGCTACAAGAGGCCAAGGACAGCAAAGTGCCTGTTTGACAGCCTTGAACAAGGAACCCATACTGTTGAGTTTGATGTCAGGTACGGCTTTGAGGCAGATGCTGACCTCAGCACTGCGTTTATGAGCTCAAGTAAGATTGAAGCCCTTCTTGATGCAGGTGAGGACCCTGCTGAAGTCAGCAAGATTCCTCCTGCAAAAGCTGAGTATGACAACGGTCCTGTTGCGATAACCTGGGGCCCTGTTGAGCTGGTAACCTCGCCTTTTAGCCTGGACACTGTTAAAGGCTCTGTGGTGAACCTTGTCATTTTTGTAGCTGGAAGCGGTGCCTGGGATGGTGAGCTTGCAGGGATTGAGGAGTTCACGCTTACCCTGCCGAGGGGCGCCAGCCTTAAGACAAATGACCCTGCTTGCAGCCGAAGCAAAGCAGGCAGTAATGATAGAGAGAGCTATTTTGAGGACCTCAACCCTGAAAACGTTGGAGGCCCTAAAACGTACACGGTTTCCCAAAAAATTCTGCGCAATGATAAAACAGGTGAGTTAAGGCCTGTTGGTGATGGCGTTCAGTTCAGCTGCAAGATGTTCCTCCCACCGGCTGTGTTGGGCGGTGCTGACTGGGTCGGAGCCCAGTTTAAGGCGCATACCAAATACGTTTTTTCAACCAAGAAAGCAGCCAGCTTTGAGGTCAAAGGATGTGTCCTTGGGAAAGAGAAAGACTGCAATTTCGCTGTTAACGGGCAGGAGTGCCCAGGCACTCAGGTATGCAAGGAAGGGGGCGTGTGGACTGACTGTGTTGATGATAAGCCCGACGATGGCTGCCCGAAAGCTGAAGGAGCTGAATGAAAATGGCTCAGGCCTCTGCCTTGCGTTTGCGCCCTTTCCTTATAGCAGTCCTGCTTGCAGTTGCGCTTTTGGCTGCTGGCTGCACCCAGTTTGGCGGCAGGTTTGGGGGGAAGAAGGGCACAGGCATTGATGTTCCTGATGTTTATGTTGGCGCGGAGGGCTTTAGCGCTGCTTTCTCGCCTGAAAGCGTCCCAAGCCTGGTAAGCGAAGGTGGCTCTTCTGAGGTTTTGCTGGTCCTGGCGAACAAAGGGGCTGTTGCAGTCCCTGAAGCCATAGTGACTGTCGTGGACACTAAAGGGGCTTTTACGCTGGAAAACGCAGAGGCAGAGGACACTGAAAAAGTTCAGTTCAAAAAGCCACTGCCACTGATCGAAGTAAATGCGATGACTGGCAGGGAGTCCCCCGAAACGGTTGCAGGCTCTGTTGAGGGCGTTACCCTGGTTCTGAAGGCAAACGAGTTTGTGAACAGCAATGATAGTGTAGATACTGCTTTGCTGGCGACTGTTTGCTACAAGTACGGCACAAAGCTCACTGCAAATGTTTGCATAGATGCATCCCAAACCCAAAGCTTCCAGAAGCAGAGAAAGGTCTGCGACGCCAAAGCTCCCATAGCGCTGAAAAGCCAGGGCGCGCCTGTGGCTGTGAAAAAGATAGAAATCCTGACTGAGAAGTCAAACAAGAAGGTAAAGCCGAAATTCAAGATTTTCATCGGCAACATCGGGAAAGGGCTGATAATTGACAGCACCCGGCTGAGCTTGTTCTGCACGGCAGGCGCACCTTCTGCAGCTTCAGGCTCATCTTCTAAACCTGGCGATGATAAGGGCAAGCCCAAGCTTAACATTGTCAGGCTGGAAAAGGTTGAGCTTAACGGCAAGGTGCTTGGCAGCGGCATCAGGTGCAGCGAAACCGAAAAGGTCCTTTCAGGGAACCTTGCTAATGATTACATACTGTGCAGCTACGAGGCCGATGACTTTGATGAAGGCTCAGGAACATTTGTGACTCCTCTTAAAGTTGAGCTTAGCTACGGCTACACCCAGACTTCAGAGCCTGTTCCTGTAAGGGTTGAGAAGGGGTTCTCTCAAACGCAACAAAATCAACAAGCGCCAACCACTTCACAGCCAGTGCAGCTGCAGCAGGAGCCTGAACCAAACCCTGCTGCACCGCCTTCTGTGCCAACTGCACCGCAAATTGGCAGCAGCTCTGGCAGCCGCGGGCTGTTAATAGATGGCTAAAATTTCTCTTTTTGCGGCAGAGTTTTGTAAAAAGGTTTAAATAGCAGGGCGCTCAGAATCTACGTTAAAAAGGTGTGAATGAAGGTTTCAGTGATGGACGGCTCTGGCAGGTTAAAAGTTGGTGCAATCGCTGTTGTGCTGCTCGCTGCCCTGGCAGTCTTTGACTGGTATGGCAGCCTGGCCAGCGGCACAGGCCATATCACTGGAGCGCAGGTCAGCGGCGCAAGGTGCACTGACCGGCAGTGTGATGCTGACCCGAATGGTGAGGCTGTCTGTTTTTCACAGTGCACAACAGACGGCAATTGGTATTCTTCTTCAGATTGTGAGCGAAAATGCCAGGCGGTGGAAATAGCTTCAGCTAATGAGAAAAAGCTGAAGGCAGAGGAGGAGAAGAAGAAACAGCTTCAACAAGCCCGCTTATGCACTGACCTGGATTGCGACCCAAGCGGCATAGGCTGCCTCTCAAGATGCACGATAAACAACGAATGGTACGAGCCAACAGAATGCGAGGCAAAATGCAAGGATGCAAGGGAAGCTGCGGCCGAGGCGAAAGCTGCAGAAGGCCGGGCAGACTGCGGGAAAGGCGAAAATGCTTTGATAAAGGAAGGGGAAACAAAGGATTATGTTCATGGCGGCAGGACTTACCGGATAAAGGCAGATAAAGTCAGCAGCCTGGCTGGCACGCTTACAGTAACTCTTTTGCCCCAAGGCGCTTCTGAGGCAACTGTTGTCAGGGTTGTTGACTTCCACGAGCTTGGGAATTTTGACGCGGCAAAGATTGGAGGGGGTACTGTTTTGCTCAAGACATTTACGACAGCAGTTGACAGCCTGCCTTACGGCATCAGGTTCTGCCTGCAAAATGCTGCTGTGGAAAGGTGCACTGACAAGAGATGTGAAGTGGAACAAGATGGCGGGGCAGCCTGCATTTCGCAATGCACGATAAACAACGAATGGTACGAGTCAGCGGCATGCGAAGCAAAATGCAGCGCAGCTGGGGAAGCGAAGGATAAAGCGGAAAAAGGCTTTCCTGTCGCAATATCCCCTGGCTGGAACATTGTCGGAGCAGACATGCTGTATTACCTTAAGTCAACCAGTTGCCAGAAAAGCAAGATTGACAGGGCTGTTCATTCATGGAATCCTCGGATTAGTGATTATGATACAGCTATTCTGACTGATGCGCTTAGCCCAGGCCAGTCGTTTAGGCTTTTCAAGGCGGTCTGGCTCTACAACCTGGGCGATGCCTGCAGTGTGCGTAGCGTGACGGGTTTTCCTTCCGACTACCAGTTTCCTTTAGAGAAAGGCTGGAACATGGTATCAGCCCAGCCCGAATGGGAAGGAAAAAGGTTTTCAGACCTGCTCGGCACCTGCAAGACGTTTGGCGGGGCTGATTTTGTGGGTTATTCCTATGACGCAGAAAACACCAGATGGGCACACATTAACAAGGGCATGAGAGTCGAGGATGCTGTGCCGGTTGGCAAGGGTTTCTTGGTGTTTGCCGAAGATGATTGTGAATTAGGATTAAAACAAGCCTCGGCAACCTCTGGCGACCTGCTCCCTCCCGCGCCGGCGGCCATAGGTGAAACTGAAGATTTTGATTAGAAACATTTAAATACGCCTGTCTCCAGTTTTAAGTTGTGATTGAAATGCGAAAAGGGGTTTTAGCTGTTCTTTTGATTGCAATTGCCTTGGCTGTTGCCGGCTGCAAGGGCGGCGGCAAGGGGCCAGCATCTTCTGACACAACTCCTTTTATTGGCGGCACAGAAGGCCTGACCATGAAGTTTGCCGAGAACTCTCCTCCTTCAGAGGTTACTGATGCGCAAATGAGTGGCGGCAAGCCTGTCAACACGTTTGACATTATCATGCTGATGGAAAACATCGGGGAATCAGATGTGCAAAAAGCAGGGTCGCATATTACCATAAGCGGCATTTCAGCAAGTGACTTTCTGAAAACTACTACGGCTGGCGGGAAAGTCGTCACGGTAAACGTGGATGGGCAGGAGGTTTTGCTGAAGGGCAAGAATCCTGAGAGCTCCCTTGACGGCGTTAAGAAAGACCCTGACGGCAATAAAATACCTGGCTCGGTTGCAGATGTTCAGTTTACCAACCTGGCGTACCAGAGGCAGCTTCAGGGCAATAACGAGTTCCCAATACAGGCTGACCTTTGCTACACTTACCAGACCAAGGCTGCCACTGATGTGTGCATAAGGGCTGATGCTACAAAGCGCGTTTCCGGCGTTTGCCAGATAGCTGAGCAGAAGCAGGTGTTTAGTTCCGGTGCGCCTGTTCACGTTACTTCGGTTAAGGAAAGTGTTGGCGGCAGGAACAAGGTTTTGCTCACTTTTAATGTAAAAAATGTTGGTAGCGGCAGCGTGTTTAAGGTTGATAAAACTATACCTGTAACAGAATGTGACAAAACCCAGTTTTCAAAGCAGGACCAGGTTCTTGTCGGCGTCATTACGGGCATGCCGGGCATATCATGCAGCGGCTTGACGGGCGGGACAGCAGATCCTACTGGAAAATTCACGGGCTATCTCAGGCTTAGTGGGGGGGAGGGCACGTTCTCGTGCATTCAGGCTACTGCCAATGAAGATGCTGTAAAGAAGGTTGACCTGAAGCTTGATTACAACTACCTTGTCTCTAGAAACACCAAGATTCTTGTGAAGCACCTGCTTGGCGAGCCTGACACCGGCGGCCAGGCGGACGGTCAGCAAGGAGGGGCACAGCAACAGCAGCAAGCATCAAATCCTAATACCAACCCGCGCTACAGTGATGTCATGGGCAAATGCACAAGCTCTGGTGGCCAGTGGGACTCTGTTGCACTCACCTGCAACTGCGGCTCTCTCAAATGGAACTATTACCCTGCAGGATGCACCGCAGCGATACCGCCTCTTCCGCCAGTTCCTCCACTATGCTTGGTCGGCCAGGTTAAGGATTGCGGCAGTGGGAACGTGGAGGTTTGCCAGGCTGGTGTCGGTCAGTGGACAGGCAAGTGCGGCGCCAGGTCCTGATAGTTGAGAATGGTTTTTCTGAAACAGGTTATCCTTTCTTGATGTTTTCCAGAGCTTTTTCAATGTTTTGTTTTGAGTATCCTGATGATATGAGGCTTTGCCTTATCTGTTCTATGCTGTCGCCGTGCTGCATGCCCACGTCCACTACTGATTTTATCTCATCCAGCTCTGAATAGCCTCCTAGCTCTGTGAAGAGCTCCTGGCCGGGCTTTCCGTGCATCTCTTCTGCAGCGAGGCCTTTCCCGGGCTCTCCTGCTACGGCGGCAGCTGCTGCAACGATTTTCTTTGGTTGTTGCTTAAAAGCAGTTTTTAGCGGTTTCTTCTGAATCAGCTTTGTTTTTATTGCATTTGTTTTAACAGTGAGCCTGGATTTTTTCAGCCTGCTTGTTTTCTTGGGTGCTGCTTTTGTCTTTGTTTTTTTCTGCCTTATTGCTGCTGCCTTGGCTTTGCCTGTTTTGAGCTTAATTGCGGATTCTTTTTGCTTTGTTTTGGCAGCTGCAGGTGTTATTGCTTCTTCTTCATTTCCCAATTCGGCAGGGGCTGCCCTGACTTCTGTTTCCGCAGAGGTTATGCCGTCAAACTTTGGTGTGCCCAGGTTTTCCTCTTCCTCAGCCATCTGGGCTTCGCTGCCTCCAAGCTCTCCGAAGCTTAACTGTTGTGTTGAAGGTGTTTTTGGCTGTGGCGTTTCTGGCGCGTTTATCGTTGGCTGTTGCTTTGCCTGCTGTGGCTGAATTTCAAGGCTTGTAAACTGCTCAATCTTTTGCTTGATGTAGTTTTTTGACCTTGTGATTTCTATGCCTGCGTTGGTTAGCACGTCCAGCTCTTTGCTCAGCGCTTCCTGTTCTTTCAGGAGAAGTTGTTCCTTTCTCGCCATTGTTGCTTCTTTCCTTTCGATTTCTGTTTCTTTGCTTTTCAGCTCTGCAATTTTGGCTTCTGTTTCTGCCAGCATTTTTTTCAGTTCGGCTTCTTTGGAGTGGATGTATTTTGACCTTTCTTCCATGTGCTTCTTTTCCTGCTCAAGCCGTTCCTCTGCGTTTTTTCGCTCTTCTTCCAATTGCTGTTCGGCAAGCTCCTTTTCTTTCCCAAGCTGTTCTTCTGCGAGCTTCTTTTCCTCCAGCATCTGGTTTTCTTTTTCTTCAAGCTCTTTCTCCTTCTGCTTCAGGCTGGCAACCATGACGCCTGCTTCGGGCTCGCTAAGCGTGGCAGCCTCACCCAGCCGTATCAGCTGTTGGGATGTCCTTGCGAATGCCTGAAGCGCATCTTCTACTTGGTTTTCTTTTTCCTTCATCATGGCTGTTTCCCTGTGGAGCTTCACCTTTTCTTCTTCAATTGCTGATTTTAGCACTGCTTCCTTTTGTGAAGCCTCGTGAATCAGGGTCTTGATTCTGGTTTCGTGCTGCTCCCTGAGCTTGACTATCAGCTCTTCATATGACCTTTCGCTTTCAAAGAACATTTTCTGCCTTTCGTCAAGCCTTTTCCTCAGCATTCCAAGCTGCTCTTTTAGCTTTGCAATTTCCTCTGCTGCCAGCCTGGAGGTTTCTTCCTTTATCTGGAGCTCTGACTTCAGCCCATCCAGCTCTTTGTGCAGCCTTGTTTCTGGCTTTGCTGCGAAAAGGCTTCTTATTCTCCTGGCTTCATCTTCTTTTGCTGCAAGCCTTTTTTCAAATGCCGATTCAAGGTTTTGTGCCAGCTTTTCTTTTTCAATGATGAAGGATTTCAGCTCTTCAACCATGGCTGTTGATTGTGTTAGCTGCTCCTTGAGCCTTGCCTGCACTGATTTGCCCAGCCTTTGCTCTTCCAGAAGCATCTGTTCAAGCTTTTTGAGTTCAAGGTCTTTGCTTGAGAGTTGCCTTTGCATTGCCTCAGTTTGCCTTGAGTAGGAACTCACGTCTGGGAAGCTTATGCTGGCTGCTGCGGTCTGGCCTTTGGCAATGAGTATGCCCCTTAGCGATGCGATTTCCGTGCCTTTCCGCTCAAGCTCTTTTCTGAGGCTTTCCACGAGCCTTGCAGTTTCTTCCTCTTTCCTCACCAGGAGGGTTTTGATTCTGTCGGCATGAACTTTCTGTGATGCCAGTTGGGCTTCGAGAACTGAAGACAGCTTTCTGTTTTCGGCTTCTTTTTTCGCGTAAAGCGACGCTATCCTGCTTATCTCCTCATCTTTTAGCGTAAGCTGCTGTGTCAGTTCCTGCACAAGGCCTTTCTCCCCTTCCTCGAGTTGGGTTGTGTAGTCCCTTATCCGCTCTATCTCTTTTGTTTTCCGTGAAAGCTGTTCTGTGAGGCTGTTTATCAGCCCGTCGTATGCTGGCTTGAGCTTGAGAAGTTGCGATGGCAGGTTTTCAATGCCTGCACTAAGCCCATGATAGCCTGCTATCTCTCCCGTTCTTCTGTTGTTCCCCTCTTTTTTCATGGCCATTTCCCTGGAATGAGCTTCGTTTCTGGAGCAAAAGGTATATAATATTTGCTATTTTGAAGGGCCTGTTCAGGCTTTTGTTCCGGCAAGCGCAATCTGGCTTAACAGTGCTTCAAGCTGGACGAACTCGTCAGCCCCTTCGCTCATCCTGAATTCTATCTCGCCGCATTTCTCTATTAGCAGCAGCTTATTTTTTGGCTCGGTTTTCGCTTCAAGAAGCTCTTTCTGAAGCTGTTTTATGATGTCCAGCCCTGACAGGCCGTGGGCAAGCATGGTTTCAAGCAGCTTGTCCCTGGCTTTTTGGAAATTGCCTGAGAATGCCAGGCTTATTACTTCTTTAACCTCTTTTGGCCTTACTGCACTGGCCACGGAGTAGATAAGGTCTTCTGTCACGTTTGGCGACAGCACTGCGCAGCTCTGGAGCATGTTTTCCAGCTTCCTGCAGTCGCCTTCAGATGCTTCAACAAGCGCCTTTCTGGCTTTTCCGTCAACAACAAGTTTTTCTGCAGAAGCTACTTTGTCAATTATTTTCATCACTTCCTCTTCTGACAGGGGCTTGAACCTGAAAACCGCGCACCTGCTCTGTATTGGCTCTATTATCTTTGAGGAGTAGTTCGCGAGCAGAATGAACCTGCACGTTGCTGTGTAATTCTCCATTGTCCTGCGCAAAGCCTGCTGTGCCTCTCTTGTGAGTGAGTCTGACTCGTCAAGGATGCAGATTTTGAATGGCACTTCGCCAATTGATTTTGTCCTTGCAAAATCCTTGACCTTGGTTCTTACAACGTCAATACCCCTTTCATCACTCGCGTTTAATTCAATGATGTTCTGCCGCCAGTTTTCGCCGTAAAGCTGCTTTGCTATTACAATGGCTGTTGATGTCTTGCCAACGCCGGGCGGGCCTGAGAATATGAGATGGGGGAGGTTCTGGTGCTTCACAAAAGCCCTTATTCTTTTCACTATCTCTTCCTGGCCAATAACTTCTGTGAAGTCTGACGGCCTGTATTTTTCCGCCCACAAAGCGCTGTCCATGCTGGTTGCAGGAAGCTGGGGCTAATATAAAGTTTTGCAAAAAAACGGGGCCTCACAGCCAGGCAAGAGGGCGGCAACTGGGGTTTTCAAGCATTAGGTCTTTACGAAGGGAAACATTTATAAATAGTTTCTTTCTATATAATCCCTTATGATACCGAAAGAAAAGTGGGCGGAGGCAATAAGGGACTTTCACGCGAAAGGCGTGCCTGAACTGGTTGAAAGGGAAATTTCCATTCCTGAAGAAGTGCCTTTGAAAAGGGCTATCTCCATAATAGGGCCAAGAAGAGCGGGCAAGACTTATGCCATGTTTCAGGTGATAAGCAGTATCTTGAAACATGCAAGCATGGAAAGGGTGGCGTACATAAATTTTGAAAGGTCAGACCTGGAGGGCTGCAGCAGCCGGGATTTGGATAGCCTGATGGAAACCTTTTACGAGATATGCCCAAAAAACAGGCTCGTGAAGGTGTGGCTTTTTCTTGACGAAATACAGAATGTTGAAAACTGGGAGAAGTTCGTCAGGGCTGTAATCGATTCCGAAAACGTGCAGGTATTTATTTCAGGCTCCTCTTCAAAGCTCTTAAGCAGGGAAATAGCGACAGCAATGAGGGGAAGAGCAGTACCATACAAAATGCTGCCTTTTTCATTTGCGGACTACCTTTCTGCGAATAAGGTAAAAACGGGCAGGTATCTTTCTTCAGCTGAAAAGGCGGAAGTCATTAACAGGCTAAATATGTATATGGTGGGAGGCGGCTATCCTGAAGTCATCATATACCCGAAAGAGAAGGAAAAGCTGCTGGCGGATATTTTTGAGACTACAATCTTCAGGGACGTGATTGAAAGATATAAGATAAGGAACATAAAGCTGCTCAAGCTCCTGATAAAGTCCTTGATAAGCTCGGCTGCCAAAGAATTTTCTGTGCATAAATTTTATAATTTTACCAAGTCGGCTGGTTTGAGAGCGGGCAAGAATTCCCTCTATAACTATGTTGACGCCCTGAATGATGTGTTTTTCGTTTTTCCCTTGCGGAAATTCTCATACTCATACAGGAATGCAGAGCTGTCCCTGCCAAAAATTTACCTTGTAGACAATGGCATATTGACTGCTAATGGCATAAGCGGCGATGGGACTCTCATGGAAAACCTTGTTTTCATAGAGCATTTAAGAAGGGACAAGGAAGTTTATTACTACAAGTCTGCTGACGGGAAAGAGGTTGATTTTGTTGTTCTGGAAAAAGGCAGGGTTAAAGAGCTGCTGCAAGTGGCATTTTCCCTCGAGGATACCAGAACGCGGGAAAGGGAGATTGCATCCTTGCTGAAGGCGTCAAAAGAGCTGAAATGCAGCAACCTGTCCATTATAACAAACAGCGAAGAGGGGGAAGAAAAAATCAAAGGAAAAAATGTGAAGCTTATCCCTCTCTGGAAATGGCTGCTGCGGTGAAAAGCAAAGCCTGAAGCTGCCCAAAAAGAAATGTTTATGCATTAATGGAGCCATTTAAACAATGTCTTCTTCAGAAATAACGAGAAAGTCCCCCATCGCCATCACTGCGCTGAATGGTATGAGAATGTTGCCTTCTCCATCTCTTTCCAGCTCAAGCTTCTGAATGTAGGGTGTTGGGTTGGCAAGGACCAGGTGTATGAGCTCCCCTGTTTTTGTCTCAAACACTATGTCCGCGACCTCTCCAAATCTTTTGCCGGACTTGCTTACAACAATTTTTCCGATAATCTGCCTAGAAAACTTTTTGTCTTCTTCAGCCATCAAGACACACCCAACCCTCTTGTCAATGAGATAGTTACTATTGCATAATGCTAATGAAATTGCTTTTTTCAGGGGCATAGCTTATATTTAAATGTTGTGGAATTGTCTTGATTGGGACAGAAAAGCATAAAAAAGTGCTGTTTTTCCCTTGCACTATGCCAATTTTGCAGGGAAACCTTTTTAGGGCAATTGCCGGCTTGCCTTCTCTTGGAGCCATATCTGCCTTGCCGTATGGTGACCTCATGACAGCTGCCATGACGCTTGGCGCGTTTCTGGTTTTGGCTTTTTTTATCCATTTTCTCATGAATTTTTACCTCGCTACCTTCGCAAAGAGGACAGGGACTGAGCTTGACGATGCAATTGTCGCTGCCCTGAAAAAGCCGATGTATGTTCTTGCTCTTTTTACAGGCACGTATGTTTCACTGCTTCAGATTAATGCCTTGGCGGCTTATGCTGACTTTCTGGGAAGGCTTTACAAGGCATCTATAATACTATTGATTGCTTATGCCGCTTCCAGGATTACGGCTGCCCTGATAGGCTGGCAGCTTAAGAAGCGAACCGGGGCGGAGTCTGAGGTTGCCAGGCACTTCCTGCCCTTGGCAGGGAGAGCTGCCACTGTTTTTATCTATGTCATAGCAGTTATAGGCCTTCTTGACCAGATGAATGTCAAGGTAACCGCTTTGGTTGCAAGCGTTGGCGTTGCCAGCCTGGCTGTTGCCCTGGCCTTGCAGGACACCTTGGCCAACTTCTTTGCCGGGATTTACATTATGGCTGACAGGCCTGTCAGGACCGGAGACTTTATCAGGCTTGAAAACGGCGAGGACGGATATGTTGAGGAAATTGGCTGGCGCTCTACCAAGGTCAGGACTCTTCCCAATAACGTGATAGTGATTCCGAACAGCAAGCTGGCGCAGAGCGTGATAACAAACTACTACCTTCCTTCGCAGGAAACAAGCTTTTTTGTCAAGTGTGGGGTTGCTTACGGCAGTGACTTGGAAAAGGTTGAAAGAGTCACTGTAAAAACTGCAAAGGACGTTCAGCAGGCTGTTAATGGCGCTGCAAGGGACTTTGAGCCATTCATCAGGTTTAACGAATTTGGGGATTCCAACATCAATTTCTCAGTAGTCCTGAGGGTTGGCGAGCCTGTTGCGAAGTATGTTGTTCTGCACGAGTTCATTAAAAGGCTGGCCAAGGCTTACGAAAAGGAAGGCATTGAGATAAGCTGGCCTGCAAGAAAGGTTTACCTGAAACGGTGAGTTCCCCACTCAGCTCTCACACGCACACCTTTCCCTCCCGCACGGCTTAGGGGTTGTTCTGCTGTTTAGAAGCCGGATTACGTCTTCTGTCAGCCTTTTGACCTCCAGCCCCATGTAGGGGTTCATTACAACAGTCCTTGTGCAGTTGTGGTCCAGGTAGTTGATAACTGCTTTTGTAACTGGCATGCCAAACTTTTCCTGAAGCATCATCATGTAGGCGGCCACTTGGATTCTGTGGCCTGGCCAGACTCCATCTCTTGCCATCTTGCCGGTTTTGAGCTCTATGGGCAGCAGGGCATCTTTGTAAAGCTCCACCTTGTCAACAACGCCTTTGAGCCTCAGGGCTGCCGACTTTATTTTAAGCTCTGAAAGTATCTTGGGGCTCAGCTCCTGCCATAGCTCCTCGCCAAAAATGTTCTGCCGGGATGCGAAGCTGAAGACGTTTTCTGCTCTCTCTTTCGCCTCTGCAATGGCTGCGGGCTTAAGCTCGGAAATGACAGAAAAAGGGTCAAGGTCAAACTGCGCAAGAGAGTTGGCTCTGTTTACGGCCGCAACCCTGAGAAGGTTTTGGTATGTCTCCAAGTAAGCCGCGATGATTTCTTCTCTCGTGAACCCTGAAGGCATCCTGGCAACGATTCTTTCTTCGTGCTTGTTTGCAAGGTCGTAGAAACTGTGCCTTATTGAGCCGAGGACCATGGCCTTGTTGGGTGGTTCTTCATAGCCCAGCACTTTTCGCACATAAAGCGTCCTGGGGCAGTACATGTAAGAAGTGATATCTGTGACTGAGACCATAGTGTTCTGCTTGCAGTCTATGCCCTGCTCTTCTTTGCATTTTGCTGCTTCAATGTCCTCCTCAATGACTTCTGCCATGTTAGACTTTGGCAGTGCAGAAGGCACGTTGATTTAAATACGTTCGCCGGAGGGATGTCCAGTGTCCAATGAGGAGTTCCAAAGCAATGGGCGTTATTGAAAAGTTCATCGTTAAGCCAGCTTCGCCGTTGCTACCGCAAACGGTTCATTAGTCCTCCCCTCGGTTCCTGAAGGGAGGCTAGCGAAGTCAGCGTTAAGCTGACCGAAGCTGGCTGAGTATCATGAACTTTTCAATGTGACCAAGCAATGAAAAGATTTATATCGTCTGCAGCAGCCGCATCCTGCATGGATATTGAAGAAAGGCTGTCGTTAATAGGTGAAGTTGGTGAGGAAATAGTTACGGCCGAAGAACTGAGGCGCCTTCTTGAGACAAAAGAGCATCCTGTTGCCTATGACGGCTTTGAGCCCAGTGGAAGGGCTCACATAGCACAGGGCATTATGAGAGCCATTAATGTCAACAAGATGACACGGGCAGGCTGCAGGTTCAAGATGTATGCGGCAGACTGGCACGCCTGGGCGAACAATAAGCTTGGTGGTGATTTGGACAGGATTCAGGTGTGTGGGGACTACCTTGTTGAGGTTTGGAAGGCTGCCGGGATGGACCTCAGCAAAGTTGAGTTTGTCAGGGCAACTGATTTGGTCAAGAGCCAGGACTTCTGGAAGAAGGTCTTGCAAATATCCATGAATGCAACAATTCAGCGCATAATCCGCACAGGGGAGATTATGGGCAGGAAGGAGTCTGAGATGCAGCAGGCATCAATGGTTGTTTATTCCTGCATGCAGGCGGCTGACATTTTCCAGCTTGAGGCGGACATTTGCCAGCTTGGAATGGACCAGCGCAAAGTGAACATACTTGCGAGGGAGATTGGCCCAAAGCTTGGCTTCTGGAAGCCGGTTGTTGTAAGCCACCATATGCTTATGGGCCTTGGCGAGCCAAGGACTGACGTTAAGGGCGTTACTGAAAGGGCGATTGAGCTTAAGATGTCAAAGTCAAAGCCCGATACGGCCGTTTTCATGACTGACTCGGAAGAGGATGTTATGCGCAAAATAGGCAAAGCTTACTGCCCCCTGAAGCAGGTTAATGAAAATCCGGTTCTGGAATATTGTAAATACATTATTTTTGAAAAGTTTAAAGAGCTTGAAATCAAGCGTCCTGAGAAGTTCGGCGGCGACTTGAGCGTCGGCAGCTGCAGCGAGCTTGAAGCTCTGTACTCCGAAGGCAAGGTTCACCCTGCAGACCTGAAAATCGCGGTTGCCGGGAAGCTGAACGAGCTGCTCGCGCCCGTAAGGCAGCATTTTAGCACAAATGCAAAGGCAAAAAAGCTTATGGAGCAAGTCAGGAGTTTTGATGTCACGCGCTAATTTTTTGCCAATAAACTTTATATATCTGCTGTGTTGCGTGAAATTGTTTTGTTTAAGGGGATGTTTTTATGCCTGCTAAGTCTTCAGTTAAGCCTGATGATGCTCTTGACCTTGACCTCGCGCATTTTGCCATTGACTACGCAGGGAAGATTGGCGCAAGTTACGCCGATGCCCGGCTTGAGGCAACGTCAGTCAACGGCTTTGTCCTGAAAAACGGGGTTCCTCAGGCTGCGGGCTTTGACAGGGTAGCAGGCATTGGGGTAAGGATTGTCATGAAAGGCTCGCTTGGCTTTGCCTGCACCAATGGCCTGTCAAGGGAAAATGTCCGGGCTGTTGTTGAAAAAGCTGCAAGGCTTACCTCTGCTGCTTCCCGGATCGGAGAAAAGGTGAAGTTCAGCGATGAGGAAACAAATAAGGCCGGTTATGAAGTTAAGCAAAGGGTTAAGCTTGTTGATTTAAGCCCGAAGGAGAAGCTTGCTGTCCTTTTTGACACTGAGAAAGCAATAAAGGCTGTAAAGGCAAACGTGCCTGGCAGGTTCTTTTCTATGTCTGACTTCTATACAGAGAAATATTTTGCCAACAGTGAAGGCAGCAGGATTCTTTCAAAAATTCCCAGAACTGATTTTTGGTATTTCATAACTGTGGAGGAAGCCGGGAGGACTGCCCAGCGCTATTGGCAATACGGCGCAGCAGGTGGCTTTGAAACAATTTATGAATACAAGTTTCCTGAGCTCCTTGCCGGGGAAGTTAAGGCAACCTTGTCCAACATGAAGAAAGCTATTAGTCCTCCAAAGGAAAAAGTTGACCTTGTTGTTGCCCCGCAAATTACAGGGATAATGGTCCACGAAAGCGTGGGCCACCCGTATGAGGCAGACCGCGTCCTTGGCAGGGAAGCGGCACAGGCAGGCGAGTCCTTCCTCCATCCGGGCAGTGTCGGGACAACGATTGGCTCTGGTGCTGTTAACATCGTTGATGACCCTACAATCCCTGGCAGCTTCGGCTATTATCTTTATGATGATGAGGGGGTAAAGGCGAGTGAGCGCTGGCTTATCAGAAAAGGAATTATAGGCGGGCTGCTCCATAACCGTGAGACATCAGCCATTCTTAAAACAAAAAGCAACGGTGCTGCAAGGGCTACAGGCTATGACAGGGAACAGATAGTCAGGATGGCAAACACTGTTTTCAAGCCTGGCAGCTACAAGGAAGACGAGCTCATAGAATCGGTCAGGCTTGGGGTTTATTTCAGGAACTTTATGGAATGGAACATTGATGATAAGAGGCTGAACGCGAAGTATACTGGCGCAGAAGCTTACCTGATACGTGATGGGAGGCTTGCAGAGCCGGTTTGGAGGCCTACGATTGAAATTTCAACCCCTAAGCTTTGGAGCGCTGTTGATGCTGCAGCAGACAACACAGAGTACCATGCCGGAACCTGTGGCAAAGCAGAGCCAATGCAGGCAATTCCTGTGTGGTTTGGAGGCCCAAGCCTCAGGATTAGGAATGTCAGGCTAAGCTTTTAAGGTAAACGGGTAAAAAAATGCCAAAGGCGGGAGCGGGAGGAGAACAGGGCGATGCGCATTCTGTAGCCGCCTATCTTGTGAAGCAGCTTAAGAAAAAAGGCGCGGATGATGTTGTTGTTTCTGCCATTGATGAGGAAGTTACCCAGCTGAAGTTTGTCAATAGCATCATTTCTACAACCCAAAGCTGGCATTCTGGCAAGCTGAACATGTTTGTTGCCATTGGCAAAAAATTGGTGGGCACGAGCATAAGAAGCATTTCAAAATCTGCAGCTGATGATGCGGTGTCTAAAATTTTGAAGTTCACGGCTGCTGCTGTTCCGAATAAGGAGTATGAGGGGATAGCAGTAGGGCCTTTCAGTTACAGGGAAATTGCTGAAACCTATGACAAGGCAATCACTGAGCTTGGAGAAACTGCTGTGGATCTCCTGAAAGGGGCAATAGGTGTTGCAAGCAGGAATGGCGTGAAAAGGGCTGCGGGGGTGTTTGAAACAACCGTTTCCAGTTCTTACTTGTTGACCTCAAACAACGTTGAGTCTGAGGACAGGGGCACAAAGGCGTATTTTTCCATCAGGGCATTTGTAGACAAATATGCCTCAGGCCATCATGTCTGCAATTCGAGGGTTTTGAGGAAATTCACCCCTGAAAGGAGCGCGGAGATTGCATCAGCTATTGCCAGGCAAGCAGTCAATCCTGCGCCGGCAAAGGCAGGAACGTATGACATAATCTTTTCGCCGCTTCCTTTCTCCAACCTTATTGAAAGTGTTGGGAGGGCTGCCTCAATTTTCAATGTTGAATCAAAGCTTTCATGCCTTGCGGGCAAGCTTGGTAAGCGCGTTGGAAGCGAAAATGTGACGTTGGTTGATGATGGCTCTCTGCCCAATGGCTTTGATTCTGCGCAGTTTGATGAGGAGGGGGTTCCGACTCAGCGCAATGTCCTGATAGAAAAAGGCATCCTGAAGACTTACTTGCATAACTCCTCCACTGCCAGGCGGTATGGCACTAAAACAACTGCAAATGCCGGGCTTGTGACCCCGACGCCTTTCAACCTTGTTTTTGAAAAGGGAAACTTTAATAAGGAAGAAATGATAAAGGAAGTGAAACGCGGGCTTATCATAACAAATGTTTGGTATACGCGGTTTCAGAATTACGAAGCGGGGGATTTTTCAACCATACCGAGGGACGGCATTTTCCTCATCGAGAATGGAAAAGTTGTTGGCCCTGTCAAGGAGTTAAGAATAAGCGATAACCTCCTGCACATCTTAAAGGGTGTTGCTGCAGTCGGGAAAGATTCGGAAGCCGTCTTCGGCTGGGAAGTTGAAACCCCAACCATCACCCCTCCGATACTTGTCAGGGATGTCAAAGTGACAAAGTCTGTAGAGTGAATGGCGTTTTTGGTTAAGCTATTGCCGGCAAAAGGTTAAGAGGTGTGCAAAAATCGTTGCTGACGCTGTTGGCGGTGCTGTGGGCAGTGACGACAGGCTTGGGAACGTCATTTATGATTACACCATTGCCAGGCTGGAAGAAGAGAACAGCGTTCTAAGGGAAGCCCTGGCTGGCATGAAGGATGACCTGGAGAAGCTCAGGCGCTCCCCTTTGATGGTTTGTGAGGTTGCAGCAGTAAGGGTGGGCCAGGTCATTATTAAAATGCCTAATGGCAACCAGTTTTTGGTTGATGCCCTTTCAGACTGCGGCAGGCTCAGGCCGGGGGACATGGTTTATGTTGAACAAAAGAACCTTAGTGTCGTTAAAAAAGCCAATGTTTCAAAAAGGCTTGCTGTTGAAAAGTTTGTCATTCTGGAAAAGCCGGATGTTCAGTGGCATGAGGTAGGGGGCCTTGAAGAGCAGATAAGGGATGTCAGGGAGATTGTTGAGCTTCCGCTTAACAAGCCTGAGCTGTTTGCACAGGTAGGCATACACCCTCCGAAAGGCGTGCTCTTCCACGGCCCTCCTGGAACCGGGAAAACCCTTCTCGCCAAGGCTGTTGCGACAGCCACGAACGCCACTTTTATTGAGGTTGTTGGCTCTGAGCTTGTCCAGAAATTCATAGGGGAAGGCGCGAAGCTTGTGAAGGAAATATTCCATCTCGCAAGAGAAAAGGCCCCCACAATAATCTTCATTGATGAAATTGATGCCTTGGCGGCAAAGCGCGTTGACATAGGAACGTCAGGTGAGAGGGAGGTCCAGAGGACGTTCATGCAACTCCTTGCAGAGATTGACGGCTTTAAGAGCCTTGGCAATATCAAGGTGATAGGCTGCACGAACCGCAAGGACATCCTTGACCCTGCAATAATCAGGTCTGGAAGGCTGGAGAGGCATATTTATTTCCCTGTGCCTGCAAAAGATGCGAGAAAGGAAATTTTCAGGATTCATACAAAATCCATGAATGCAGGCAGCCTTGACATGGGGAAGATAATTGGCTTGGCCGAGAATTTCACCGGAGCTGAGATAAGGGCAATCTGCACAGAGGCTGGCTATTTTGCCATAAGGGAATCAAGGACGGCTGTTGAAACAAAAGACTTCCTGAGCGCAATTCAGAAGGTAAAAAGCAAGGAAGAGGCTGCCGAAAGCCGCGAATACGTCACGATGTTCGGGTAGCGGCATTTGTTGCTATCACGCAAGCCACTGGTCTACCTGCTTTTCCAGGGCAATGAGCTTCGGAACCATTGCCATAATTAAGCCAAGCCTCTTTTCGGCATCAGCCACGATAGAGTAGAACTGAGTATCGAAAAGAAGCGGGGAATTGAAGAAGTTAGTAGATGAACTATTAGTATACGCTGCCTCAATCCTTGCTTCAGTAAATTTAAGATAGCGCACCATATCACGGGTTGAGGAAATAATCCCCCCTTCTGCGCTAGTAACAGCTCTGATGTTCTTAAGGTGCTTTTCAATTTTTAGAGAGCATTTTTCAATGTCTTTGGCACGTCCTTCAGCTGCTCGAAGCAGCCCTATCGCTTGCCCGAGCTTCCCAGCCGCGCCCCGAATTGCCGAAAGATCACTTCCTTTACGATTTTGAATGTCTTGCAGCAGGGCATGAGCCTGGCTGATCTCACCTAGAACGATTTGTTCATCAAGAATAGCTCTGTCCTCAGTCCTCTTGTCCTTTACAGAAAGCATTTCATCTCACTTGGTTTGCCTGCAAAAAAAGTTCCTGACCGCACTCTTGAGAGGCAAGTTTATAAACTTTTTGAAATGCCGGCCAAAACAATAAAACAGTTTAGCACTGCAGTTTCCTTAATGTGATGGCGGCAGCAGCGGTCACTATTTTCCAGCACCTTTTTTCGCCGTTTTTTGGTAAAGCTTTTTGCGAGCTGCAGTGAGCAAAAAGATTTAGCGTGCTCACCAGTTACTCCCGTTCATCATCAACCTTGTCTTAAAAAGGCCATTCTCGTTTGGCCTTCTTCTTAAGAAGGTCATCCGAGGGTGTTCACGCGATCATCGCACGCTCATCTTGGGAGGGGAGATGCGCTTATAAATCTTCGCTGCAGCCATGGCAATTAACAGTGCTGCTAGCCAGCCCAAAAAAGAAAGCCTCTCGTTGTTGATATTGGCTAAAGGAGAGCCAGAAAAGTTGTTGGATGGGAAAGCAAGGACAGCATAAATGAAGATTATCAATGGCGCGGGTAATGCAAAAAACGCCGCAAGGGCGAATTTTTCCTTTGCCACAACTGCTTTTACCGCGTAATGGAATCCCAACGCCGAGCCAAGCGTAATGCCGCCAATGAGAAAGAAGCCAAGAACTATGACTGGAGCTCCAATCAGCATTGAAACAATCCATTCTGCGGAAGGTGAAATGTCTGCGAGATAAAGTGTTGACCATGCCGCCAGAAAAACTGCCAAGCCAAAAGGGGCGGATAATATTGAGCAGACAACAGATTTCTGCCAGTTGGAAAGGCTGCCGAACATTTTCTTTATCCAATCTTTAAGCAGTTTTCTCATCCAACAACCTTGAAATCAACGCACACCCTGTAAGCCCTGGCAGCCAGTTGGCCGCATTTGGCAACATCAAGTACGCGTATTTTCTTATTCGCTGCCGATGCTGCTTTTCTCACTTTCTCTGCTGCCTTGTGAGGTATGTCCTCTTCCTTTTCAAAGTCGTAAAAGTGAATGGTTGCGCCTTTTTTTGCTGCTGCAAATGCCACATCCAGGAAGCTTTCTGCGCCTTTGGGCAACGGCATTATGATGCGGTCAAACTTCTGCCTGAGTTTCGGAACTATTTTTCTTACGTCACCGCAAAAAAGCCAGGTTTTGTCCTCAACCTTGTTCAGCTTGGCGTTTTCAATGGCAGATTTGTGGGCAATTCTGTTCAGCTCTATGCCATAAACTGCCTTTGCTGGCGTGTTTTTTGCTATTTCGAGAGTAAACGGTCCAACTCCGGAAAACATGACCAGGACAGTTTCGGGCTTTTTTACCTGCAAAAAAACCCTTTTCCGCTCTGTTGCCTGTCTCGGGGAGAAGTAGGCTTTTGCTATGTCAAGCCTAAGCAAGGTGTTGTTTTCCTTATGTGTGGTTTCTGTCCTCCTCTCTCCCCAGAGGTGCTTAAGCTTCTGCAGCCTAAACTCGCCTTCGTGGCCTCCTGCTTTCCTGTAAACTGCTTTGATGGTTTTTTGCAGAATCGGGACTGCGGCAGCGATTTGTTTTTCTTTTTTCCTTAACTCTTCGGGAATTTCTATGATGGCTATGTCACCAATAATGTCAAAAGCTCTTCTTGGCTGTTGCAGGCATTTGACGGGCAGCTTTCCCTCCAGCGCCTGTTTGAGTGTTGCTTTCATTTCAGAAAGTCTCCAAGCCCTTTTTGCTGCCTTGCTGTGCAGGCGGCTCCCAGCTCATCCAACGTGTTTTCAACTCTTTGCCTTGAGAAGTTATGCTTGTCGCACAGCAGGTCGGCAAGCTTTTTTTTGTCAGGCTCGGAGAACCTAAGCTCGTATTCCTTGCTGGTGTTTGGGTTTGCAAACAGCTCAAAGACCTCCTGCCATGGCTGGCTGAAATGCCTTTGCCAGCTTACGGCATTGAACAATCCGGCTGGTGTTTTGTGCTCCCTGACTAGTTTAAGGGCTGTTTTTGGGCCTATGCCTTTTATGCCCCTTGTGTTGTAGTCTGTGCCTACGAGCATTGCCAGGCAGATGAGCTGTTCGTGGCTTATGTTTAGCTGTGAGAGAACCTCGCGAAGCTCAATAAGCTCAGGTGCAACTTGCTCATAGCTGAGGGCATTTGCCTTTTTCCTTCTTCCAGCTATTGAAAGGTTCCTCACCAGCCTTGTTGCGCCAAAAAGCAGGCTGTCTGCATCTTGGGAGGCTACGGCAAAGGCGTCTCCGTTGGCAACGATGTGTGATGCCTGGGCTTCTCCTTCCCCGGGCGCCTGCACCACTGGCAGGCCGAGGGCAGTTATCACTTCCTTGGCATCATTGACCATTTCCGGAGTGAGGTGTGTTGTCCTGATGGCATACTTCCTCATCCCTTCAACATCGCCTTTTTCTTCTGCTTCCTCATGTTTTTCTGCAGCTTCAGCCTTGTGCCCTGCCCTTCTTAGCAGTTCGGTTTTTTTAAGCTGCGGCACTTGCCCGTCAAAGACGTAAGCAGGCTTTATGCCCAGCTTCATAAGGTGGGTTGTCCTTGTGAAAAGGCCTATCAGGTGAGAAGTGACATTGCCCTGCGCATCTGTGAAAAATGAGCCGTCCGGTGCCCTGATTGTGGTCAGGAACTGATAGATATGGTTGGCTGCATCAACTGCAATGACCTTGCCGCTGAAATCCTCCAGCCTGGCCTCTTTTCCGGGCAGCAGTGCTGTTATCTGGACTCCCATGTGGCTGGCGGGCATGAGCGGCTTTTTATATCTTTTTGACAACAATGGCCCCTATCTCTTTTGACAGCAGCTCCTGGGCTTTTTTTGACAGCTCGCCTTTTGTTAGGAGCAGAACAGGCAGTTTCCTGATCTGGCCTTGAACCATCGCAGAGCTTATGTCTGCGTCTGTGCATGTTTTTTTGTTTTTTGCAACGCAGTAGTGCCGCAGCTTTCCGACGGGGCTTGGAAGGCTGATAATGCATTCAACCTCTGATTTTTTGGATGTAACTTCTGATTCCATTTCAATGCCGTTTCTTGTAAAAAAAGCATTAATAAGCTCAGAAAGCTCTGTTGCTGCCGTGGCTTGCCTTGGCTTGGCGGGTTTTCCTTGTTTTTGTGGTGTTGCTTCAGCTGTGCTGGTGGCTGGTGCGGGCGATAGCTTGTTGTGAAGCTGTTCTGTGTTTGGGTGTTGCCTTAGTTGCTGCTGGACTGAGTAAAGCAAGGGTGCAATGCCTGCCTGTGCGCCCGCCTGGCTTGGTTGGGCTTCTGCTCCGGATACGGTTTCAATTATTGCTTGGGCGCCAAATGGTGAAGCGGGTGATGCTGCAAAAGCCTGTAAAGGAGCATCGCCTGTGCCAGCACTTTGTTCAGCCGTGCCCATCATTTTTTTGATTGCTGCTTCTGCCTCTTCGTTCGGCACAAGGTGCCATTTCCAGAAGAGGGTTATGTTGCCGTCAATGCTTGCTTCTACAGGCTTGGCAAAATCCCTGATTTGCCGCATTGCCACCCTGGTTGCAGGCTCAAGGCTTGAATCTTTAAGCACGCCCATGGCTTTAAGCTGTTCAAGGGCTTCTTTCTCTTTGGGATGAAGCCCTGAAGTGTAGTTTAGCAGCTTTGCTTCCTGCCCGGGCACATAGTATAGGGGTGTGCCCCCGATTTTCAGGCTTGATATTCTGACATCGCCTTTTGAAGACAGCTCAGAAAGAATGGCTGATGCCATAAGGATGTTTGTGCCTATTTCTTTTGATATTTGGGATGGAATCAGCGGCCCTCTCATTCTAACGAGCTGCTTTACCCTGTCTGTTATGAGGTTCCCTGTTCCTGCCAGACCTGCCATAAAACAAAGAATTGCCCGTGTGTTTTAAATAATTTGTCAGAGGTTAAGTTTGTGGGAGTGCCCAGAGCTTATGAAAAAAGAGAGAGATTTACGGGCGAAGCCAACGGCACTCCCAGTAGCTGACATCTCCTTCATCATCCACAACGCCTATCAGCAGCCGTTTTTTTGTTGAGTGGGCCACCCTGTTTTTGGCTGAGAACTCCTGCCATGTAAGCTTGTCCCCTTCATGGACAGGGTATAATATCCATCGGGCATGGTCTTCTCCAGGCTTTACCCCACGGTCATACACCCTGAAGTCCGCTCCAAACTTCAGCGCAGTCTTTATTATGTAGCCCCTGTCCCTTATGTCCTTGAAAACGCAGTATTTGACCCAGAAGTTTTGCTGGGATTTTGCTGCCTTTTTCAGGAACTGCTCTGCGCTTATTGGCTTGTTTTTCCCATCGAGGATGGAAACCTTGCCTCTTTCCGCAAGGTACATTGCCTCTGAAAATGACAGCTCAACCCGCCCGTCAGTGAGCAGTTTGCCATATCTTGATTGGTTGTAAAGCTCTCTCGCAGGATCTGTGTTTTCTGTAATTACTCTTTCTTTCCCAATGTATGCTTTGACCTGCTCCTTTGGCTTTTTGGGCTGGGGCTGCTCTAATTTGCCGACCACGACCTCAGTTACAGGATCTGCCATAGTCATGCGTGTTCGGCGGCTGCTTAAAAAGCTTTGCGCATAGCACAACACTTAAATAAGGTCTGAGCACTCCTTGTTTTTATGGAAATTGTTTTTTTGGGGACAAGCTCAATGGTTCCTACAAAGGAAAGGAACCAGTCTTCTCTTTTGGTTAGCTGCGGCTCTGAAGGCATACTTGTTGATTGTGGTGAGGGCACGCAAAGGCAGCTTAAGGTTGCAGGCATCCCTTTGACAAAGGTTACAAAAGTCCTGATTAGCCATTGGCACGGCGACCATGTGCTTGGCCTTCCTGGCTTGGTCCAGACACTGAACAGCTCAACAACCGAGCACAGGCTGCAGGTGTTTGGCCCGAAAGGCACAAAAACACAATTTGAACATATGAAAAACGCTTTTTTCATGAACAATAACAATGGCAGCTTAAGGCTTGAGGTCAGCGATGTGGAAACTGCTGTCTTTTTTGAAAACGGCGAATTTTACCTGGAAGCCGCAAGGCTTGAGCATACTGCCCCTTGCCTTGGCTACAGCATTGTCCAGAAGGACAAGGTTCACATCAATGTTGAAGCTGCAAAAAAATTTGGGGTGCCTGAGGGGCCGATGCTTGGGCTGCTTCAGGCTGGGAAGCCTGTGGCTTTGAAAGGAAAAACAATAAAGCCTTCTGACGTTACCTACAAAACAAAAGGCAAAAAAATCACAGTCGTGATGGATACTGAGCTGTGCGGCAGCGCTGTAGAGCTGGCAAAAGGTGCTGATTTGCTTGTTTGTGAAGCGACTTATGCCAATGACTTGGAAGGGAAGGCGTCTGAATATAAGCACCTCACTGCCCAGCAGGCAGCACTGATAGCAAATAAGGCTGAAGTTGGGAAGCTTGTGCTGACGCATTTTTCCCAGAGGTATAAAAACACCCAGCAAGTTGAGGAAGATGCCAGGACAACATTCAACAACATTGTTTGTGCAAAGGATTTCATGAAAGTCAAGGTTTGAAAGAGGTGCCGTAAAATCAAGGCAAAGGCGAAAGGGGCAAAAGCTGAAAGGGAGCTTATGCACTTGTTTTGGGATAATAGCTGGGTTGCATTGAGGGTTGCTGGCTCAGGCTCAACCCCCTACCCCGCCCCTGACATTCTTGCGGGAAAGGGAGGCAGGGTGCTGGTAATTGAATGCAAGTCCTCTGGCGAGCTCAGCCGGCACATTCCACAGCAACAGGTTGATGACCTTGTTCTGTTTGCGGGAATCCTGGGTGCAGAGCCTTGGATTGGGGTGCGGTTTAATGATATGAAATGGGCTTTTTTTGCCCCGGATGACTTGAAAAAGACAGGCACCGGCTACTCAATCTCTGTTAAAATGACAAAGGACAAGGGGCTTGCATTTGAGCAGCTTCTTGGCATTTTTTAGAGTTTGGCGGCGTTGGCTCTTGTAATTCCAAAAATTTATAGATTAATCCTGTTCTTCTGGTAATGACGTGAAGCATGACAAGATTTTAACGAACCGATTGGTGGATTTGATGGCAAGCCACCTGGAAAGCGAGGTTATTGATGTTATTAAAGCGCTCAATGGGCGGGAAGGCTACTCTGAGTTCAAGCTCGCGGAAGCTCTGGGCAAGGATGTGAACGCCACAAGGAATTTGTTATACAAGCTGCATAACCTTAACCTTGCTTCATTCGTAAGAAAAAAAGACCAAAAAATCGGCTGGTATATTTGTTATTGGACATTCCATGGAGAGCGGGTTAGTGCATTTCTTCTGGCTGAAATAGGCCGCCGGTTGGAGGTGCTGAAGGAAAAGCAGGGAAAAGAGGCTGAAACCGGCTTTTTTACTTGCGCAAACCGTTGTAGCAGGCTGGAGTTTGACAACGCGTTTGACTTTTCTTTCCGGTGCCCCGAATGTGGCGAGCTGCTGGCCCAGGATAAGGAAAGCGGCGCGGCTAACACTTCATTAACCGCAGAAGTCAAGAGGCTGGAAAAAGAAATAAAAGCATTAAATGCGCCAGAACGGGAATGAAAATTTACAGGGCAAGCTTATTTGTGCGCCTTTTTTTTCAATTCTTTTTCAATCTTCTCTTCTTCCCGCTCTATTTTAATTTCCTCAAGCGCAATCCTTTTGGTTATGGCAAACAGGTTTTCATCAATCCTTGCTATTCGCCTTTCCATAAGAACCAATATTCTTAGAGAATAAACAATCGCCGTGAGTGTCCCTATTATGATTGCAAGAATCACAATCTCTATATTTCCTTGCGGCATAAAGCCCCACCTCTTTTAACTAATTTTTTTATTGAAACGCCAGTCTAATAACACAAGTGTAGTTCAGAAGTGAATTTAAAAAGGTTTTGCTTTTCCTAAAAAACAGGCTTCATTTGCGGCCATGCTGTCTCAAACATCCGCTCAAAAGTGGCTGCAAAAAACTTGGACCTTACCCAAATCCCAACATCAGAAGATGGGTTTGCCAGCTCGCCATCCATCGGCATAAGAACAACTTCTTTCCCGTCAACAACGCAAAACCTGGCAGGTGTGTCTGTGTGCCTTAGCTCCGCAATGCCGGCCAGCTCTTCCAGCTGGGCTTTGATTTCTGGAGTGATGTTGGCTGCAATCTTTATCCTGACTCTCTTTTCCTTTGCTTTTTTAAACGCACTTTTCAAGGCATCCTTCTTTCGCAAAATGCCAGTGGTTGTTGTGACAAGAATGATGCTTTTTTCAGCGCCTTTTATCATTCTTTCAAGCTGGTGGTAAAGGCTTTTCCTCCCTTTGATGCTTCCAGTCAACTCAAGCGGGTCAAGCTCTTTCACACCACTTTTGTAAACCTGCTTTAATTCTTCAATAAGCGGGCTTTGCTCGATTTTTGTAAGAAGCTTGTCTTGCATCTCTGCATCCTCAACAAGCCTTTGCCGCACATTATCTATCACATGCTCTGGCTGGACTGCGATGTATTTGATTGGCTTGCCAATCTTCATTATGATAAACCCTTTCTTCTCAAGGCTTTCAAGAACATCATAACTCCTGCTCCTTGGCACGTTCGCCATGTCAGACAATTCCCCTGCGGAAGCAACCCCTTTCGCTAAAAGAGCCAGCCACAGTTTGGATTCATAACTGTTCAGCCCAATATCTCTTAATTGGCCCACAGTTTCTTTTTGGATAATCATGCGGGTTGGGAATGAATTGTAGTATTTAAACCTTTCCTTTTTCATTATTATAAAGTAATGACAATTCAGTGTTTGTTTTTTTGTTTTGGCTTTGTGTGTGTCACCCCTTCATTTCTGCTGGAAATGAGCTTTTTTAGAAAAGCAAAAAACATGCAAAATCAATAAATTCAATATTGAAATATGATGATTGGTGTGTTGCTCATCGTCGAAGTGTCGTGACCTTTATGTTGCATAACACATATCACACTCCCACAATCAATATTAATCAAACAACCCAAAATCTCCACAAGAAGTCAAGGGGTGGTGGTAAAGAATGGCTGCAGCAGACCTTTCCTCTTTTTTTGAAACATTCCTCAAAAGCGAATCTATATTTGCCAACAAGCAATCCCTTCAAACATCCTTCACGCCAGACGAGCTTCCTCATAGAAATGAGCAGGCGCGGCAAATCGCTTCAATTATTGCCCCTCTTTTAAGGTTGGAGCGGCCGTCAAACCTTTTTATTTATGGCAAAACGGGCAGCGGCAAGACATTAACTGTAAGGCACACAACTGACAAACTGCTTTCAATAACATCCAAACAATCAATCCCTCTGCAAAGGCTGTATATTAATTGCAAGCTGAAAAATGTTGCAGACACAGAGTATAGGCTTATCACAACACTTGCGAGGGAGCTTGGAAAGGTGCTCCCCTCAACCGGTTTGCCAACTGATGATGTTTATAAGGCTTTTTTCTCAACCATAGATTCCACTAAACAGGTTGTTTTGCTGGTTTTGGATGAAGTTGACCAGCTTGCAAAGCGTGCGGGGGATGGCGTGCTTTACAGCCTTACAAGGATGAATGAGGAACTCAAGAACGCCCAGTTATCGATAATAGGGATATCAAATGACTTGATGTTTGCAGATAACCTGGACCCCAGGGTTAAGTCTTCATTGTCTGAAGAGGAGCTTCTTTTCCCCCCTTATAATGCCCTTCAATTGCAGGATATTTTATCCAGCCGCGCAAAGCTTGCGTTCAAGGCAGGCTCGCTTGACTCTGGTGTTATTGAAAAGTGTGCGGCTTATGCAGCGAGAGAACATGGCGACGCAAGGCGCGCTTTGGAGCTTTTAAGGGTGGCAGGCGAACTTGCAGAGCGGAAAGGCGCCGCTAAAATAAGCATAGCAAATGTGGATGAAGCAGAAGAAAAGATTGAGCGCGACAAGATATCTGATCTTATTGCAACGCAGCCAAAACAATCACAGGCAGCGTTGTATGCCGTGCTAACGCTAAGCCAAAGCCACGGCGAAGGCAAGTTTATATTTACGGGGCAGGTTTATGAGTTGTACAAAAAATTCTGCACGCAAGTCGGGCTCAGGCCGCTTACCCAGCGCAGGCTTTCTGACCTTCTCTCTGAGCTGGATATGCTTGGGGTGATAACCGCAAGAGTAATCTCAAAAGGGCGTTATGGGCGGACAAGAGAAATTATGCTTGCTTCACAAGCAAACACTCCAAATGTCAAGCGCATTTTGGAAGATGAGTTGGGCATCTGAATTCAGCCTTTCTGGGGAAGAAAATGGGGGGGGAGCAACCGGAACAGCAAGGGATTGCGGGCAAAAAGCGAAGCGTGGCTGAGTTTCTTAAGAGGAACATGCTTGTCAGTCCGGATTTTCTTAACGTGGCTGAGTCGGCCAGCCTTGAAGAATTTCACACAATCCCGGCAGATCAGGTGAATGGGCTTGTTGTAGTGAATGAAGATACGAGCAGGCTTTTGCGGAAGGACAGTGTTTCATTGAGCAGCATTAACTGGCTTGAATTGGAACGGTCAAGGGTGTTGTTGGAGAAGCTTAAAAGCTCCACAGCTTATAATGTCCTTCTTGGCGCGCTGTTATCACAGGAAAAGGCAATCCTGCAGGTCACTGTTCCTTCAAAAGAGCGGCCCGGGGGTTTGTCTTCCGTCAAGGTGGTTTTTTCTTACACTGCAAGCCCCACAAAAAGGCAGGTTGGTGATTTTGTGAATTATTATATTATGAGATACAAGGCAATTCAAGGCATACTTATGCAGCGCGCTGAGCTTTCATCCCTTGTGCAGATTGCAAGGGTGAAGGCAGGCAGCTCTTCAGAGTCTGTTTCTGTTATTGGGCTGGTGAATGAGAAGCGTCAAACAAAGCAGGGGCACATTATTATTACACTGGAGGATCAGACAGGCACAGTTGATGCAGTTGTTAACAAAACAAAAGGTGCAGTATTTGAGCTTGCCCAGAACCTCATTTTTGATGAAGTGGTCGCGGTTACAGGCAGTGTGCGCAACGGCACGCTATTTGTGGCGAACATAACACACCCCGACGTTCCCCTCCGTGAGCAAAAGCACGCTCCGAATGAAGGCTACGCTGCATTTATGTCAGATCTCCACTTTGGTTCGGCGCAATTCCTTGAGGAGGATTTCAGGAGGTTTATCAAGTGGATAAACGGAAATCTCGGCAGTGCTTCACAGCGCGAGATTGCGAGCAAGGTGAAGTATATTTTTATTGCAGGTGATATTGTTGATGGCGTGGGTGTTTATCAGGACCAGTATGACGAGCTGATTTTGAAAGATGTGAAAGAGCAGTACAGGATGTGTGCGGAATTTCTTTCTGAGATCCCCCCTCATATCAGCATTATTCTTTCTCCTGGCAATCACGACGCCGTGAGGGCGGCCGAGCCTCAAGCCCAGATATCCGGGGATTTTGCTGCACCGCTGCTCAGGCTTCCAAACGTAATTCCAGTGTCAAATCCTGCCGTGATTAACATTGATGCTTCTGAAAAATTCCCGGGCTTTGATGTGTTGGTCTATCACGGATATAGTTTTGATTATTATGTGGCAAATGTTGATGCAATAAGAAAGCAAGGTGGCTACGACCGGGCTGATTTGCTGATGAAATTTCTTCTTCAGAGAAGGCACCTTGCCCCGGCGCACACTTCAACTTTGATACTCCCAGACCCTGCCGTTGATCCGCTTTTTATAGGCACGGTTCCTGACATTTTTGTTACAGGCCATGTACACAGGACATCCGTGTCTGAATACAAAGGAATAACCCTTATTAACAGCTCCTGCTGGCAGGGCAAGACAAAGTTTCAGGAAAGGCTTGGCCATAACCCGCAGCCTTCAAAGCTGCCGCTTTTAAATCTCAAGACAAGAGCTGTTAAAATAATCAATTTTGGGAAATAAATGGTCACAGACAATAGTGGTGCGAGTCCTGAAATGAATAAGTACTTTGCCGAGCTTGACACCAAGCTTGGCATGTGTTATTCCGTGGCTCAGCTTGCGCGGTCCAAAGGCTACGACCCGGAGATGTTTGTTGATATTCCCCTTGCAAAAAATCTTGCCGAGCGGGTCGAAGGCCTGGTATCGGCTGTTGCGCCACAGCTCCTTGGAAGTGGTGTTGCGGCAAGGATTCAGGAACTGGAAAAGTTGCATGGCGCTCTTGCGTGGGAAGTGGCATTACTCATAGCTGAAGAAGTTGCAAATGAGAAATTCTGTAAGTTCACCACTAAGCTCGAGGCGCTGGAAGTGGGCATCAGGACAGGCTTTGCATATCACACGACGGGGGTTGTTTCTGCGCCGTTGGAAGGCTTTATTGAGTTGAAGGTTAAGAAGCGCAAGGATGGCAGGGATTACCTGGCTGCCGTTTTTGCAGGCCCAATAAGGGGCGCCGGAGGAACCGCTGCAGCATTCTGCCTTGTAATAACAGATTACCTCGGGAAAAAGTTTGGCTATGAAACTTACGACCCCGATGATATTGAAATAAAGCGGTTTATCACTGAGCTTGATGATTATCATGAGCGCATTACAAATCTTCAGTATAAGCCTGGGGAGGAAGAGCTTTCATTTATTCTTAAAAACTGCCCGGTAGAAGTTGATGGCGATCCAACAGAAAAGTTTGAGGTGAGCAATTACAAGGATCTTGCGAGGGTCGGCACAAACCGGATAAGGGGAGGAATGTGTCTTGTTGTTTCAATGCTTGCATTCAAGGCTCCCAAGCTTTGGAAAGAGCTTAAGAGGTTTCAAAAAAGCTTCGGGATTGATTGGTCTTTTCTTGAGGGGTTTATGGCAATTCAGAAAAAAAAGAAAAGCAAAGGAGAGGCGAAGGCAGACCTTGCCGGGAAAAGTGATGCACCAAAGAAGCTTGCACCGGATTACACATTCATTTCTGACTTGGTTGCCGGCAGGCCGGTCATTACCCATCCTTTAAGGTATGGGGGCTTGCGCCTCAGGTATGGCAAGACCAGGGTATCAGGATATTCTGCTGCCGGCATTCATCCAGCTACCATGTTTGTCCTTGACAGGTTTGTTGCAACAGGAACGCAGCTTAAGCTTGAGAGGCCAGGTAAGGCTGCAGCAATGACTCCTTGCGATTCCATAGAAGGCCCGATTGTTAAGCTTATGGATGGCTCCGTTGCCCGGCTGAATACGGAAGCTGCGGCTCGCAATAGCTCTGCACACGTTGCCGAAGTGATGTTCCTTGGCGACATCCTGGTTGCATACGGCGATTTTTATGACCGGGCCCATCCTCTGGCGCCTGCGGGCTACTGCGAGGAATGGTTTGTTCAAGAAGTTAAGAAAGCGGCCATTGAAAAATTTGGCATGTTCTCTTTTGAGGTTTTGGCAAAGGAACTTTCCACCGGTCAGGAAGAATTGCAGGAAATTCTGCAAAGCCCATTTCAAATGCCGTCACCTGAGCTTGCATTACAGCTTTCAAGCGCATTAGGCGTGCCTCTCCACCCTTTTTTTACTTACTTCTGGTCTTGTTTGGTGGCAGGCCAGGTTATTGCAGTTTTGGCTCTTCTGCTGAACGCCCGGCTGGTTGTGGAAGGCAATGTCAAAATTGTGTTTCCGGTTGGCACATCCCAGCAGAGCAGAGAAGGGAAAAGGGCTCTTGAGCTTATAGGTTTGCCTCACTTATTTATTAACAACGAATTTGTTGTAATTGAGCATCAGGACGCACTGCCTTTTTTAGCCACTCTTGGGATAGATGTTAAGGCGGTGCTTTCATCAGATGAAACAACAAAATCCTTTTCTGAACTTGTTTTGGAGAAGTTGGAGCTGGTAAAATCCATGCTTGAAAAAGATTCCTTGGCGGGCCAGCATCCTGATAAAAAAAGCGGCCTTGACACGGTGCGGTGTATCTCACCCTTCAAAATACGGGACAAGGCAGGCACTTTTATCGGGGCGAGGATGGGGAGGCCTGAGAAGGCTAAGATGCGCAAGTTAACAGGCAGCCCACAGATTCTTTTTCCTGTTGGGGAGGAAGGCGGCAGGCTCAGGTCTTTCCAGGAAGCGATGCTGAAAGGCAATATCGTTGCTGATTTTCCAGTTTACAGCTGCGGCAAATGCAGTTCAAAGACAATTTATCCTGTCTGTGAGGTTTGCAACAGCCCGGCAACAAGGCTTTTTTCCTGCAGGAAATGCGGCTTTGTTGAAGGTTGCATGCACAAAGGAGATGTTTTAACATTTTCAGAGAGGCCAATTGACATAAAGCATTTTTTTAATGCTGCACTGCAAAGCCTGGGCGAAAGGGTTGCCCCTGACCTTGTCAAGGGTGTCAGGGGCACTTCCAATAAGGATCACATTCCCGAAAACCTGGCGAAAGGCATTTTGCGCGCCAAACATGACCTGTGTGTTAACAAAGACGGCACGATAAGGTATGACATGAGTGAGCTCCCGCTTACCCACTTCAAGCCATCAGAAGTCAGAACACCGGTTGCAAAGCTTCTGAAGCTCGGCTATGCCAACGACGCCTTCGGCAACCCTCTTGTCAATGATGGCCAGTTGGTTGAACTGAAGCCTCAGGATTTGATTCTTCCTGCCAATCTCGAGTCTGCAGGTGAAAGCGCTGACGTGGTCCTCTTTAAGTCTGCCCAGTTTGTTGATGATTTGCTCCAAAGGTTTTACCGGCAGGACGCATTCTACAATCTGCAGTCAAAAAGTGACATTGTGGGCCATCTGGTCATTGGCATTGCCCCGCACATATCTGCAGGTATTGTGGGCAGGGTTGTGGGTTTTTCCAGTACGCAGGGGTTTTTTGCCCACCCTCTTTTTCATGCAGCTATGCGAAGGGATGCGGATGGTGACGAGGCATCAATAATCCTTGTGCTTGACGCTTTGCTGAACTTTTCCAGGCAGTATTTGCCCGACTCTAGGGGAGCTAAAACCATGGATGCGCCTCTCGTATTGACATCAAGGCTGGTTCCTGCAGAGGTTGACGACATGGCTCACAGGCTTGACGTTGCTTGGTCTTACCCTCTTGAGCTGTACGAAGCAGCATTGGCGATGGAGCCGCCTCAGGAAATCAAGGTTGAGCTTCTGGGGTCTCATTTGGGTACGGCTCGGCAGTATGAAGGTGGTGGCTTTACACACCCGCTTTCAAGCATAAACATGGGGGTGACATGTTCAGCTTACAAGATTCTGCCTTCAATGGAAGAGAAGCTGAAAGGGCAGATGGCCCTTGCCGAGAAGATAAGGGCTGTGGACGCGCAGGATGTTGCAAGGCTGGTAATAGAGAAGCACCTGTTGAAGGATGTGAGGGGAAACCTCAGGAAGTTTTCAACACAACAGTTCAGATGCGTGAAATGCAACAAAAAATTTAGAAGGCCTTTGCTATCTGGCAGCTGTGATGTGTGCAAGGGAAAGCTTTTATTCACAATATCCGAAGGCTCAATAATCAAGTATCTGGAGCCTGCGATAAGCCTGGCAGAGAAATACGCCGTCTCTCCTTACCTGATTCAGGTTCTGGATTTGGTCAAGCGCAGGGTGGAATCTGTTTTTGGCAAGGAAACGGAGAAGCAGGAAGGGCTGGGCAGGTGGTTTGGGTAGTTGCGAGGTCAAGCTCTATATGGTGGACATTTTTCCTTTGCATGGATGGACATATGACCGCGATGTGGTTGGTGACTTCTCAAAAGTTATAACCCCTCCAAACGATGTAATTTCTCAGGGAAACAAAGAAGAGTTGAAGAGGCGGTCAGAGCTTAATTTTGTCAGGATAATACTGCCCGACGAAAAAACTGGCGGGTACGGGAACGCGGCAAGGCTGCTTGAAAAATGGGCTTCAGAAGGCGTAATAACTCAGGACGGCAAAAAAACAATCTACATTTACTCCCAAACCTGCATCATAAACGAGAAGAAAGTAAGAAGAACAGGTTTCTTCTCCCTGCTGCGCCTCGAGGACTTTGGCAAGGGCGTGCTTCCGCACGAGAGAGTGCTGGAAAAAGACCTGCAGGACAGGATTTCACTGGCCTGTGCTGTTAAGGCAGACGTGGAAATACCTTTTCTGCTTTATGATGACAAAGAAATGAAAATTGATGCCTTGGTTGAGTCAGAAATAAGTGATAAGGCGCCTTACGCTGATTTCGATGATGATGAAAATGTGAGGCATCAGCTGTGGAAAGTCACTGATGAAATTTTTATCAAAAAAATCCAGGAACAGATGGGCAAGCACCAATGCGTCATTGCAGATGGGCACCACAGGTACACTTCAGAACTTAGGGTGCGAGGCATGCTTAAGAAGCCATGGGCAGATTACGGGCTTATGTGCTTTATAAACTCATTCAACGACGGGACAGTCATATTGCCGACAAATCGGGTTGTGTTCGGCCTGAAGGATTTGGATACGCAGCGCATTCTGGGTGAATTGGGCAAAAACTTTATTGTTGAAGAAATCAACAGCATGGCTGAACTTGTGGGGCGGGTAAGAACTGCCGAAATAATGGTTGACAAGGCGGCGAACCTGAAAAACCACATCTTTGGGATGTATAGCAATGCAAAAAAGAAAGGGTATCTGCTTAAGCTTAAGGATGGGGGCATCCTTAAGGAAACCTTTCCGGGCTGCACAGACGTATACCGGAAGCTGGACATCAATATCCTGCACAAAGTCATTATTGAAGGTATCCTGGGAATAAGCGAAGAAATGCAGAAAAGGCGGGCAAACATAGATTTTGTGAAGGGAGACGAAGAAACAGTAAGAAAAATGGGCTGTGGCGAAATTCAGCTGGCCTTTTTTGTAAACCCTCCATTGTTGAGGGAAGTCTTTCTGACAGCAAGGGCGGGAGAGGTTATGCCGCAAAAATCAACATGTTTTTATCCAAAGGTGTTTTCAGGACTGGTCATATACGCGATGGAGGGTGGTCTTTGTGGTGGGCAAGCTGTTTATTCCGGGGCCAAGTGAAGTAAGAAGGGCTGTTCTGGAGGAGCTTTCAAGGCCGCAGATTGGGCACAGGACTCAGGAATTCAGGGAACTGTTTGCCAGCCTGAAACCCGGCCTGAAAAAGGTCTTCTTCACGCAGAATGACGTATTAATATCCACATCCTCCGGCTCAGGGCTTTGGGAGGCAGCTTCCAGGTGCTGTGCAAGCAAAAAAATTCTGCATGCGGTTAACGGGGCTTTCTCAAGCAAATGGGCGGATGTGTCTGAAAGCTGCGGGAAAGAAGTTGTGAGGGTAAAATTCGGGAATGGCGCGGCAGTAAAAGCCTGTGATGTCGAAAAGGCATTGTCCGCAGGTAATTACGAGGCTTTTTGCATGGTCCATAATGAGACCTCGACAGGTGTTGCTTCCTGCCTTGAAGAGATGTCTGAAGTCATGAAAGGATTTCCTGATGTTTTGTTTCTGGTGGATGCCGTTTCATCACTTGGTGGCATGAAAATAGAGGTTGACAAGCTTGGAATTGACGTCTGCCTCGCCTCATCACAGAAGGCACTTGCTCTTCCCGCAGGCATTTCCGTTGTGTCAGTAAGCCCAAGAGCTTACAAAAAGGCAGAGACTGTTTCCGGCAGGGGGTATTACTTTGACTTGCTTGAGATGAAAAAGGCATATGATAAGGACGAGACTCCATACACGCCATCAATACCTCATCTGTTCGCATTGAGGAAGCAGCTTGAAAGAATTGAGAACGAAGGCATTGAAAACCGGCTGGAAAGGCACAGGAAGATGGCGGAATATGCCCGTTCCTGGGCAAAGGATAATGGCTTTGAGATGTTTCCTGAAAAAGGTCACGAATCCGACACGGTGTCCTGCATTGAGAACACAAGAAAGCTCGATTTCAAGTCAATAAAGCAGGAGATGGCAAAAAAAGGTTATTCGGTCGATTCAGGGTATGGGAAACTGAACGAGAAGCTTGAAGCAGAAGGCAAGCACACAACTTTCAGGATTGCTCACATGGGGGACCTGACGCTGGGCGAGGTTAAAGAACTCCTTGCAGAGCTTGGCTCGTTGTTTTGAGGTGATTGTGATGAAGATACTTGTCCCTGACAAGGTAAGCAAAACATCTTTGGAGATGCTGAAGAAAGCAGGGCTTTCGGCCGAGCAAAAAGCAGGAATTGGCATCGGGGAATGCAGCAGCCTTGCAAAAGGCGCAGACGCGTTAATCGTTAGAAGCTATGACTTGCATGCTCTTGAGTTTCATGATTCAATAAAAGCCATTGGGCGGGCAGGGGCAGGCGTCAATAACATCCCTGTGTCAAAATGCACTGAAAAGGGCATCGTTGTCTTCAATACGCCGGGTGCTAATGCAAACGCGGTAAAAGAGCTTGTGCTGTGCGGGCTTTTTTTGTCTTCCCGAAGGATAGTTGACGGCATTAATTGGGCAGTCTCCCAAAAAGAGCAGGGCAGCCAAATCATGAAGGCGGTTGAAGAGAACAAAAGCAGGTTTAAGGGCGTTGAGATAATGGGGAAAAAGCTGGGAGTTATAGGCCTGGGGGCAGTTGGGGTGATCGTCTCAAACGCCGCTGTCGCCCTTGGGATGGATGTGGCGGGTTATGATCCTTACATCTCGCCTGAAAATGCAGAAAAACTTTCCAGAAATGTGCAAAAGGCCGGTGAGCTGGATGCAGTATTAAGGGATTCTGACTATATTTCAATACATGTGCCGATGACCGGTGAAACCACTGGCTTTATCAATATAAAAGCGCTTTCAAAGATGAAACGGGGAGTCAGGATTATGAACTTCGCAAGGGATGAGCTGGTAAATTCTCATGACATGGCTGAAGCAATTAAAGCCGGTTTTGTTGGAAGCTACGTGACTGACTTTCCAAGCGCAGAGCTTGTTGGGCTTGAGAATGTCATATCCGTTCCTCATTTGGGTGCATCAACAATGGAAGCGGAAGAGAACTGTGCTGTTATGGCTGCTAATCAGATGACTGAATTCCTCACAAACGGCACCATATCAAATTCAGTCAATTTTCCCGATTGCAGGCTTGGCAGGAATGGCAATGCGCGCATAACTGTTATAAACAAAAACATCCCTGCAATAATCGAGAAAATGACCGCCGTTATTGCCGAAGCAAACCTAAACATTGAAGGGATGATTGACAAGAGCAAGGGGGATATTGCTTATAACATCCTTGACATAAACGGTGAGGTAAATGAGAGTGTGCTTGTCAAAATCAGCAGGATAGATGGAGTTATCAGGGTCAGGAAACTTTAAGCTTTGCTTGTTATGCCGTCATCAGAACCTGCACGTGCTGCACGCCATTGACTTTTTTAACGTTCTCTGCCGCAGCCAGCCCAAGCCTGATGGCAATGCCAACCGAATTTTTGCCGGCAGCATGTATCATGTATGCGTGGAGCATCAGCTTCTCGACAGCATCAGCGCCTTTCTCCTCGCCAGCATAGAATTTTGAGCCAAGGTCAAGCACAGCATCACCCTCCTCGAATTTTTTGCCGTAAACATCCCTGTCACACACTGCAAGAATAAGCCTGCCTTGTGAGTTGTGCTGTGCAACGGCAAATGTTTCAGAGCGCATTTTTCCTGCTTTCCCTTAAAGCCTTACCTTGACTGCATGCCTTGCCCCGCATGCAGAGCATTTTACAAACATGACGTTAGCTTCTTTCTCCAGCTTTGTGTCCGGCCTTTTGCACTCCGGGCAGATGACAAAATCTTTCAGGTATTGCTGCACCTTCTCGTTTATTCGGGATGCCGGCACCTTTGTATCAAGAATCAGGGCGGTTTTCGTAATCTGCCCCGAGGTTGCGAGCTCTTTCAGCAGGTATTTGAGAAGGTGCTCAATAGGCCTTCCTATCACGCCAGCTATTGCATGGATGTTGCTCACAACAGTCCTGTTCCCTTGTATGTGGCCCAGCACCTTTGGCACTTCCAGCCTCTCCGCAGCCACAGCTTTCTGCGGCAGCAGTTCCTGCGCCCGCTTCAGCAGGCTTTCATAATTCATGTCAACGGCCATTGTAATTCAGAGAAAGTGGGCACTCTTTTAAAGGTTATGCCTCTCAGTTTACTCCAGAACTTTAAGCCTGCCGGGCAGCACCTCAAAGACATCCCCTTTCTTCATCATTTCATCAAGAATTCTGTTTGCGTCTTTCATGCCTGATCTTGCTGCAACCTCGCCAATGTCTGCCCCCCTGCCGGTGTCAAGCCTTTTTATCAGGCTGTAAAGCTCAACCTTTTCTCCGCTCACAGCATCTTCTGAATTCTCTGAAGCCGCTTTGCCGGCACTGCCTGCAGCAGGGGCCGCCATTGCTTCCTTGCTTACGCTTGGCTGCCCGGCGTGCTGCTTTGTTCGCCTGGCCAGTTCAAGTTCAAGGCGCCTGACCTCTGCCCACTTTATGTTGTTGTTTGGCTTTATGATTTCCGGGGCAATGTATGCCTCGCCGTCGTAGCTTCTGGGCCTTCCTATTATTGTGGCAAAGCCCCCAACCTCCGCCATTCTGAACAGCCCGTTGTCGTCAAAAAACCTCAGCCTCAGCCGGGCTGTGCCATCATCAACAATCATGCTTTTCCGGGCTTGGCCTTCATCTTCGGATTTGCTGATGACTGTGGCAAGAAGGTTGACTCTTTTGGCCAGCCTGCCGTCAAGGTTCAACGCCATGCTTCCAGTATCATCCTGCTGGAATGCCGCGTTGAGGATTTCAGCAGCGCTTGTTTTATGGGCAACTTCCCTTCTGAACTGGTTTTCCTGCAGCATTTTCACATTCGGGATAGGAACCCGTATCTTGGCTCGTAAACATCCCCTGACCGTTTGAGCTTTTCTATTATTTCGTCAACCTCTGCCTTTCCTATGCCCCTTTCAACTGCTATCCTTGCAACATCCTCGACAGGGATGGTTTTTCCAAGCTCCTCCTCCAATTCTTCAAGGATTTGCTTTATTGTGAATATTCTTTCCCTTTGAGATGCAGGTATGCCTGTTGCAATGCGGTCTATGTCTATTTGGCCCGTTTCCCTTTCCCTGCCAACCTGCATCAGGCAGAACACAAGCAGTTCAATCGCTCTCCTGGCGTCTTCCTTTGTCACTTCATTGGAGAGCCTCGCCCGCGCTGATGCCTCTGCCATTCTCACGAGTGCCTCAAGCTGCCTTGCGGATATTGGTATTGCCCTTGCAGCCCTTTCATCGCTTACTTCCCTGTTTCTTAGCTGGACATAGAATTGTTTTATTTCTTCAATGGCAGCTTCTGACAGCACGGGCTTGACCTTTTGCCTTGCATAAGAGATGTATTTTTTAAGAAGCTGTGTGGGGATTTCCTCCTTCTGGATATCGGGAGCCTGGTGGAGCTTGAGTATGTGGGCAGCGGTTTTTTCGTCTTTTTCAACCTGAGGCAGGTCTTTTATCGGGAATATGAGGTCGAACCGGTTTATGAGCGTCGGGGGAAGGTTTATCTGCTCTGCTATGTTTCCATAAGGGTCAAACCGCCCGTATTTCGGGTTTGCGGCGCAAAGCACGGTTGTTCTGGCTATCAGAGTTGCCTGTATGTTGGCTTTTGCGATGCTTACGGTCTGCTGCTCCAGGGCTTCATGCATCGCTCCTGAGTCTTCCTCGCCCATCTTGTCCATTTCATCAAGGCAGCATACGCCGTTGTTGGCGAGGACAAGGGCGCCTGCCTCCAGGCTCCAGCCGCCAAGTATTTCATCCTTCACAACAGCTGCCGTAATGCCTGCTCCGCTTATGCCTCCTCCGCTGACATATCTTCCTTTCGGGGCTATTATGCTTATCCTCTTCAGCAGCTGGCTCTTCCCGCTTCCAGGGTCGCCAACCAGCAAAAGATGCATGTCCCCCCTTGTGACGACGCCATCTGAGCGCTTTTTCTGCACGCCGCCCATCAGCTGGAGCACTAGGGCTTCCTTCACTTTTTCATGGCCGTATATTGAAGGGGCAACTGCCGCGATAAGCCTTTCGTGCACGCTTTTGTCCTTCCCCATGGCGAGTATAGCCTCTTCTTCCTCTTTTGATATTTTTATTTCATAAAAATCCTCATCAATTGTCTCAAGGTAGTTTGTATCTATGTGTAGGTCAAAGCTTGTAAGGCGGCTTCCGTGTTTTACCACCGGCACTTCCTTGACTGCGCCAACAAGCCTTATCCTGGTTCCGGGGTTGGTTCTCTTTTCGCTTATTGGGCTTACCAGGTCTTCTTTCAGGAAAACTCCAATTCTTCTGGGTTGGTCCCCGCCTTCAAGCATATCGGGGCTTTCTTCAAGGACCATGCTTTGGGCATCAACAAGCTCCTTTTCCAGAAGCCTGAAGTTGCCTTTTCTGCCGCAGCCGCACCTGTGGGGCTCTTTGAATGTTGACTCAAGCTGCAGGACAGTGATTACGTTGCCGCAGTTAGGGCATTCAAACCTTGTGTTGACGACCTGGGGCCGGACATCAGATTTTCTCCTTACGATGCCTTCCACCGTGAGCAGCCTTCCCAGATGGTTGCTTCTTATTTCCCTTATCATTACTTTTTGTGCTTCGGGAAGGTTGTGCACCCTCACTTTCACGTTTCGGGCATCACCTGGCAGTTCAATCTCTTTTATTGAGATTTCAGCAGCCTTGATTGCCTCGTCAGGGTGTTCAAGGACGTCCTCTGCCAGTCTGGGGTCAAAGGCAGAAAGCTTTGCAAAATCAAGAAGTATTGCGGTTTTTCCGGCTGTAACAGCCTCCAGAAGCTCTTGCATGTATGTCTCTTCAAAAAACTCCTTGAACCGCTCTACCTGCTCAGCAGCTTCAAGCATTTTTTACCCGCATCATACTTTTTTGCTGGCAACCTTCTTCAGGTTTTCAATAAGCCTGTCCAGTGCCCTGTTCACTTCTTCTTCACTCTTTGTGCCTGTGCAGACGACCTTGCCATTGCTAAACAGAAGGAATGTTGCCTTTATCTGGCCGTCAATGAGCTTGTAAACCAGCCCCGGGAACTGTTCAGGCTCGTATTCTGTGTTGTTGAGCTTCATGGCCAGAGTGTTGAGGTTCAGGTCCATTCCGACTGTTCCGGAAGCAACTATGTTCTGGATTTTTATCTCGGGCTTTATTGTTATCTTGATTCCAATCTTCTCAAGGCTTTTGATGATTTTCCTGATGGACTCTTCAACCTTGTCCATGGACCTTGCGCCCGTGCAGACGACCTTGCCGCTTCCAAAAATCAGCGCAGATGTCTTTGGCTCCTTTATTCTTATGACCAGCCCCGGGAACTGCTCAGGGTTGTATTCCGTGTTGGAAAGCATGGCATTCATTTTCTCAAGCGGTATGTCATGGTTCAGAGAAGTGCTTACAACGATATTGACTACAGTAATCTCCCTTTTTCCCATTCTTCAAACACCCCCGTCAACAATGGATTTAAAGCCTTTTAAACCGCCCTTCTTTATAAATACTGCTGTTTTTAAACAAAGCTTTCCAAGTTAGTAAAACCCCTTCATTTCCACTGGAAACTTGTGCTTTCAGAGCCTGAAATGCCAATATTTTGATTGCCGTTTAGCCACAGCTGCAAACTGGCTCGGGATTAATATTTATAAATGCTGAATAAGGCATTTTTTGAGCTGTTTCTCTGCCAGTCAGCATCCGTTACGTTATTAAACCCCGAAATTCCCCATGTCCCTGACTGGGGAATTTTGAATGGAAATCTTCATTGAACGCGAAAACCGCAAAGTCAGCCTGAAATTCAGCGGCACAGCCTCTCACTTGCTCAAGCGCCTCAGGCTTAATCCCGCAAATGTTTTGGTTGCAAAAAACAACAGCCTTGTTGCAGAAGATAGTGTTCTAAGCGATAATGATGAAATTAAAGTTTTGTCAGTTATATCCGGAGGTTGACCGCTTCGCAGGTGCCTGCGCACGTGCAGCTGCAGGAGAAGCTTCTGTTTCCAGCCTGCATTCAAGCCCGCTAAGCCTCGCCATTACCTCCTCAACTTCATGGGCTGCTTGCTCCAGGGTTTTGCCCAGTGGATTATATCTCTCAAATCTCACCGTAACTGTGGTCAGGAAGGGAATCCACGGAGAGATTGGCAAAGGAATCCTTGTCTCGTATTCAATTCCCACAACATATATTTCAACGCCTGCCCTTGCCGCGACAACCATGGGCAACACATAGCTTTTTGGAATTGTGCCAACAGCCTTCCAATTTCTTGTGCCTTCAGGGCAATATGCATACCACCCGCCTTCTTTCAGGTATTTCAGCAATTCATCCTTTGCCTTCCTGCCTGAGCGCATGTCTGTAGAATAGCCTTCATCAGTCGGCCTTCTCATGGGCACTGCGCCGCTCTCTTCAAGCAATGCGGCTAAAGGCTTAATCTTAAACAAGCCCTCCTTCACCGGAATTTGTATTTGTTCTTTCTTTATAAACTGCCTGAAGACATAGATTGAGGCAACAAAGTCAACCATGTGCTGGTGTTTTACGGCAAATACCGCAGGTTTTTTCTTCTGCTCATCGTCAAAGTAATCAGCATCTTGCAGTTTAACGCCATAAGCCCACTTTACTAAGTTGGAAATGGCATTTACAACAAGCCTTGCTTTTGGATGCATGGCAACTTGGCTTTCAGGAGAATCCATCATTTTGCTATGGATTTAGGAATTGCCCCAGCTTTAAAATAGCTTCCCTTCTGAACTTGTTGACATCCCCTGTCTTTCTCGTCTCGCCATAAGTCATTCTGCTGCCGTTCGGGATAAAAATCGGGTCCTGCCCCCATCCTCCTTTGCCTCTTTCTTTTTCAGCGACTTTTCCTTCTTCTGTGCCCAGAAAGCATATCGGCTCTTTTCCGGCCTCGCAATAGCCAACTGCTGACTTGTACCGGCACCTGCGTTTTTTAATTCCCTTCATGAGCTTCAAAATCCCGTTGTTGCCAATTCTTTCGTGAATGTATCTTGTGCATGTGCCGGGAAAGCCCTTAAGCGCCTCAATAAACAGCCCGGAGTCCTCAACAACCACCGGCTTTCCCAGCTTTTCGGCGAATGTTTTTGCAGCCACTTTAACAATCTCGCATGGCTCATCAGACCTAAGTTCCGGCTTTTCTCCTCTCAGGACATCAAACCTTATTCCTGAGCCTTTCAGGGCAAGCTGAAACTCTCTTATCTTTTCCTCATTGCCCGTTATCAGAACGAACATTCAAAATCCGCCTCCGAGCGGATTTTGGGATTCTGTGCGCTGCGAACAATGACCGATGTTTGAGTCATAGTTCTTCATGGCCCGCCCTGTTCTTGACAACATCAGCCTTTATGTGCAGTTCCTTGAGCTGCTTTTCTTCTATTTCAGACGGTGAGCCGTCCATTGGGCTTTCGGCTTTCTTGTTTTTTGGGAAGGCCACAACCTCCCTGATGTCGTGCAGCCCTTGCATTAATGCAACAGTCCTGTCAAACCCTATTCCCATTCCTCCATGGACTGGCGCTCCAAACTTATACGCTTCAAGGAGGAATCCGAATTTTTTCTCAGCTGAATCATGGTTTAGGCCAATAACCTTCATCACTCTTTCCTGCAGCTCAGGGTCATTTATCCGGATTGAGCCTGAGCCCAGCTCTGTGCCGTTCAGGACAAGGTCGTAAAGCCTTCCTAAAACCTTTTCAGGCGCTTTTTCCAGCAGCTCGATATGTTCCGGCTTCGGGCTGGTGAACATGTGGTGGGCAGCCTCCCACCTGTTCTCTTCCTCGCTCCACTCGAACAGCGGAAAGTCATTTACCCAGCAGAACCTGAACTCGTTGTTATTCACCAGCCCCAGCCTTTTCCCAAGCTCGAGCCTTAGCTTTCCCAGAACCTCAGCCACTTTCTTTTTTCTGTCAGCAACGAAGAACAGGACAGAGCCTTTCTTTGCTTTCGTCTTCTGCAGCAGCTGTTTCTGGGCTTCTTCAGGGAAGTATTTCACGATTGACGACTCAAGGCCTTTATCTGTTGCCTTCATCCAGGCAAGCCCTTTTGCTCCATTGTCCTTTGCCCATGCTATGAGTTCGTCAATTTCATTTCTGCTGAAGTCCTTCTCTGCAACGATGCACTTTATCTGCTCTTCTGCCGCGAATGTCTTGAAGTCTGATTTCTTCACGGCATCGGTTACGTCAATGAGTTCCATTCCGAACCTCAGGTCCGGTTTGTCGCTGCCGTATTTTTCAATTGCTTCCGCATATGTCAGCGCAGTGAAAGGCGTCTTCATGTCAATGCCAATAACCTTCTTCCAAAGCTGCTTGTAAAGCCCTTCTACAAATTCCATTATGTCTTTTTCATCAACAAAGCTCATTTCAAAGTCTATCTGGGTGTGCTCAGGCTGCCTGTCTGCTCTCAGGTCCTCATCCCTCAGGCATCTCGCAAGCTGGAAGTACCTGTCAAACCCCGCTATCATCAGGATTTGTTTATATAACTGTGGTGATTGTGGCAAAGCATAAAACGCGCCGGGATGCACCCTGCTCGGCACAACATAGTCTCTGGCCCCTTCAGGTGTTGACCTCACCAGCAATGGCGTTTCAATCTCTATAAAGCCGTTCTTGTCAAAGTAATCTCTCACTGCCGCAGCCGCCTTGTGCCTCAGCATGAGCCTTTGCTGCATTATTGGCCGCCTTAAATCGAGGTATTTGTACTTCATCCTTATGTCTTCCACGGCTTCTATCCTGTCGTCTATCTCAAAAGGCGGCACTGCAGATTTCGTGATGATGCACAGTTCGTCAACAATCAGCTCAACCTCACCAGTCCTGAGCTTGGAGTTCACCATGTCTTTAGGCCGGTTCCTCACCTTTCCCTTTGCCTGCAGAACCCATTCCCGCCCTACTTTTTCCGCGAGCTGGTGGACTTTTTTGTTGTGGCTCGGGTCAAGAACTACCTGTGTGATGCCATAGCGGTCCCTTAGGTCAATGAAGATTACTCCTCCATGGTCCCTTCTGTTGTAGCACCAGCCTGCAAGCTGAACCGTCTTGCCAACGTCTTTTGCAGTAAGCTCCCCGCAGGTGTTTGTCCTTAGCATTGTGCACTGCGAACAGAAAAGCGTTTATAAATATTGTTGCACGCCCTTGCAGGAACTTTGTAGTTTCAGAAGAAAACAGGGCTATTGCCCTGCTTTCTCAACCGCCGCCATTGCCTGCAGCAGCAGTTCTTCCTTGAAGGCCGGTGCCATTATCTGAAGCCCGACAGGCACTCCATCAATTTTCCCTGCCGGCACCACTCCTGCGCATATGCCTGCCAAATTGGCCGGAATTGTGAATGCGTCGTAGGCATACATGGCTTTCGGGTCTGTTATTTTTGTCCCGAGCTTGTGCGGCAGCATGGGCGTTGTTGGCGAGATTATTATGTCAACATCCTTAAACGCCTTCTCAAAGCCTTCAGCTATCAGCCTTCTTGCCTTCAGCGCCTTTCGGTAGTACAAGCCATGGTATTCAGCCTTTGAAATTTCCTTCCCTCCGAGAATCCTTCTTAAAGCCTCTTCGCCGCATACATCTTCTATTTTCCTGCCGTATTTTCTGCCGTCAAACTTCCTTGTGCCAGAGAAGAACTCAACATAAACCAAGGGGTAGTACGTCTGGATTGCAAGGTCAACGTGCGACAGCCTTACCTGTTTAATCATGCTTTTCGTTGCAGCCGCCATCTTCCCTGCTGCAGCACTCACCACGCCATATATCCTTCTGTCGCTGCACATTTCCTCAAATTCCGTGCTCATGCCTATCCTGAGCCCTTTTGTGTTTTTCTTCAGCAGCTGCGTGTATTTTGGAACATCTTTGTTAACAGTCGTTGCGTCGTTTTCGCTTTTCCCGGCAATGGTTTCCATGAGCAAGGCAGTTCCGTAAACATCAGGGCCCATCGGCCCAACCTGGTCAAGGCTCATTGCCAAATCAACAATGCCGTATCTCGATACCCTGCCGTAGCTTGGCTTTACCCCCACCACGCCGCAGTGTGAAGCCGGGTTTCTTATGGAGCCTCCAGTATCCTCTCCAAGGGCAAGGTCGCACATCCCTGCAGCAATCGCCGCAGCAGGGCCGGAGCTGCTCCCCCCAGGTATTAAGCCTGGCGCTGAAGGGTTGCCTGTTGCTCCAAACGCAGAATTTTCTCCTGAGCTTCCGCAGCCGAACTCATCCATGTTCGCCATCCCGATGATTATGCCGTCTTCAGCCTTTATTTTCGCTATGGCATCAGCATCAAACGTTCCGTGATAGTCCTCAAGCGTTTTTGATGCGCAGCATACAGTAAGCCCTTTTACGGAAATTGCAGCCTTGACAGTGATTGCAAGCCCGGCAAGCCTTCCGGCATTGCCGGATTTTATTTTTCTGTCAACCGCTTCGGCTTCAGCAACAGCATCTTCGTTAGTGTGCAGGATGGCGTTTATGCTGCTGTTTTTCCCTTTTATTGTCTTAAGAAATTGCCTGATGTTTTCTGCAGCAGTGAGCTTCCCTTCCCTCAGCTGCCTTAGTTTTTCTTCTGTTGAACCCGCTGCCAATGTTCAAGTCACGCTCCGTCGTACTAGCTCGCCGTTAAACCCAAAACCCCGCTTTTGGCGGGTTTTTACCAGCTTTTCCTCTCGGCCTGTATCTGTCCTTCAGAAGACCTGGGCGCATTCTTCAGCATTCTTTCCTTGAAATCACCATTGCCTTTTTTGGCCTTCGCAGCCCTTGTTGTTTCTTCCCTTTCAAGCCCGGCTTCTCCGGAGATTTCTCCCGCTTTGTCAAGTGCCTTTATGAACTCATCCATGATGGCTTTTGCCTGTGCCTTTATTTTCTCAGAGTCAACAATCATCAGCTTATTTCACCTTTCCCTGCAGCTTAAGGCTTAAAAGGACATCTTCCATTTTCTTCAGGTCATATTTGAGGCCGTCAAACTTCTTCCTCAGCTCCCCGTTTCTTAGGTCAAGCTGCAGCAGGCCGTAGTAGAGCCTTTCAATGAACCTCTTTGCCGCAACCACCGTGCCGGGGTTGTCGTTTATTGCGGCATTGATTGCTTTCCTGATGATTTCGCCTGAGAGGTCGCACAGCCCGGCGATATAGTGCTCTGCAGACACACCCAGCTCTTTTCGCGGCAACATTTCCCCGGTCAGCACAAACTCGTTGAAGCATGCTGCCTCAACATATTCCTGAATTGCGGGCTTTATTGTGCCTGCATAATTGGCGTCGCTTAAGAACGGCTTGAGAGATGCAATTCCTTTTTTCATCTCGGCCAGCACAGCCGCAGCAGCCAGGGTATCATTTCTTTGCAGCGCGTATATGGCCTTCTTTGACTGCTTTACAATCTCCCTGGATTTTGCTATGACATCTTCCCTTTTGGAGTCGGCAGCTTCCAGCTCTTTTTTCAGCTCTTCAAACTCATCCGCGCTTTTTGCCATTTTAAGCATTGGCAGCTATGCACTTTTATAAAGCTTCCGCAGCAAGAGCCGCGCAACAGCAAATTATTTATTGATGCAGCGGCTAAGCAGCAGAATCAGCTGAAAAAGAGGAGCGGTGCACGTAAATGTACGAGATTGTTGTTGGCCGTGATGAGGAGGACAGGAAGGCTTTTGGTAACAGGGGCACTTTCATGATTGGCAAGCATTATGTGAAGATGGGCCAGACAACCTCGCTTTCAACAGCAATCTACATGGATGTCCTGAGAAGCCATGTCGTTTCTGTTTTCGGCAAGAGAGGAAGTGGTAAAAGTTACACAATTTCCGCAATAGCCGAAGGCATGCTAGGCTTGGAGCCGGAATTCACAAGGAACCTTAGCGTTGTGATGTTTGACACCATGGGGATATTCTGGACCATGAAATATGAGAACAGGAAGGATGAAAGGTTGTTGAGGGAGTGGGGCATACAGTACCAGCGCTTTAACCTCAGGATTTACGCGCCTTTCGGCAGCTTTGCCGAATACAAAGACAGAGGCATCCCTGTTGACTTGCCTTTTTCAATAAGCCCTTCCGAGCTCAGTGCCAGTGACTGGTGCAGCATCTTTGGCATTGACCCGACAAGCGAGCTGGGTGCCCTCATTGGCAGGGTTGTCCCCGGAATGAGGAAGCAGCTGAAGAGCTTTTCTGTCCAGGACATCATTAATTCTGTGAGGAAGGATGAGAGAACCAGGGATGAGGTAAAGGCTGCTGTTGAGAATATGTTTTACTCGACTGATGAGTGGGGGCTTTTTGGTGAGAAGTCAACACCTGTGAGCGATTTGGCAATAGGGGGCCAGATTACAGTGATTGATTTGAGCCCTTATGCTGTTGCCGGCGGGAAAAGCAACATTCGCGCCCTGGTTATAGGGCTTGTTTCAAAAAAGCTGTTTAATGAGCGCATGCTCGTTAGGAAGACAGAAGAGATGGAATCCCTTAAGAGGGCCACGTCTTTTACCAGGGCTTCTGCAGAGGCTAAAAAAGAGGTGCCTCTTATCTGGCTTGTTGTTGATGAAGCCCATGAGTTTTTGCCTAGGCACGGCACAACCCCTGCCTCGAATGCACTTATCACTGTCCTTAGGGAAGGCCGCCAGCCCGGCATTTCCCTTGTTCTTGCATCGCAGCAGCCAGGCCAGATTCACACTGACGTCATGACGCAGTCAGATACTGTCATTTCTCACCGGGTCACAGCAAAGATAGACGTTGACGCCCTTGGCACTTTAATGCAGAGCTACATGCGCGAGGGGCTTGACAAAAGCCTTGATGACCTTCCAAGAGTTAAAGGAGCTGCTCTTCTTTTTGATGACACCAATGAGCGCCTTTACCCGATGAGGGTGAGGCCGAAAGCAACATGGCACGGAGGCAGCAGCCCAAGCCTTGTGGCAGAAGTGAAAAGCATTCTGGAGTTCTAGCGCCTCTTTAAAACCAGCCTTTTTATCCTGTCAAGCTCCAAAGTCAGGAGTATTGCAGCCATGGATGCCGCAGCTATAACATATGCCCCAGTCCCGAGTGCCAGCCCGACCCCTGCTACCGCCCATATGCTTGCAGCAGTGGTCAGCCCTCTCACATGGTTCTTGTCCCTGAATATCATCCCCGCCCCGAGAAAGCCCACTCCTGTTATGATTCCTGCCGTTACCCTTGCAGGGTCATTCGGGAACATTTGCAGGGAAACAAGCGTCACAAGCGTTGCGCCAATGCAGACAAGCATGTGAGTTCTCAGCCCGGCAGCATGCCTTGTCTTCTCCCTCTCCAGCCCAATCAAAGCGCCTGCTACCACGGCAAGAACAAGCCTTATCACCACATCAGCATCCGCAAGCATGAAGCAGCCTTTCTTCTTCCGAGATTTAAAGCTTTATGGCTATTGGGGAATTACGACACATTAACTTTTTCCTTCGCATGCTTTAGTAACATGTTCGTAAGCTCATAAGACGCGCCAACGCATTTCCCATCACTTGCCCTCAATCTGTTGAATACTGGCTCTTGCAGGATATCATGCAGTGGCCTGTTCCTGATATTAAGGCTATCGCTGGAAAGCGTTTTCCACGGGCACGGCCCTACAGAGCCGTCCGCCTTGGCGTAAATGAAGTTTCCTATTGAAGCCGGGCATTTAATGCTTTTCCCGCCTATGCTCGTGTCAAGCAAAACTATCGGGTAAGTGTTCAAAAGGTCTTGTATCCTTTTCGAAAACCTGGCTTGCATTTCCCCGGTCATATGCCCTCCTTCTACAGGATGGCAGCCTAGCGGCGTCTGGTATGGGAGGTAAAAACCCAGAACAGCTCCTGAACGCATCATCTGCTCAATAAACTGCGGCGAGGACACTTCCTCAAAATTAGATTGGTAGACTGTTGTAGCAAACCCTGCCACTGCTCCCTGCTTCCTGAGATTGTCAAAGGCACGCATTATGTCATTCCACACATTTGGGTCCCTTCTCAAAAGGAGAGCGGTTTGCTCCAAGCCTGGCGTGTTGATGAAAGTCCCGACATTCCCAAGTTCGGCAACAGCTTTCGCATATGCTTCATCAACCAGTTTTCCGTTCGTGGAAACAAGGAAAGGCATTTCCCTGAATCTTGCGAATAATCTGAGCAGCATTTGTTTCCTCAGCAAAGGCTCTCCGCCGACAACGAATGTAAATCTGGAGCCTTCTTCTTTCAAGTCCTTCAGCAGCTGCGTTAATGTTTTTTCGTCAAGTTCGCCGCCATCATCTTTTGCATAGCAGCCGAGGCAACGCGGTATTGCGTTGCAGGCGGTATGCACTTCAACGGCAGCTTCACGAATCGGGTTCCTCTGGCCCCTTGAATGCTCTTTTATTGAGGCAATCATGATGTCCCCTCCGTATCTGAAAATCAGCGTGTCAAGGCCTTTTTCACCCAATAATCCAATTGTGCGCCGGACCGTGTTTGCCAGGTTTACCTCCTTGCCATCAGCAGCATCCTCAAACGCCCTTATCACTGAGTCCATTGTGAATGTTTCATATTTTCTGTCAGTTATGTCAGGAACAAGTGCGTGAACCAGTCCGCTGAACTTTTTGAGGCGCTGCAAGATGTTTTCATTGGATGGGTCCCTGCTTATTGGCCTGACATATCCCTCAAGAACCCACCTGTGGAGAAGAAACCTGCCAAGCCTGCTGTCAACTGCATCCACAAAAAGCCTGTTTTTCAGCTCTTCAAGCCTGCTGCCGCGCTCGCTTCTGTTAAGCGAACCAGAGTGCCTCAGATAATAGCCTGCAATACCTTCAACAAGAGCATCCAGCATGGTTTCTGGGCACAACAGATTAAAGATATAGCTTCGGTTTAGCCTGCTTACGGGAAATAAACAAAAAAGTTTAAAACAAGCGACTTTTTCTTACTTTTTCATGGATGCCCCTCTTTTGTTGGCTGGAGAGAATACGAAGAGCCTGATTCTGCATATCCTGGCTGATGAATGGCCGCTAAGCATGAAAAAGATTTATTTTGCGGTCAGGAAGTCCTCAAGGAAGCCAATGACATACCAGGCCGTGTATAAGTCTGTTAAAGAGCTTCTTGGCCAGGGAGTTCTGGCAAAGCAGGAAGAGGAATACCTGATAAGCCCGTTATGGATTGAAAAGTCATCTGAGTTCATAAGCTGCTTGGCCGAGGCCTATAATAAACGCAACATTGGCAGTGCCAGGCGCCTTCAGGAGCTTAATTTTAATTCGCTCAGCGAAGCGTGGGATTTTCTTCTTTCAAGGATTAATACTGATTTCTTTGGTGAATCAAAAGAAGCGTATGTCCAACTGCGCAGGTTTTTTTTCTTTCCAATTTCAAAGGAGGACATAGCCCGGCTCAGGGAATTCGCCTCAAGGAAAAAACTCATAGTAATGTGCAGGCAGAAATCTCTGGTTGACCGGCTTGTTGCTGGTTTCCTGACTTCTCTGGGTGCTACGGTAGTTATAGGAATTGAGTGTGCCAGGCCTACAAACACGCTTGTATACGGCGATTGTGTGATAAGCACGTTTGTAATAGGGGAAACTGAAAGGGCTGGCCTGTCAGAATATTACAATGGAAGCAGAGATATGAAGCTCCCTGAAGCAGGGCTGTTTAAGGCTTTCAACAGCATTTTTTTCAGGAAAATGAGAGTGAAGCTTATAATCAACCGAGACCCCGGCGTACTGAATGATGTCCTCGAGCAGACCCGGGCCATCCTTTCAAAGCAGCCTTACTGACTAGTCCTATCATTCCTGTTTTGGCTTATCTTATGCTTGGCGATTGTTTAATGATGCCAGTGTAAAGCTTGCCGGAGTATCCTGATTCAATGGTTGCACCGCGGATTATTGTTTTCTCTTTATTGACCCTGAAAGTGTTTGAAAATGGAGCTAGACTAAGCGTTAAAAACAAGGCAAGCACGGAGTATAAGTATACTTCGGCAGAAACTGCAGAAGGATTTAGCCAGTACCCTGCAAAATTAGCTACAACTCCAGCCGGCACCAGGCCTGTCAGGCTTAATCCTGCAAGGCTTGCCCAATATATGGGGTTTGGCGTGGCATTTGCCTTTGCTGACATTTGAAGGCTTGCCGGTGAAATCTGCACCGATGTCGGCCAGTTTTTAGCTATGCCGTCTGAGCGTATTAAGTCAAGCAGCCCGGTAATTCTTGCAAAATCAGATTCAACCCTTAAAGGCGAACTCAGGGCCAGCTTATCTATCCCGCCTTGTAGAGTTACTGCGCCCCTGCCGGTTATTCTGCCAGCCTCATATTCTTTCCCGTTAGCAATGAAGCCATGCGGAAGTCTCATTATGACTTCCCCCTCCAGCTTTAAAGTCCCTTTTTTAACTGTTCTAAAATCAATTACAGGCCCGATTGAGTCTACCAAAACAAAATCCTGGTTTGAATCCCAAAATGGGAAAATGTGCCTGGACATGTCTTCAATTTGCTGGTGAAAGCCACCCACATTTGCCGGATACAATTCACGGTAAAATGCGCAGATTGAAGGAACACAAGAAATAACGCTAATATTTGACTTTCGCTCCCGCTCCCTATCCGCCAGCATCTTTAAGTGGCCTTTGACCCCTGGAAAGGGTAGTGGTGCTGCTCCTGATTCAGGTACCCTGATAAATTCGGCAGTTTCCCGCAAAACTCTCTTTATGACTCCAATTGGGATGAGATAATATGTGCCGGGTTTGTCAATAGTCAGTGTTCTGGCTTGGCTTCCTGAAATAATGACTTCAATGCTTGGTTCGACAACAGGCTTAACACCATAATGTTGATTTTGTCTACTTGGGCTGGCCAGGATTTTGTTATGTCTTGAATTGCGTTTTTTCCCGCTTTGTTTTGCGCTTACTTCAAATTCGCCTTCAGCTTCCAGAGAAGCAGCATCAAAAATTAATGTGCTGTTGCCTCTATAGCGCATTTCAGACCTGCCACTTAAAGTGATGAGGTCTGTTCTGCCAGAGCCATCCACCCTGACGTCATCTTCTGTAAAGCGCTCTTCAAGCATATTTTCACTTAAAATCAGGCCTGAGTTGGAAGAGCGTGATAGGCTGCCCCAGCATCCTTGGGAAGAGCAAGCTGGGTTTCAAAAGCAATGCGCAGGCCTTTATTAGCCCTGCAGGTTACAAAGTCTATGTCCCGATAAACAGCCTTTCTGCCATTAGTCATTGTTACCCTTACAATCTCAGGGGAATAGTATGCAAATCTTCTGCGAGCATTTAGGGCTTCAATTTCCGGAATAACGCGAGGTCCTGTGATAACCACTCTTAGAACCTCATTAGTGTCATAAGGCAGCAATATCACTTTGCCATAGGTTAATCCATCTTCTTTACTGGAGATGCCCTCAACAGCACAAGTTTCAAGTTCTGCATACATCGGATGCTTATCTTGGATTGCAAGGCTGATAACATCGTCAAGAGACAGGTTGTCAACCGTTACTTTGCCCGTGTCCGTATAGAAAACAGTAAAGTCATGAGGCAAATCAATTCTGCTTCCAGGAAGATGAACTAATTGAACAGGCTGAAGCAGGCTCGTTATTCCTGTGTCTTCCCGCTTTTTTCCCAACGCTTGAATCATTGGAAAACATGTTGCTTGCTCCGCTAAATATCTTTGGTTTAGCCTCCATTCAAAAAATAAACAAAAAAGTTTATATTTGTTTAACTTTTCCCTACTTTTATGGATATTACTTTGGTCGGAGGCAAGGAAACGACAAAAAGGATAATCCTTGACACGCTTGTCGCAGAGTGGCCTCTCAGCATTAAGCAGATTTTCTTTAGTGTAAGGAAAAACACCTTTAAATCACTCACTTACCAGGCAGTTTACAAGTCGGTTAAAGAGCTTCTTGATGGCGGCGTTCTCTCGAGGCAGGGAAAAGGATATGTTATCAGTCCAGCCTGGATTCAGAAATCGAGTGACTTCATGAACAAAGTATCGGAGTCGTATGAAAAAAAGGGCTTTGGCTCTGCCCGAAGGATTCAGGAGCTTGGCTTTAATTCATGGAGCGATGCATGGGATTTTATCCTTTCAAAACTGGATTCAGGCTTTTTTGGCGAGTCAAAACAGGCATATGCCCAGATAAGAAGGTTCTTTCTGGTTCCGGTTTCAAAGGATGATATCGGGTGCCTTAAGAGATTTTTTTCAAGGAAAGAAGTATACATACTATGCAACGGCAATTCCGTGATTGACAAGATTGCCGCTGGTTTTTTATCATCTTTGGGCGCTCATGTCCGTACAGGAATTGAATGTGCAAGGCCAACTA
>JACPBY010000006.1 GCA_016180065.1 Candidatus Woesearchaeota archaeon | reverse complement strand
AGGCTTACCGGCATAGACCCTGAGCCTGTGGCAATCATAGAGGACTTCAAGAAGCAGCTTGGGAAGGTCCCGTTTGTTTAGCTTTCTTTGAAGCTAAGGAAAGTTTAAATAGTCGCTTGTTTGTAGAATGAATGTATTGCGGCTTGGCTGATGTTCGCCGTATTAGCCATAAATTCAGCGAAGCTGAATTTTGAAAGAGGTGTATGCAGAATCGGAAAAGCGAAGCTGTTGTCGGTTTTAGTTGTTGTTATGTTGTTCTCTTCTGTTTTCGTTTTCGCTTCCGCAGCTGCTAAGGAGCAAAGCACTGCAAGCAATCTGCTTTCCAGGGCAGATTCCTTCCTGTTTGGGACAGGCGGCAGGTCAACCACAGTTACAGGCTATCAGGTTAGCGAGGGAGGAGGCGGCAGCGCTTCAGCAACGATAGCTTGCACAGATTCTGATAATGGTGAAGATTACAATTCAAAAGGCATAACAACAGGCCTTGATTTGCCAGTCAGTTCTGTAGTAAGCAGGGAAGACTCGTGCGACTCTGGCATAATAATCAGGGAATACTACTGCTATAAGGGCAGCCCTTCCTATCCTGATGGCTACATTGTAAGCTCTGCCATGGCATGCCAGTCCGGCACTAACTGCAGCAACGGCGCCTGCGTTGCATCAGCCTCCAGCGGCAGCGGTGGAGGCGGAGGTGCTAAGCTTTCGCCCTGCGGCAGCTATGGGGACGTTAACGGCGACGGCTTCGTGTCTTCAGCTGACTCCGCAGCCATAAACAAGCATGTGGTGGGGTCTTCCGAGCTTTCTAATTCGCAATTCAAGCTGGCCGATGTCAACGCTGACGGTTCTGTATCGGTTAAAGATTCGATTTACATAGAGCGGTATCTTGCGGGCATGATAACGACCTTCCCTGTCTGCCAAAGCAGTTCGGGAGGAGGCGGCGGAGGTTCAACGGGTTGTGCGCGTAAAAACCCGGCGCTTACGATGAGCCCGGTCTCTCAGGAAGTGGTTGCAGGCGAGACTGCAACGTTTAAAGTGGCAATTGCCAATAACGATAATGCAGCATGCGGCCCAAGCGTGTTTCAGAGGTATTCGGATAGCTGGAACAACACGCCGGGTGACGTCGTTGTTACTGACGACTTTACAGGCAAAGACCTTCCACCTGTAAGCCCGCAAAGCTCTTTTTCCTATTCGTTGTATGCTAAGGTATCAGAGAAGGCGATGCTCGGCGACTATGAAATCAACGTCGAGGTTAGAAACCAGACTCCTGCGTCATCACAGCCATCACAGATATACTCTGATAAAGAAACCGTGTTGCTGATTGTTAAGCCCAAGCAGCAGGCATGCTCTGATTCTGACGGCGGCTTGGATTACCATGTAAAAGGCACTGCTCGGCAAGGAGACAACTATTTTGAGGATAGCTGTATCACAGGTACGGCGATTCTGAACGAAGCTTACTGTAAAGACAATATAGTCACAATTCCTCCGGGTTACACCTGCCAGTACGGATGCAAGGACGGCGCTTGTTTGCAGAGTGGCGGCGGCAGCATAGGAGTTCCTGATGTTTCTGTTGATTGGATTACGATAGCTCCCGGTTCCTACCCGCACTATGTGGGCAACGACCTGGTAGCTATGGTCACAATCCGCAACATCGGCACTGCAACTGTTGAGTGCGCCAAATACTGTGCTGAAGGTGAAAAGTCATTCCCGGTAACGTTCTCGGTAAGCGGTCTGCTGCCGGCTGTAATGAAATATTCTGATGAAACAGGTGCTGTCAAGAACGGCTGGAACGATGCTGGTGTGATGAAGCTGACTGTTACCATACCTCCCATGAAGGCCGGCGGGAGCAGGTCATTTAGCATAACGCTCAGGTTCTCAGAGGCTGGCAACTACAGGTTCGTGGCGAGCGCCGGCAATGCACCTGGCCCTGCAGGCTCTTTCACCAATGAGGATGATTTGCATCTTTCAAACAACTGGAAGGAAAAAAGCTCAGAAGTGCTGCCAAAAAAGACAGCAGAAAAGCCTTCCTGCACTGATTCTGATATGGGACAGAATTTGCATACGAAGGGAATAGTCAAGTACAACCAGAACTTTGAGGAAAAATACAGGCATGAGCTTGTTGACAGCTGCTCCGGCAGCACTCTTAACGAGTATTACTGTGATGCCAATGGCAATGCCCAGACAGCGTATTTCAGCTGCCCTTACAGCTGCAGCGATGGTGCCTGCCTGAAGCAGCCAATCAAAGAAACCAAGAACGGCTTCATAGGCACCTCATGGGAATGCTACGACGGCAGCAGCGGTGCTACAGCTAGCAGTGGCGGCAGCGTATGCTATGCTGAAGAGGGCTTAAGAAGCCGTGCCGAGGAGGCCTGCGAAAACCGTTGCTCATTATCATCAGGCAAGTGCGGCGTTAACAGTTTCAGCGTTTCTGGGGATTGTGAAATCAGCGCGGCACCTGTTGTGCCTCCGGAGCTTGAGCCTCCTGAAGTTCCAGATGACAGGCGCGTCTATGAAGTCCATATTAAGAAGGGCTGGAACATTGTTGGCCTACTGCCACTGATGGCCGTCAGCGAGAATGTTGGCAAAAGCTCGTCAACTTGCTTGTGGAGCCAGGCAGGCAAAGTCACTGATTACCTTAAAAAAAATGTGTTTGGCTTTGACGCGCTTAAGAAGAGCTATGTTCCCCTGGGTGATTTGTCAACGTCAACACCGCCTGAAGGCAGCTATCTTTCAAACACGCCTTTGAACGGTTATTGGCTGCGCTCAAGCGAGGACTGCTCAATAACCATGGACTTCAGCCAGATGGCGCCTGACAACGAAATCTTCAACGTGATTGAAAAGAGGGTGTCGCAGTACAACTGGAAGCTCGCAAAGGGCTGGAACTTTTTCACTGTCCTGCCTGAGATGGAGGGCAAAACGCTTGATGACATGAGGGGCAGCTGCGAGGTTAAGAGCGCTTACGGCTATGATTCATTTAGCAACAGGTGGGTTAACCTCAATCGTATTGAGTTCAGCCACGAAGCAGTTGGCTACGGCTTCGTTATGAAGGTTGCTGATGAGTGCGTTTTGGGCTCTTCAGCTGCTTTGCCTCCGCCATTGCCTGAAGAGGAAAGCTCAGCAAGCAGCGGTGGTGGCGGAGGCAGGGGTATAGCGGCTACTGCTTCAGCTTCTGGAGGCGGCGGTGCTTCATCAGTCAGTAGCGCTGCCAGTAGCAAAGAAGGTGGTTAAAATGAGCAGCAAGAGTGGAAAATTGATGATTGTTTTATTGTTTGCAGCTTTGGCTTCTCTTCTTATCCTAAGCGGCTGCAGCAGCAAAGGCACTGGTAATGCAAAAGTTGACATGGACAGCCCGCCGCCTTTGCCGGAAGAAACAGGCGTTGGCGAAGGAGATAGTGGGCAGCCTCCTGCCCTGCCTTCAGAACAGCAATCTCAGCCGCCAGGCGCTCCTCCAGGGCTGCCGTTGTTTGGCTGATTCTTGTTACTTTTGTATAAACAGCACTCCTTCCCTGTTCCTGAAGGCTTTGTCGCCTGTTATGAAAATATGCTTGTTCTCCCTTGAGAATATGTAGCCCATTGAGTCAAATACAGACAATTCTTGTTTCTTGTTTTCTTCCCTAAACACCAACGCATTTATCATGGTCTGCCTTGCAACAGGTTTGCAGAACGGTGCTAGCTTCCTGTGCCAGTACTGGGCAGTCTGTTCGTCGTATTTTCTTTTAAGAACAACATAAAATTCTGCCAGCGTAGGGTCAGTTATAACAAACTCTTCGTTCATAAGCTGTGAAAATTTCGGGTTCCCGCAGATTACTTCCATTAGTGCATAAGTGTCCAGGCAGTTCATATGTATTTGCTCTCCTTTCCTCTTATTTCCTTCAGAATTTTCTCTGTTGGCTCTGTGAATTTCAGCGCGCCAAACATTTCCCTCAGCGGGTTTTCTTTCTTTGCTATTTCAACCACGACTTCCTGCTCTTCCCTTATTCCCAGCTCTTCTGCCGCCCGCTTGGGTATTCTTATGCCTATCGAGTTGCCCCACTTCTTTGTTTTGCATACCAGCATTTTGCTACCTCACACAAGTTTATACTTTTAATATAATTTTTATACATGAAGGATAACTAATATTTAAGCTTTTCTGCCGCTTTTCTTGCGTTGGATAAACTTTTTATTAGTGGCAGCCATCCTTTGCTTTATGCTTATCAAATCCGTCAGGCTTCATAACATCCGGAGCTACCTCAGCCAGGGCGTGGAGTTTCCCGAGGGCTCGCTGCTTCTCTCCGGAGATATTGGCAGTGGAAAGTCCACAATCCTGCTTGCCATTGAGTTTGCCCTTTTCGGCATAAGCAAGGGCTTGCTTTCAGGTGAGGCCCTGCTTAGGCATGGGAAGCAGCAGGGCTATGTTGAGCTTGAGTTCAATCTTGACGGCAAGGATGTGGTAATAAAAAGGAACCTTAAGCGGCTGAAGGACTCGGTAAGGCAGGAAGAGGGGTATCTGGTTGTTGATAACATCAAGCAGTTTTGCACTGCAGAGGAGCTCAGGGCCAGGGTTTTGGCCATGCTCGGCTACCCAAAGGAGCTTCTGAAGAAGTCCAAGGGGCTTATATACCGCTTCACCGTTTATACCCCTCAGGAGGAGATGAAGAGAATCCTTTTTGAGGACCCGCAGGCAAGGCTTGATACGCTTCGCAGGGTTTTTCAGATTGACAGGTACAGGCTTGTGAAAGAAGGCTCTGGTGTTGTTTTGCAGGCATTGCGTGAGAAGAAAAAGGAATTGGCAGCAAAGACAGAGGATTTGCCGCAGAAAGAGGAGCAGCTGCGGCAGCTGTCAGGCCAGCTGGAAACCGTAGAAAAAAAGCTTGCCGCTCTTCAGCCTGTTGTTGGCCAAACAGAAAAGCTGCTGCAGCAGAGGCAGGAATCGCTCAGGGCGCTCGAGGAAAAGGCAAGGCTGCTTAACTCTTTGAAAAGCCAGCTTGCAGCTGCGCTGGCCGTAATTTCGGAAAAGAACAGCAGGATGGCTTTGCAGGAAGCCGAGATTTCCCTGGCGAAAAGGGAGGTCAGCAGCTTCAGGTTGCAGCTTCAGGACAGTTCTGCTCATGTTGAGCGGCTGTCTTCCAGCCTTTCAAGGCTCAAGGCTTTCTCTGATTCCTTGCTGAAGGATGTAGCAGCCAAAACGCTCCTTGATGATGAGCTGCTTTCAGCAGAGCAGCTTAAGTCAGATGCTGAGTCGCAGATAAGCCGGCTTGACGCCCTTAAGTCAGCTTCTGAGATGGTAAAACAGAAAGTTTCTGAGCTTGCAAAGTGCCCCACATGTTTCCAGCCTGTGGCTGCAGAGCACAAGCACAAGATAGCATTAGAAGAAAACTCCAAAATTAATGAGATAAGCCCAAAGCTGGCAGATGCCTTGGAAAGGAAGAACCAGCTCTCGCAGGAAATAGCTTCGCTCAAGAGGGAGCTGAATGGCTTGCAGGCAAAGGAAAAGCTGGCAGCCGGCCTTGCTTCTGAGCTGAAGCCGTATTTCGAGCTTGCTGCTGCTTTTAGCGCAACTGTCAAAACATCAGAAACCGCCTCGCTGTCGGTTGCAGAGATGCAGGCAGAGCTTGCCTCGCTATCAGCCGCAAGGAAGCAGCTTGAAGCCGCAAAGGAAAAAAGGTTCATGTCAGCTGAAAAGGAGCGCTTCATCAGGCAGGTCGAGGCAGGGCTTGATGCATTTCGCAAGGAGGCTCAGCTTTTGGAAGCTAAAAAGGCAGAGCTTTCCGCAAGGGCTGCCTCTTTTGGCAATGTCGAGGCAGATATAGGCGTGCTGCAGGCAGAGCTTGACAATGTAGTTAAGGAAAAAACAGCACTGCTCATGCAGAAGGCATCTTTGGAGAAAGAAAAGGAGAACTTTTCCGGCCTTGCGCGGCTTTTGTTGGAAGAGTTGCAAAAAAAGAAAGCAGCAATGAGGGAGATGGAGGAATCAAACAAGCTGGCATATTGGCTTGAGGAGATGTTTGTAAGCATGGTTGCCGTGATTGAGAAGCACGTGATGGCAAAGGTCCACCAGGAGTTTAACGGGCTTTTCCGGGAATGGTTTGCGATGCTCATGGGCACTGAAGCCATGGCTGCGAAGATTGATGATGAGTTTACTCCTGTTGTTGAAGTGGACGGGTTTGAGATACCTGTCGAAAACCTTTCAGGAGGGGAAAAGACGAGCTGTGCATTGGCTTACCGGCTTGCCCTGAATAAGGTCATCAACAACCTTGTCTCAACCATACGGACAAAGGACCTCTTGATTCTTGACGAGCCGACTGACGGCTTCAGCACTGAGCAGCTGGATAAGCTGCGGGATGTCCTTTCGCAGCTGCAGCTGCCGCAGGTTATAATTGTCAGCCACGAGGAAAGGGTTGAGAGCTTCGTCCAGCACGTAATCCGCATAGAAAAGGAGCAGCACGTGAGCAGGCTTGTTGTTTAGCGGGATTTTTCCCACTTCTTCCTGTCTTCCCTGTCAAGCTTCCTCGCCGTCGTAACTACTTGAACTGTGAGCATCATCCAGATTATAATGGCAGCTGCGCTTCCTGTGATATCAAGCAGCGTGAGTGGAACTGGCCATTGTGATAGCACAGGGTTGCCTGTGAAGAACAGCAGGATGCTGAATGCTGCGGCAATTATCCTGGCTTCAGTTGCTCCGAGAAAGCCGATTGAAAGCTCAAACGTGCCGGTAACGCTCGCCTTCAGGTAAGCGTGTATCATGAGCAGGAGAAAGCCGCTGGTTACCCACATCCATGCGGCAGTAAGAGTTTCTGCAGAGACAGTCAGCCCAATCAGGACAACAGCGACTGTCACAGAATCCAGCAGGTGGTCGACATAGTGGCCGTACCTGGGCCTTTGCATCTTCCGTTCCCTTGCAATTTTCCCGTCAAGCGAATCGCTGTACCAGTGCACTGCATAAAGCGCTGCCGCAACAAGGAAGAGAACCCGGTACTTGTAGGCAAACCAGTAAGATGCGCCTATGCCAAGAGCAGCTGCAAAAGCCAGCGCTGTCAGGTGGTCAGGGCATATGAATCCCGGCACAAAGCGCGCCAGCCTTGCCAGCACAGCCTGCTCCGCCCTCGCAACGATTGAGTTGTTGACACGTTCCATGAGCTTTCCAGCACCAAGCTTTCCAACCGTCAGCTTAAATACTTTTTTAAACAAGCCCGGAAAACAAGGCTGCATGGCGGGGCCGTAGTCCAGCTTGGTAAGACACACCCTTGGGGTGGGTGTAGCCCGGGTTCAAATCCTGGCGGCCCCACTCATTTTTCACAAACTATTTAAATAAGCGTAGCCGTTTTTGAGTTGCTGGTTGCGTTTACGGCTGGAGTTGTGTTTGAAATGCTTAAGCTGCCAAAAGAGAGTGTTTTTACGACCGCAGCTTTGCTGCTGGCGTTTTCTCTTCTGCTAGCTTCTTTTGCCACAGCGCAGGATGAAGAGCAGGCTCAGGGCTTTACTGTATCGCTGAAAGCAGTGAATGACTCAATCACGCTTGATGGGCAGGCGGTTTTTGAGCTTACGATAAACAACCTTAACAATTACCCGGAAAGGTTCAGGATTTCTGTGCCGGACATTGAGTGGAGTGTGCAGTCAGACCCTCTTTTCCATTACTTTTCAGGCGTTGACGTGCCCGCATTCGGTTCTGAAAAGGTCATGCTGCTGTTTAAGCCTGTAGTGCCTTTTTCTCCGGGGCTTCGCAGCATAAGCGCGAATGTGGAAGCGGTGAGGGGCAAGCAATCGCAGGCGCTTTCAGCTTTTGTTAACATACGCTCCATCTACCCGCTGATAGGGGAGTACCTTGCTGCTGTAAGCAGGATTGTTGACATCCCGTTCCAGATTGACCCGAGGAATGAGTTTGAAATAAGGGTTAACCTCATAAACCGCAACCCCCGGAACATATCAAGCATGAGAATTCTTCTTACCAGCGTTTCAACCTCTCTCATCAATGAGGAAATCATTACCGACCTAAGACCCCTGGAAAGCAAGGTCGTCTCAAAGAAGGTAAAGTTTGACCCGCTTACCTCTCCTGTGAAAGACACGCTGAAGGTAGTCCTTTTCGTGAATGGCCAGAGCCTTGAGCCAACAATCTTTGAGAAGTTTGAGGTAGCTGGGTATTCTGAAGTAAAGGCTTTGAATTCAGAGAGGAAGGGCAGGTTCTTCAGGTGGGTTAATGAAACAACGTACGTCAATGACGGGAACGTGAAAGCCCAGAAGGTCGTGGAGCACCGCACATCGCTGCTGAAGCTGCTGTTCACCAAGACAGTGCCGAAATCTTTTACCATAAGCAGGGATGGCAGCAGGTTTAGCGCGTGGGAACTCACCCTCGAGTCCCAGGAAACAGCGACAATACAGGTCGTGGAAAGCTACCGCTCGCTTATTTACCTGCTCGTGATTTCCATAATCTTCCTGGTGCTCTATAGGTTCTTCCAGAGCCCTGTTCAGCTGATTAAGGAAGCAAGTGCGATAAGCTATAAGGAAGGCGGGGTTTCCGAGCTTAAGGTTGTCTTGAGAGTGAAGAACAAGTCCTCGCAGCCCTACGTCAGGCTCACCATAATGGACCGGGTGCCAATGATTGCCGAGGTTGAGCATGACACTCTTGGCACAATCAAGCCTTCAAAGGTGTTTACAGACGCCAAAGGCTCTGTGGTTAAGTGGGAGCTTGAGAGCCTTGACAGGCATGAGGAGCGTGTTCTGGCTTATAAGATTCACTCAAAATTGAGCATCCTGGGCCAGTTCACCCTGCCAAAGGCATCTGCAAAGTTCTTCACTGAGAAGAGTGTCAGGTTTGTTACCCATTCAAACATGGTTGTGATAAAGCCGTGAATCGCAGAAAACCTTTTTAATCGGCAGGCATTAGTGGTCAGCTTATGGAAAAAGAACAATACGGGATACTGAAAACAGACTTTTTAAAGATTTACGCCAATATTCCTTCGCCTTTAAGGACAGAAATCGCTGCAGTTATTAAAGGAGAGCCGTTTAGTTGGGCAGCGTGCAATGCGGAAATAGAGCACGACACAGAGAAGGCACCACTAATACTGGAGCAGCTTAAGGAAGTAGATGTACTGTAAAAATGGCAAACTACTCTGAAGAAGTTATAGAACTGGTAAAGAAGCGCCTTGCCGTAATTCCTCCTAACGTCAGCTTTTCTTTAGGCAAGTACGGCGATTTTACGCGTGACCAGCTAATAAGTGAGGTTAATAGAATGTCAGATGCTGGCAAAGCAGCCATAGAAATGCAGCTTCTCGTTCTTAGGAGGATGGCCCATTTTAATTATGCAGAGCAACAAAAATGATTGTAATCAACACCGAACAGGATATTGCTGCTACATACATGCTTAAATGGACAACACAACTGATTGAAAGGGCTAAGAAGAATCGGTTTAATGTTGTTCACATAAAAAGTAAGCAATTTAATCGGCAGCAAATAGAAAGCAGGATAGCCCAGCACAGGCCAAAATTCATATTTTTCAACGGGCATGGAACTCCTGATGCAATGGTGGACGAGGATTGGAGCGAAGTAATAAATACGCAAAATTCTCATTTACTTAAAAAGACAGTCACGTTTGCTAGGGCTTGTGATTGCCTCTCAAAATTAGGTGCTGATGCTGTGAGAAAAGGGTGCATATCGTTCATAGGCTATAAAGCACCTTTTTGGATCCCCAGGTTAAACGAAATGGAAACAAGGGCGCTTCAGGATCGTGTTGCAGGCCCTGTTCTGGAAAATTCAAACATAATCGCCGAAGAGCTAATAGACGGAGGGACTGTTGAGAGCGCCGTTGAAAAGGCTCACAAACATGCTGCTAAAACAGTATCAAAATTAATGTATTCGCCGCAATACGCAAATGACCCTTTTATTCATTCAACGGTCCACGCTCTGCTGTATAACGATGTTGTTCTTGGTTATGCTGGTGATGGAAGCAGCACGATACGCCCTGAGCAAATTCGGCAAAACTCGGCGCAATCTTTATAAACCTCCCCTAAACTTCTTTGCCTTATCCCCGCATAGCTCAACCTGGCAGAGCACTCGGCTGTAGATGAAAATCGCTGCCACAACTTTCTCCACGAGAGATGGGATGAGTGTCAGCCAGCCGTGCCCGAGGGATTCCCGGTTCAAACAACCTTTTGTTTCGCTGCGGCTCAACAAAAGCTTGGCCAAAAACGAAAAGGCTTGAAAGTCCGGGTGCGGGGATTTTTTATTCTGATTATTTGCCTGATTTTTCTATTTCCGCATTTATCCATTCAACAAGGTCTTTTGTCAGGAAAAGCGTTGAACGGGTGCGAAGCAGTTCAACATAGGAAATTGCAGCGCTTTTTGTTATTATGCCTTCCCTGAATGCCCTGAGCAGAATTCCAAGGGTGCCATGGGGCTCCAGGTTTTGCTGCTTTGCCGCATCCCTCGCCGCCAAATCATCAGTCAGGAAAATCCGCATTCCTCTGCTGGCTGCTAGAGCTATTGCCTGTGCTTCTCCCAGGTCAACCGCATTCTTAATAATCAATAATTTTGCAAGGTCCTTTGCCTTAGCGCTCAATTCGCTTATTTGAATCGCACTCGGTTTTTTTATGTGTGTGGTTTCCCTCCCTACTTCTGGAGGAATGTAAACCTGTCTGAATATTCTTAATGTCTTCATTGCTCCTATTTCATTCAGGTGCATTATTGGCCCGGAGTTTGACACTGCTTGCTGTGGTTCACTCATCTTCCGTGGAGCCCCCACTCGACATCTTCCTTTATTGCCGCTTCCAGCCGTGTTGCTTTTGCCTTGTTTACCAGTTGCCTGACAGCATCCCTTATTAGCTCAGATTTGCTTGCGTACAACCCTTCTTTTATGAGCTCCTCGGCATCCCGTATCAGCCGCTTTGTAAGCTTTGAAGGCACCATTTCAAGCTCGCTTTCCATTTCACATCACCTGCTAAAAGTATTACTCTGGTAATATTTAAATCTTTTGTTAATCGCTCGCAGGTCCGGGTGCGGGGATTTTTTATTCTGATTATTTGCCTGATTTTTCTATTTCCGCTTCCAGAGCCCAAAAGTTTGCAAAATGCTTAAAAAGACATGGCTATCACCTATTCTAAAATGGCATCAGTTCTTTACGTGGGCGAGGACTTAGGCTTCTATAGCGCCTCGCTCGTTATCGCAGGGTTTAAGCTGGCTAATCCGCAAAAGGGCAGATGGGATATTTCTGATGTGCCGACTGGGATTGAATTTCTTCGAGGGTTGCCCGATAGCTTTGGGCATTGGCTTAGAGGTGAAATTCCCGAATGGCAGCCACAAAGTTCATACGCTGCGGTAGTTGTTGAATATCCTTGGCAGGCGCATGTCCCTGTGATTAAACAAGTGCACCCAACGACACCGATAATCCTATCCTGTTAGGGGGTCCTTCGAGATACAAGGAACCGGGCATTGATGTAGTGTTAGAGGGCATTAATGGTGTGAGTCGCCTTCCTAAAACACTGGAAAGCCTGATGGCTGCTAAACGCTAATCCTTCAATCGCAACTAATGTGATTGATAAACAGTTATTGGAACGGGTTCACAGCCTTTATCCCTTCAACTTTTCCGAAGTCAGAGTCTTCAGTGTAAATAATGTCAATGGCGTTTTCTTTCATCGTGGCCGCCAGCACTGCGTCCCAGAAGTCTATTTTGCTGCTGTTCACAATTTCCAGCGCCTTTTGAAATGTAGTTGTGCCGTAGCTTAACTTTATGAAGTTCCCGCAGCCAATAAATTCTTCAACCCTTTCCCAAGCGTCTTTCGTGCTGAGCAGGTATCTTGTTAAGGATACGTTGCAAAATTCGCCAAGATTTTGGAATGACAAAGCAAGTTTTATCTTTCCTGCAAAGCAGTCGTTAAGAAGTTCTGCAGCTCGCTGCCGCTTTGGCGAATTCTCTGCATAGGCGTACACAAGTAAATTAGTATCAACCAGTGCCAAGGATTTTTCTGATTCTGTTTTCATAGGCTTCATCTCTCTTGAACACGTAGCCTTTCGGAAGCTTATATAACCCTTTTTTGAGCGTTTCAATAGCTCTTTGTCTGAGTTTAGCTTCTTTAGCTTCAGAAATCCATTTGTTTAGCGATTCCTCCACAGCCTTTCCAAGTTTGCCTTTGCCTTCGCCAAGCTCTTCTTTGACAGCCTGCCTGAACTTCCACTCTGTCTCATCGCTTATATTTATCGTCATTGTTCCCATAATCGATACATTTACATCATTAAATATTTAAATGTTTTGTTTTGTAAATGAATTGTGCAGGCAGTTAACTTTATAAATAAGTGCCCGTTTTTCCAATGGCAATGGCTGGGGCGACGCGTTTTCTCTACATGGAGCAATTTTTGAAGGTAGAGCTCTGCGTTTGCCTGCAGCACAACCTTTTTGGCTGCTGCCAAAAACAAGCTCGAGCATTGCTCGAGATGCACCCCGCCCCAAGGGCGGGTGTGGCTTGACCAAAAAACGAAAGATATAGCGTAATCATGTTCGCGTTCACCCTCGTAGATGCGGGGGTTGATAAGGGCAGCCACGCGCTCGTTCCGTGGGTTGATAAGGGAGCGGGCCGCAGCGAGTTCCCTTATTGCCCTGGTGGTTCAGCCTGGCCTAGAACGCAGCCCTGTCACGGCTGCGACCCGGGTTCAAATGGCCTTATCGCAACGAGCAAAAGGGCCCTGAAAGTCCCGGCCAGGGCGCTTTACAATTCCGCCAAGGGCGGAATGTGCAAATCCTGCATCGGCAGGATTTCACAGTCAGGATGTGGGCCGGTAGCGCAGCCTGGCAGCGCAACGGACTTTTAATCCGTGGGTCGCGGGTTCAAAAACAACGATGGGTTGTATGGATGTCCCGTCCGGCCCGCTTAGTTTTGCTGAAGTGGAAAATGGCAAAGGTCGATGTCAGGAAGCACGTGCTTGTTCCGAAGCATGTGAAGCTCTCGGAGAAAGAGAAGGAAGAAGTGCTGAAGGCTTACAGCGCTACTATTGAGAACTTTCCCAGGATACTCAAGAAGGATCCTGCGCTTGAAGGCTTGAACGTAAAATATGGCGACCTGATACGGATTGAGAGAAAAAGCCCTACAGCGGGCAAAACAGTTTTTTACAGGACAGTTGTGCTTTCATGAACAGTAGAGCAGGGCTTTGCTGCCTTTGGCAGGCTGTGTTGAGGTAAAAATGAACAATTCCAGTGTCCTCATAAAGAAATTTTTTGAAGAGCAGTCATTTGTCAGGTCGGACATAGAGTCTTTTAACTATTTTCTGGACAACGAGCTTAAGGCCATAATTGATGAGAACAACGAGGTTGTGCCTACAATAATCCCTCCGAATGTTGATGAGTTCAAGATAAAGTTTGACAACGTGAGGATAACCAGGCCAGAGATAACGGAAGCTGATGGTTCTGTGAGAAAGATTTACCCGATGGAGGCAAGGCTCAGGAAGCTGACGTACGCAGCTCCGCTGTACATAACCGTAAGTGCGCACATCAACGGGGCTCAGCGCGAGTCTTTTGAGACGCAGATTGGCAGCCTGCCGATAATGCTGAAATCAAAGGCATGCCATCTTAACAAGCTTACAAAGGATGAGCTTATTGCCCGCGGTGAGGATCCTGACGACCCGGGCGGTTACTTCATAATCAATGGCACTGAGAAGGTTCTTGTTAAGGTTGAAGACCTCGCTTCAAACAAGGTCCTGATTGACAAGGACTCAAGCGGCGGTGGCAAGCTTGTATGCAAGGTTTTCTCTGAGAAGGGGTCTTACAAGATTCCTCACACAATTGAAAGGCTGAAGGATGGCATTTTCTACCTGACTTTCACCCGCGTCAGGAGAGTGCCTGTGGTTGAGGTTGTGAAGGCTCTCGGCGTTACAAAGGATGAGGATATTATGCGCTTTGTTGCAGGCAACGAAATCTTTGATGAGGTTCTTGTTAACATCATGGATGCTGCAGACGTGAAGACTGACGAGGATGCGATGGACGCGATTGCGAAGCGCTCCGGCATAACGCAGCCTAAGGAGATAAGGCTTGAGCGCATGAAGGAGATTCTGGACAAGTACCTGCTGCCCCACCTTGGAATTACGCCGAAGGACAGGGCGTGGAAGGCTTACAATCTCTGCAAGGCGCTCAGGAAGCAGGTTCTGGCGTTGCGTGGCCTGATAGGGCCAGATGACAAGGACCACTATTTGAACAAGCGGCTTAAGCTCTCAGGAGACCTGCTTGCTGACCTGCTAAGGGTTAACCTGAAGGTGCTTATTGGCGATTTGCTGTACAATTTCCAGAGGGTTGTTAAGAGGGGCAAGTTCCCGACTTTGAAGGTCATAATACGGGAAAAGCTTCTGACTTCCAGGATTTACAGCTCGATGGCAACCGGCGCCTGGGTAGGCGGCAGGAAAGGCATAAGCCAGCGCATACAGCGCCTTAATTTTCTGGAAATGATGAGCCATTTGCAGAGGGTTGTCAGCCCGTTGTCTGCGACTCAGGAAAACTTTCAGGCGAGGGAGCTTCATTGCACCCATCTTGGCAGGCTTTGCCCTATAGAAACCCCTGAAGGCACGAACATAGGCCTGAAGAAGAACCTGGCTTTGCTTGCTACAGTGAGCCTTGATGCTAATGAGGATGATGTTTTGAAGGTTATGAAGGCTTACGGCCTTAAGCCTGTTGCAGCTTTGATGGGCCGGTGAGTGGTGAGGAAATGTCTGACGTTTACATGAGCGGGAAGTTTGTAGGGACTGTTGAGGATGGCGAGTCCTTTGCAGGCTTCCTGCGGGAGGAGAGGAGGCGTGGCAGCCTGTCTGAGAATGCCAACGTGTTTTACGATGCCGCAACCAACGAGGTCCATGTTGAGGCAGCTAAGGGCAGGCTGCGCAGGCCGCTTATTGTTGTCAGGGATGGCAGCCCTCTGCTTACTTCTGAGCATGTGGAAAAGCTTGCCAGGAATGAGCTTAAGTGGTCTGACCTGGTTAAGCAGGGCATAATAGAGTACGTTGACGCTGCAGAGGAGGAGAATGTCCTGGTTGCTTTTTTCGAGGATGAGCTGACTTCAGAGCATACGCACCTTGAGCTTACACCTCTTGCAATGTTTGGTGTTGTGACCGGCCTTGTGCCTTACGCTAATTTCAACTCTGCCCAGAAAGTCAATACAGGCTCAAAGAACCAGAAGCAGGCGCTTGGCTTTTACGCCTCAAACTACATGATAAGGATGGATATGGACGTTAACCTGCTGCATGAGCCGCAGAACCCGGTTGTCAGGTCTGTTCTGCATGACATCTCAGATTATGAAAAGCACCCTTCAGGCCAGAATCTTGTTGTTGCTGTCATGAGCTATAAGGGCTACAATATGGAGGATGCTATAATAATCAACAAGGGCTCAATTGACCGGGGCATGGGCAGGGGCAGCTATTATCGGCCTATGATTTCTGAGGAGTTGAGATACTCTGGCGGGCTGGTGGATGAGATTTGCATACCTTCCAAAGATGTGAAGGGCTACAAGAGCGAAAAGGACTACCGCTTCCTGGAGGAAGATGGCATCATATACCCCGAAGCCCCAATTAAGGAGGGGGATGTGGTGATTGGAAAAACGTCTCCTCCAAGGTTCCTGAGCAGCATGGAGCAGTACTCCCTTTCTGCCGAAACCAGGAGGGAAAGCTCTGTGGCAATGAAGCATGGTGAGGAGGGAGTTGTCGACTTTGTTCTTATTACTGAAAGCAGCGAGGGCAACAAGCTTGTGCAGGTTAAGATTAGGGACCAGAGGATTCCTGAGGTTGGTGATAAGTTCAGTTCCAGGCACGGCCAGAAGGGAGTTATTGGCATCATAGTCCCTGAGGCTGATATGCCTTTCACAGCATCAGGCATCACGCCTGACATTATCTTCAGCCCGCACAGCATTCCGACCAGAATGACCTTGGCTCACCTTATTGAGCTGATAGCCGGTAAGACCGGTGCATTGGCTGGAAGGTATGTTGACGGCACTGTTTTTGCTTCAGAGCCTGAAGAAAAGATTAGGAAAGAGCTGCTCAGCCTTGGCTTCAGGAATAACGGCCTTGAGACGTTTTACAATGGCGAGACCGGTGAGCAGTTTGAAGTGAGCATTTTTGTTGGCGACATGTATTACCTCAGGCTGAAGCACATGGTTGCCAATAAGATTCACTCCCGTGCCAGAGGCCCAATCCAGTTGCTGACACGGCAGCCGACAGAAGGCAGGGCTAAGGAAGGAGGCCTGAGGCTGGGCGAGATGGAGAAGGACACGTTTGTCGCCCATGGCGCTGCAATGCTGCTCAAGGAGCGTTTTGACTCTGACCGGACTATTGTCCCTGTTTGTGAGAGCTGCGGCATGGTTGCCATTTATGATGAGTTCAAGCGCAGAAGCTACTGTCAGGTGTGCGGTGAGTCTGCCATAAGCTTTATTGAGATTTCATATGCATTTAAGCTCATACTGGATGAGTTCAAGAGCCTTGTCCTGTATCCGCAGCTCAAGTTAAAGACAAAATACTAGCATGAGGTAAGACTAAAAATGCCTGACGCTGAAGAGCCGTACGTTTACAAGAAGGTGAGCACCGTGGTATTTGGCGTGCTCAGCCCCAAGCTCATAAGGAAGATAGCTGCTGCAAAGATTGTGACGCCTGAGCTTTACGACAAGGAAGGGTATCCTGTTGATGGTGGCCTGATGGATGTCAGGCTTGGCGTTATTGACCCTGGATTGAGGTGCAAGACCTGTGGCTCAAAGCTTAAGGAGTGCACAGGCCATTTTGGCTACATCGCGCTTGCAAGGCCGGTTATTCACATCAGCTTCGTTTCTGTTATACTTACCCTGCTCAGGTACACGTGCAGGGAATGCTCAAGGGTGCTTTTGCCGGCAGCAAAGATTGAGCAGTATGCTGACAGGCTAAAGCGCTTGGGAAAGGACAAGGGTTCTGATGTCATGAGAAAGAAGCTCAAGGACATCATAAACGCATTAAGGTCCGGCAGCCGCTGCCCGCATTGCAAGGCAAAGCAGAAGAAGATAGTCATTGAGAAGCCAACAACGTTCTTTGAGGATGAAAGGAGAATCTCGCCGATTGAGCTGAGGAGCAGGCTGGAGAAGATTACTGATGCGGATGTGGAGCTTTTCGGCCTTAACCCTGCTGCAGTAAGGCCTGAGTGGATAGTCATTACGGTGCTGCCAATTCCTCCTGTTACCATGAGGCCTTCAATTACGCTTGAGACAGGTGAGCGCTCTGAGGATGACCTTACGCACAAGCTTGGTGACATTGTAAGGATAAACCAGAGGCTGTTTGAGAACATCAATGCAGGCGCTCCCGAGATAATCGTGGAGGACCTTTGGGACCTTCTGCAGTATCACATAACCACGTTTTTTGACAATGAAGTGGCCCAGCTTCCTCCTGCCCGTCACCGGTCAGGCCAGCCGCTGAAAACATTGACAGAGAGGATAAAGAGCAAGGAAGGCAGGATAAGGCATAACCTTACGGGCAAGAGGACTAACTTTTCTGCCAGGACTGTCATAAGCCCTGACCCGCTGCTTGAGCTTAATGAGGTTGGAATGCCTGATATTATGGCTATGAAGCTTACTGTTCCTGAAAGAGTTACTGAATGGAACATTAACTACCTTAAGGAGTTTGTCAGGAGAGGGCCTAAAGCTTACCCTGGCGCAAATTATGTGGTCAGGCCTGACGGCAGGAAGAAGAGGCTTACTGAGGAAACCATAGAGGCCTCGATTGAGGAGCTTCAGCCGGGCTACATTGTTGAGCGGCATGTGATGGATGGGGACATTGCGGTTTTTAACAGGCAGCCCTCGCTTCACAGGATGAGCATGATGTGCCACAAGGTCAGGGTTTTGCCTTTCAAGACGCTAAGGCTTAACCCTGCTGTTTGCTTCCCGTACAATGCAGACTTTGATGGTGATGAGATGAACCTTCACATTCCACAGACAGAGGAAGCCAGGGCTGAGGCTGAGCTGCTCATGATTGTTGACACCCAGATGATTAGCCCAAGGTATGGCCTGTCTGTTATCGGTTGCATTCAGGACGCCATATCAGGCAATTACCTTCTCACCAAAAATGGATTTTCGATGTCACGGCAGGATGCTGTGAACCTTCTGGCTTCCGCAGGCATTGCAGACTCTTCGAAGCTTCCGAAGAAGGATGTTGTTGCAGGCAAGGAAATCTTCAGTGCGCTTTTGCCTGATGACTTTAGCTTTGCTGGCCGGTCAAAGTCCAGGGAGGAGCCTGAGGTAGTGATTAAGGACGGCAAGCTTGTCAGCGGGGTTATGGACAAAAACAATCTTGGTGAGGGCTCTGGCTTGCTGCTCAGGAACCTTCACAAGAAGTACGGCCGGCATTTTGCGCTTGATGTTCTTGGCAAGGTGTTCAAGCTTGGTGTTGCTGTGCTGATGAAGAGGGGGTTTACGACTGCTGTGTCTGACACAGACCTTCCGCCTGAAGCCAGGCTGCAGATCCAGAATGTTTTTGAAAGGGCTGAGAAGGAAGTCGCAGGCTTGATTTCGCACTACAACTCAGGCCAGCTTGAAGCGCTGCCTGGCAGGACATTGAAAGAAACATTGGAGCTGAAAATCCTTGAGGTGCTTAACAGGGCAAGGGATGAGACAGGCAAGATTGTAGCAATGAATGTCGAGGCGTCCCACACTATAGTGATGGCTATTTCCGGAGCGAGGGGAACCCCTCTTAATCTTGCCCAGATGGCCGGCTGCGTTGGCCAGCAGGCATTGAGGGGAAGAAGGATAGAGAACGGCTATTATGGCCGCACCCTTTCATGTTTCAGGAAGGGCGACCTGAGCGCTGAGTCTCGCGGCTTTATCAAGAACAGCTTCAAGTCAGGCCTCAGGCCTGCTGAGTTCTTCTTCCAGTCGATAGTGGGCAGGGATGCCTTAATGGACACTGCATTGAGGACACCAAAGTCAGGATACCTTTACAGGAGGCTGGCCAATGCTTTGCAGGACCTGAAAGTTGAGTATGACAACACGGTAAGGGATTCTGGCGGCAGGATTGTGCAGTTTTCTTACGGTGAGGACAGCCTTGATGTTTCAAAGTCTGAGGGCGGGGTGCTTAACGTGAAGCGAGCTGTGAATGAGGCTTTGGAAGGGTGACGTGGAAAAAATGGTATCTGATGCTTTAAAAGAGCTGCAGGGGATTCTGCCAGAATCAATATATCAGAGCATGGCAGAGAGCCTTCCTGAAAAGCTTTCAGAATCAAAGGCGGCTTTGGTTGCTAAGAAGCTTGTTGCAGAGTATAATGAGATGAAGGTTGAGCCTGGCGAATCAGTTGGCCTGGTTGCTGCAGAGTCCATTGGTGAGCCGGGAACCCAGATGACGCTGGATACGTTCCATTTCGCAGGCGTTTCAGAGATGAACGTCACCATGGGCCTTCCGAGGATTATTGAGATACTTGATGGCAGGAAGAAGCTCATAACCCCAATGATGGAGATTTACCTGAAAAAGCCGTACTCCGAGGGCCAGGATATTAAGAAAGTTGCTTTGATGATAAAGGAGACCTGCCTGCAGGACATAGTTACAGAGTTCTCAATCAATGTTGCAGACAGCAGGATAGAGGCGCAGCTTGACCTGCTCAGGATGAGGGAGCTTGGAATCAGTGATGTTACCCTTATCAAGGCTTTAAAGGCAAGCGTGCCCAGCATAGTTGTTGATGTGAAAGGCAGCACTCTTTTCATGAAGGCAAAGGCCAAGGAGAGTGGCGTCAGTGATGTTTTCAAGCTTAAGGAAAAGGCAAAGGAAGCCTATGTTAAGGGAGTGAGGGGAGTGACGCAGGTGCTGCCTGTGAGGAAGAATGATGAGTATGTGATACTGACTTTCGGCTCAAACATCAAGAAGGTGCTGCAGCTTCCCTTTGTTGATGAAACCCGCACAACAACTAACGATGTTTTTGAGATTGAGTCAACCCTTGGAGTGGAGGCTGCGAGACAGGCTATCATTGATGAGGTTTACAAGGTTATTGAAACGCAGGGCCTTAATGTTGACATAAGGCACCTTATGCTGGTGGCTGATGTGATGTGTGCCAATGGCAAGGTTAAGGGCATTACAAGGTATGGTGTTGTCAGCGAGAAGGCAAGCGTTCTTGCCCGAGCCAGCTTTGAAACGCCCATAAAGCACATCATCAACGCCAGCCTTTATGGCGAGGTTGACAATCTGTCGTCTGTTGTTGAGAACGTTATGCTTAACCAGCCAATACCGGTTGGCACTGGAATCACGAAGCTTATTTCCAAAAACAAATAATGGCAACAGTAAGGAGCGTTACTCAAGTGTTAGCAGTTGTTTGTAACGTAGAAACCCAAAATCCGCTCGGAGGCGGATTTTGCTCGGAGGCGGATTTTTAATGGAAGCGTTGGCAGAATTGCGGAAGAGCGTTCAGGGAGGAAAGCTTGTCCTGGGTACTGACGAAACTGTAAAGCTGCTCAAGCTTGGCAAGCTTGCGAGGGTTTTTGTTGCTTCAAACTGCATGGAGAAAGTTAAGGCAGGATTAATGCAGGCCTGTGAAGCACAGGGCTGTGAGATTCTGGACATTGCCGTGCCCAATGATGAGCTTGGCATCCTGTGCAAAAAGCCGTTCCCGGTAGCTGTGGTTGGCATTCTAAAATAGGCATTTGGCCTGCATGCCAGAGGGTTGCTTAAGATGGCTGTTGTTGCTGATTCTGGCGAAAAGGAAACAGGAAGTAATTTGCAGAGAATAAGGTATGACAGCACTTTGATGAAGCTGATGTCATTTTTCGAGTCAGTTACGAGGGCAAAGCTGAAGGACTGCTTTGTTGACAATAATGGCATGCTTGTTTTTGTTGTTGAAGCAACACAGTTTGGCATCGCAGTAGGCCGGGCCGGCTCAAATGTGAAGCGCCTTGAGGCAGTGCTGAAGAAAAAAATCAGGATAGTTGAGTTCTCGGATGACCTTAACAGCTTTGTTGAAAATCTGATCCGGCCTTCAAAGGCAAGAAGCATCGGGCTTGCTGGCGGGATTGTAACGATAGACCCTGAGCCGGGCAGCCGCGGCTACATTATAGGCAGGGCTGGAAAGAATCTCAGGAATTACGAGGCAATCCTTAAGCGGTATTTTCCCATTAAGGAAGCCAGGGTTGCATAGAGGCGGCAGGCTGCGTTGAAGAAAGAGGCTTTCAACGGTGCCTACATGCCGGGGCATCATTTGCCCGTGAGTATAATTGTCACCACTGGCATCTGCAAATCTGCTGTGCCAATAGCACCATGGTGTGACAAAATTTAAAAATACAAGGCATGGCAATGAAGGCATGCCATTGAGCGGGATGCTGACGTGCGGAAACTGCGGCACAAGGACGCAGATGAATGCAATGCGGTACAACCTGGCAGGCTCGAAGCTTATCTGCCAAAACTGCGTAGATAAGGAAAGAAGCGGCATAAAGCCCGGCACAACGCAGCCAAGCGCGCTAAGGCTGCAGAAGGAGCAGATGATGGCCAAGAGCAAAGGCCAAGAAGCAGCCTTAAGAGCAACTGCGGATAGCGGGACGGTAAACTACTACTGCAGGGCGTGCAGGTTCAAGTTCTCCAGAAAAAAGGACGTTGAAATCAGCTCCTGCCCCTACTGCGGAAGGCAATCCGTAAATGTTGCGTATGAAGGCAAAGCCCAGGACCTCATTGAAGATGTGGGTAAGGGAGAAGAAGAGCTTTTCTAATGATACATGGCGCAAATGCAAGCCCGGAGCTTCAGGAAGCAAGGCTGCTGAGGAAGAAGCACGGCCTGACGCAAACCCAGCTTGCAAAGCTGGCAGGAGTGTCCCAAAGCCTTATTGCAAAGATAGAAACAGGAACAGTTGACCCGACATACAGCCATGTAAAGCGCATTCTTGAAGTGCTTCACGGGCTGGAGCGGGAAAAAGGGCTGAAGGCACAGCAGCTCATGACCGGCAGGATTGTTTCGGCGGGCAAAAATGAGCCTGTGGCAGAGGTTGTCAGGAAGATGAAGGCGCACAGCATATCACAGCTGCCAATAGTTGAGGGCGGGGCAGTAGTTGGGATGGTTTCTGAAACAACGATAATAGAACAGCTGGCCGAGGGAAAAAATCCGGAAAGGCTGCGCACAAAAGACATCATGGAGGAAGCCCCTCCCGTTGTGGCAAAAACAACGCCAGCCGCGGCAATAACAGAGCTCCTGAGGCACTCGCCAATAGTCATCGTTGCGGAAAACGGCAAGCCGGAAGGCGTGATAACGAAGGCGGACATACTCAAGAAGATGGCTTAGGATTGCCATGCAAACCATTTAATTCATTTATGCAAGGCTTCTTACTTTGCCAAATGGGTAGACCTTGTCGCCAGCCACGAAAACCTCAAACCTGCCCAGGTCCTGCCGCATGAATGGGCTGATAAACTTCTCCTTGAGGATGTCTGAGCCGATTGTGACCTGGTTGAAAGAGGGCATGACGACCATTTTTTTATCCTGCCATTTGCCGACAAGAAAGCACTTGTAAAGCTCAGACCTTGCGCCTTCCCTCAGTGAAACGGCAGGGTGCTCGTTGCCGACAATCACGATTTTTGACTTTTCGAACTCGCTGCTGCCGGGAACAATGTGCCCGTGGCAGATGAACTTGTCATTGGCCGCAATATTTTCCACAACAGCAATATTTCTCTTCCTGGCTATGGGCGAGAGCTTAACGTCGTGGTTGCCTTTAACGATGATTATCTGCTTGGAATGCCGCAGCAGGAAGTCAAAGAATTTCAGGATTTCACGCCATTCCTGGCTGGAAATTGAGGCAAACTCATGCTTCAGGTCGCCGTTTATGACTATTGCTTCCAGTTTTTGTTGCAGCAGCGGGAAAATTTTCCCTAACCTGTCAATTGTGTCTTTAAACTGGAACCTTGGCAGGAAAACGCCCTGCCTTGCCATAGCCTCCTCAAAGCCCAAGTGGACATCGCCAATAACGAGGATGCGCTCCTTCTTGAGGTAAAGCGCCAAGTCTGCTATTTCTATGCCAGGCAAAATTTCAACCAAAGCCATGGCTGCTGCTGAAGATGCAGGGGTATAAATTGGTTGCTGAATTATCCAAAGCTTTCAGGCAGTTCCATTTCCCCTAATGAACAGCGCTGGCAGATTGTGCCTTCCAGGCTGAGCCCTTTAAGCTTGAACAGCTTGAACGGCCTGCCGCAATTGGCACAGGTAATGGTTACCTGCTCAAGCGTTGGCACGTCCTCAGAAGCCTTATGAGGCTGTGTGGCAGCCTGCACAGGCCGCACTTGCTGCCTTGGCTTCGCCTTTCCAGCCCTGGAAGCAGTACGCATATGTGTTTTCAGCGCTTTTCGCCTAGATGCCTTTGCTGCTTTCTTAGCTTTGCGCGGGCTTTTACCAGTTCTGGCCTTACTGCGCTGTTTCATAGCAAAACGTCCATTCATCCCCTGTTGCGTTTAAATAGTTTTTGGTTAAGCTGGCGTTGAAACGTTTGCTTGGTTTGAACTTGAAAGCACCAATGCGGCAGTAACGTTTATAAATAACCTCTTAATGCTTCATATCTCTCATGGCAAACAAGGCTCGTGGATTGAACGCTGGAAGCTCCCTTGCAAAGAGGAGGGCTAAGGCGAGGTGGGCTAAGCATTCTTACGTTGCCAGGGTGCTGAACATGAAGGTTAAGTCAGACCCTTTGGAGGGCTCCTGGCAGGCTAAGGGCATTGTTCTTGAAAAGGTGCAGTTTGAGGCAAAGCAGCCTAACTCTGCTATGAGGAAGTGCGTTCGCGTCCAATTGATCAAGAATGGCAGGCAGGTGACGGCTTTCTGCCCGGGCGATGGCGCTTCCAAGCTGATTGACGAGCACGACGAGGTTATGGTTGAGTGCATCGGCGGCAGGAAGGGGCGTTCTTACGGCGACATTCCAGGCGTCAGGTGGAAGGTCATCAAGGTCAATGACCAGAGCCTCAATGCGCTGCTCAAAGGAATTCTCGAGAAAGCCAGAAAGTGAGTTAATACACCGGCTTTACCGTTGCCAGTGCCACTGCTACGATTATTGCAGCTGTGATTAGGCCGATTATGGCGCCTATAATTATGGCAGCCGCTGTCCACACAAGCCCTATCAGGAAGGATTTTCCTGTCTGGAGCTTGTAGAGCTTTCTGGCTGTGAGCGAATTGATTGTGAACATTGCCGCCCACCCAAGCACAAGGTTAAGCAGCCCTGCCGCGAGCGTGGCTCCTGCTGTTAACGTGGTTGATACGGCTCCCAAGGCTGCTGCTATGATGAACTTCAGGATTATGCCCACAGCGAGGTCTATCGCTCCTGCCGCGAGCGCTGCAATAAGCGCTGTCTTGAACCTTGCGTTTGGCAGTTTGAAGAGGAGCTTGGTCGTAACCCATAGTATTAAGGAGTTGTAAAGCACGCTTATCAGGAATAATGCAATGGCGATGCCAACTGCGCCTAAGGAGAGAAATGTTTGGGTTTGAAGTGCTGCCATCAGTTTTTCACCCTGTTTTTGTTGTTGCCATTTTGCTGGCTATTTAATCCTTCATATTTCCTTCGCTGTTGCCTTCGTCCTTGGCATCAGGGCTGCCGCCGCTTTCCTTCTGCTGTTGTTCGTCGTCCTGTTGTTTTTTCCATTTTTCCTCGAACAGTTTGAGGTTTTCCTCGAAGCCTGCTGCCTCTGTTTCCAGCGGGGTGTGGCTTATGGGTTCGTGCTTGTGCTCGTGGTGCGCTTCGTGATTCTCCTGTGGCTCGTTTTTTGGTAAAGCTTTTTGCGAACCGCTGTGAGCAAAAAGGTTTCGCTTTATCATGCTGTAGCCGACTCCGAGAAGCCCTGCAAGTGTTAAGGTGCCGAGCAGCAGCGATGCCAGCTGGTTTTTGCCGCTTTTCTGTTCCGGCTCGTAGACTTCTATGTTCAGCTGTATCTCTTTAAGCAGCTCGCTTCCCTCCATGCCATTTGTTTCAAGCCCCATTCCTTTCACCCCTCTTCCGGTGATGAGTATCTTTCCATTGTGCACAGATATCTTCCTTTGTTCCTTTACGGCAAATCCCTGCACAGGCTGGTTGTATTGTGGTGAGGCTGTTTTTGTTCTTATGGCAAACCTGAAGCTTTCTGAGGGCTTTAGCTCTGCAACCTTGCTATTTTCAACTGTGATGTATGAGTCAATAGGTGGTGCTGTTTTTATCTCAATGCCCTGCAGCAGGCATGTTCCCGTGTTGGTGAGCGTTGCGTTTATCTCCGTCTTGTTGATGAGGGAAGGCTTCCCTTCCATCCCAACGCTTAGGTCGTAGGAGCAGCCCTCGCTTGCCCCTTCCGCTGTTTCTGCAGTGGCCTCTGCTTTTTCCCCTGTCTTGTTCTCTTCCGGTTTTGCAGCATTGCCTCCTGCCCCTCCCCCGCCTTCTGCTGCAGCCGTTTCTGCTTGTGCCTGTTGCTGGGCATTCTGGCTGCCGGTTGCATTGGTAGTTTCATTAGTGGTGGCGTTTGCTGTTGTGTTGGTTGCGTTGGTTGTTTGGTTTATTGTGGCGTTGGTCGTTAGGTTCGTAATGTTGGCGGTCAGATTAGTCTCGTTTATTGTGAGGTTTATTGTCAGATTTACTGTCTCATTTCCAAATATTCCAAAAAGGCTCAGGTGTGTTGTGTTGCCTTCAACGTAATTCTGCGCTATGTTTGCTGTTGAGTTCAGCTCCTCCCATAAGCTTGCGGTTTCGTTGTAGAAATACATTGCAAGGCTTTCCTCGCTCACGTTTGCGGCTGATGTTTCCTCTTCGCTGTAGTTTATCCTTAATGTTGCTAAGGATATGTTTGATTTGAGGTCTTCGTCTGCCTCTATCTCAACGTATCTCCGCAGCTCTTTTTTCAGTGAGGGTTTTGTGCTGTTTTTAGGGTCTTTTCGGTGCTCCGCGAGTATTAGCTTTCCTGCTGCACCTTCCCCTGCCTTTCCCGTAAGCTCTGCTGTTGTTGTGTTGGTCAGTTTCAGCAGAGCCTTCCTTGTGGAATTAACTGAAACATCTGCTGCTGCTGACTTGTCAGCCCCAACCGTTATTCCTGCAGCTCCTCTTGCTTTTGCAGTGTTGTTGTACCTGTCCCTTGCAGCAATGGCTATCAGGTATGCTCCTTTGAGTTCAGCAGCATTTGCTGTGCCGGCATACGTTTCCTTTGTTGTGTTTGCCAGTGCTATGCTCATTAAAGCCATGCCGTCCCTGACAATCATTGCCGTTACAGTTGTCGATGATTTGTCTGTCACATTGGCAGTTATTGTCAGGATGCCGTTTTCTATTGCTGCAGCTGCGCCGTTCACCACTGGGATTTCATTGTCGTATGTGCAGCCTGCCTGGAACTCGCTGTAGTCGCCGGAGTAGCTGTCCGTTGCAAGCCCTGTCTGGGCGTAGCAGCTGTTGCTGTCATTTGCTAAAATGCATTCCTTTGTGTTGCCCTCGCTGCACTCGCCGTAGCTTATGCAGCTGTATGACTGCTTGCAGTAGTCGCAGCCGTAAGCCCTGCTGTTGGGCTTGTTGTTGTCCGACGCCAGTCCTGTTGCCGCATAGCAGTTGTTTGCGTCGTTGTATGCCGCTGCGATTTTGTCGTCTTTGCCGCAGCTGCTGTTTGTTTCGGTCCACAGGGGAGTGCAATAGTCACAAGTTGCCGTAGTGTTCTGCGGTATCGTGCAGTCGCTTTGCAGCCCTGTTTCGCTGCAGCAGTCATTGGTGTAGAAGTAGCTCACCGCTATCCGGTCATCGTTGCGGCAGCTGCTGTTCGCGTTTGCCCATTCAGGTGAGCAATAGTTGCAGCCTTCTGTTGTGCCGTTGTCAGCTGGCAAATCCTCTGTTGAGCCGCAGGCGTTTGCATCACGGTAGTATTTTCTTTTCTCGTCGTTTTTGCTGCAGCTGGTGTAGGCTGCCTGCCAGTTCTCGTCGCAAACGCTTGTTTTGTAGCTTGCAATTATCGCTTTAACTGCTGGAGTGTGGGTGGTGTTTGAGCTAAGGACAGCCTTTACTGCAAGCTTGCCTGTTTTCACGGATATTGATTCGCCAGGGCTTGTCGCGGTCCAGCTGCTTCCTGAGTCTGTTGAATAGGCGTAGCTTACGGTTTGCCCGTTGGGCTCCTCATCAGCTGTTATGCTTTGCACTTCTACGCTTTTTTCGAAGTTATAGTTGTTTGTCGTTACGGTTGCTGATTCTGCATAGGCTGATTTTTCAGCTGCTATTGTCACGCCGCTGAGTGTGGGCGTGCCTGCCGCATCAACTGTTTCTAGGACTGCCTTGTACTGCAGCCATCCGCCCTTGCTATGCGCGCTGTTAATTGGCTCGCCAGGTGCAGTGTAGTAATCACCTGTTGATGTTGGCCCCAGCCACTGTGCAGACTCCAGCCCGTCTTGTGCTTCTGCTGTCCTTATCTGGAGCTTTACAGTTGTTCCTGCAGGATTTTCTGCTGCAAACGCAATGGTTTTGGGCTTGCCTTCGTAGCTTATGGCAGAAGAGGTGTAGATGGCACTGCTGCTGTAGGCCGTATTGTTCAGCAATACAACATACATCGCCTTTGCCTTGTTGTTGCTGCCCAGCAGGATATTCCCTGCTGCAAAGTCCTTGTAATACAGCTTGAAAGGCGTTGCTTTATCATCGTCTGTGGTTATGCCCTCTCCCCAGTATGCCCAGCTTTGAAGCCAGTCTGGGGCTGTTTCCTTCCTTTTGTCATAGCCAACAAACACCTTTATTGGCTTGTTTGTTGTGAAGCTCACGTTTTTCTTGCTGTCATGGTCGTCTTGCTCTGTTTTGAGCCACAGCATTCCCTGGAGTCCTGCGGGTATCGCAGTTATTTTGTAGTTTTTGTCGCCGTAATAGCTGTCGCCGGCATTAAGCTCTGCCGTTGCGTATTCGCTGTCGCTTATTCCTGTGATTGCCAGCTCGCTGCTGTTGCCCTTTGGCAGCTTTAGCTGCTGGCTGTCTGATATTTCTGCGGTTGTAGTTATGGGCTTCAGCTTTGCCTCCCCCCCGCTTATGTCAACCAGGCTGCTGTCGTAAGTGTAGTCGCTTTCATCGTCAAAGTCCCATGTGAGCTGCCTTGTCTCGTACACGGCATAGCCGCTTAGTGGAGTGGTGGTCAATCGTGGCTGCAGCCTGTCAAGGAGAACCAGTGCAACAAGCAGGACAAGCGATAAGACCAGCAGCTTCTGCGCCTGTTTTGACCATTTCATTATGCCCGCACCTTTTTCTTCAAAGCCTTTTACTGTTTCTAAATAAAAAGGTTTGTCATACGCTACTTATACGAAACGGCAGACGGCTCCTCATGTTCTGCCGAGTTTAAACAAGATTTATAAATGAAGCTATGGGTGATTAAGTTGTGGCAGATAAAGAACCAAAATCGGAAATTCCACTCAAAGGGAGTTTTACTTGGGATGTCAAAGAAATAGCCAAAGCCTTAAAGATAAAAGAAGCTGATGTGAGATTGTATTTTACGGATGGGCGCAGGGTTTCTTTTTTGCTTGAACGCAGATTGGCGTATGAAGTTGTGAAAGGCTCTATAGCCTTAAGCGAGGGTGCTGGTTATGATATCAAAGACAGAGATGGCAACAAGTAGGAAGTCAGAAGCATCACTCGCGATGGCATTTACTTTTGCCCCAGTTACATGGTCGGCTCTGGCAGAACTTTTGACGAAACAGGTTTTCTTGTTAAACTGGAAGGCATTAAAGGCTATGTGCTTTGCGACGTTGAATCGTTCCCAGACGTTCCCTTTTGGTTCATATCTGTTGAGCAAGTAATGAATTGGTGGGATGATAAACTATTGGGTAATGCCACTAAAATATCAAGAGAAAGAGCATTAAACCTGATTGCAAATCAAAGGCTGTAGGCGGCTGTTGAAGATGTGTGCCTTTCAGGATATGCCAAAGCTGTAAAGAGGTTTGATTAGCCTATTGGCTTCTTGTTCGCTCATGGCTTCGTTTAGTAATCCTTCAGCTATTCTGCAATATTCCAAATCTTTCTCAAAGCACACATAGTAGCAGCCTAATTTTTTGGCGGCAATAGCAGTAGAGCCTGAACCGGCAAACGGGTCCAAAACAACGAGTTTTCCTTTTTGCAATCCATGTAGCTTTATGCACATTTCCGGCAATTTTGTTGGGAACATGGCAGGATGGACTTTTTGGCTTTGCACAGTTTCATAAGGAATAAACCAATTATTTCCTCTATCCCTGAGGTCTTGTTTGGCTTTTTCCCATCTTCCAATGTTTGATTTATCCTGATATGGAACTCCAATGCTTAATTTATCTAATTCAACATCGCCCTGCTTTGTAAAGTGGAAAATGTATTCGTGGCAATTATTTAAGAACCTGTCGCTGTTGACAGGCTTGTAATGCCCAATATTAACATCTTCTTCCGGAGCAGCTATTGATTTAACCCAATGCAGGGTATTCTGTAATCTGAATATTTTGTTGATTCGTTCAGCTACTCTTAAAGACCTTAATTCATCGGAAGGTTTATCTCCGATGTTGAAGAAAAATGAGCCATCATCTTTCAAAACTCTGAAACATTCCTTTGCTACTTCTTCCATCCAATCAAGATATTCGTCAAAAGGCATGCTATCTTCATGGGAGTTATATTTTACTCAAATGTTGTAAGGCGGAGAGGTTACTACGATATCTACAGATTTATCCGGCACAAATCTTCTCATGCCTTCAATGCAGTCCATGCAATAAATTTTGTTCATTTCCATTTTATTGTTCTTCTTTACTTCTATTTCCATACTTTCTGATTTATAAGCTTTTGCCCTCTTTTTCCGCAAGATTTTCGGAACAATCTTGGCTCTTTGCTGCATCACAACGGCCGCTTCATTCAGAGTCTGAAAAAGAAAGTTATTTAAAACAGCATTGGGATTGTATGCGTCATGGTTTTGGAGCTGCTTATTAATCCTAAGAAGGCTGAGCGCGAGCCTTGGGAGCTTTTTTTCATTGGCTTGGTTTACAGCTCTGTGGCAATTTTCCTCAGCCTTTACATTTTCAAGCAGTATGTCGGCGTTGTCATGGTTTTCCTCACCACGCTTGCGTGCACTTACCTCATTCAGGGAACCTTGAGGAGGGAGGAGAAGAAAGATATTGCTGTTCCTCACGAGCTTGCTCTCCTCAAGGAGCACGGAAAAGCCCTGTCTTATTTCATGTTTCTGTTCCTTGGTTTTGTGGTCTCATTCTCGCTTTGGTACATCTTCCTGCCCCAAGGCTTTTCAAGCCAGATATTTTCCATTCAGGAGGAAACTATCCGGTGCATTAATTCTGTTGGCGTTGAGGGCTGCCTTTCAGCACCTACGGAGTCTTTTGTCAAGATCTTCCTGAACAATTTTAAGGTTCTGCTGTTCGTCCTTATATTCGCTTTTTTTTACGGCGCAGGCTCGGTCTTTATTCTTGCCTGGAACGCTACGGTCGTTGCCACCGCAATTGGAATTTTTGTCAGGAATAGCTTGAGCTCGGTTGCATCCAGCATGGGCCTTACTGCGGTTGCCGACTATTTTTCATCTTACTCACTTGCGCTGCTTCGCTATCTTACCCACGGCGGCCTGGAAATACTGGCTTATTTTATTGCAGCCTTGGCCGGGGGGATCATATCAGTTGCGGTTGCAAGGCACAGCTTTGCCAGCCTTAAGTTCAGAAAGGTTTTGTGGGACTCTGTCGACCTCATTGCCCTCTCTCTTGGGACGCTTTTCCTCGCAGCCATTGTTGAGGTGTTTGTCACGCCCATGCTGTTCGGCTGACCAAAAGTTGCTACTGCCTAAAACGATAATTTGGCAAGCAGCAATCTTTTGCTCACCTGCTAAACAAAAAAGTATTTAAGCCACTGCTGCACAAACATTCCTGATTTGCTTAAAATGGGGAAAAAAAGGTGCAGTGGTGCGGGGCATTTCCCTGTTTTGTTTGCTTTTCTCGTAGCGGGGCTGTCCCTGCTTGCTCTTCCGGCTGCTGCAGACCTTGCGGTAAAGGCTGACAAGGAAGTATACAATTTCGGGGACGGGATTGTTGCAAGCTACGGGCTTTCAGGGGATCAGGACTTCAATGGCCTGGTAAAGCTTTCGCTTTACTGCACAGGCTTTGTGCTTGATTTCTACACTCTGCCGACAAACCTGTTCGCGGGTGAGAAGCAGCAGGTTGACGTGCCCGGGCTGAGCATTTCCCCAATCATGCTTGGAAGATGTTTTGTTGCAGCCAATGCAACAGCTTATGACTTGTCTGTGAATGAAACTGCAGCCTCGGATGTTTTTAACGTCACCCGCCTTTTGTCAGTTGCTGTTGAGGTTGGCAAGCTTAAATACCTGCCCTCTGAAACTGTTGAAGCTTTTGGTGCGGTTGGCAAGAGCCACTTTTTGCCTGCAGCTGTTTCCATGGCCTTCCTCGGCACAGCCTACGCAGCATCTGTTGATAATAATTCTTTTGCATACAGCATAAGGCTGCCAGGAAACATAAAATCAGGGCTGCATGGCCTGGAATTTGCCGTGAATGACTCTTACGGCAACTCCGGCTCAGCCTCTGCGCAGTTTGAGGTTGAGGCTGTTCCCACCAGGATAGTTAATGCGGTGAGCAGCCAGAATATCAAGCCTTCTGAGCCTTTTGCTGTTGCGGTTTCTGTTTATGACCAGGCGGATGACATGATGGAATCATCTGTTGACATTTCGGTTACCGATTCGGCAGGCTCTGTTGTCCTCTCTGCTTCAAACAGGACAGGTGAAAACATCACCCTGGTGTTTCCCGCAGGACAGAAGCCCGGCACATATGCATTGGCTTCTTTTGCCTTTGGCCTGAGCGCTGCGAGCCAGCTTGTGGTTGAGCGCGTTGAAGAGGCGGCTGTGAGCTTTACCAACAGGAGCGTTGTTCTCAGGAACACCGGCAACGTGAACTACGCAAGGAAATTTAACATAACCCTGGCTGGAAGGAAGAGCTACGTTATTGCCCATGATGTTGAGCTTGCTCCCGGGGAGGCGTTTGAGGTAGACCTTACAGATAAAGTTTCAGAAGGCAGCTACAACATCAGCTTCCCTACAATTGCAGGCTCTTCTCCTGTTGAGAACGCTTTTCTGGAGGATGAAAGGCCGCTGCTTAAGAAGGCATCGGACTTTGTGGGCATAACCGGCAGGGCCGTCAAGCTTACAGCCTCTGGCACTGGAAAGGTTCAGGCAAGGTTTGCGCCTGTGCTTTTGTTTGCCATGGTGGCGGTGCTTGCATTCTTCTTTGTGAAAAACAGGGGGAAAGGCGGCACAGGCAGCAAAGAAGGCGGCGGTTCTGTAAAAAGCAGCAGGGAAGAAAATTTTGGCAGCGGTGTTAGCGGTGGCAGCAGCGGCGATAAAGCGGCAGTTTCTCAATCCTCCTCTCAGCCCAGCGATGCAGAGGTCGAAGCAAGAATCAGGCGCATTATCGAGGAGAAGCGCAGGCAGCTGTCAGAACCGCAGCGGTTCTGAGCACGAAGAACCTGCTGGTTCTCCTGAACCCAACGAATTACATACCCCGCAGCTTGCTGTGGTTGGGTTGTTGATTGCGGGATTGACATCGTAATCGTCCATACGGCCTCTGATAGGATTCTTTATAACTCGGATATTCTGGAGCAATAAAAAATAACGGAGAAAAAAAGAAAAAGGCGTAATCGGTATACGCCTAAACTGCACACAACAATCTGAGTGTTGTTAGAGTGAACTCCTTAATAAACTTTGCTAAAAACATGCCGCAAATAATTCAACAATTCCGGAAATATTTTACAAATTTCCTGATTTCGCGAAAGAATTCCGTGTAAAGACATAAATTGTCCGTTGTTGCCGCAAGATTTACGGAAAAATCACAGAAAGCCATAATAATACTCAGAGGCAGTTTTGAAAGCACGCCGGGATAGCGTAATCTGGTAACGCGCTCGCTTCAGAAGCGAGTGACTGCACACACAGTCCTGCGGGTTCAAAATCCTGCCTGGGCAGGATGACTGTCCCGCTCCCGGCGCATTCCCTGTTTTGGCAGCAACCAATTTAAACACGCTTCCCTTCCTTCTTTTCATGCTTACAGCCGCATCTGCAGCAGTGGAAAGCAGTGAAATTATGAGGAAGGAAATTCCAAATTCCCAGGAGGATATACTTAACATCCTCAACCCTGTTGTCAGGCAGTGGTTTTTCTCGCACTTCAGGGAGTTCAGCCTGCCGCAGCTTTTTGGCGTTATGGAAATTCACAGCCGGAACAACATTCTTGTTTCTGCTCCGACAGGTGCAACCAAGACGCTGACTGCTTTTTTGTCAATCCTTAACGAGCTTGTTGACTGCTCTGAAAAGGGCATTCTTAAAGACAGGATTTACTGCGTTTACATTTCCCCTCTTAAAGCCTTGAACAATGACATAAGCAAGAACCTGAAAGAGCCTCTTGCTGAGATGGAAAGGCTTGCCGGCAGGAAGTTTGGCATTCGCGTTGGCGTACGGACTGGAGATACAGAGCCTGCCGAGAAGTCCAGGATGCTGCGAAAGCCTCCCCACATTTTGATAACTACCCCTGAATCACTTGCCATCGTCCTCTCAGCCTCGAAGTTTGTTGACCACTTGAAGGCTGTTGACTGGTGTGTTATTGATGAAGTCCACGCATTGGCGGAGAACAAGCGGGGAGTTCACCTTTCGCTAAGCATGGAAAGGCTGCAGCGGCTTTCTCCGGCCATGGCAAGGATCGGGCTTTCAGCGACAATCGCTCCTTTGGAGGAAATTGCGAAATTCCTTGTTGGAATTGCCGATACCGGCAGCGGGAGGTATCGCAGCTGCAAAATATGTGATGTCCAATTCGTTAAGAAGATGGACCTTAAGGTGTTGAGCCCGGTGCCTGACCTGATTGACACTTCCCATGCATCCATAAGCGAGGCGATGTACGGCCTTCTTGACAGCCTTATCCAGAGCCACAGGACAACACTTATTTTCACAAACACAAGGTCGGCAACAGAGCGGGTGATTAATCACCTTAAAGAAAAGTTTCCAGGGAACTATGCGACAACTGAGCAAACCATAGGCGCGCATCACGGCTCACTGAGCAAGGCTTACAGGTATGGGATAGAAAATGCCCTGCGTTCCGGAAAGCTGAAATGTGTGGTAAGCAGCACAAGCCTTGAGTTGGGGATTGACATCGGCTACGTTGACCTTGTCATCCTCCTGGGCAGCCCGAAATCTGTTGCCAGGGCCATCCAGCGCATCGGAAGAAGCGGCCACAGGCTGCACGAAACCTCAATGGGCAGGATTGTTGTCCTTGACAGGGATGACCTTGTGGAATGCGCTGTGCTTCTCAAGTCTGCCATTGAGCGCGATATTGACCGCATTCATATTCCGGCAAGCTGCCTTGATGTCCTTGCCCAGCAGGTTTTTGGCATAGCCATTGCAGACAAGATTGGTGTTAATGACTTATTCAGCCTTGTCCGCAGCAGCTACAGCTACAGGAATCTTGGCTTTAAGGAATTTAAGGATGTTCTTGATTACCTCAGCGGCAAGTACATCTCTTTGGAGGACCGGCACATCTATGCAAAAATCTGGTATGATGAAGAAGAGGGCATGATTGGAAGGCGGGGCAGGTTAAGCAGGGTAATCTACATGACTAACATCGGCACAATTCCTGATGAGACGTTCGTGACGGTTAAGATTGCAGGCACAGACCAGGTTGTTGGCAAGATTGACGAGGCATTCCTTGAGCGCCTGAAGAAGACTGATGTCTTCGCGCTGGGCGGTGACAAATACCAGTTTCTTTATGCCAAAGGCATGGTGGCTTCTGTCAGCAGCACGGTAGACAGGCCCCCAACCATTCCAGCGTGGTTTTCCGAGATGCTGCCCCTGAGCTTTGACCTTGCGATGAGCATTGGCAAATTCAGGAGGCTGTGTGAGGAGAAGTTCAACCATAACCGCAGCCGGGAGGAAATCCTTGAGTTCATTAACAGCTATCTTTATGTGGACAAGAATGCTTCGGAATCCATTTACAGCTACCTGAGGGAGCAGTTTCTTTTTGCAGAGATTTCCCATGACAAAAAAATCCTTGTCGAGCAGTATGTTGACAATCATCGCCATTATGCCGTCTTTCATTCATTGTTTGGCAGGAGGGTTAACGACTGCATATCAAGGGCTGTCGCATTTGCAATCTCCAGGACGCAGCACAGGGATGTTGAAGTGGGCATAACCGACAACGGTTTTTATGTTGCCTGCGAGAAGCCGTTCAACCCTTTAGCAGCACTCAAGCTGCTGAAGTCAGACAAGATGGCACAGGTCATGGCCGCCGCAATTGAACGGACAGAAATCCTGAGAAGGCGGTTCAGGCACTGCGCAGCCCGTGCTTTAATGATCCTGCGCGAGTACATGGGCCGCCGGAAGCACGTCGGAAGGCAGCAGGTTTCAAGCCAGATACTGTTTAATGCCGTCAAGCGCATAAGCAATGACTTCTGCATCCTGAAAGAGGCAAGGCGGGAAGTTCTTGAAGACCTTATGGACCTGCCAGCTGCCGCGAACGTCTTGAAACTGGTAGAGGAAGGGAAAATCAAGGCCAAGCAAATAAATACAACAACCCCTTCCCCTTTTGCCTTTAACATCGTGCTCGAGGCCCATACTGACGTGATGCGCATTGAAGACAAGATGGAGTTCCTGAAAAGGATGCACCGGAAAGTCCTTGAAAGGATTGGCGGGAAGGCTTGACCTGGCTCATAAGATGAAGTCAAGTTTTGTGTGCCGGAAGCCGGTTGTGCCGCTGCTATCGCTGCGGTTTGCTAGTCCTCCCTTCGCTTACCGCAGGGAGGCTGGCAAAGTCAACAACCCAACCACAGCAAGCTGTGGGGTGTATGTAATTCATTGGGTTGTTGGTTCTTCAATGGGAAATCATATCGCCCCATAGGGGCGGGGTAAGCGCCCATTGAAGAAGTCTGCAAGACCACGACCTGCATTCCCACTTAACTTGACAATGTCGGCACGTAGAAACCTTTAAATAGTGCCGTGCTGTTCTCTGTTGCTGTGAGATAAGAAGAACCTGAGCTAGATTCTTCGTTTACTGGCTTTAAGCCAGCGGAAAAAATGAGTCACATGATAGGAAAGATGTCAGAAAAAACAGTTGCAGCAGGTATGGCAGCTACAGCTATGGCCGCAGCAGCGATTTACGGCTTAAATTTTGAGTTGGAGGGGTGATTTGAATGCAGCAGCCTATGCCTCATCAGATTATGGGTTATGACCGCGCAATTACAATGTTCAGCCCTGACGGAAGATTGTTGCAGGTTGAGTATGCCAAGAAGACCGTCAGGCAGGGCAGCACTGCCATTGGCATGGTTTGCAAGGATGGCGTTGCGCTCTTGGCTGACAAGCGCATAGTTGACAGCCTTGTGATTCCAGAGGCTGTTGAGAAGATTTGGCAGGTTGATGACCACGTTGCCGCAACCGCTTCCGGAATACTTTCCGATGCAAGGGTTCTGGTTGAGCGGGCCCAGTTGAGGGCGCAGCAGCACCATGTTACTTATGATGCCCCGATTGACGTGCTGAGCATAGTAAAGGACATTTCGAACCTTAAGCAGTTCTGCACGCAATCAGGGGGCTTGAGGCCGTTTGGCGTTTCGCTGCTGATTGCAGGCGTTGACGATTCCGGGGCCAAATTGTTTGAGACTGACCCGACGGGCATTTACTTCCAGTACAGGGCAACTGTCATCGGCGAGGGCGAGCCCGAAATTGAGGAAGTTTTGAGGAAGGAGTATAGGGATGACCTTAGCCTTGATGAAGCGTTTAAGCTGGGGCTCAGGGCTCTTTACAGGGTGATTGAGAAGGACTTCAACATTGACAGGATAGCTGGCGCTTTCATAACCCTTGCAGATAAAAGGTTTACAAAGCTCAAGAAAGCTGAGATTGAAAGATACATGGATGATATAAGGAAGTCTGCTCCGAAGAAGAAGGAGGAGAAGTAATTAAACAATGGTAGCCTGGACAACTGAGCATTTCGGGAAGGAGAAGCCGCATTTCAACCTTGCCAGGATGAAAGCTGGCGGCGAGAGCTTTGAGGTTGTTGTCCACCCCGAAGCTGCCCTTGCATTCAGGCAGTCGCAGGGCAAGGCTGACATTCATGATGTGCTGGTTTACGACAGGATTTTTGCTGATGCGAAGAAAGGCCTTGCGGCTTCCGAGCATATTATGAAAAGCGTGTTCAATACCGTTGACCCTGCTGAGGTTGCCAGGCAGATTATCCTGAAAGGCGAGGTTCAGCTCACTTCAGAATACAGGGACAACCTTAGGGAAGCAAAAAGGAAGGCCATAGTCAACATTATTCACCGCATGGCCATTGACCCGAAAACCGGCTTTCCCATTCCCCAAAGCAGGATTGAGGCTGCGATGGAGGAGGCCAAGGTCAGGATTGACGAGCATGCAAGTTCTGAAGACCAGGTCCAGGCAATTGTCAGGCAGCTTATGCCTGTGCTGCCCATAAAGTTTGAAGTCCGGCAGGTTGAGTTCCATATTCCTGCGCAGTTTGCTGCAAAAGCTCATCCGATCCTCAAGGGCTTCGGCTCGTTGCAAAAGGATTCATGGCAGAGTGATGGAAGCCTTCTGGCTGTTGTCGAGGTCCCTGCTGGCTTGCAGCAGGAGCTTTTTTCAGAGCTGAACAGGCTGTGCCATGGCTCTGTGGAGAGCAAGGTGGTTGGGGCGAGGCAGTAATCAGGGTGATTTGAAATGGGAGAACTGTTGATGGCGGATAAGAGCATTGTAGTTCCGGGTGAGGAAGTTGCTTCAGGCATGGATTTCTTGCCTACAGAGGGCGTTTACAGGGATGGCGAGAAGCTTGTTTCCTCGAAGCTTGGCCTGCTTGCTGTTGACGGAAGGCTTGTAAAGATTATACCACTTGCAGGGAAATACCTGCCGAAGCGTGGGGATGTGATTGTAGGCAAGGTTGTTGACGTTGCAATCTCAGGCTGGGTTGTTGACATCAATTCAGCTTACACTGCCATGCTTTCAATGAAGGAGGCAAGCGCAGAGTTCATAGCGCGGGGTGCGGACTTGACGAGGTATTTCACGTTTGGGGATTACATTGTCACCAAAATTATCAATGTAACCTCGCAGAATCTTGTTGACCTGACCATGAAAGGGCCTGGCCTGAGGAAGCTTTCTGAGGGCAGGATAGTTGCAGTTGCACCTAACAAAGTTCCAAGGATTATAGGCAAGCAGGGTAGCATGGTCAGCATGATTAAGGATGCTACTGGCTGCAAGGTTATTGTTGGCCAGAACGGCGTTGTCTGGCTTCAGGGAGAGCCGGATAATGAGCTTCTTGCCGTTACCACCTTAAGGAAAATTGAAGGAGAGAGCCACATATCGGGATTGACAGACAGGGTTAAGGCCTTCCTTGACGAGGAAGTTGGGAAGCTGAAGAAACCTGAGCAGGGACAATAAACCGTTTTTTTGGGTGATTTGCATGGGATATGACAAGCGTTTTGATGGGAGAAGGCCTGATGAGCTGAGGCCTGTTGCTGCCAAGGCTGGCATTATTAAGAGGGCTGATGGCTCTGCGATGTTCAGGATTGGGAATACTGTTGCGTATGCGGCGGTTTATGGCCCAAGGGATTTGTTCCCAAGGTTCCTTAAGGATCCCCAGCGCGGCATTTTACGCTGCCGGTATAACATGATGCCTTTTTCCGGAGCTGGCGAGAGGGTCAAGCCCGGCGGCTCAAGAAGGTCAAAGGAGATTTCAATGGTTACGGAGAAGGCATTGCTTCCCGTGCTTAACCTTGAGGATTTCCCAAACGCTGTTGTTGACGTTTTCATTGAGCTGCCACAGACAGATGCCGGCACCCGATGCGCTGGCATTTGTGCAGCAGCAATAGCCTTGGCTGATGCAGGAGTTTCCATGAAGGACCTTGTTTCCTCGGTTTCTGCAGGAAAGGTTGGTGAAATGGTTGCTGTTGACCTGAGCTATGCCGAGGAGTCTTACAAGGATGGTGATGTGGCTGATATTCCTGTCGCGTTCATTCCGCGGACAGGCCAGGTAACGCTCCTCCAGATGGATGGCATGATTGACAAGGACGGCTTAAAGAAGGCTTTGGAAATGGCAAGGGCTGCATGCCTGCAGATTTACGAGGTCCAGCGCAGGGCGTTGAAGGAAAAATTTGCTGTTCCGGTTGCGGTTAAAGGCAACGGCAGCACAGTTTAATCATGAACGGTGAACGAAATGAACGAGCTTTTGAGGGCTAATATCCTGAAGTGGTTTGGCAAGGGCATGCGTTATGACGGAAGGGCTTTTGGCGAGTTCAGGCCGGTAAGCATTGAGTTGGGAGTTACAAAAAACGCTGAGGGTTCTGCCAGGGTGAGGATTGGCGACACCGAGGTGATAGCTGGTGTCAAGATGGCTGTCGAAAAGCCTTACAACGACACTCCTGCTGACGGCAACCTGATGGTTAACGCTGAGCTTTTGCCGCTTTCAAGCCCTGATTTTGAGGCAGGGCCTCCTGGTGAGGAGTCTATTGAGATTGCAAGGGTTGTTGACCGTGGAGTAAGGGAGTCCAAGGCCATTGACACAGCGAAGCTTTGCATTGAGCCTGGCGAGAAGGTGTGGGCTGTGATGGTTGACATCTGCACTATCAATGCAGCTGGCAATCTGCTTGACGCAGCTGCCCTTGCCGCTATGGCTGCCCTGCGCAGCACTAAATTTCCAGCTTACAACGGGAAGGCTGTTGATTATGAGCATCCAACAAATAACAAGCTGCCCATGCTTAGGATTCCTGTGCTTGTTACGGTAACAAAGCTGGACGAACACTTCTTTGTTGACCCGCTCATTGAGGAGGAGAAAGTGGCTGATGCCCGGCTTACGGTTGCCATTACTGAAGCTGGCCAGATATGTGCCATGCAGAAAGGAGGCGACTCGCCCCTCTCAATTGATGATATCGGCAGGATGGTTGACCTTGCTGCTGCAAAGGCAAAGGAGCTCCACAAGAAGCTGTGAGGTGAATGTCATGTCTGAAAAAGCTGCTAAAGGTTCAGGTGCAGAAGCTGGCGAACAGGCTCAGAAATACACCAAGTACGAAATAGCCAGAATGATTGGAGCAAGAGCCCTCCAGATTTCAATGGGCGCTCCCTTTCAGATAAAGCTTGACGAGGAAGGCATCAAGAAGCTCAGGTATAACCCTGTGGAGATTGCAAAGCTTGAGTTTGAGAAAGGCGTCATACCGATTACGGTCAGGAGGCCTGTGCAGGCGAAGGAGTGAGAGTTTTATTAATAATCTTAAGGGCTGTTTACAAACTCCATTATTTCCTTTTTCATTCTGGGATTAAGCGATACGTGGATTTCTCCGGTGGATTTCTTGGCAAGAAGCCAGCCGCTGTTGATTAGCTGCTTGATGGCGTCGTCCATGAGCCTTTGGCCTTCTTTTGTTGCTGAAATGGGAGCTGGAAATCCTTTCTTCAGGTTTCTGACATCTGTGTGCTTGCCTCCCCATCGTGGAGGTGTAAGAAGACCATCAAGAATTGCTCTTTTTACCCTGTTCAAATCGTCCATAGCTTACTTGATTATGTTGCTCCCTTAAATATGTTGCTTCTGAAATGATATAACAGTGTATTAAAACAAAAGGTTTAAATACTGACTACCCTCCGCTAGGTATTAGGTAATGGCTATTAGGTAACAAAAATGGAACAAACAATCTTTGTGAAGGTATTTGGGTACACGCCTAAGGTTAAGATACTGAACTATTTGATAAAATATAGGGGTTTTGACTATTCTATGTCAGATATAGCTAGAAATAGCAATGTTGGCTGGGCGACACTTAGCCGGCTCTGGAAAGAGTTTGTAGGCCTTAGAATTGTCATTCCGACCAGGGAAATAGGGAAAGCCAAGCTGTTTAAGCTAAACGAGGAAAACGAGGCCGTTGTGCGCCTTATTGATGTCTACAAGAAGTTGCTTGAACAGGAGACCGAAAATTACTTTGCCAAGCACGCTAAACTGGTCGCTGTTGCTTGATTATTTTAAGGATGAGATAAGGAATATGGTCGGGAAATAATCACTTGACTCTCCTTACTCTTCCTTCCTTTATGTCTTTAAAGCTGCTCACGAGCTGGTGCAGTATGTCCATGTCTATTTGTGATTGTTTCTTAAGCTTATCATATTCCTCTTTCGTGATTGTGACTGTCTCTTGCTTCATAACGCAGGATTACGCCTAGGCGTTTATATATTTTCTGCTTTGGATTTTTCCCCTTGTTCCTTCACCTTCCTTTTACCCTTTCAAGCCTGTTCAGCACTGCTTTCCAGCCACTGCTGTTGGATGGTTCTGCCGCTGTCCAGCCTTCTTTCTATTGTCAATAGAAACTATTGTCTATTGTCAATAGAAACATTTAAATACTTTTGAAGTTATGGCCTGCATCATGATAACCAAGGAAACATTGAGGGAGGTTATAGTTTCCCAAAAAGAGTCCTTAGCTAAGCTGGACCCTGGAACTCCGAGGGAAAAAGAAGGGGAGCTAAGGATAGAAGACTCTTTTGCCCTTATAATCACAGGGGTAAGAAGGTGCGGGAAAAGCACGTTCCTCAACCAGTTATTAAGAAAACAGAAAAACTGGCACTACCTGAATTTGGAAGACCCGCGTTTAGATGGGTTTGAGCTTTCTGACTTTAATAAGGCTGAAGCTATAATGAAGGAGCTTTTTGGGGAAGGCGGCACATATTTTTTTGATGAGATACAAAACATAGGCAAGTGGGAAAAATTCATCAGGTACCTGATTGACAAAAAAGAGAGGATTGTCATAACTGGCTCTAACGCATCGCTTTTAAGCGGGGAGCTTGGCACAAAGCTGACTGGGCGGCATCTCCAGATGGAGATGTTTCCATTTTCATTCAGGGAATTTCTCAACCTGAATAAGGAAAATCCCTCAATTGAGTCCTTTGAGGGATACCTTTACGGGGGAGGGTTTCCGGAGTATCTTAAAAAGGCAAATCCTTCGATTCTTCATGAATTGCTTTCAGATATTGTTATGAAGGATATCGCGATAAGGTTTGGCATTAAAAACACAAATATCCTGACTAAAATTGCCATTTTTTTGATTAGCAATGTTGGAAAGGAGTTCTCATACAATTCGATTAAGAAAATGTTTGAGATTAAGTCTGTCCAGAGTGTTATTGATTATGTTTCTTACTTCGAAAACGCTTATCTGCTCTTTACAGTGCCCCGTTTTAGCTATTCATACAAGAAGCAGCAGGTAAATCCCAAAAAGGCTTATTCCGTAGACAACGGGCTTTCCTGCAATAATTCCGCCTCTTTCTCTAAAGATGTTGGGAAAATGCTTGAAAACACTGTTTTTTTGGGTTTGAGAAGGAAATTCAGGGACATTTTTTATTTCAGGGAGAAGAATGAATGCGATTTTGTGATTAAGGAAAAAGGCAGGGTAACTGCCGCAATTCAAGTCTGCTCTGATTTTAATGAAGAGACTAAGGGCAGGGAAATAAACGGCTTGCTTACTGCCCTAAAACTGTTTAGCTTAAAAGACGGGCTTATTTTAACTTATAATCAGGATGATGAATTTGCGATTGAGGGAAAAAAGATAATAATCAAGCCCGTCTGGAAATGGCTTCTCGAATAGATTAATCTTTACCTGCTTTCCGCTCGGTCAGGCTTGTTCTTTCCCTTGTTCCTTCCCCTTCCTTTTACCCTTTCAAGCCTGTTCAGCACTGCTTTCCAGCCACTGCTGTTGGCTTTTTTGTAAGCCGCTATTGCAGCATCAAAGCATTTTTCAGCAATCCTGCTGTGGCTGCTGTTCAGGGCCTGCCTGAACAGGTGCAAGTCAACTGCCTTGTCCTCGTCCTTGTTGCTGAACAGGCTCAGCCCGAAGTCTATGAAGTGAACTCTCTTGTTGTTTCCAATAATCATGTTGGAAGTGGTCAGGTCTCCATGAATCATGTTGTTTTTGTGCATTAAGCCAATTGATTTTCCGATTTCGCTGCAGATGCCACGGTAGTTGTCGCCGCTTAAAACATCCCTTGCTTTCCTTCCTTCAATGAGCTGCATCGTTATCGCTGCTGTCTTCTCATCAGAGCCAATCAGCTTTGGAACTGGGATTTCAAGCTGCTGAAGCGCCTCAATAACTTTTACTTCTCTTCGCATCCTGGACAGCCGCAGCCTGTCGTCAAGCTCTTTCGCCCTGTAGCCCTTCGGCTGGCGCTGCTTTACTACAGCCTTGATTTTATCATTGGCGTAAACTGTCGCTTCCGCACCTATTGATAACAGCTTCATAGCGTGAAAGAATAAGCAGATGCTTTTAATTAATTTCTATTTCCCGCCCACCCATTTAAGCGCCTTGATTATCTGCCCGGTTATTGCTTCAGCAGGGGATGGCGAGCCTTCTCCTCCCCGCTCTTCTCCACCGCCCCCGCCTTCGCTGCCAGGCGGCATTGACTGTGGCTGCTCTCTTTCCATCTGCGGCTCTGATGAGCGTTGTTCAAAAGGCTGTGATTGCTGCTGCGGGTATTGCCTGTCTGGGAAACCTTCCTGTTGCCCAATGCGCTCTATGCGTTCAGCCTGTCCCATTGGCGGTTGCTGCCTCATTTGCTCTCCTTGCGGGATTTGTCTCTCTTGGAAGCCTTGCGGCATCTGTTGTGCAAACCTGTCTCTCATCGTTTCTTCTATTCTCCTGCCGCAGTCTGCAGGTGAGAGTCCTTCACATTCTTGTAGTCTGCCTTCCCCGGGAAGCGGCTGCCTTTCTGTTCTTTGAGGCCCAGGCCCTTGCCTGCCCTCAAATCCCCTTTCTTCAAAACCTGGCGGGGCTTCGCGCCTTTCTCTCTCTTCCATTCTCTCGCCCTGCCTTATGCTTTCAGAGAATCTCTGCCGGCACTCTTCTTCGCCGAGCCCTTGGCATTCAGGGGGAATCCCCTGTGGCATGCCTCTTTGGTTGCATTCTTCCGGGCTTAAGCCCTCGCATCCTGCAGGAATCCCTTGCGGCTGCGGCATAATTCCGCCTTGTCCGCCCCTGTTTTCAAATCTTTCCCGCATTGCCTTGTCGCATTCTTCTTTTGCCATGCCGCTGCATTCGGGGGGAGCAAACTTTTCAAACATTTTCTTATCGCACTCTTCCCTTGCCAGGCCTTCGCACTCATTTTCAAATCCCCCTCCTCTGCCTCCGAATACTCCTTCACCGCCTGGGCCAGGGCTGCCAGGACCGGGTGCTCCTCCAAAGCCGCCTTCCCCGTATTTCTCCTTCATTATAGCTTCGCATTCTTCTTTGCTGGCGTTCCTGCATTCAGGAGGCCCAAACTTCTGCATCATTACAAGCTCGCACTGCTCTGGCTCCAGGCCTGCGCATTCTGCAGGTATTCCTCCGGGCACTCCCCTGCCTTCAAACGCTTGCTGGCACTGCTCTGGATTATGTGCGCATTCCGGCGGAAGCCCGTTCATTTCCTGCATCTTTGCCCTGCACTCCTCAGGGCTTAATCCGACACAGCTTACTGGGGGCTCTCCTTTTACGGGGCCTCCCTTCATAATTTTCTCAAAGCATTCGTCAGTGCCCAGCCCTTCGCACTCCTGTGGCAGTCCCCCGTAAAGCTCGGTCATTAACAGGAAGCAGTCCTTGCCTTTTACGCCTTTTTCCTGGCACTCCGGAGTTTCCTGCCCCCCGCCTTGCTGGCCTTGCCCTTCACCAGGTCCCCGCTTCATCATCTCCTTAAAGCAGTCATCGCTGCTTAAGCTTTCACATTCCGGCGGGGTGCCATATTTTGCAGTCATTATGTCAAAGCACTGCCTCGGCTCTTTTACCCCTGCTTCCTGGCATTCCGGAGGCATTGCCCCTTGCATTGCGTCGGGCCTCTCTTGCCTCATCAGCTTCATGCATTCCCTCGTGTCAAGGCCTTCGCATTGTGGTGGCGTTCCGTACTTGCTGAACATGAGTTCTGCGCACTTAAGTGGCTCCTGCACGCCGGCTTCATTGCATTCTGGCGGAAAGTTGGGCTTCTCTCCTGGAGGGTTGCGTTTAATGAAATCCATGCACTCTTCATCGCTCAGGCCCTCGCATTGCATCGGTGTTCCATAAAGGTCCTTCATCACCTGGAAGCACTCCTCAAACGTTGCAGCTGCTTCGCATTCCGGCGGCCTGAACTTTTCAAACATTTGCTGCTCTTTTTTCTTTAGTATTTCCAAAACAGTTCCTTTCCCCTCTTCTCCGATAAACTCCGGCAGTAAATCCTCTGCTTTTTCAGAAGAAAGCTCCGCGCATGCGTCGTTGTCGTTCTCGTATTCGCACCGTATTGCCAGTGCCTTTTTGACCTCGCAGTCCTGGCTGTGCTTGGCAACGGGTATCTGGCTGCAGTCGCATTTTTTCGGGTCAATTACGCATGTGCTGACTGAGTCAATTATTTGCTTCCGGGCATTGTCTTCCCTTGCCCTGAACTCGCCCTCTACCCTGCCTCTCAGCCAGTCGGGGGCTTTTTCTATCTGGCACAGCTCATCGCCCTTCATGAGGTCAAAATCCTGTTTGGCCAAAGAGTCGCAGTAGCTCAGCCTGCTTTTTGAAACGAGCATTGCTACCCTGACTCTCTCCTCCTCGCTGAGCTGGGCGTCAAGCGCTTTCCTGGCTTCTTCCCATTCCGTGTCTGAAAGCTTTTCCTCCAGGCCGCTCAGGAGCTTTGCAGCCCGCCTTACATTTTCGTTGGTTTCTTTCTCAAGTTCAGGCGAGATGTCTCTCCGCGCCTGCTCTGCAGCCTTTGTTGCGAGCTCAAGCGCACTTTGGGCGGCGCCTGGCTTTTTCTTGTCCACCATTACCGAAGCTTCTGCTATCCTTTCCTCCTTTATTTCCAAAGCCTTCCTTGTCTTGTCATCCCCCTTTGCCATTGCGAGCTGCACGTTGTCAACAATCTTGTCAAGAATGTAGAGGGGGCTGTCGGGCGTTACCCCTGCGCTCTCTTCAGGAACAAGTTCCTCCTCAACCAAGAATTCCTCTTCTCCATCGTCCTGGGCAGCAACGGCTGATGCCAGAAGCAGGAGTGATAGGCAAAACATGACAGCTGTTGCAGCTGCTCCGGCTAAAGAAAAGCCTCTTGCCTCTTTTCCCATGGCAGCATTTTAAAATGCATCGTATTTAAACCTTTTCATTTCGCGTTCGGAGAATTCCAAAATTTTTATAAACCCAGGCCTGCAGGTTTTCCTTATGAAAAAAGAGGCTGCTGTTGCGGTACTGCTGCTCGCTTCTTTGGCACTGGCAGTGCTGCTCTCTGCTTCCGCCGCAGCCCAGGCGCAACAGGCAAAGCCTGTTGTGGAGGCTCACTGCACGGATACGGGCGCATTCAGCATCACAAACCTTGATGACAGGGGCAGCTCTGTCTCAATTAAAAAGAGCGGCGGCTCTTCCAAGGCAGTCGGGGGCTTGTGGAGAGAGATGGCCAACGGCCTCTACAAATTCACTTCTGAGGACATGGCTGTGGTTGACGTTAAGGGTGGCGCTTATACTATCACGGTTGACAAGAAAAGTTATGGCGTTACCTGCCCTGCATTTGAGTTCAGCTGCAGGCTCATTAACCTCACCATCAACAGCTGCTACAAGCGCAACGACACATTTATTGCAAAATACACCGCTTACAGCTATCGTTACGACAAGAAGAATGAGTTCAGGTTTGAAAAGCCGTTCATGCTGAGATACGATGCCACTGCAACTGTTGGCGGCAAGAAAAGGGAGCTGACGCATTCCCTGGACATTAAAAGCCCTGAATTTGAGAAGATTAACATAAGCAGGGTCAGAAGGGTTGGCTCGAACACCTACACGCTGAGGTGGCAGGCTCCTTTTAATATTTCAAAGCTTAGCGTTCGGTATGACGACTGTGAAACAGAAAAGTACAAGTTCTACGACTCGTTCGTGTGCACCAGCAGGCCTTCCTGCAGCAAGGATGGTGAGTGTCTTCAGGATGAGCGGTGCGATGACAGCTCCTGCATTCCCATAAGCTGTGCATCATGCCAGTACGTTTCCAACCACACCTGCATGGACTATGATTGCTGCACTGATTTGGACTGCGACTCAGGTTATGTTTGCAGCAGCAGGAATTGCCAGCCGCTAAGCTGCGGGTTTGATGAATCTGTGGCCGGGCACGGCTGTGAAAAGCTGGAATGCGCGGAAGATGAGTATGTCTTCAACCAGAGCTGCAGCAAGCTCAACTGCCAAAAAGGGCAGACTGCTGCCAATCATGTCTGCAAAGACGTCATCGTTGTCTGCAGCGGTGATGAGTTCCTTGATTACGAAACCAACAGCTGCCAAAAGCTAAGATGCGGCTTCCTCAAGAAAGCCAAGGACCACAAGTGCGTCAGCATATTCTCTCTGTGGTTTGGCGGAAAAAGGGCTAAATGACTAAAAAATTTATATATATTCTATAATTTATAAATAATTTCCGAAAGGCTTAAAAGCCCTTCTCAACTCCGTTCATGGTATGGCAAGCTCCGATAGGCTTGAGGTCATTGTTGGTGAAGCTTCGCAGCAAGGCAATGCAGGCCGTGTTTTGGTTAGTGGTGGCAGGGTCGCTTTGCACACTGCCCATCAAATCGGCAGCCTATATTATTCGCTTGCAAGGCATCCGCTGAACAGCGCAAAAGCCATTGGCGGCGGTGCCATCAGGGTTGTGAACGATACTGCTTCTGTTCCTCTTGACGTGGTTACTTATTTGCGCAACGGCTTTGCCTCTGGCCACGACCCCTTTGCTGATAAGAAGAAGCGCCTGTCTCATTCTTTGGCTGCTGGCGAGGCTGTTGCCATCTTTGGCGCATTTAAAGGGGCTGAGGCTGCAGGCAGCGTTGTCGGGAATGGCTATGCTCAGGCAATCGGCGGTGGCTTTATGGGTGGTGAGCTGACAACAGGAGCAGTTCTGTTCGGGACGTATCTGGTGCTGTCTGGCATTAACAGCATCAGGCACAAGGGCAGTGCTAGGCTAGTATCGGTAGTTGCCAGTACGCTTTTGGAAACGCTGGGGGTTGCCGCGAAGGTTGTGCCAGCAGGCCTGCTGGTGTTCGCCGCCATTGATATTCCGCTGACAGCCGGGCTTGTTGCCCTCCCCCCAATTGGCCTTCCCTACCTGCCAAAGCTGGAGCTGATGCCGGATGTGGCAGCTCCTCTCGGGGCAGCTGTCAGCGCAGCAGTCTATACCGGCACCGCCAAGGCCGCCCTTGCAGGAAACGTGCCGTAAGCAAGGCAGGAAATTGGTAATTTTTTTAAACAGCCGCCTTTTCTTCTGTTTTTATAGCCCCGTAGTGTAGCGGTCAAGCACGGCAGGCTCTGGCATGACCTTCTTTGGCGCTGCAAAGAAGCTCAACCAAGAAATCCGCATGGAGAACCCTGCAAACCCTGGTTCGAATCCGGGCGGGGCTACTTTTCTATCTTCCTTTTAACTCTTCTTTTTAACAATTGTTTATTCAGATGGCTAATCAATAATTTTGCTTTTTAGACATGAAGGCGTCGTAATAAAAAAATAAGAAGCCTGCTTAGGCTTCTTGTGCTTGCTGCATGTGCTGCACATGGCTATCACCTCTAATGGCAAGGTTGTTTTTGCTGTTTAAATCTTTTGTGAATCTGTTTCTGAGCTTGCAGGGCGGCTGCAAAGCAGCTAAAGAAAACTTTAAATAACCGCTTCATAGACTTTTCTGCCATGCCTCTCAAGCAGCCTGAGTCGATGGACGAGATTGTCTACTTCTCGAACCGCTCCCTTGGTGGTGGCAAAGGCTCTGTTAAGGTATGGGTTTTCAAGCAGACCTGCCTCAAGTGCAGGAAGGAGATGATGGGCAAGCCGAGGGACAGCAAGGGCAAGGTCAAGACCCGCGCAGATGAATACGTCTGCCCGGCATGCGGCAATTCTGTTGAGAAAAAAGCCTATGAGGAGTCGTTGACTGCAAATGCAGACTACACTTGCTCTGGCTGCGGCAGCAGCGGTGAATCGCAGATTCCGTTCAAAAGGAGAAACATTGAAGGAATCCCGACCTTGCGCTTCCAGTGCGGCAAGTGCTCTGCAAACATTGACGTTACGAAGAAGATGAAGGAGAAGAAGGGCAAGGGTCCGGCTGAAGAGGGCATTGATGAAGATGCCTGACATGAAAAATGATATGCGAAGCCAAGCTCGCAAAAATTTATATATGGCAACTGATTACCTTTTCTAATGGATGATGGTTTGGAACAAGTTGCTTCTGGGGTGATTGGCGCGATTGAAGAACGTGCGGGTTTGCAGGCTCTTTTGTGGGTTCCTGATATAAAGGAGATGTGGGGAAGATTTGGCGGTGCGGCATTTTATGAACCAGCTATGGATGTTTTAACTAGGCTTAGGCGAGTTGCTGAAACCAACGGATTAACCAATCTCGTAAGAGACTATTCACAAATGCTTGCAGTTGCGCAGTCCCTTCTTGAAAAGGAGCGCCAAAGAGCTCCAATTCCAACAACAGCTTGTGATGCTGATTCAAGAATGTGGCATGACCCGGAGACTGGCCGGCATTACATTACCGTGGGAGGGGGGCATTTAGGAGGCGGTTACTCAATTGAGCTTGTGGAGAATGGCGAAAACAGGCTCGTGAGGGGGTAAGAAACATTGTTGCTTTTTTTTGGCAAACTATTTAAACCGTTCTGGTTCCTTTTTCTGGTATGGCAATGGAAGCTGATGCTAAGTCAAAAGAAAGATTCCTTGTTACAGCAGGCCTGCCCTACGCCAACGGCCCAATCCACCTTGGCCATTTGGTTGAGTACATCCAGGCTGATATCTTTGTCAGGTTTCTGAGGCTTTCAGGCAAGAACGTGGTTTACGTTTGCGGCGATGATACGCATGGCACGCCCATAGAACTGGCAGCAGCCAAGGAGAAGATTGCGCCGGAGCAGCTCATAGCAAAGTATTACGCTGGCCACATGGAGGACTTTGCTTCCTTTTTCGTTGACTTTGACATTTACCATTCGACCAACAGCCCTGAGAACAAGTTTTACAGCGACTTCTTTTTTGAGAAGCTGAAGGAGGAAAAGCTCATCTACGAGCGCCTTGTTGAGCTGACGTACTGTAACAACTGCAGCCGCTACTTGCCTGACCGCTATGTGAAGGGCAAATGCCCGAAATGCAGTGCAGACGGCCAGTATGGCGACCAGTGCGAGAAATGCAATTCAACTTATCAGCCCGTGGACCTTGTTGAGCCGCACTGTGCAATCTGCAGCTCTGCTCCAGTGAGGAAGCAGAGCCTTCATTACTTTTTCAGGCTCAGCTCTTTTTCGCAGCGGCTTCAGCAGTGGCTTGAGCCCCATCAGGATATCCAGCAGGACGTTAAAAATTTCGTGATGGGCTGGATTAAGTCGGGATTGCAGGACTGGGACATTTCCCGGGACGGCCCTTACTTCGGCTTTAAGATTCCTGGCGAGCTTAACAAGTATTACTATGTCTGGCTTGACGCCCCTATTGGCTACATAGCTGCAACAGAAAAGTATTCAAGGGAAAAGCTGGGCCAGACAGCAACAGCAGCTTATTGGCGCAATCCGGATGCAAGGATAATTCATTTTATAGGAAAGGACATAATCTATTTTCACTTGCTTTTCTGGCCTGCCATGCTGATGGGCGTTGGCATTAATCTTCCTTCAGGCCTTGTCGTGCACGGCCATTTGACAATCAATGGTGAGAAGATGTCAAAGTCCAGGGGCAATTTCCTTATGGCAAAGGACTACCTTGCTGTTCCGGGGCATGAGCCTGAGTTTCTCAGGTTTTACTATGCTTCCCACCTTGTAAAGGCGATAAGTGACATCAACCTTGACTTTGAGGATTTCAAGGCTGCAGTCAACAACGACCTGGTGAGCAACATCGCGAACTTTGTCCACCGCGCCATGGTGTTTGTCAGCAACAACTTTGATTCAAGGCTTGGCGACATTGGGGCTGATGAAAAGCTGTTCTTGCAGCAGCTGCAGCCAAAATACGAGGCTGTTCTTAAGCACTACAGCAGCTACAACTTCAAGGAAGCTGTTAAAGGGATTTTGGAAATAAGCAGCATTGGCAACCGGTATTTCCAGGACAACCAGCCCTGGCAGCTCGTAAAAACAGACAGGAAGCGATGCCATCGGATTGTCACAGCAGCTGCCAATATTGCCAAGGACATGGCGCTCCTTTCCCTGCCAATCCTGCCGAAATATTCTGAAAAAGTGCTGCGCCTGTTTGGGCTTGAGTGCCCTGGCGGGCTTGGTTTTGGAGAGATTGGCAGGCACGTTACCGGCAGGAAGATTCAGCAGCCGCGAATTATCTTTGCTCCTATTGAAGAAACAATCAGGCTTGCAACTGCTTTCCCGGCTTCCTTAAAGGTTGGAAAAGTGGAAGAAATAACAGAGCACCCTGACGCTGACAAGCTTTTTGTCCTGAAAGTTGATGTTGGCAATGACAAGCAGATTCAGCTGGTTGCTGGCCTGAGGCCGTATTATAAGAAAGATGAGCTGCTGGGCAAGAAGATTGTTGTTGTTTCAAACCTGAAGCATGCAAGGCTTCGCGGCTTTGAAAGCCATGGGATGCTTCTTGCTGCTGATGACGGCAAGCGCGTTGTTGTGGTTTCTCCCCAGCAGTCCGAGCCTGGCGATGCCGTGTTCCCAGAAGGCTCTGATGCCGCTGAAGCTGCCGGCGAAAAGCAGCTCAACATTGAGGAATTTTACAAGCTTGGCCTAAAGGTGAAGGATGAGGCTGTTGTTTACGGCGGCAAGCCTCTGAGGACGGCCAGGGAAATTATTTCTGTTGATGCCGAAGACGACGCAGTTGTGAGATGAATAGAACTGCATGAAACTCCGCAGCCGTGCTTCACTTATTCAGTCAGGTGGATGCTAACTTCTACTGCTTAAAGCATTGAAGGATAAAGAAGTTTGCCTAATAGTCATCTTCTTTTCTTAGACTGGACTAAATGTCCTTTCCAGCTTTGATGGAGGGCATCCAGACCTTATGTGCATGAATGGCCTGACGAGTAAACCGACCTTCATTGAGGTTAAGGCTAATGGCTCTGAATTGACCGAACACCAAAAAAAAGTTATGGCTGAATTGAAGAGCATCGGTTACGACGTTAGCGTTAGAAGATTTCTTCAATGGGCGCGATTTGTGAAGAACCAACTGTCAGAACCGCAGCGGTTCTGAGCACGAAGAACCTGCGGGTTCTCCTGAACCCAACGAATTACATACCCCGCAGCTTGCTGTGGTTGGGTTGTTGATTTAAAGTTCAATTTTCAGTAAAGGAAGTTTTTGATGAAAAATAAGTCTTGGCGTGGCAGCAGGCAGTTTTGATTTTAATCTTGCCTTGGAAGGCTTTGGCATGAGGAAAGCTATACTTTCAGGCAAGGGCGGGTTATACTTTTGAGGCTGCTTCATGGACCCATGAGGCGTTTCGGCATCAAGGCGTAAACGCTTGGTCGTTCAGGAAGAATTTGTGCTGCCTTTTTGAAAAATGTATGTCAAATGCTGAAAATACGCTATCCTGCCCCAGGATAAGGGCAAAATCAACACCGGCAGCGAACTTTTCTTTAATCCAGTACATCCTTATGGTCGTTTGGACCCCAGAATTTCTATATCAATAAGTGTGATAAATACCTTAAGGGAATCTTTTCCCAAGCCAAATATCTCATCTTCAAACAGCATTCCCGTCTTTATTTCGGTCTCCTTTCTGAATGTTTCATCATTAAAATCAATTCCCAAGGATGCTCCGATTTCTGCAAAACTGATGGTTTTGTCAGAACCCGAATCAACAAGAGCATCGAAAGGCAGGGCAGCTTTGCCATTGATTAGAGTCGCTGTAAGCATCGGTCTTAAGGTTTTGTTGTCTTTGATTACAACTCTGCCTGCTGAAACATCGCTTTTAGGAAACCATTGATAAGGAAAAGCCGTTTGCATTTCTATTTGACCAGTGCAATGTCGCTTCGTGGGATGGACGTAAAAACTTTATCCTGCGTCTTTTCGGCAAGCAGTGCTTTAATGACAGTATTTGCATCTTTGCTAACAAATTTCACTTTGCCATTTACGATGCCAAGACACTGCCCTTCGTACTCAACCATTTCTTCCGGAGTTAAGGTGGACAAGCCTGAAGGCCGCTTAGCTACCTCTTTTTCAGCCATGCTTCTGTTTGGAGAATCCTGCTTTAAAAGCCTTTCCTTTCTTCCAGCCATTGCCGTTCAACTCCTTAAAACGGCACACCTCAAAGCACTCAACTTAGTGGGCTTTTGCTTTACTTAAATCTTTGCTACTGCTGACTTTCAGTAGATACGCTGTGGGAAAGTTGCATTATTTCTTTTTGCAGCAGCGTAGTTAAAAAAATTTCTACCAAAAACTATTTAAAGTCTTTTGCAGAAATTTCGTTTCATGGCAAAGGCAGCCGGGCAGGAAGAAAAGGATTTTGACGTTGTGATGGGCGAGCTGTGCCCGGCTTGTTCCCAAAAATCCCTGGCTCTGATGGAAAGGGAGCAGGAGATTCCTTTCTTTGGAAAAGTCTTTCTGTTTTCGATGACGTGCAGCAGCTGCAAGTTTCATAAGGCTGATGTTGAATGCGCCGAACAGCGGGAACCTGTGAAGTGCTCAATTGAGGTCTCAGGCTCTGATGACATGTCAATCAGGGTTGTGAAGTCAAGCCAGGCAACAGTCAAGATTCCTTACGTTGCTGACATACTCCCTGGCGAGTCTTCTAACGGCTATGTCACCAACATCGAGGGCATTCTCCAGAGGGTGAAGCACCAAGTTGAAGTGGTCAGGGATACTGAAGAGGATGAGGCCGCTGTCCAGAAGGCGAAGAGCCTCATTAAGAAAATCAACAGGGCTGTGTGGGGGGATGAAAAGCTGAAGATAATAATTGAGGACCCCGGCGGGAACAGCGCAATAATAAGCGACAAGGCTGCTGTTGAGAAGCTGAAGGTTAAAAGTCCGGCTTGATTCTGATGAAAATTGGCATTATCGGCGGAAGCGGTTTGGATGATCCCGGGATTCTGGAGAATGCAAAGGAGATAGAAGCAGATACGCCTTTTGGAAAGCCGTCAAGCCCGCTGGCAGTTGGAAAACTGGCCGGAGTGGATGTTGTTATACTTGCAAGGCACGGGAAAAAGCACTCAATAATGCCGACAAATGTCCCGTTCCAGGCAAACATCCACGCTTTGAAGGAGCAGGGCTGCACGCATATAGTTGCGACAACAGCTTGCGGCTCCTTAAGGGAGAACATAAAGCCCGGTGACTTGGTCTTTGTTGACCAATTCATAGACCGCACAACAAAGAGAAAAAGCACTTTTTACGGGAAAGACAGGGTATGCCACATTTCAATGGCAGAGCCGTTCTGCGGAAAGCTGAGGGAGCTTCTTTCAGAAACCGCAAAGGAGCTTATGCTTAGCCACCATGATAAAGGCACGCTTATCACCATAGAAGGCCCAAGGTTCTCAACAAGGGCAGAGTCTCACTTGTTCAGGAGCTGGGGAGCTGATGTGATAAACATGAGCTCTGTTCCCGAAGTTGTCCTGGCAAGGGAGGCTGGAATCTGCTACGCAGCTGTAGCCATGAACACGGATTACGACTGCTGGCGCAAGTCAGAAGAGGCTGTTACGTGGGAGATGGTAGCCAATACGATGAAAATGAATGCTGATAGCGTGAAGAAGCTGCTTTTTGCAGTCATCCCAAGAATAAAGCATACGGGCTGCGTTTGCAGGGAAGCAATAAAAACAGCAATTGTGTGATGAGAAAATGAACCTCAAGGAAAGAATCCGCACAGTCCCTGATTTTCCCAAGAAAGGCATTATGTTCCGGGACATAACGCCTTTGCTGTCAGATGCAGCTGCATTTAGGTACGTCATCCAGCAGTTCCTCGGCCATTACAAGGGCAAAGGCATTAATGTCGTAGCTTCTGCCGAGAGCCGCGGCTTCATTTTTGGCTCTGTCCTTGCCTATGAGCTCGGCGTTGCATTTGTCCCGTTAAGAAAGCCCGGCAAGCTGCCTTACAAGAAGATCAGGCAGGAGTTCCAGACAGAATACAGCACCGATGCTTTTGAAATCCATGAGGACGCTGTCAAGCCTGGCGATAATGTGCTGATTGTTGACGACTTAATTGCGACAGGGGGTACATGTAAGGCGGCTGCTGGCCTCGTTGAGAAGCTCGGCGGCAAGGTTGCGGGATTTGCCTTCCTGATAGAGTTGTCATTCCTCAACGGCAGGAAGCTGCTTAAAGGCTATGATGTTTTCAGCCTTGTGGATTACGACTCTGAGTGAGCTGCGTTCTTGCTATCTGGTTAATGTTCTTGAAAAAGAAAGAAGCGTTATCAAGCGATTCTTTGGCTGGCTCCATGTTCGCTTGTGGCAGTTTTTGATAGGTGAATTGCCCTCTCTTTCCTTTCTCTTTCGAGAAGATGCCCAGCAGCTCCTCTGCCCTGACAATGATTTTTCGGTATATCTTCAATAATTCAACATCGGGCTTCCCAGTCCTGACAAGGCTTGTTTCAAATGCTTCGAGTGTTTTTCTATGAACTTCCGGAGCTTCTGTTTTTATGCCATTCCTGATTAATATAGCTTTTGCAGAATAAAAGATGCAGTAATAAGAGTGGCTGATTACAGAACTGTAAAATGTAAAGTCTTTTTCCAACTTGAACTGCTCTTTCTGGAGGGTTGGGTTGCTCGAAACGTCAAATAGCAATTGTGCGGCAACCAGCTCGTTTTCCGCCCTTTGGAGATATAGCTCTGTTTCGTCATTCATTTTTTCTTTCACTTATGAGATTGCAATAGGCGATGTATCCGTGATAAACAATGCCGCTTTTAAATATCTGTTTTCCAACATTCTCCGTATCTGCCTTTAGCATGTCTAAAAATTCGGTTCTTGCGAATATGTGGTAGTCTATTGCAATGACTTCCCTTCTTTTTATTGTTTCCAGATAGGGGGTGATTTCTTTTTTCGTCTGCTCTGATTCCACAATTACTGCAACATCTAAGTCTGATTTTTGGGTCGCCTTTCCTTTTGCATGGCTGCCAAACAGGATTAAAATGAAGAATTCGGTATATTTGAATATCCTGCTCTTGATGTCGTATAGAATGCTTTTAGGCATTCCGATCTTGCTGATTTCGGCTTCGTTTACAATGTTGAGGTAGGAAAAAGCCAGATTATTGTTGAGGTTCAGGCAGTAGGTGGTTACATCTCCTGTTTTTTTTGTTTTGACTATGCCTTGCTTATGGAATTCCTTCAGCGCTATTTGCACTATGTTGTTTGACTTTTGCCCGCTTCCCTTTTTGATTTGCTTGAAAGTCAAGTTTGCAAAAATGTCCTTCTTGAATACGGAAAGGATGTTTAACTGTTCTTTTGTAAGCATGGGTGCTGTAAAGCGGGGCTTATTTAAATATCTACCTATTTTTAGGTATTCAACCACCTATTTTTTGGTATAAAGTAATTCGGCGGCTGGAAACCTGCCCTCAACATTAAGGATCACAAATTTGAGTGAGCCCTACTGCGCTCATCAACTGATTTGAGTGTTTTCTTAAAACAGAACAAGTATTTAATCAGATCTATTCTGGGTCACTTCGTCCGGTCAGCTCCTCCAGCGACGCATACGCCCTCATGGCGTCCTTCTTCTGGAATATGAATGTGAGTTCTGTTGCTGTCGTAACCAGCTCGAATATGTTGATGTTGTCCCAGTAGAGCTTCCTGGTTGCTGCAAAAATAACCCCCGGCGTGTAAAGAAAGTCCTTTTCAAGGCTCATTGATACGGATACGAGATTCTTCCCCATGGTTGATATGTGCTCCTCGCCAATGGCAGCTGCAACTTTCTTCTCGTGCCTGTCATTCGCAATTATCGAAACCTCATGATTGCCGTGTATGACGTTGAATGTCTCGCCGGATTCATAGTCGAAGGACTTGTAGAGCGCCTCAAGCTTCCTGAACAGCTCCCCGCTCCTTTTCGCAGAGAAATAAACAAGGTTTGTTTTGAGCGTCAGCTGGGTATGCGGTGCAAACCTTATCCTTTTGACGTCGCTTGCCCTGAGGCTTTCGCTGTGCCTTCTGAGCGCCATTACAACAGCCGCATCCTTCACTTTTGTTCCAAGCTGCATCTCCACCTGCGGCTTTATCCTTTCAGCAAGTGCTGCAAAGCTGATTATGCCTTGCCTGAGCCCTTCCTGAAGCAAAGGCTTCTCATTCACTATTTTCTTCACGACAGCGCTTGCAGTTACCATCGAATTAGGCATGTAATAACATTTATATTTAAATTTTGTTATTTTAATAACATCAGGTTTTAATAGCTGCCACCGTTGCTTCTTCTGCCGCTTTTTGTTGCGCATGGCAGGATAAAGCTTTAAATAGTCAAAAAGCTGTTTCAGCATGGCTGGTGGCGGGAAAGTGTTTTGAATGATTGTGATGAAGTTTGGGGGGACATCTGTCGGCACTGCTGAGAGCATCAGGCGCGTTGTTGATAGGGTCAGGGCTGCCAGGAGCCGGAACCCATTTGTCGTTGTTTCCGCTATTTCAGGCGTTACTGACATGCTGCTCGCAGCAGCCAGGGAGGCTTTGGGCAGGAAAGCATCTGTCAAGGGCATTGTTTCTGAAATTGAAGCAAGGCACATGGCAGTTGCGGGAAAGCTCGGGCTTGGCAGCAGCATCATATCTGGTGAGGTTGCGGAGCTTGAGCATGTCCTTTTTGGAATCTCGCTTGTCGGCGAGCTTACCTTGAGGACAACAGACCACGTTGCTTCTTTTGGCGAGAGGATGTCGTCAAGGATTGTTGCTGCCTTTGCCAGAAAATCAGGTTTGAAGGCTGAGGCATTCAACGCTTACGACCTTGGCATGGTTACGGATAAGAATTTTGGGAGCGCGGAAATACTGCCAAAGACCTTCGAAGCTATCGCTTCGTCTGTTGCAAAGCTGCCTTCAGGTGTTGTTCCGGTTGTCACAGGCTTCATTGGCAGGACTGAGGATGGTGACATAACAACCTTGGGCAGGGGAGGGAGTGATTACACTGCAGCGATTTACGGGGCCGCCCTTAAAGCGGAGGAAATCCAGATTTGGACAGATGTGGACGGCATTATGACTGCCGACCCGAGAATTGTGCCCGAGGCAAGGACTGTCAGCATTGTTTCATTTGAGGAAGCGAGCGAGCTTGCATATTTTGGGGCAAAAGTCCTGCATCCAAAGACAATACTGCCTGCCATGAACGGGAACATACCTGTAAGGGTGCTTAACACTTTCAACCCTTCAGGCACTGGAACGCTCATCCTGAAGAACAGCACTGAAAAGGGCGAGATTACTGCCATAACCTGCAAGAAAGGAGTCTATGTAATCAACATCAACTCTGCAAGGATGCTTATGGCTTACGGCTTCCTTCATCATGTGTTCAGGCTTTTTGACGAGTTTAAAGTTCCGGTTGACATGATTGCAACATCAGAAGTCAATGTTTCTGTTACTGTGGAGAAGAGGTTTGACGTTTCAGGGCTTGTTGAAAAGCTCAAGGAGTTTGCAGCTGTTACAGTCCTGGCTGACAGGGCTTCGCTGTGCATAGTGGGCGAAGGCATTAAGTCCATGCCGGGGGTTGGAGGGAGGATATCCTCTGTCCTCGGGAAGAGCGGCATAAACGTGGAAATGACTTCGCAAAGCCACAATGATGTCAATATGGGGCTTGTTGTCAGCGAGAAGAGCGTTGATGGCGCTGTCAGGGCGCTGCATGGCGAGTTTTTTGCTTCGGTAAAGCAGCCTGTTAAGCGGCAGTCTGCTGCTATAAGCGTTAGGGGGTGAATGCTGATGAAAAAGAATGTCAGGGTTGAAGGTGCAATAACCGCGATGGTAACACCTTTCACGCAAGGCGGTGAGCTTGATGTTGAAGGCCTGAAGAAGAACGTGCAGTTCCAGGTTGGCAACCGCATATCAGGGCTTGTGCCTCTTGGCACCACAGGTGAGAGCCCTACAATCAGCGGGGATGAGAGGGACGCCATAATAAAAACAGTTGTGGCTGCCGCGAAAGGAAAGGTTCCGGTCATTGTGGGCACAGGCACCAACTCAACAGCCCATTCGGTTGAGCTGTCCCGGCAGGCTGAGGAATTGGGAGCAGATGCAGTGCTTGTTGTTTCGCCTTACTATAACAAGCCCACTCAGGAGGGGCTTTACAGGCATTTCAGGGCAATTGCAGAATCCATCAGCATTCCTGTTGTCGTCTACAACATTCAGGGCCGCACTGGTGTTAACATTGAGACAGCTACATTACTGAGGATGGCACAGGTGCCAAACATCATTGCTGTAAAGGAGGCTTCAGGAAACCTCGCGCAGATGATGGATGTCCTGGACCAGTTCCCAAATACGTTCAGTGTTGTGAGCGGTGATGACAACCTGACATTGCCGCTGATGTCCATGGGAGGCAGGGGGGTTATATCTGTAGTCAGCAACCTCGTCCCCAGGAAGGTTGGCGATATGTGTGCAGCCGCAGCCAGGGGAGATTTCGCGGCAGCAAGGAAGCTGCATTTTGAAATGCTCCCGATTTTTAAGGCTGCATTTGTAGAAACGAACCCTATTCCGATTAAGGCGGCAATGGGCCTTGCAGGCCTGCCTGCTGGCCCGCTAAGGATGCCGCTGTGCGAGATGCAGCCTGCCAACATGGATAAGCTGAAGGCTGCGCTGCAGAAGATGGGCATTTTGAAGTGAGGAGGGTAGTGAAATGAAAATAGCTCTTGTTGGTTACGGAAAGATGGGAAAGGAGGTTGAGCGGGTTGCAAAGCTGCGCGGCCATGCAGTCTGCGTAATTGTTGACAGCACAGATGCCGGGGCAACGCACAAGGCGATTGATGTCAAAAGCAGCTGCCTTAAGGATGCTGATGTGGTTATTGACTTTACAGTGCCTTCTGCTGTCGTTGACAACATACGTAGGGTTACGGCTGCCAGGAAGAACATGGTTGTCGGAACAACAGGGTGGTATGACGGCATGACAGAGGCAAAGCAGCTTGTTGGGGCAGCTGGAACAGGCTTTATTTACAGCCCAAACTTTTCAGTTGGGGTGAATGTTTTTTACAGGATTGTGGAGGCAGCTGCCAGGCTGATAAATAAGGTTCCGGAATACGACGTTTTCGGCTATGAGCTTCACCATAACCAGAAAATTGACAGCCCGTCAGGGACTGCAAAGAGCATTGCAGAAATTTTGCTGAAGAACATCAGCAGGAAGAAACAGGTGCAGTATGGCAAGCTCGACCGCAAAATAAATCCTGAGGAGCTTCACTTCGCAAGCGTCAGGGGCGGATGGGTTCCAGGCACCCATGTTGCCGCGTTTGACAGCGAGGCAGATACAATAGAGCTTAAGCATACTGCGAGGAGCAGGGCGGGTTTTGCATTGGGGGCAGTGATGGCTGCTGAATGGCTTAAGGGCAGGAAGGGCTTTTTCACCATGAACGACTTCATAAGCGATTTTTTCAGGTGAGCATTGGCCTTATGCGAATAATGCGATAAGTTTTAATACGGCTGATAGACGCCGCCATATGAAGGAATGGGGAAGAAATGCGCAAAATCAAAGTCGGGGTTTTGGGAGCAACAGGGATGGTAGGGAGGACCTACATTCATCTTCTGGAAAGCCATCCGTGGTTTGAGGTTGGCTACCTTGCGGCTTCTGAGCGCTCTGCCGGAAAGAAATACCATGAAGCTGTTGAGGGACGATGGCACTTAAAGCAGCCAATCCCGGAAAATGCCCGGGATTTGGTTGTGCATAACGTTGATGACATCGGTTCTGCAGGGAAGGCGTGCAGCTTTGTTTTCTCAGCGCTTGAGTCGGAGGCTGCAATGCAGTTCGAGGAGAAGTATGCCGGAGCAGGCATTCCTGTCGTGTCAAACGCCTCAGCCCACCGCTTCACTAAAGATGTTCCCATGCTGATTCCGGAAATAAACCCCGAGCATATTGAAATTATCAGGATACAGCAGAAAAACAGGAACTGGAATAAGGGCTTTATTGCTGTCAAGCCCAACTGCTCCCTGCAGTGCTACATGACTCCTCTCTTTGCCCTTCACAAGAAGTTTAAGGTGAAGAAAGCCGTTATTGCAACAATGCAGGCGATAAGCGGGGGAGGGCATTCAAGCTTTGGCACTATTGACATAGAGGACAATATCATACCTTTTATTAAAGGTGAGGAGGAAAAGTCTGAACGTGAGCCGCTCAAGATTCTTGGCAGCGTTTCAGGCAAGGAGATTGTCCATGCAACAGGGCCTGTCATCTCTGCGCATTGCAACCGCGTTCCGGTCATGGATGGCCATATGGCATGCGTTTCTGTCCAGTTCGAGAAAAAGCCGGATAAGGAGCAGGTGATTGAGGCATGGCGCAATTTCAGGGCTGCTCCGCAGGAGCTGAAGCTGCCCATGGCTCCCGAGAAGCCGATAATTTATAAAGTTGAGCCGGACAGGCCGCAGACAAGGTATGACCGGGATAACGGGAAGGGGATGGCAGTTACTGTCGGCAGGTTGAGGGAATGCAACGTGCTTGACTACAGGTTTGTGGGCCTTTCGCACAACATGATAAGGGGAGCAGCCGGCGGCGGCATACTGAACGCAGAGCTCCTTAAGGCTAAGAGGTTGATAAGTTAATGGCAGGTTATCATGCTTGGTACCGTGATGCAAGTAAAAAGAGGGAGAGACATGGGAATAGGGGAGTTGGTGCCCTTGAAAAAAGGGTTGCCTTTTGCTTTGCCCTCATGCGTGAGACTGCGATTTTCACGGCTGCCGAGGCTGTTGACAAGGGCATTGAAGGCGTTAGCGATATTCTTCCGCCGTTGCACTCTGCACTTATGAGCTTGGAACAGCTTCAGCTTGCCCTTATAGGCGTCCAGCGTTATGGCACAGGCGCATGGCCCAGCGCAGAGCTTGGGCGCTTCGGAGAGTTTCTTGCTTGTATCGGCGCAGCCATGGATGGGCATAACAGTCAGGGAATGCACGAGATTGCTTCTTATCTTGGGCGCTATGGACTCGGCTTGGCCAGGGCAGCAATCTTCACACCCCCCAGAATGCGGGAAATTGACTGGCCCGGTATTGTCGAGGCACACAGGCCTTCGCTTGTGCTTTCGCAGACCGTCATTAGTTGTCTTTTTGTTGAGGCTCTGGCCAAAGGCCTAACAGCACCAACCGGCGGTGCAGGGAAGAATGAACTGGGCTACCTCAGAGCGCGAGTACATAACTACTTGGCAGCAATAGGCAAACAAGAAACTGGTGGTTGTAGCCATGCCTAAATACATCCGTTCAGGAAGGCTTCAGCAGATTCCGCCCTATCTTTTTGCCGAGATAAGCAGGAAGGTTGAGCAGGCTAAGAAGAGTGGTGTTGATGTCATAAGCCTGGGCATTGGCGACCCTGACATGCCAACCCCGAAGCACATAGTTGATGAGCTGGGAAGGGCAGCGAATGACCCCAGAAACCACCAGTACCCTGACTATGAGGGGCTGCTTGAGTTCAGGGAGGCTGTTGCGTCGTGGTATAAGCGAAGGCATAATGTCTCGCTTGACCCTGTCAGTGAAGTCCTCACGCTGATAGGCTCAAAAGAAGGCAGCCTTCATCTTTCGCTTGCGTTTGTAAACCCGGGTGATTACGCCCTTGTCCCTAATCCGTGTTATACCCCTTACAGGACAGGCACGCTTCTTGCCAACGGCCTTGTTCACGACCTTCCGCTGCTTGAAGCCAATGACTTTTTGCCGCAGCTTGGCAGGATTCCCCGGGAGGTTGTGAAAAAAGCGAAAATCCTGTATGTGAGTTATCCAAACAACCCTACGACAGCCGTGGCTGGAAAGGAGTTTTACAGGGAGGTTGTTGATTTTGCAAGGGACAACAGCATGATAGTCTGCTCTGACAACCCTTACAGCGAGATTGCCTTTGACGGCTACAGGCCCCTGAGCTTTTTGGAAGTGCCCGGCGCCAAGGAAGTGGGTGTGGAGCTTAATTCGCTCTCAAAGCCTTACAACATGACAGGCTGGCGCATAGGTATGGCTGTTGGCAGTGAGGACATAATCTCAGCCATTGCCACTGTCAAGAACAACGTTGATTCAGGCGTGTTCAACGGTGTTCAGCGCGCTGCGATAACCGCCTTGCTTAAAACGCCGGATTCAGAGATTGACCGGCTCAACAGCATTTATCAGAAGAGAAGGGACCTGGTTTACGAAACCTTAACCGGCGTTGGCATCGCTGTAAGAAAGCCCAGGGCAACATTTTACATGTGGTGCAGGGTTCCGGAGGGCCACACATCAGCCAGCTTTGCAGCGCTCATGCTTGAAAAGGCTGGCGTGGTTGTGACCCCTGGTGCAGCATATGGCAGTTACGGCGAAGGATACTTTAGGGTATCAGTTACTGTTCCTGATGCAAGGCTTGAAGAGGCAATGCAAAGGATAAGGAAGGCGCTGAAATGATTTCGATTAAGTCAGGCAGGCTTTTTATCGGGGAGCTTCCTGCTTCGCTTCTGGCAAAAAAGTTTGGAACCCCGCTTTACGTTTACGATGAGGAGACAATCCGCCTGAAGGTCAGGGAACTTTCACGGGGCATCTCTTTCAGGCCTTTGAAGGTCTATTACGCGGCAAAGGCGAACACGAACCTCAGCATCCTGAAGCTGGTTAGGGAGGAAGGCGGTGAGTATATCGGCGTTGATGCAGTTTCCCCGGGCGAGATAGAAGCTGCTTTGAAAGCCGGCTTCAAGCCTGAGCAGGTAATGTTCACGTCCACATCCGTTACCGATGAGGAAATGAAATTTGCTATTGATAAAAAAGTCCTTGTGAACTGCGATTCCTTGTCTCAGCTTGAGCGCTACGGCAGGCTGAATCCCGGCTCAAAGGTATGCATAAGGGTGAATCCTGATGTCGGGGCAGGCCACCATGACCATGTCATAACCGGTGGCCCGGATAGCAAGTTCGGCATATGGGTGGGGGATGTCCCTAAAGCGTTTGAAATTGCTTCCATGCACAGCCTGAAATTTGTGGGAATCCATGAGCATATCGGCTCGGGCATTCTTGAAACAGCAAAGTTTCTGGAAGCGATGGGAGTGCTTCTGAAGATTGTTGAAAAAAACAGGGACAGGCTGAAAGACCTTGAGTTCATAGACTTTGGAGGGGGCATTGGAGTTCCGTACAGGCCTGGCCAAAAGCCGATTGGCATGAAGCAGTTCGGCGAGGCTGTAAGCAGCACATTCAGCAGCTTCTGCAGCGGCTTTGGAAAGAAATTGGCATTGGTTATTGAGCCCGGGCGCTTTATTGTTGCTGAGTCAGGGCTGCTTCTTTGCACGGTCAACACGATCAAGCAGACGCCCAAGCACAAATTCGTTGGGGTTGACACGGGCTTTAACCACCTCATAAGGCCCATGGCATACGGCTCTTACCATCCGATTGAGCTCGCCGAGTGCTCAGGCGCTGAAGAGGAGGCTGTTGCTGTCTGCGGCAACATTTGCGAGTCCGGCGACGTTTTCACACGGGATGAGTCTGGCATAGCAGGCCGGAAGCTGCCAAAAATCAGGGAGGGTGATGTCCTTGCAATCATGGTTGCAGGCGCATATGGCTTTTCAATGTCGTCAACCTACAACTCCCGCCCAAGGCCTGCAGAAGTCCTTGTAAATGGAAAGGAAGCAAGGGTTATCAGGAAGCGCGAGGACATTTCTCATGTCCTCTTCGGGATGGATTGATTGTGGAAACTGTTAAAAATGGCTGCTCAGCTTAAGTTTTCCAAGATGCACGGGCTTGGCAACGATTACGTTGTCATAGGCCTTTTTGACAGCAGCAACCGCAGGGTGTTTGAAGGAATAAGTGACCTGAAGTCTTTTGCAAGGAACGTGTGCGACAGGCACTTCGGAATCGGGGCTGATGGCGTGCTGCTGGCATTGCCTTCCGGGAAAAAAGGCTGTGATGCCCGGATGAGGATAATTAATGCTGACGGCTCTGAAGCTGAAATGTGCGGCAACGGCATAAGGTGCATTGCAAAGTTCGTGACCGATAATGCTTACAGCAAGAGCAGGGAACTGAATATTGAAACAGCATCCGGAATAAAAAGGATAGTCGCCGCAAATGGCATGTTCCGGGTTGACATGGGCTCCCCCGGGCTTATAAGGAAAGAGATTCCGATGAACGGCAATGCAGAGTCCAAGGCAATTAACGAGGCATTGCAGCTTAAGTACAGGAAAATCAGGATAACTGCGGTCTCAATGGGCAATCCACACGCTGTTGTGTTCACTGATGGCGCAAATATAGACCTTGGCGCTTTTGACATTGAGGAGCTGGGAAAGGAAATTGAGAACCACCCTGTTTTCCCAAAGAAGGCCAATGTCGAATTCGTTCACGTCATAAGCAATAGTGAGATTGAGCTTCGGGTCTGGGAAAGGGGTGTTGGGGAAACACTGGCCTGCGGGACAGGCGCCTGTGCTTCAGTTGTTGCCAGTGTTCTTAATGAACTGACTGGAAGAAAAGTAAAAATTTGCCTTAAGGGCGGAGAGCTTACTGTGGACTGGGCAAAGGACAGCCATGTCTGCCTGACCGGGCCCGCAACATCCGTGTTTTCAGGCACGCTGCAGGTGTAATGCACGGCGGTTTGCCTGGCTGCAGCAAAAGTTTTATAAAGCAAGGCCGGGACGGCAGGAGCATGTTTTACCACAACATAAGCCCGGTTCTTGTTGAGTTTGGGCCTTTCTCCATAAGGTATTACGGCCTGATTTTTGCATTTGGCATCCTTCTTTCATTCTTTATAATGCGCTATTTGGCGAAGAAGCGGCAGTTGCCCCTTAACAGCCGTGATTTTGACGAGCTTCTCATAACCGCGGTTGTTGCAGTTGTTGTTGGCGCAAGGCTGGGCCATGTTCTGTCGTTTTTGGGCTTTTACCTTGCAAATCCTGTGCAAATCATTGCGGTCTGGAATGGCGGCATGGCTTTCCATGGCGGTTTTATCGGGCTTGTCCTTGCTGGCGTTTGGTTTGCTAAGCGGAAGAAGCTTTCTTTCTATGGCCTTGCCGACATTGTTGTTGTCCCTGTTGCCCTTGCCCTTGCTCTTGGAAGAATCGCCAATTTTATTAACGGCGAGTTTTACGGCACTCCTACAAGCTTGCCGTGGGGCGTGAAGTTTGGCAGCATTTCCCAGTTCAGGCATCCTGTGCAGGTTTATGAGGCAATCAAGAATCTTTTTATTTTCGTCGTCTTGTGGCAGCTGCTGCAGCAGCGGAAATGGAAGCTGCCCAAAGGCACACTATTCTGGGTGTTTGTTTTCCTGTATGGCAGCATCAGGTTTTTCCTTGAGTTCGTCAAGGACGTGCCTGACTTTGCCTTTGGGCTTACATGGGGGCAGTTCTGGAACATTCCAATGGCACTTATTGGGGGCTGCATGCTGTGGAGGATTTTCTTTGCCCGAAAGTCTGCAGCAAATCTTAACATGGCGGCAAAAACTAAACTTTAAAAAGGATTTTCAGTAAGTCTGCAGTCACGTTTGAAGTTCTTATGTTTGAGCAGGTTTTTCCTAGCGCTTTACCCTTCCAGCGCGGATATCCTCCAGCCCGCGCACAGGCTTCATAAGCAGTTCATCATCTATGCACGACTTTGCTTTATCTTCGCTTATTTTTACAAATGCTTTTGCTCTTCTCCTCTTTTTCCTGTTAACCATACGCCCTGGGCCTCTTGTCTATTTTTGCCATTAGGATTATTTTCTCGGCATCTTTGACTTTGTACAAAGCCCTGTAGTCGCCAATCCTGTAGCGAAATATCTTATCCTTGTCCTCCCTTGTAATGAACTTTGTATCACTTGGGACGGGGTTGAAACCAAGATTTCGTAGTCGTTCTTCAATCCTTTCCCTTATGTGCCTGTCAAGTTTTTCCAAGAATTTCTGCGCCCGCTGTGATAGTTCGACAGCGTACAATTTCAGAGCCTTTTTGTCTTGCCTTCTTTGAGATCGGTTTCAGCTTCCTGCAGAGATTCAGTATCATCTTGCGTCAGAACTGTGCCTACATCAACAACGCGCTTCTTAATATAGTCCAAATCAGCCCGGATAGCCTTTATTTCGGAAACAAGCTCCTCAGGTATCGCTGCTTCGCTCATGGGCGCTATAAACTGTTACAGATTATATAAACTTTTTTGTTTAAATGTCAGAAGCTTACGCTTCTGATCACGCTCAGAAACCAAAGGTTTTTGACAAAACACGAAAGTTTAAAAGCATCATCCGTCAAAGCACCGTAGTAAAATGAAGAAAGCAGTAGCAGCAACAGCCAAGGCAGCAAAACGCCATGCCATTCCTAAACCTGAATGTGATGAGGAGCACTCCAAGGAAGGCAAGCTGATAAGGGAGGTTGTTTTTGGCATTCAGGATGGCATAGTTACGGTCATTGGCATAATTGCTGGAGTAAGCGTTCTTGGCAACAAGTCCATCATCCTGCTTTCAGCCATGGCTGGCCTGCTTGGTGAGACCATTTCGATGACGCTTGGCGGCTACCTTTCAACAAAGTCCCAGAACGAGTTCTACGAGCAGGAGCTTAGGAAGGAAAAAGAGCATTTGGAGAAGTTTCCTGAATGGGAGAAGCAGGAAGTCAGGGAATTTTACTCTGCCAAGGGCTTTAAGGGCAGGGAGCTTGATTCTATTGTGAAAATAATAACTTCTTCAAAGGAGCGCTGGCTTGATATCATGAGGGCGGAGGAGTTTGGCTTCCCAAAGGAGCTTGACAAGCCGGTTACCGTAGGCGTGGTCATAGGGTTTGCTTCAATAGCTGGTGGCTTTCTTCCAGTTATCCCGTTCCTGTTGCCTCTTGGTGTCCAGGCAGCGGTTATCGCAGCAATCACTATCGCGTTGGCAACCTTGTTTGCAGGAGGCGCAGCCCGCACATTTTTTACGAAAAAAAACTGGCTCGTCAGCGGCATGGAGATGATGGCCATCGGGCTTGTTGCGGCTGCCGCTTCTTACGGCATTGGCCTGCTTCTTACAGGTGGGCTGGTGTTTTGAGCGGGTGAAGAAACATTTATAAATTCTCCAAGCCAGTTCCGCCTTATGCCAAAAAAAGGTGCAGGCAGCGGCAAATATGACTTTTTCGTCGTTGGCAGCTCAACCCTTGATGTTGTTGCCAAGACCAACGATGTTGAGCGCATTGACATTTCAGGCAGGCAGGTTGAAAGGCTTGTCTGCATTTCTTTTGCTTCCAAGTCTGAGCTTGAGAGCCTTGAGCTGCATCCCGGAGGGAGTGCTTCAAACTCTGCCATCATGATGGCGACGCTTGGCTCTTCTGTCTGCCTTCTGTCAGCAGTTGGGGGTGATGAGTTCGGGAGGATTGTCCTGGCTGACCTGAAAAAATGTGGCATTAATCCGGCATCTGTGAAGGTTTTCCGCGGCATGGCTACTGGCGTTGGCCTTGACATCCTTTCAGGTCCTGGCGAGAAGTCCGTTCTCGTTTACCGCGGAGCAAACAGCGCGCTTGGCCCTGCTGACCTTTCAGAGCATGCAATAAATGCTTCAAAGCACATCTTTATTGCTTCCCTTGTTTCAGCCAGAAACTACGGGCTGTTCAGGAAAGCCCTTGCCATTGCCAAGAAATACCGCAAGCAGGTCATATTCGCGCCCAGCATCACGATGCTGCACAGCTGGATGCAGAGGCTTAGGGAGCTGAAGCCAAGCTTTGACATTGTCATAATGAATTACGAAGAGGGCAGCCTTTACACAGGAAGGTCTGAGGTGAGAGAGATCCTTGGCCTCCTGCCTGGAAGGGTAGCTGTCCTTACCAATGATGTTAAGGGCGCTTATGCGATGGAAAAGACAGGGCTGCGCAGCAGGGCGTATTTTCACATAGCTGCTGTTCCGGTTAAGGTAAAAGACACTACTGGAGCAGGTGATGCTTTTAGCGGCGCTTTTGCAGCAGAGTATTATGCGACGGGCTCGCTGCAGGAGGCATTGAAAACAGCTGTTTCAGCTTCAGCGCTTAAGCTCACTCACAAGGGCGCGCATTTTTCCCTGAGGAAGCCTGTGCTTGCCGCTTTTATGAGGAAGAACAGCTCAAGGCTTGCTGTCAGGAGGCTATGAACATGGTGTTGGTCGCAGGGAAAAAGCTTTTGCAGAAGGCGCAGAAGGGCGGGTATGCTGTTGGCGCCTTCAACATAAGCAATCTGGAAACTGCAAAAGCAGTCGTTTCTGCGGCTGTTGAGGCTAACGCGCCAATATTCCTGCCGCTGACTTCTGGGGCACTGAAATATGGCGGCTTTGAGCTTGCCGGCCTTGCGCTGGCGTTTGCGAGGAAGGTTCACGTGCCTGTAGCCGTGCACCTTGACCACGGGCCGAGCTTTGAGGTTGCAAGGGAGTGTATCAGCTTCGGGTTTTCCTCTGTAATGATAGATGGCTCTGCACTTCCTTTTGGCGGCAACGTTTCTCTTACAAAAAAGGTTGTCGCAATCGCCCATAAAAAAGGCGTGTCCGTTGAAGCTGAGCTTGGACAGCTGAAAGGCAGGGAGGAAGCGGTTTTTTCAGCAAAGCACATATATACTGAGCCTTCTGCAGCAGCAAGGTTTGTGAAGCTTACCGGGGCAGATTCCTTGGCAGTCGCCATAGGGACATCCCACGGTGCTTACAAGTTTAAGGGCACTCCCATGCTTGACTTTAAGCGGCTTTCCGAAATAGCAGATGCGGTTAATGTGCCTCTTGTGCTTCATGGCGCTTCCTCTGTTCCGAAAGCGATTGTCGCGGCAGCCAACCGTTACGGAGCCAGGCTTTCCGGTGCAAGGGGGGTTCCAGAATCGCATATAAGAAATGCAATAAGGCTTGGAATCTGTAAGGTGAATGTTGACACTGATTTGCGGATTGCCTTTACAGCAGCTGTGAGGAAGGCGCTTGCTGAAAACCGCTCTGTTTTCGATCCGAGGGAGCTGCTTTCCCCGGCAATAGAAGCAGTAAAAGATGTTGTTATGCGCCGGATTAAAGTATTAGGCAGTGAAGGGAAAGCGTAGCGGCAGCAGTGGTGATGCGTTAATGCGTTTTGCTTACGTAATTGGCTTGGATATTGGTGGAACAAAGATTGAAGGCATCCTTGCCAGGGCGGCAGCCGGTTCTTCCATGCCAAAAGTGGTTAAAAAAGTCAGGATGCCCACGGATGCGGCAGCAGGAAGAAAGGCAGTTATCTGTAACATTGCAGCTGTAATTGCTTCGCTTTACGGCTACGGCAGGGAAAGCATCGCTGGTTTTCGGCTGTCAGGGATTGGCATCGGCACTGCCGGCTTTCTTAAGGGCGGCAGGCTTGAGATGGTTCCAAATATTCCCTGTTTGATGGGTGTGAGGTTCAGGGATGTTTTATCGCGGCAGCTGCTGGAGTGGGAGATAGCCGCTCCTTTATTTATAGAGAATGACAGCATCTGCTTTGCCCTTGCAGAATCGATGTTCGGGGCAGCCAGGGGATTCAGGAATGTTGTTGGTGTAATTGTGGGCACAGGCATTGGTGGCGGGCTGGTGCTTGAAGGCAGGGTATACCGTGGCCGTGATGGCGGGGCTGGCCACATTGGCCATATGACTATAGACCCTTCCGGCCCAAAATGCGGCTGCGGCAGTAAAGGGCATTTTGAGTCGTGGTGCTCAGGCAGGTATATTGCTCAGCGCTACATGGCAGCAGGAGGCAGGATAGAAGAGCCTGGCCCTGAAAAAATATTCCATTCAAAAGAAGCGGTTGCAAAGAAAGTTATGAAAGAAACGTACGAAAAATTCGGCATTGGCTTTGCCAGCATAATCAGTGCCTTCAACCCGGACATTATTGTCCTTGGCGGCGGCGTCAGCAACCTGCCCAGGGAGTTTTACCGCAACATTGGGATGGCTGCAAAAAAACACGCTAACCCTGCCCTTGCCAAAAACGTAAAAATAGTGAAAAACAGGCTTGGAGACTCTGCTGGCGTCTTTGGCGCTGCTGCACTGGCCATTAAGAACTGCTATTCGTACTCTTCCGCATCTTCATAACCCTGCATAAAGCCGGCTTCTCCAGCCGACAACTCGTCATTTTCAAGCTCTCCAACCTCTGCTGCCATCACCTCAAGGCTGTCCTCTCCTACTCCCGTGTGCCATATTATCTTCTTCATCTCACATCACCTCTCCTTCCCTTGGCTTCACCACCTCTTCTTTCTTTTTTATTGCAAGGGCATCTCCGGCCTGGCGCACTGGGTGCTGCCCCGAAGCTCGAAGTTAAAGAAATCAACAAACTCCTCCGCAAGCCTCGGGTAGTTTTCAAAAAGCCTGTTGACCTCGTAGCAGTAGCAGTGGGAGCAGACGTTCATGTTGTCCCCGCATAAGATGCACCTTGTTCCCTGGTGAGTGTAGGAAGCGAACATCTTGCCTGTTCTTCTGAGCCTTGTCAGGAGGCCGGGCATCCTGTCGGAAAGCCAGTCTTCAACTTCAGACTCCAAGCATGTGAAGCATATGGGATTGGTTATGGCATCCCCGCACAGCACGCATTCATCCTTTAAGGAGAAAGCTGTCCTTGATTTCATTTTCCCTTTTTACCCCCTTTGCCCCCTTCAAACCGTTACATGAACTGTAAGCGGGTAGTCGGCCATTCTTATATAGCTTTTGGTTATATTTTATAAAAAGTATAAGTTTTTCATAAAAACAGAAAACTTTAAATAAGCCCGTCTTTTCTCAGATTAAATCCTGTTTTTATAAACTTTATCAAAATCAGGGGGGTGTCTTATAAATGAAGCGAAAAGTAATTCAGATTGCCGGCTCAACGCAGCTTATTTCCCTGCCAAGAAAGTGGGCCCAGGCCCATAATGTGCAAAAAGGTGCCGAGCTTGACGTGCAGGAGGATGGGGACAAGGTTGTAATTCATGTCAACAATGCCCCAACAGTTGAGAAGGCTGAAATCAACATCAGCGATTTGGCAGATATGACCCCCCGGGCTATTCGTTCTCTTTACAAAAGAGGGGTTGATGAGCTGAAAGTAACTTTTAATGAGCCTGCAATGGCAGCAGTAGTTCAGGAAGCAATTTCGAAGGAGGCGGTAGGGTTTGAGGTTCTTGAGCAGGGGCAGAATTATTGCATAGTTAAATATGTTTCCGGCGTTATTGAGGAGTTTGATTCGCTTTTGCGAAGAATATTCCTGCTTCTGGTTAACATGGCTGAAGATGCGGTTTCGGCTTTTAAGGAGGGAAACTATGCGCACCTGAAGAACGTTGCGTTTTTGGAAGAAGCGAATAACCGCTTTACTGTCATCTGCAGGCGAGCCTTAAATAAAAAGAATAGTGCCTTCAATTTTAACAAGCTGGGCCCAATTTATTACATAGTCGAGGAACTGGAGCACATTGCTGACCAGTTCAAGTACATCTGCCATCATTTTGCCAATCTGAACTCTGCCAATGTCAAGCTTAACAAGGAGGTTGTTGACTTGTTTGCATCCTCAAGCCGGATGGTCAGGTCTTATTACGAAATATTTTACAAGTTTGACGCAAGAAAGGTTGTTGCCTTAAAGAACGACCGCAATAAGATAATTGACCGCGCACATGACCTGTTTAAGAAAAAGCTGACTTACGCCGATTACTGGCTCATACATCATTCCATTGATGTTACCAACAGGGTTTTTTGCCTTGTGGGGCCGTATCTGGTGCTTGCCCTGTAGCAGTTCTTAGTAATTAAACCCAAACATTCCCAGTTGGCTGGGAATGTTTAGCGTACGATATCAAGGCTTCTCAGGAGCCTGGGTTTAGGCGGTTCGTCTATAAGCCGTTGTAATGCCAAATACGCACCGCACAGGGCTCTTGGAATCTGCGGGAGAGTCTCTGGGTGATTTGGGAAATGCGGACTTCTTTCCGCGTATAGCTGGCCCAGCACAGTCAGCTGCTTAGCAAAAGAGTCTCCAACATGATCTGTAAGCATGGTTGTGGCTGCAAAAGCCGTTTGCATCAGCCAGGCACGATAAGCTTGGTATTCTTTCATATATGTTCTGTGTATGCTTGCCCTTTCAATAGAATCCTCCTCGGTTCTGGCGGTTGTAATTGCATAGTGCACTGTTCGCTGCATCTTGCGCAGGGTTTTGAAAAACTCCATTGCAAAGTAAGCAGGCCATATCCCTTTGCTGTCCTGCTCTGTGGCGTCTGGCATCAGCATGTGCATAAAGCTCAGGAGATGGCCTGGCTTTTTTTGCGGGGGAATGTTCAGGTCAGGAGAGTTTTCTGTGTGGAAATAGTCCTCCCAAACAACACCCATGCGCGCTGCGTACTCTAAAATGCTGAACGTGCGTTTCATGTTTCTCTCCAACGCGCTTTGGCCTGCAGCGCCATCAAGCGAGCCATCGCTCCTCAAGGCGCCTTCAAACAAAACAGCCTTCACTAGTTCAGGTGTTGGCTCAATAGTTCCCATCCTGTGCCCGTTATTGTATGTTTTGTTGTCCATGATAGGCCCAAAAAGCTGGGGGTTCCACAGGGACAAGTCGTCGAAAATCCCAAGTGACGAGAGGAAAGCCCGCTCTTCCAGTTCTGACAGGCTGGTGCCTGTTGCCAGCTGCAAATCCTGCACGCTGGTTCTTTCAGTGGCCGTATACTTGTGCAGTGCAAGCACCATGTCTGCTTCGGTAATTGGCATCTCAGCGATTCTCTTGTATCTGATGAGGAACTCAAGGTCGACTTTCATCAGGGCATCTAAATAGCCTTCTTCAATTGATGGCTGCTTCAGCTGAGCGCCGAGCAGCCTGGTTTGTTCAGCGACCTTGGCGGATATGGCAAGCAGAGCAGAACTTGACACAACCGCAAATTCCCCTGTTTCCCCGAGCCGGTGGTATGCCAATGGCTCGTGCAAGACAACTAGCCCCCTGTCCCTTAAGCGCTTATAGTCCCTGAACAGGGCCTCGACTTCAGCTTCTGACTTGTAAGGCTTGACAAAACGGAAATTTGTTTCAGGGTCGCTTGCAGGCATGCCTGGCGCGAACAGCCCTATTATGCCTCTGGTTGCGTGATGTGTCAAGTGAGTCATTCCTGCAAGTTGGCTCTGGGCTGCACAAGCCAGTATTGTCTCAAGATGCCGTCCCAGTTCTGGACTTGCCCTTCGGCTGTCATCTGGGCCGGTCGTTCTCCCGTAATCTGCTTCGCGTATTGGCACAAACCTGGCTTGTGTTATTGCATTTACAGCTTTCAAAGCTTCATCTGCTGTCGGCACACTAGAAGGCATTTGCCTTTGGGCTTGCGGGGCTCTTTGCACTCTTTTGGTATTTATGACTTCTTCTGCCCTTCTGTCAGCCCATGCATCCCTGATTGCTGGCGGTGCCCGTGCTGAGATTATTTGTTCCAGCTCCCTGTCATATTTTTTTACCCCTTCAGGCGTTAACAGGCCGGAAGGCTGCACATCTTCAGTGCTGCCATGAGACTTCCTTACCTGTCCAATTACGCTAAGGTGGTGTTCAAGGCTTGTGGTGAGCTGTTTGGCAACCGCTGCCTCGTCCACAGCGCCGGCTTCTGTCAGAACCCTTTCCCTGTTAATTGCGGTGACCCCATAATGGTCCTTGAAGTTATGTATGCTTAAAAGCGGCTCCCCTGATTCTTCATCAGGATGCACAAAAATCGTTGAAACCTGGTGATAGCCGTGCCCTTGCCAAAGCTGGAGGGCGTGGACAATATCTGCAGCGACTAGAACTTTGGTGGGAGCTTTATATCCTTGTATTGCTTCTGCCAAATGGCCGTTTCCAGCAAGGTGTTGTAGCTGGTTGGCTACCCGCTGCATCACTTCCTGTTTCCTGCCCAGCACAACTATAACATACCTGCTTTCATGTTCTATGTTTACAAAATCTTCAAGGGTAGCATTTCTTTTTCCAGCGTAATCAGGCATTTCATCACCGGAACCACTGGGGCCTTTACCAGAATCGGAATGTGCTGTTTCTTCAAATCCCGGTAATAATCCCTGTGTCGATGGCATAGTTGTTTTCTATTCCCCTTATTGGCAGATAAAACAGGCTGCTAATCTGTGCACCCCCTTAATAAGAATTGGAGAGGGGTTTTTTTCCTATTTATAAATATTGCTTCGTCTGTCTAGAACCTGAGCCCGCAGTCGTCTCTTAGCGCTTTCTCAAATGTGCCGTAAGTAGCCACAATAATCTCTGGGTTGCCCCGCTCATCCTCTCGCTCGCTTTGCAGCAGTTGCGGGCCTGTTGATAGGAGAACGCCCCTTGCAACGCCGGCATCATCAATTGCTGCCTCAACATTCTGCAGCTTGTCATCAACGTAAAGCATCTTGTTGGGCGGTAAGCCCATGTATGCTGCCATAACTCCAAATAGCGCTTTTTGCCCCTCCGGTTTCCTGACCTGGGGCGGCATTGATGAGAACAGCTTATAGGGCCCAAACAGTTTGAAGATTTCCGGGAAATGGGCTTGCCAGTAATTAGCCCTCTCAGTGGATGTGTTTGAAATCATTCCAAGCATGTAGCCTGCTTTCTGCAGCTTTATGAGCACTTCTAGCACTTCCCTGATTGGCGTGTATTGCTCATTGATTACCGCTTCAAGACAGCCCAAGCCAGTAAGGCTTTCTCTCTTTACACCCCTTAAGGCTGCAACACTTTCAAGAACATCAATAGGCGGGCGTCTTAATATGTCCCCTATGGCCGCCGTCCAGTACTCTTCCGAGGTCAATCTGCCGGTGGTGTATGCCTTTCTGAGGTCGCCGCCCAATGCCGCTTCCAGGGCGTCAGCATTAACCCCGACAAGCTTCTCCAGGATTGGCAGCGCTTTTCTCTGCCCGTCTTCAAGGCACACGTTTACGCAGTCAACAATTACTGCACGAACAGGTTGGTTCTCCATAACTACTGCGTAGTGGATATTATTTAAAAGCTTTGTGTATCTGTATTCCTAAATATGCCTTTAGTCCCCGGTCCCTGCAAGAGGTGCTGCTTTCCTGTCGGCCAGCCCGCACTCTTTCCTCAGCAATAAGGGCAGTCGCTTTGCTCCCGCCCTTATCAACCCTGCGAGCGTTTTTTAATCATCAGCAACAGCAGCAACCATTTGCTTAGCTGCCAGTCCGCATTCCTTGCGTAGTGCTTCTGCCCTGTCAGTCTTTTCCCAAGTGAAGTCAGGGTCGTCCCTGCCGAAATGGCCGTATGCTGCCGCCTTCTGGTAGATTGGCCTTCTCAGCTGCAATGTGTCAATTATCCACTTTGGCGTTAGTTTGAAGTGTTTCCTCACCGCCGCGATTATCTTCTCCTCCTCAACCTTGTTGGTCCCAAAGCAGTCCACGTTGACTGATGTCGGCTCTGCAATCCCTATGCAGTAGCTGAGCTGGACCTCGCACCTTTCAGCCAATCCGGCTGCCACTATGTTCTTTGCAACCCATCTTGCAGCGTAAGCCCCTGACCTGTCAACTTTAGTGGGGTCTTTTCCGGAAAAAGCCCCCCCTCCATGCCTTCCAACGCCTCCATATGTATCAACTATAATCTTCCTGCCGGTTACCCCTGTATCTCCTTCAGGGCCGCCGATAACGAACTTTCCTGTTGCGTTTATGTGTATCTTTGTGTTGCTGTCAAGGTATTTTCCGCAGACTGGCTTTATGACATTCTCAATTATTTCCTGCTTCAGGCCATCCTCCTCTATGTCGTCAGTGTGCTGCGCTGCTATGACCACTGCAGTGAGCCTTTTCGGCACACCATCATGGTACTCAACGCTTGTCTGCGACTTTCCGTCAGGCCCTATGTGGTCTATCAGTCCTGTCTTCCTGACCTCAGCAAGCCTTCTCGTGAGCCTGTGTGCAAGCATGATGGGCAGTGGCATTAGTTCAGGAGTCTCTGTTGTCGCATAGCCGTACATCATTCCCTGGTCTCCGGCTCCTTCCTTGCTGACTCCTTGTGAAATGTCAGGGCTCTGGCCGTGGATTGAGACCCATACGCCTGCGTCCTCGCAGTCTATCCCGAACCTGGGGTCTGTGTAGCCTATCTCTCTCAGCTTCCTCCTTGCTATTGACTGGACGTCTGCAAAGCCGTGGGTTGTGACTTCCCCTGCAACCATTATGGAGCCTGTTGTTGTCATGCACTCAACCGCAACCCTTGAGTATGGGTCCTGAGCAAGGAGGCTGTCCAGAATGGCATCAGAAATCTGGTCGCAAATTTTGTCGGGGTGACCTTCCGTGACTGATTCCGAAGTTACATATGTTACTTTTGCCATTTTTATATACACCTCCTGTTATTTTTCTTTTCGTACCGTATATTTCTTCAATGGGCGCATCCCGATTTGTGAAGAACCAACTGTCAGAACCGCAGCGGTTCTGAGCACGGAGAACCTGCTGGTTCTCCTGAACCCAACGAATTACATACCCCGCAGCTTGCTGTGGTTAGGTTGTTGATTCCGTGGATATGTGTTTCTTCCGAAAGCCAGTATTCCAATTTATAAACAATCGTGACAAAATTATTCCAAAAAGAATAATGGCGGGCTTGCCTGATTGCCTGCTCAGTTTCTTCTTATCCTGTTGTAAATGGCACCATGGGTGTGTGAGGCAATTCTCCTAAGCCTTCTCCATACTGGCATGAAGTACAGCACTGCAAGGAAAGCTCCGACAATGATTATGAAGAAGTCCAGAGTTATTCTTGCTCCATAGTTGCATTGGAGCAGTTGCGGTGAGGTGCAGGTCAGCAGCAGCCCAATCTCATCAACTATGCCCCCCAGCCCAAAGCCAAAGAGCACTGCCGCAAGGTTTTTTGGCCCCTGCCTGTTTGTCACAATGGAGAGCCAGTTCGAGGCTATAAGAAGGGCAATGCCGAAGTAGAAGTGGTGGATATAATACCCCCTGAGGTATTTGCCTATCAGGAGGCTTACGAAGTTTACAGACGGGAGAGAGTAGCTGAATAAGCGCGTAACTATAAATGCGCTGAGGAATGAAATAAAAACAATGAACGGGGTAACAAGCCTTCTCTTTACAGCATCCTGATAAGTGAGGCTTACGAAGTCTTTTACTAGCGAGTGTGGCAAAAGCCTTGACAGCCTCATTTTTCTTTCGCAACGCTAGTAGCGGCAGCGGTATATAAATCTAGTGGCTGTGGCTGAAGCCGCAAAGAGAACTTTAACGCCGCCCTTCACCCACTAAATTTATAAAGCTGCCTGGCCAGAAGCTATAGCTTATGGCTCTCATAGACCCTTTCCTTGCTGCCAGGCTGGCATTCATGCTGGGCATCACAAACATTATTGGCATGCTTCTTGTCCTTTTCAGCTGCCGCTGCATACTTGGCTGGAGGCCTCAGTTCCTCCAAAGGCAGAAATGGTTCATGGCATTCTACAGGCATCACTGCTGGTACTGGCGCTTTTTCCTGCTGTCCGTGTTCCTGCACGCAGTCCTGGCCATTGTTGGCTTTGGCTACCCGTTCTGATATGGCAGAATTTTATTCCAGCTGGCTCAGCTCATCCAATGACTGGCCAAGGTTGTCCTTGTAAAGGTCGTCTTCGGCTGCTGGCGGCACTGGCTGTTGTTGCTCTGTTGGCGCTGGCAAAGGTGCTGCTGCTTCCTGCAGCTTGCTTGCCGTCTGCAGGTCTTGGGGTGCTTGCGGTTGCTGGCTTGTGCATCCACTGATGATTAAGAGGGTAATAACAGCTGCCGCGATTACAGCAATTGCTGTCCCGTTCTTTGTTGTCACCTTGCCTGCCTCTTTGCCTTTGTTGTAAAAGACTGCCACAGCCTTTGGATTTCTTTTATTATCCTTTTTTTTCCAGTTATTGTATTTGCAGCGTTGTATTCCTGCTTTTTCTGTTCCATCAGCACTACAAAGTCAGCTACGAGCTCGCTGTTAACTCCCTTGCCCATAAGCTGCTGCGCCTTTTCTTCAAGGTTGTAGATTCTGAACTTTGCCATCAGGTCAACCTTGCCTTTCAGCTGCTGCATGCAAATGGCTTTTTCAGAGTCCATCAGGGCTTCGCACTGCGCCTTCTGGCCGGCTTCTGTCCCGGCAAGGCTAAACGTGCTTTTGGCGCAGTTAAATCTCTCATTGTCTGTGCTGAACACCCAGCACTGCCGCACCTTTTTGTAGTTTGCAACACAAATGTTTCGTGCGGCATCAGTCTGGGCCCTGCATTCCTCAGGCAAATAATCATACTCGTTCTCTGCGGAAAGCCCGAGCCTGCACCTTATCCTTTCATTCATTGTTTCGAGCGTGCTGCATTTGTATTCTGCAGCTTCTTCCGGCGTTACGTCACTTTGCCTTGGCTGTGGTTTTTCGGGCTGCTGCACAACTGTTGTAAAGGAAGGCCCTGATGCAGCAGAACCAAATGATGCAGCCAATGCCAACGCAATAATCAGCGCAGCAGCTATTGCCGTAAACGTCATTGCGGTTAATGAAGCAGCCTTGGTGCTGAAATTCCGGTTTATTCTTTCCATTCTTCCTTCTCCGGATTTATTTTGTTCACTATAATGAACTATTAAGGTATTCTGCTATTTAAACCTGCCGGCAACCCGCAAGTTCCAAAAATCTTCCGCTTTTTCCGTAAGAACCACCGGACATTTCCGCAATATTTTCGTCGTCGGAAAGCACTGGACACTGGACAGTTGCCCGGCTAGGGTTTATTAAGAAGTTTTTAATGAAAATTAAAGAAAACTGGAGTGGCTTGCTCCAGTTGACAACACCCACGCTGCAGTTATGATGGCATTTGATATATAAAATTTTTCACAATGCCGGGGTGGCCGAGTCTGGCTTAAGGCGCTGGACTCAGGCTCCAGTTGACAACACCCACGTTGTCACGCGGGTTCAAATCTGTCAATACGGGTGAAAGTCCCGTCCCCGGCGCATTCAATCTTGCTATGACGTGAGCCAAAATGGGCGAAAGCGAATCAAGTGCAACTCAAAAGCCAAAGCCCCGATTTGTGCTCATCAACAGCAGCATCCTTGACTTTGAGGTTTACAGGGAGGACTTTGGCAGGTTTGCCGGCACCTTCAAGCCGGAAATCTTCGGAATAGCGGGCAAATACAACTTTGAGCTTGTCAAGCTTGGCAGCCGCTCTGAATTCAATGACTGGGCAATATTCTACAACGGGGAGCTTGACATGGAACTGGTTGTGGTGGTGAAGAAGAAGTCCAAGATGGAGTTTGTGTGAAATGCGTTCAAACCATGTAGCAAAGCTTTAAATTATAGACAACTTTGATTATCCACGGTTATTATATCAAAGTTGTCTTAGAGGACTTTGAAGTAGAGTAAACTTATAGGGTTATTCAAAGTCCTCTATAGTGAACTGCGCGGGTTATGTGACCGGATAAGTGCAGTTCACTATTAGACAACTGCGTACAAGATGTGACATAATCTACGCAGTTGTCTATATTAGCTTATTTCGGCATTAAAACCATGAAAAGCTTGTTCGGTGTAGATAAGGGCATGAAGCCTTTTGTACGCAAGCATGAGGGAAAAAATGGCTCTTTTGAAATCGCTGCAGAACAGAAGCTCAACAAGTACTGGTCAATGACCGAGAAAGCCCTCACGCTTACAAGAATAGCTGCCACAGACAAAAACAGCAAGGAATACAAGTCAGCCGCAGACTTTCTCCAGATGGCAAAGAGCTACCTTTCCGATTCGAAACATTTCGCAAAGAAATGCGACTTTTTGACAGCGTTGGCCGCAGCAAGCTACGCCCATGCATGGCTTGACGCCGGTGCAAGGCTCGGATTGTTCAAGGTTGACAGCAGCTCAGGCTTGTTTGCCGTGGATTGACCTTCAGGGTTTTTCTTTGCATAAATTGTATAAGTGTTTGAAGAAAATCTGCGCGTTTTCTATGCTTTCCTTTGCAGGCTCGCGGTTTGCCTGGGGCAGCGTCTTGTAGGTGAATCTCCCCCTTTTGCCTTTTTCAATTTCAAAGATGGTGAGGAGGGCATCTGCTCTGACGAGCATTTTTTCATAGATTCTCAGTAATTCAACATCTATTGTCCCTTTCTCAACGAGTTTGCTAAACTCTTCAAATGTCTTCTTATGCTCCTCGGGCGCTTCAGTTTTTACGCCTTTGGCAAGAAGGTATGCCTTCGCCGCATAGAATATGCAATAATAGGCATGCGAGATGGCAGCGCTGTAATAAGTGTCCTCAGGTATTTTGAAAACAGAAATCTGCATCTCCTTATTATCACTGACCTTTGTGATGATGGTTGACAGATTAAGCTCATTCTGGGCTCTTTTCAAGTATAGCTTAAAAATGGAATCCGTGTTTCATCCCCTCTTTAACAAGGCAGTAGAACAATTGGTGGTTATGGACGCTCAAATGCTTTCTTGCTATCTGTTTGCCTAAATTCTCTTCCTCATTGGCAAGCATTTCGATAAATTCTCCTTTTGTAATAACATGGGCGTCAATTGGCAATAAGGATTTCTGTGCTGCGCTGTTGATCGCGGCCTCAATCAGCTCCCTTTTTTCCCCATTCTCTATAAAGATGGCAATATCCAAGTCTGATGATTTTTTCTGCTCCTGCATTGCAAAGGATCCGAATATTACGAGGCTGTAGAATGGCGTGTGTTTCTGGATTTCCTCTTTAACCACGCTTGTTGTTCGGAACGTCACCTTGTCCATCCTTTGGAGGTTTGCCAGTGCAATATAGCAATACACTAAGTCGTTTTCGTGATTAAGAGAAACAAGCGATGACCTTCCAACATTCTGTTCCTTTATAATCCCCTCTTTATTGAAACGTTTTATGGCAATAGCCAACGCATTGTTTGATTTCTCGCCTGAAGCCTGTTTAACCTGCTTGCGCGTTAATCCCGTGAAAGGCTGCTTTGCAAGCACCTGGAAAATTTTGAGCTGTTTCTCCGTTATCATATTAACCACTTTATTGGTTTATATTAACCAAATTATTGGTTATTTATATATTTTGTGGAAAGTGGGCGTGAAGAAGACGGTTTTGCGGCTTGACAACAGCAGCTCAGGCTTGTTTGCTGTGGATTAGGCTGCGTGGTTGAGTTGTGGCGTGATTTCTTGTTGAGGGCCGGGTCACTTCGGCTAAGAGTATCCGGTATTATAGTAACTTGACAGTGGTCACATAATAGAAAAGCTTAAATAGGTGTGGCTCAATTCATCAGTTATCTGAGCATTTTAAGGAGGGTTGATGCTTAAATGGAAAAACGTGTTATTCCTGCAAGCGAACGTTTGGAAGTATGGTCGCAAGAAGGCGATTTTGCTAAAGGAATTGCCGCGTTGCAAATGCCCGATGCGAGCCAGCAGAAACCTAGTCTTGAGCTTATCACTGCTGAGCAGCTCGCAATTATAAGAATGCGAGACGGCCCTGCCAGTCCTTTTAGCACGCAAGGCACGTGGGTGGCGGAG
>JACPBY010000011.1 GCA_016180065.1 Candidatus Woesearchaeota archaeon | reverse complement strand
TTTTACGGGATGAGTGAAAAAGGCGCTACAACAGAAGAAATTTTGGAATATGCAAAGTTGACAAAATCGAAAGTAAAAGGCACTTTAGGTGATTACGTAGGGGTGAAGGAATACTGACTGTCGCGCTTTCACATCAGCTTTTTTATCTCAAACACGAATTCGGCCGCTCTTTTCAGGGAAGTCCGGGCAATGGCCTCTTTTGTTTCTTCAAGCATGTTGTACTGGAACCTTGAGCGCTTGGCAAGCTCTAGCGAATACGATTCTAAAAGCGATTCTGCTTTTGCGTTGGCAATTTCCAAAGCATCCTGCTGTATTGTTTCATAATTTTCCAACAGCTCTTCCCTCAGATGATTAAGAACAAGGACTATCAGGGCGTCGCTCGTCACTTTATGCGCTATCTTATCCTGAGTTTTATATCCGAGATGAAGGAGAACTGCGTTTGCCATGTAGAACATTGAATAGTACGATATCACAACAATCCACAAAAAAGGCTTTAGCCGGCTCTGCATAAGCTCATCGGCAACTTTCAAAGAAAGATTGGCATTTTCAACGTATCTCGCCTGCGCAGGCAGATTTGTTTCTTTTTTAAGCAGACCATCCTGTAAGTATCTTGTGAAGTTGCTCTGCGCTTCCTTCTTTCTTTTATCATCGATCATTGTAACGCCTCGTAATAAGGTTCTATGCCGTTAAGAATTACATTACGCAGGATAGCTTCCGAGCCTACGGTAATCTCTTTTGAGTTCTTCATGGCCCGGAAATCAGTTTCCCTGAATATATTGACGTGAATGTTAAGAGGAAGCGTGCTTACAATATTTTGAATTTCACTTTCCAGCTTTTGCTCTTCAGCATCCGGAACTATAAACATGAGGTCAATATCAGAGCGCTGAGTCTGTGTCTTTTTTGCATAGCTGCCAAAAACTAAAAGAATATACAATCTTGAGCGCATGCTTTTGAAAGAGTCATACATAATCGCCATATCTTTGTTCTTTAACAGTTCATTTCTTCGCAGGTATTCTGCTTCAAAGATTAAAGGATTGACCTTGTTGATAAGGCCCACCCTATAAGACCTGCCAAAGGGCAGCAGTTTGATTAGGGATAACTTAGAGAGCCGTGTAACAATATTGTGGGCATTCTTGTAGTCTTTCTTCAAAAGCTTGGCAATCTGGTTGATGCTCAACTCTTTCGCCCTGTTTTCTAATAGCAGTTTTACAACTTCAGCTTCCTTGCCTCTCATGTAAATATCACCATAATATTATGTAAGTATATACATACTTATAAAGGTTTCGTGCACCATCTGGATAACCCCTTTTGCCCTGTAAATTCCTGCTGCCGACAAAATGTCGATAACTCCTGCCCTTCCTCAGTTAATTTCTTCAATGGGATTATACCCCCGCCCCTCTGGGGCGATATTATTTCCCATTGAAGGACCAACAACCCAACTATTGCATGCCCCACAGCTTGCTGTGGTTGGGTTGTTGATTTCAGCGGGTTACAATTTGTAACTATTTCATATGCCCCCCTCCTTCGCAAAGCTGTAATGGGCGTTCTTTCCGATAATCACATGATCAAGCACCTCAATGTTCAGCAGCCTTCCTGCTTCTTTAAGGACGGCCGTTATCCTCCTATCCTCTTCCGAAGGCACTGGGTCTCCCGAAGGATGATTGTGGACAAGGATTATTGCGTTGGCACTCTCTTTTATTGCAGACTTGAAGACCTCACGAGGGTGAACAATTGAAGCGTTCAGGATGCCGATGCTGACAATTTCGTCTTTTACGACCCTGTTCTTTGAGTCCAGCATGAGAACAAGGAACTTTTCCTTATCACACCCACCAAGCTTGGGATTTGCGTATTCGTAAACCGCCTCTGCTGAAATGAGAGGCTTTGAGCTTTCGTGCTTACAGCTGGCATACCTCTTACCAAGCTCAAAAACCGCCAGAAGCTGGGCTGCTTTTGCAGGACCTATGCCTCTTACGCTTTGAAGCTCATTTAGGGAGAGGGTCGAAAGCCGGGCAAGGCTGTATCTTGAGAGCAGCCTGTTGCTCATGTCAATGACGTTCTCGGCAACTGTGCCTTTTTGCATAATGATAGCAAGAAGCTCTGCCTCGCTAAGGGCTGAAAGGCCAAGCTTTTGCAATCTTTCACGGGGCCTGCTTTCAACTGGGAATTCAAGCAGTTTCATTTTAGCCTTGAATATGCGCCAGACTAAGTGGCGCTTTTTTTCTTTTTTACAATTGCAGAACCTGCTTATAAACCCTGCCCGGGCACGTGTCCAATGTCCAATGAAACCTTCTTTGGCATGACCCCTTTGCAAAAGCGGTCACAAGTCGGGGTGCGCCCGACTGTGCAGCCGGATATAATCCGACTTGCAATCGGAAAACGAAAAAGAAGCACAAGTCGAACAAGGTTCGACTGTGCCCAATCGCTGAAGGCGATTTGGGCTTTACCAAGAAATCCACCTGTCCGACGACGAAAAGTTTCCGAATGTCCAGTGCAAGCTTGCGGAAAAAGTGAAAGGTTTCCGGCACAGTTAAGCTTAAATACCAGATGTGAGAATCTGCTTATATGGGGGCTCGGAAAAGCTATAAGGCAGGGAATTCTTATAAAGATTACAAGATAGCCACCATAGGGAGCCACTCGGCGCTTCAGATTCTTTACGGGGCAAAGCAGGAAGGCTTTTCCACAATCGCGATATGCGAAAAAGGCAGGGAGCAGCCTTACAAGAACTACAAGGTTGCGGACAGGATAATCACGGTTGGCAGGTTCAAGGACACGATAAAGCTGCAGCAGCAATTAGTGGGTGAAAAAGCAATCCTGATACCTCACGGCACGTTCTTTGAAGCATTCGGCACAGAAGACATACAAAAGCTGAAAGTGCCCTACTTCGGCAACAAAGGCATACTGAAATGGGAAGCGGACAGAATGATGCAAAGGGAATGGCTGAAACGCTCTGGCTTGACACTGCCAAAGATTTACGAAAAGCCTGAGAACATAGACGGCCCGGTCATAGTCAAGTTTTATGGCGCTCGCGGCGGGAAAGGGTTTTTCCTTGCAAGAAATGCTGGCGAATTTTACAGGAAAATAAAAGAAAGGAAAGCAAAAGAAGATGTAAGGGCATACATCCTGCAGGAGTACATAATAGGAGCCCCGATATACATCCACTATTTCCATTCACCACTTACCAATGAGCTTGAAGTCATGAGCTTCGACAAAAGATACGAAAGCAACGTGGACAGCATAGGCAGGATAGCTGCGAAAGACCAGCTCGACCTGGGGCTGGAAACGAGCTACAACATAACAGGCAACGTGCCGGTGGTTGTCAGGGAATCTTTGCTGCCCGAGATTTTCAGAATGGGGGAAGCAGTTGTCAAAGCCTCAAAGACACTGGATGGCGATGGCAAAGGCATTTTCGGGCCGTTCAGCCTTGAAACGGTCATAACGCCAGACCTCAAGTTCTTTGTCTTCGAAATATCAGCAAGGATAGTTGCAGGAACGAACCTTTACATGAACGGCTCACCTTACACGGAGCTGAGATACAAGGAGCCAATGAGCACAGGAAGAAGGATAGCCAGGGAAATAAAGGCTGCGATAGAGCGCAATGAGCTGAAGAAAATACTGGATTAGGATGATAACCCAAAAACATCTGCAGACAGTGCTGGAAGGCTACGACAAGAGCAAGATAACCATCGGAACTCTTGGAGGCCACTCTGCCCTTGACATAAGCAGGGGAGCCAAGGATGAAGGATTCAGGACTGTGGTTGTGTGCAGGAAAGGAAGGGAAAAAACTTACGAAAAATACTACAAAAGCAGGGAAGGGAAAGGGATAGTTGACGAGGTCATTATTGTTGATAAGTTCAGCGACATTGTAAAGCCGGAAATCCAGCAGCGGCTCAGGGAATTAAACACTGTTTTCGTCCAAAGCAGGTATTTCTGGGCCTACTGCAACTACAGAGACATTGAAAACAGATTTCTTCTGCCAATATTCGGAAGCAGAAGCATGCTAAAAGCCGAAGAAAGAACGGGCAAGGACAGCCAGTACAGGCTCCTTGCCAAGGCGGGGATTAAAATGCCCATGCTGTTCACAAACCCAAGAAAGATAGACAGGCTGGTGCTTGTGAAGGCAACAGAAGCCGCAAGAGGTTATGAACGGGCGTTCTTCTTTGCAAACAGCTACGAAGACTACATGAAAAAGATAAAAGAAATGGTTGACAAGAAAACAATAACCGCTGCCTCTGCAAAAAAAGCGGTTATTGAAGAATTCATTGTTGGCGCGCAGGTAAACTTCAACTTCTTTTACTCCTCCATGACCTGCGAGCTTGAGCTGCTCGGGACAGACACGAGAAGGCAGACCAGCATTGACGGGCTGCTAAGGCTCACTGCCCCAGAACAGCTTGAAGTAATGAAATACGTCAAGCCGCAATACATTGAAACAGGACACGTTGCAGTGACTGTGAAAGAATCTCTGCTGGAGAAAGCGTTCACGATGGGAGAAAAATTCGTTGAAGCTGCCAAAAAGCTTTACCCGCCAGGCATTATCGGGCCTTTCGCACTGCAGGCAGCAATAAGGCCGGGGCCTCCTGAAGAGGAGATAGTGGTGTTTGACATCTCCGCAAGGATGCCCGGAAGCCCAGGCATAGCTGCAACGCCATACACTAACTACCTTTACGGAAAGCCATTAAGCGCTGGCAGAAGGATGGCGATGGAGCTAAGGCAGGCGTTAAGGCAGGGCAGGCTTAATGAGATAGTGACGTAAAATGATAGCGGTTCTAGACTATGGCTCGCAATTTTGCCACCTTGCCGCCAGAAGGATAAGGGCTTTGGGAGCTTATGCAGAAATATTCCCGAACACCACAACCGCTGCTGCGCTGAAAAACAAAAAAGTTGAAGGCGTCATACTGTCAGGCGGCCCAAGAAGCGTATATGAGCGGGATGCTCCAACAGTTGACAAAAGCATATTCTCAATGGGCGTTCCAATCCTGGGCATCTGCTACGGCCACCAGTTATTGGCGTATGTTCTCGGAGGCAGTGTTGTTCCGAGCAGCAGGGAATACGGCAAGGAAACGCTCACTGCCGTTAAAAAATCAAGGCTGATGGGCGGGCTTGGAAAAAAAGAGCAGGTGTGGATGAGCCACGGGGATTCTGTTGTTAAGCTGCCGCATGGATTCACCCTGACAGGAAAAACACGGGGATGCAAAATAGCAGCCTATGCTGACGAGAAAAAGCGGATTTACGGGCTCCAGTTCCACCCTGAAGTCCAGCACACCATGCATGGAATGAGAATACTTGAGAATTTTCTCAGCATCTGCGGCTGCAAAAGAAGCTATACGATAAAAGGGCTGGACAAGAAGCTGGTTGCCGAGATAAAGGCAAAGGTCGGGAATGGAGCTGTAATCATGGGCGTGAGCGGAGGCGTTGACAGCCTTGTTGCATCTGCCCTGATTAAGATGGCAACGCAGAACATATATTGCGTTTTTGTTGACCACGGCATCATCAGGAAAGGCGAGGCAGAATATGTCCGGAAGCTGTATGAAGCACTTGGATTCAGGCATTACTACTATGCTGACGCATCGCAGATATTTTACACAAGGCTGAAAGGCGTAACAGACCCTGAAGAAAAAAGAAGAATAATCGGAAGGACATTCATTGAAGTGTTTGAGGCCAAAGTCAAAGAACTCAAGGCAAGGCACGGCGAGATAAAGCTTTTGGGGCAAGGAACAATTTATCCAGACAGGATTGAGTCTGCCAAGGCCTCCAAAGCAGCTTCTGTGATAAAGACACACCACAACGTTGGAGGGCTGCCTGCAAAGATGAAACTGAAGCTCGTTGAGCCGCTAAAGGACCTGTATAAGGACGAAGTCAGGGAGCTGGGCATGATGATAGGGCTGCCAAAAGAAGCCCTGATGAGGCACCCCTTCCCGGGGCCAGGACTGGCTGTAAGGATAGTGGGGGAGATTACTGCTGAAAGGATTGGCATAGTGCAGGAAGCAGACTTCATATTCACAGACGAGCTAAAAAAGTCAGGCCAGTATGACAGGATATGGCAGGCATTTGCAGCACTGCTGCCTGTAAAAGCAGTAGGCGTTATGGGAGACTCGAGGTCATACGGGTATATAATCGCTCTTAGGGCTGTAACCTCAGTTGACGGCATGACAGCAGACTGGGCAAAGATACCAAATGACGTTCTGGAAAGGGCAGCAAGCAGGATAGTCAAAAACGTCAGAGGGGTAACAAGGGTTGTTTACGACATAACGCAGAAGCCTCCGGCAACGATAGAGTATGAATAACAAAACTTGCCAGCAAGTCCCACGTCGAGGCAATGCTCGACGGGGCACCGTCGCCGCAAGGCGACGTGTGTTTGGAATTGACAAGTCGCACTGAAGTGCGGGGTATTTGACCCTGTGACTTGTCAATAAGCGCACAATCCACGCCCGTAATTTAAAAGCGGTTTCGTCACCATTCCAGAATACTCAACAAAGCTTTAATAAGACGCCCTTCCATTACTGGCAAGAAAGCAAAAGGGGTAGTAAAAAGTGGGTTTTTTGGGCTTCTTGAAACCGAAAAAAGGGGGAAAGGGTGCTGACATCCTGCCAGACTCCCAGTTGCCGCCTTTGCCATCAGAACCTGAACTTTATTCTGAATTGCCAAGCCTCCCAGAGGCTCCAGAAACAGCAGGGCTTCCGGAAATAGAGCTTCCCCCTCCCATAAAAGGCCTTGATGAATTTGAACTGCCGGACCTGGAAATGACAGGCAAAGAACCATCAGGAAAACAAGCACAGCCTCCAGAGCTCCAAAAAGGATTACTGCCAGGCATGGCAGAAAAAAGCTCAGCAGAGCCTTTGCTGCCAAACTGGCCGGGAATTCCAGGCAAACAAAAAGAAACCGGGCTTTCTGAACTGCCAGACCTGCCACAATTCAGCATGAAAGATGTAAAAGAAGGAACGACGGAGCAGGAGCCACATATCGAGATACCGGATAATGTTCCGAATGTAAAGCCATTCACGCCTGAGCCTAAAAGGGAGATGGTTTCAGGGCTGGTAAACTTCGGAAGCGGCTTTTACCTCAATGCACAGGATTTTGGCATTGTCATGGACAACCTTGACGGTGTCGTGAAGCTGCAAAAAAGGCACCACAAGCTTACAGAGCTGAAGAAAGAAGAGAACCAGCACTATGAGCAGGCCAACCTGCTCTTTGAAGACATCCAGCGCAAGCTGATGTTCATCGACAGAACTTTGTTCGAATAAAAGCGAGGGTGGAAGAAATGATGAAATCACAGGTTTTTGTCAAGATAGACCGGTACAGGGAAATATACGGCATTGTCAAGCAGTTAAGGACAAAGCTGGAAGATGCAAAACAGGTCCTAAAGAGAATAAAGGAACTGAAGGACCAAGAAGACAGCGAACTTGCAAGCTGGCAGAACGAGCTTGCTACGGTGGAGCAGAAGCTCATGACCGTAAGCGAAGCAATAGCCAAGCAATAACTGAAAAGGCAGCCTTATGACAAAAAGCGATGAAGTTGTTTATGTTGGATTAGAAGAGCCAGTTAACTTAAGAAGGGCCGTGCTTGAATCATCAAAGTCAATGGTAAAGCTGCTGAAAGGCCAGCAGAGCATAAGAGAGCTAAGGGCAACAAAATACAGGACAACAGAAGAGCTCAGAAGCATAACCGCACAGATTAACGAGCTGATTGCCCAGGCAAAGCAGCTTCTGCCGCAGATGGACTCTGTCAACATTCCACAACCTGAAAAAGAGGATAGGCCTGAGAAGGCTGCAAAGCCAAAAGCCAAGCAGGCACCTGTAAAAAAGCTGAAGCCGCAGCCAATAGTGGAAACGCACACGGACAAACTGGAAAGGGAGCTTCACGAAATAGAAAAGAAGCTGAAAACGCTTTAATTCTGAATTTATTCTTAACCGTGAGTTGAAGGAGTGAGCCCGCCGCTGCTGGCAGGCCCGCGGACTACACTGCCTGACTAAGAAAGACTAAATTTAAATACGCAGCGGCAACGCTCGTGGTTTGATAAGGGCGGGAGCAACGGCAAGCGCACTTATTGCGGGGATACCGAAGCGGC
>JACPBY010000010.1 GCA_016180065.1 Candidatus Woesearchaeota archaeon | reverse complement strand
GTCGTCTATGAGGCTGTCGCCGCACTTGATGTTGTTGCCAAGCTCGGGGAGCTTCTGCCTGGCTGCAAGAGCTAGGGAAAGGCGAAGTTTAGTGATGTCAACCGCGCGTTCATCCTTGTCAACGCCAAAGATACAGTTTGTAATGAGCTTCACTTTCTCATCATAGCCAAGCTCCTTGCCAATAATTCTCCGTGCCTCTTCTTCCATCACTTCAAAAGCCCTTATGAGGAATGAGCCGGAGCCGCAGGCGGGGTCAAGAACCTTGATTTTGAGCAGGTCGTCAAAGCTGCTGATGCCTTTCTCCTTGATGTGAGCTCTGAGAGTGTTGTCAACGAGGTAGTTGACTATGTACTGCGGCGTATAGTAAACGCCTTCCTCTTTTCTCTTGCTGAGGCTCTCTTTTTCTCCAAATCTTTTTTTGCCTGTAATGATGTGGCCGATAAAGTTTTCGTAAGCTTTTCCCAAAACATCAGCTTCAATGTCTGCAAAATTGTAAGGCAGCTTCTTTGATGGCTTCCTCAGGTCTCTTATTATCTCACCAAGGACAGAGTCCTCAAAGCGAAACCGGTCGCAGTAGCCCTGCTCAAAGAAAAGGTCGCTATCATACTTCAAGCGGTAATCCTTGAAAAGTTCAGTTACTTTGTTAAGTAAAAAACCTTCTTTTCCAGAATGCCCGCCTTCTTTTTCTTCCAAGGCACTTTTCAGCTCCCTTTCTTTCAACTCCTTGTCTTCGCAATAGCAGATAAAGACTAACCTGTCTATAAATCGCTGGATTTCCTGCTCTATGTACTGGCATTCTTTGTCAAAATCGGCAAAGTCGTTAAGCCTGCTGTGCTTTCCTATGTTGGTAAGAAGCGCACTTCTCCATTTTCTCATGTCCTCCACGAAGCGCTTGCTAACAGGCTCTACTTTCTTGCCTGGCTTGAGCTTATAAAGCGCATCGCCCTTCTCCGCAGACCATACATCTTTTTGGAAGTTCCAGATGACGCTAAAGTCTTCTTCTTTCTCGGCAGCTTTCTCTATGCTGATCGTCCTTACTTCACATTGAAGCGGAAGTGCTTCAGTATCTGTCCTTAGGACTACAACCTGCCTGAAATTGGTTAAAATGGCAAAGTCCTTCTCTTTGTTCCGGGCGTAGTTGATAGCCTGCTCGTAGTCCTCATATGTCTGCTTTATTTCCCTGTCAAGCGCTTTGGCTTCTATAACAAACTGGCTTATGCCGTTCAGGAAAACAACATAGTCGCTCCTCTTGCCACGTTGAGAATACTGTGACTTAAACTCAGAAGGGTTTTCGGTGTCCCAGCCAAGAACGTCCCTAAAAAGAGGCCTTATCAGGCTATCACAAACCTGTTGCTCATTAGTTATCTCATCTTTTTTCTCTTGATAGCGCTGTATGAGCTTCCTCAGTTCTTCCTTCGCCTTTTCCTTATCAGCCATGCGGCAGGCAGCTTTGAATTTTGTTTATAAACGTTTTCACTCTCTGAACTCTGCCTCGTCAATCATGCCGTCTGAGTCCAGGTCAATTCCCTCAACAACCCTTGCCTTGACGCTTCTGTTGTATGTGTTGCCGGCAGCAAGCTCGTCAAAATGCTTCAGGAATGCAATTATGGCTGCCCTTGTCCCGAAATGCCTCTTGCCTGCAATGACAAGTACGCTTTTGTCAGGGTTGAACGGGCTCTTGGCTTTGACAACCATGCCGGATTCGTCATTCGGATAGGTAGTGCTGCTGACAGTTGAATGGATTGCCCAGTGCTGTTCTTTGTCAAACTTTATTGGAAGCTTCAGGTTGGCAAGGTAGGTAATCCTGTTGACAACAGGCCCGCCAATAAGTATAAGGTTATTCTGCTTCAGGTCCTCCTCCCTTGTGTCTGTGTCCAGCTTGACATAGAATTTTGGTATGTAGCTCAGGAATGTTCCGAGGAAAAGGGCAAGGTCCATGCCGTAATAGCCATCTTTTGCTCTGGCTTTCTCTGGGCCGTGAGGGTCGGGGCTCCCAACTATGATTAAAGCGTTAAGTTGGCCGTCCTTGATGAAAGGCTCAAGAAACTCAGAGCTGCCCTTCCGGTTGAGGACGTTGAAAAGCTTTCTGGTTTCCTCCATTTCCTTGAACCTTACAACAACAGCTGGCTTTTCAAGAAAATAATACTTGGCAACAGCGCCCTGCTTTCCCTCTTCCTTCACAACCTTAATCACTCCTGCTTTTTCCAGATTGCGGATATGGTAGTATACCTTTTGCTCATGAACATTAAGCCCTTTAGCTAATTCAATCGGGTACATTGGCTTGGCGGAAAGCAGCTTTAGAATTTTCACGGCTAACTCCGAGCTCAGGTTTTTGGCGTCCTCAGCCCTGATTTCCTGGGCAGGCAGGGAGGTAAAGCCTTCTTTGTTCCGGTCCACTACAAACATTTTCCGCTCACCATTAAAAAACGGTTTATAGCTGAGTATTTAAGTTTTTGCAAATGGCCGTGCCAAGACCGAAAACTATTTATAATGCTCTGAAGAAAAAGCACAGTTATGAAAAAGAGAGTGCATCCGGCAGCTGTTTTTTCAATTATTGCTATTCTTGTGGTTGTCAGCTTGATTGTTGCGCCTGCAGCGCTCGCGCAGGCAGGGCAGCAGGAGCAGCAGAAAAAGAGTGCCGCAACAGACAAGCTCAGGGAAAAAGCGCAGGACAGGCTTGAGGCTGCCAAAAATGTGATTTCTGAGGAAAAAGAAAACCTGCAGGAACGGTTGCAGGAGCGAAAAGGAGCGGCAAAAGAAAAAGTTCAGGAAAAAAGAGAAGCTGTCCAGGGCAAAGCCATGGAAAGGGCGGAAAATGTGCAGGAAAGGCTGAAGGAAAAGAGGGAGTTGCTCAAGGCAAAGGTTATGGGCGGAGCTGTGGGTGAGGAAGGCAACAAGGTAAGCGCTTTAAGCAGGGTCAGGCTGAAGGAGCTTGAGCAGCTAACGCCGGTCCAGGCCAAGGCAAGGCTTGCAGGCATCAAAATCATCAAGGCAAAAGAGGACTTCAAAATCAGGCCGCTTGGCGAAGAAAAGCTGATTGTAAGGAAAGCTGCTTTTGAGAAGCTGAAAGAGGATGATGGCAGGCTCAGGACAGAGTTCAAGGCCAAGGTTGAGCTTTTCAGCGAAGCAAAGAAAAAGCTGGAAAAATGCGGCAACGAGTCAGAGTCCGATGACTGCAAAAAAACAAGGGAAGACGCTATAGCGAAGGCCAAAGAGGCGGCATTGAAAGCTGTTGACAGGATTGTTACGCACCTTAACAAGCTTAAAGAAAAAATCGCAGGCTCAGAAAACATCCCTGAAGATGAAGCAGCGGAAATAACGGCAAAGATTGATGCTTTGACATCAGAGGTTGAGGCAACAAGGCAGAAGATAACTGCAGCCACAACAAAGAAAGGCCTCAATGATGCGGTAAAAGAGCTTAGGGAAGCTGTCAGGAAAGTGAAGCGCGGAAGCGAGGCTCATTCGCAAAGCCTGCTGAAAGCAGAGATAAACGGCGTAATACACAGAAGCGAGATTGCAGAGAAGAGTCTTGACTGCTCCCTGAACAGCCTGGAAGCCGCTGGCTCTGATACGGCAGCAGTTGACGCAAAGCTGGAGGATTTCAGCAGCAAAATTGGCAGTGCAAGGGAAAAGCTGAAGCAGGCAAAAGAGCACTTAAGCAGCGATGATGATGCAAAGATTGCAGAAGGCAAAAGTCTTGTGAGGGAAGCTCGCGGGATTGTTCAGGAAGCCCACAAGATGCTCCAGGGAATAAGGAAGGACGTAAACAGCCTTGGCGGGCAGCCGTGCAGGGAAGAGGAGCAGGAGCTCGTTATTGAAACAGAAACACAGCCAACAGCCCCTCCAGCCATTCCTGAAGCTTCAGCAACAACTTAACGAGGCAATGAAATGAAAATCAGAGCCACAACAACACTGGCAATTCTGGCCGTATTTGCAGCCCTGCTCATTGCAGCATGCGCCCCGCAGCAAAACCTTTTTGGCGAAAAAGGTTTATCAAAAAACGGGCAGCAGGGAGAGCCTGCAGCAGCTGCACAGCAATCCTCTCCACCGCCTGCCCCGCCGCAATTGCCGGCAGAGCAGCAAACAGCAGGCGCAGTGCCAGAAATAGCACAGGCAGAGCAGGCAATTCAGGAAATCGGAACAGAAGACGTTGGCGAAATAGGCAACGAACTTGACACGCTTATTCTTCCGTAGAACAACTCAATCCAGGATTCCGCAGCAGCGGAATTTTAGAGCAGGTTCCAAATCTTGTCAATGTTGTCAGCGACGTCAGAGCCGCTCTTTGTCAGGGTAAGAAGCTTGAGCCTGCCCTGCTTCTCAAAATTGACCAGGCCGGCTTTCTGCATATGCTGAAGAATCTTGACAACATGCGAATATGTGCAGTCAACAGACTTTGCAAGGGAAGAGGCGTAAACGCCTGATTTCGCGTTTTTCAGGCCGACAAGCATCAGTGCCGGCTTTTCCCTGAAAAAGACATTGAATATCTCCTTGTTCTGGACCAACTTTTTACACCCCAACTCACTAAAAGATTACAACCAACACGCAACAAAAGCTTATAATGACTTGAAAATCTATTTTGAGGCATATATTTAAATGTTTTGATTTTTTGGATTTTCTCGGCGGCAACAGGAAAAATCCGGTTTCTGCTTCTGCTTCAGTTCCATTGCTGCAGGGCATCTTTCTCAACGAAATGAAGCTCTCCGGGCACAATAAGGCAATGGGGCTGCCTGCCAAAATCAAATTTCTTCAGGTCTTTTGCAGCAGCTGACTTTATTGCAAAACCGTCGCTGCCGATTCTGGCGCAGCCAACACACAACGTCTCTGGCATGAAAACCTTCTGCTTACGCCTTGACTCGATTTCAAGCAGGATGTCTACGGCCTCCTGAACTGTCATGAACTTTCCAAGGTCAGGCCTGATGTCAAGCAGCAGCAGGGTGTGCAGGCCAAGCAGCCTGTTCTGGCTGATGACTTCATAAGCTGTTTCAGGCCTGAAATTCCTGTCAGGGTATGGAACGCTGGTTGTCTTTCCAAACTTGTAGATTTGGAGGCCTGTAATGCCAACGGCAGTAATGATTGAAGCGTTGTTGATTGCCTTGAAAGGGATGTTTTTGGACTTGCAGCGCAGCATGATGTCGATGTGCGTTGTTGCCCCCCAGGGGTCGCCAATCACCAGCAGCGCCACGTTCCTGGTTGCGGCAGCCGTGATTATCTCATCGCTCTGCTCCACAAGCTTCCTGCCTGCCGCAATTACCTTTTTGCCGTAAAATTTCTCCAGGTCGCTAATGCTGCAGCTGCCAAGAAGGGAGCTGTAGTCCTCCAGATAAACCAGGTCGCAGCTGCGGACTGCTTCCATGCCACGGACAGAAACATCCTTCTCATTATCAAGGCCTATGCCGATAAGGTAAAGAGCCATTAGGAAAAGAAACCCTGAAACGTATAAAAAGCTTTATGCACCGCTTTCCTGCATAAAACATTTGCTTTTGTGGGAAACATCCTTCTGCGCGCGCCAGCAAATCGCATGGGCTGTCTCGTGGTCCATAATTTCATTAAACTGCCACCTGTCCCAGGCATCTTTAGAACTTATCATTATCCTGTTTTTGTCCTGCCTGCCAACCAGGAACAAGCCTTTCACATGTCCTAAGCTGCTGGAAAAGCTCACAGTTTCAATGCCCTGAAGCCTTGACTGGTCATAATCTGCAAGGTACTGCCGCAGCTCAATTTCGTTCTTAGCGCCCTTTAAGAACTGGACAGAGTAAGCGGAAACACCTGATGAAAGCACCAGCGTTGCCACAAGCAAGAGCAGGGCAAGCCTCACGAAAAATGCCTGTTCCTTGAACACCTTACCATCCCCCATAGCAGACACTCCATGCGAGGCATTATATAAATCTTTCTATTTTTGACCACTATAAAGTAACAAAAAACGAAAGATTAATAAAGGGGCTTGGCTTTGGAGAGCCTGGAGTGATTTGCCATGGTTAACAGGAGCATAGCAATACTTGAATCTTTGCAGCATCCTACGGGGCTGTTCAGCGCCAGCCGCAAGGATGTCAGGACAGGCTATAACCTGTGCTGGATTCGCGATACGGTCTATGCTTCTCTTGGCTTTGAGGCTGTGAAAAACATCGCTGCTGTAAAGAAGGCATACCACGCCCTCCTTGACCTGCTCCTGAAGCATGAGTACAAGATTGACTGGATGATAAAACAACCAGTGCCAAAGGCTGCTTTCAGGTACATCCACGCAAGGTATGACCCTCTGACCCTGAAGGAAGTATGGGAGGAATGGGGCAACAAGCAGAATGATGCGATAGGCGCTGTGCTGTTCAAGATTGGCGACCTCGAAAATAGGGGAATAAAAATAATCCGCAGCAGCACCGATGTGAGAATACTGCAGAAGCTTGTTGATTATCTTGGCGCTATCCATTACTGGCATGACAAGGACAACGGAATGTGGGAGGAGAATGAGGAAATCCACGCTTCATCCATCGGAGCCTGCGTTGCGGGCTTGAAAGCGATTGCGAAGGTTGAAGGAATTAGTGTTCTGCAGCAGCTGATACGAAACGGGGAAGAAGCGCTGAACAAGCTTCTGCCGAGGGAGTCTGAAACAAAAGAAGTGGACTTGGCTTTGCTGTCGCTGATTTACCCTTACAACATTGTTGCGCCGCAGCAGCGGGATGCTATATTGCGGAACGTTGAGAAGAAGCTTGTCAGGAATAAAGGCGTGGTAAGGTATGCTGGCGACAGGTATTACAGCAATGGCGGGGTAGAAGCGGAATGGACCTTCGGCTTCCCGTGGCTCGCAATCATATACAAGCAGCTTAACAATCCTGAAAAGCACGCTTTTTACAGCAGGAAAACGCTGGAAGCGATGAACGGCAATGGCGAGATGCCGGAGCTGTATTATGGAAAGACAGATAAGCACAACGAAAACACTCCATTGGCGTGGGGGCAGGCAATGTGCATTGTGGCAATGCAAGAAGGAAATCAAGGGTATGTAATTCGTTGGGTTCAGGAGAACCAGCAGGTTCTTCGTGCTCAGAACCGCTGCGGTTCTGACAGTTGGTTCTTCACAAATCGGGATGCGCCCCGAGGGGCGGGGTAAGCGCCCATTGAAGAAATCTGAAACAGATTAAAGCTTTGAAGGTGATTTAAATGGTTGGAGAAGGAAAAGGTGCAGTACCTACACCCGGAAATGGTACGCTTTCAGCTGAAGAAAAAAGGCAAAAAATATTTGAATATATGATTCAATCGGTGGGAAATCAAGTTCCGATTTTACGCCATCCTGGCACTGAGCTTAAGTTAGTGGCTGACGCCCGCTGGACCGACACAGTATACTGGGAGGAGCATGACCCGCATTACATCACGGCGTTACAGAAGTGGGCAGGGCAACTTGGGGCGCAGGTTGCGGCTTTGAAGAGAAGCGGTCTTGAGGATATTATGCTTACAGCAGAAGGCTTTCCCGTTCCTTTTGAAAGAGTAATGGTCATTACGTCATTTGGCCAGCCTAGTTCTTGCATTGTTGATGCTGTGCGCGGGATGAGCGCCAGAGGTGTCAAAGTGCCAATAATCGGTGCAGGCGCATACCCTGTCAAATATGCACAGGAGCCTCTTGAAGCGCTTGGCTATCATGTCAGCATCTCTCCAAACTCTGTGCTGCAGGTAAGTTCGGAAGTATTGGGCAGTATTGGCAAAAGTGCGGAGCTGTACTCTACTTTGTTCGTTGCCGTCCCAAAATAGCCACAGTGCTTGCTAGCTCAATGAAAGTCGCATTGCTCCACGCCTGGTTCAGGCAGCCCTCTGCCCTTTGCTCCTTTGCTGAGCTTAGCTCGCTTGCGCATCCGATAGCGCCGTTCCAAAGGATGTCATTTGCGGACGCGGCAGCGATTTTTTTGATGTAGCTGCCGAATCTTTTTCTGTTGATGCTGTGCATAACAATGGCAGCTATGTTGTTGAGCCAGAACCAGCTGTCCCCCCTGTGGTAGGATTCGTTTGTTTCACCGGTGTACTCGCTTTTGAAAGAGGGGTGGCTTTGGTCTATTGTTGCGATGCCTCCCCAGTCCAGCCACAGCTTTGAAAGGGTATTTTGCATGCAGGCTTCCCACTCTTTCACAGAAAGCAGCTGCGGGTAAATGCAGGCAGCTATGAAAATGTTTGGCCTTACGGTGAAGTCATTTAGGCGGTCAGCCAGGATGCTGCCGTTCCAGAAGAATTTCCTGACGTTTTGCCGCAGCGATTTTTCCAGCAGCAGGTAAGTCTTGTCTTTTGAAAGCCTGTGCATCAGGTTGTACATGTTTAGCTGCATTGCCTGGATTTCTATGCACACTCCAGAGCGGCCGTCATCTTTAAAGCCAGTGTCCATCCACGTTTCGTTCTTTTCGTTGGTTATGAAGCCGTTCTTCTGGTGGTTTTTCAGCAAGGCATCGATGGACTTTTTCAGGGCATTTTGCAGCCTTTTCCTTTCCGCTGGTGTAAAAGCTTTCCTGTCCAGCAGCTCAGAAGCCCTTTTGAACAGCCAGCCTATGCTGTCTGCAGAGCCATTAGGGGATGGCTTGTAATTTCCATCGGTGATATTAGGAAGCCTGCCGTCATCAAGAGCCTTATCAAGGTATTTCAGCACTATTTTTTTCTTTGCGGCTGCAGGCAGCGCAGCACAGCTTACCATCTCATCCCTTGACCACTCCTGAAAGAACCACGGCAGCCCGGCGTAGAGGCCGTTGCTTGCCCTGAGCTTGTCAAGCGCAATCCTTGCTGCGTTCACTGCAAAGCCTGTTTCGTTTCGCGGCTTGCCTGCGCATAACCTGTCATAATGCGCCTTTGCGGCCTTTTCCAGCTGGTTTAGTGACTTAAAAACTGAACATGCCTCTTTAATCGCTGCCGCGGCAGAACCAGAAGATGCTATGGCAAATGTCCTTGCCTCAATTGCCGCTGCCTTGTAAACATGCCTCTCGCTGGCTGAATTCCGCCTCCTGTCAAGGCTGTAGTCGCGCTTTACCCATTCGCTGTTATTGTTGACAATGAAGCCGTCATGCTTAACTGCAACGAAAACGGAAAACTCGTCCTTGCCGCTGTTGCTATCTTCCTTGCCGTCTGTTTTTTTGGCAAATTCAACAACAAAAACGCCATTCTGCTCATAGCTGTGGTAGTGCCTGCCCCACTGCCTGAAGTCACTTGCCCGCCTCACGTCGAGGGACAGCTCCACAGGCAGCTCCCTGCTGAGCTGGTAAACAAGGCAGTTTCTTCCAAGTGGAATGAAAAAATGCTCGTAAAACGTGCTGTGGTTTAAAAGAGCAGAGCAGCCTGCGTTTTCTACAGCAACAGTTCGGTCATCTGACACCGGCCTGATGCCTTCTACGGTTTTGAACAAGCTGCTGCCAACCTTCGCAAAGAAGCCCTGAAACTTGCTTGTAGGCAAGCTGGAGGCTGCAAAATGAGCAAATCCTCCGGTATTATTTGAAAGGAAAAAGCTTACCTCTCCGCCCGGAACATCCTTCTCTGCCGCAGCGCCATTGAGCACATGAACTGCCTTCAACCCTCCTCGCCCCTGTAAAACCTCGCTGCATCCTCTGGAGTCACTGAATTGATTATTATGCCAGTGTTCAGCTCAAACCCCGCCCAGATTGAAAGCCTCGGCTGGACCTCAATATGAAAATGAAAATTGCCATTCTCAGCTTCAGGCAGGTAGTGCAGGATGTAGTTGTAAGGCGCATTGAGCTCTTTAAGCTTATGAAGGGTTAATGCAAGGATTTCCGAAATTCCTGCCATCTCTTCTGCTGTTGCTCCTGAGAGCTGCCTGAGGTGCCTCTTTGGAAAAATCCATAGCTCAAAATTGAATCTTGAGGCATAAGGCGCAAAGGCAACCGCATGGTTGTTTTCAAAGCACCTGCGGTAGCTGCCTTTTTCGCTCTCAATAATTCTACAGTAAGGGCAGCCCGGATAGTTTTTCATTGCCGCAGCCTCTTCCCTCAGCAGCTTCGGAAGAACATTTACTGAAGCAATCTGGGTGTGGGAATGCGCAATGCTTGCTCCCCCCTCGCTTCCGGAGTTCTTGAAAGCAACAACATACCGTATTCCGTCTTTGCCGCCCAACCCTGATATCCTTTCATTATAGACTTTCAGCAGCTGTTCCAGCTCTGCTGCTGAGAAATCCCAAAGCTGCCTGTCATGGCGGGGAGTTTCTACAACAATCTCGTGGCTGCCATAGGCTGCTGCGAAAGTGTAGAATGTGTTGTCAGTCCTCGCTTCCTTCTGGCCTTCCTCTTGAACAGCAGGGAAAAGGTTCGGGAACCACCTCATGGACCAGCTGCCATCAGGGTTACTTATCCTGCCAAGCTCCTTAGGAGTGAGCTTTTCATTGCCCTTGCAGAAAGCACAGGCATTTGCAGAAACATCAGCAGCCTGCCTAACAAAATCTCGTGGCCTCTTCTTCCTTGACGGCGCCAAAATAACCCAGCGGTCAAGGATGTAGTCTTTCCTTAGTTCAATCATTATTTACCTCTTTTTCACTATGAATACTCATCTCTTATTGTGTCAGACTTCTTAATTCTGCCTATTCTACTTAAGCAATTCGCTTATACGATTTACAAACCCCAAAGCATCCTCTATCAGACTTTTAGCTTCAACCCTGCTGAATTCGCCCTCTACAGAGTATTGGGCTATTTGCATGGTTCGCTTTGCTTTATACAGTTTCTGGACGTAGTCTTCTTCAAGCTTCCTGGCCTTTTCCAGAGCGGTAACATACTTGCTTTCGAGCGAGCCTTCAAGAACGTAATAGTATAGCAGAGCTATTCTGGTGGCTTCGTGGTCTTCGCTTTTAAAGCCCAAAGCCGCCAACGCGCCCAGAGCGGCGTGATACATCGCATAATACGCGGAAACGATAGCCCAGTCATATGCGGCGTAGGAACTGCTTATTTTCAGAGCCTCCTTAGCCGCGCTGCTTTCCGACAAGTCATAGACAACCTTAGCTGTTTCAAGATTATGCCTGGCCTTTGCCATGAAGTTACCAACTAAACGCTTGATGCTTAAGTCCCTGCTGAACAAGTCTTTCCGCTCATACATGTCAAGCTTGTCCTTAACCATTTGTTTGCTGGTCATTTTATGCCCTCTCCTATAAGCTCCCAAAAGCGCTCAAAACCCGACAGGATAACATGGTCAGCCAGCGCTTCCTTCACAGCAGTAACCGCTTCGCTTCGCAAAGACTTCAAAAACATTGTTTTGTCTACAACTGCAGCATTCACTTCTTTCCCATACCGAGCTTCAAGGCTGTTAGCCTCGGCATCAACCTTGCTGTCCAGCTGCGTTTTAGAAGCACCGATCACAAGCAAATCAACATCGCTAGTAGCAGAAGCTGAACCCTTCGCATACGAGCCAAACAACACAATAGAATAAACATCCTCACCTGCAACCCGATTCACGAACTCTGAAAGCAGTTGTCCAATAAGCCTGTTTTTCTTCAGAAACTCTTCTTTCCTGTTGATTGCATGCATGGCCAGTAAAGCCCGTGCCTTGTCATTTCTCAGATTTAAGGAGCACATCTTTGCCCTGCCCTTGACAGCCACCTCTATGACACCTTCCTTGGCTGTCTTATCAACAGCCGCGTAAACGAAACTGTACGTGGCCTTCAGCCTCTTAGCAATCTCCCTAATGGAGAGCTCTGCCTTCGGTTCGCAATCGTAAAGCCCCACTATTTTAACCGCCAGATCCATTATCTCACCTGAGATAACATTATCTCTAAAGAGATAATATAAAATTGTTTTGGCTTATAGCTGCCTTAGGTCCAGCCTTCGGCTGGACTTATTTTTCCCCACGCACCCGGCTAACCGAGGGCGGGAGAAAAAATAACCCTCAAAACGAGGGCATCGGCAGCCGGAAATGACACAAATCAAATTTAGAGGTAAGCGAAGAGTAGACTCTTTGACCTTTTTCCAACCTGCCAACCCTGAAATTTCCAGCTGCGCCAGACATTCAGATTATCGTCCTCAGAAATATTCCACGGCGGGCTAACCACCATGAACCGTCTTATTTCCAGTGCTTACTCACTGCTATCTGGTGCGCTGCGATGTACTGCTTCACCATGAACCTCCAGTCCGCAAGGGTAGAAACGTGCTTTGCCTCAATCTTGTTCTTGATGCGCTCATCGTTAGAGTATTTTGCAAAAGAAAGCAGGACTGCCGAAAGGCTTTTCACAAACAGGTCATCTTGTACGCCAAGGCGCTTCACAACAAAAACCCCCGGGAACTTTCTCTGGGCTGAGTGGTTTTCAATGTATTTTCCGAATCCTGAAAGGTCTGTCGTCACAGCCCCAACGCCAAGGGCGGCAGCCTCAAGGGGGGTGTAGCCCCAGGGTTCGTAAAAGCTTGGGAAAACGCCCAGATGTGCGCCCTGCATGCTTTCGTAATAGCTTGTGTCGAGCAGGCCATCTGCACCACTGAGGTAAATCGGGTAAAAGATGACCTTAACATTGTCATCAGCAGAGTTGTTAAGCCCTGCCTCTTTGCAGGCGTTAAGTATTGCGTCGCTTTCCTCGTTGTACAGGTCATGGGTGCACAACGGAGGGCTGCCCTGCTTTTTGAACTTCATGACCTTGCGTTTCAGCTCAAACAGTGTCTGGGCAGACAGCAGGTCGGTGTCTGTTATTTTTTTCTGGGCAACGACGTCATTTATCATGCTGTCCTTGACATGCTCAATCTCGTCAACTATGCTATCCCTGATGTCCTGGTATTGTGTCCTGTTTTCAAGCAGCTCGCGCTTTATGCCCCGGATGTTGGCCGGAACCCATATGAAAGCGACAACAGTCCTTCCTGGCTTTTCCTGTTTTAGTGCCTTGTTCAGCTCGCCCAATGCCCTGATGAAAGCGTCAATGCCCTTGTTGTGGAACTCATACCTCGCTGTCAGGAAGTAGTAAAGGGTTTCCTCAAGGTCAAAGGTATAGTACGGGAAGAAGTAGTAAGTGATGAACTCCCTGATTTTCCTTTTAAACTGCCTGTGCCGCACAGATGCCTCTTCAAAGGTCGGGAAGCCTTCCATGCCAAGTCCGTTATGCACGATAACGTCCGGCGCCTTTTTCAGGAAATGCTCAGCCTCCATGGCTGTTATGTCGCTCACTGTTGAGAATACATCCGCATTGCGGGCTGCTGCAGCCTCGGTCTGGTGCTTCGCATGGACCCCAAGCCGGTAAGCCTCCTGCTCTGCGCTTATGGCTGCGATGTTTGCGTAGATGTCAATGTTTGAATTAGTCAATGCCCTGCCCAGGGTTGTGGCGTGGGTGGTAAAGACTGTAGCTATGTTGGCTTTCCTGCTGTGAAGGTAAAGCAGGCCTGGAGCCGCAAGCCATTCATGGAAGTGTGCAACTACTTTTTTGCCGGGCTGTGGCTTTGCAAACTCCTCAACGAACCTTCCAGCTGCATAAGCCCAGATTACCGGCTCATCATAGTCAAAATACTGCGTGTTAAGCGAGTCAATTTTATAGTTGTCCCACAACTCTCTTTTAATCTCGTTTTTTCTTGCTGCGAATGTTGCAAAGTCAATGAGAATGGCATCCGGCTCGCCTTCAACAAGCCAGTTGCCGTAATGGCAGATTATCCCTTCAGTTTTCAGGCGCTCAAACACGTCCTTAAGCCCGTCAGTGGGAAGCTTTTCGTTGAACTCTCCCCTTACCTTGCCTGCAAAGTACGGCCCGACAACAACATAGCCTGTCTCGTAGTTCTGCTTCATGACAGGCACTTTCGTCTTAAGGACAGTATAAATGCCTCCAACCTTGTTGCAGACCTCCCACGAAACCTCAAAGCAGTAGTCAGCAGGCCTCATTCACAAATCACCCTCTTTTTCCCAACACCCAACCGCTTTTTGGCTATATAAACGTTGCTGTGCAGTTCCAGTTATGTTTAAATACTCATAAAACCACTGGCTTAAACAATGAGCGTCGCTAACAGGCTGGTTGCTTTTGTGAACGAAAAGTCTGTTCAAAGCAGTGGCAAAAACAACGCTGCAAAAGCATTTGCAGGGATTGCCATTGTTTCGGCAGCGATGGCCCTTATTGCTTATGCCGCTTTAAGGCTTGACGCTTTCCTGGGGCTTCCGAAAATCATGCCGGGAAGCCTTGCCTGGGTGGGTATGGCAGCCGCTCTGCCTTTTATCTTGTCAGGCCTTTTCCTTTCTCTTTGGTGCGTCAAGTTCTTCATAAAAGCAAAAGGCACGCCAATACCGCTCAGCCCTCCAAAAAAGCTGGTTACGTCAGGGCCCTACGCCTTTTCCAGAAACCCCATGATTACAGGCTACTTTGCAGTCCTGCTAGGGCTGTGCTTCCTGCTCAGGTCACTGGCGTTACTGGCCATATTGGCACCACTCTTCGTTCTTGCCCTTACAGCATGGGTAAAAGCTGTTGAGGAGCCTGAGCTTGAGAAAAGGTTCGGCAACGCATACACCAAATACAGGAAGATGGTGCCGATGTTCTTCCCGAAACTGAAACTTTGAGCCAGGCAAACGTTTAAATAAGAAGCTTTGGCAGCAAAAAGCATGAAAAGGCATTCTCTTTTGTCACTGCCGCAAGTACTTCTTATACTAATCATCATTGCTGCCGTGCTTGTTTTGCCGGGCTCTGACATCTACACCCACATCCATGAAGCATGGCTGTTCAACCACATGATGCAGGACAGGGTTGTCTTGCAGGAGGACTTTTCAATGCTCAGCGGGCACCAGCCACTCTACGGTGTTGGTGTGTTTTCCTACGCTCTTGCTGGTTTTGCGTGGTTTTTCTTCCAGAAAGCGACTGTTAAGGTGCTTGAGGTTCTGCTGTTCCTCGGGATAGTCTTGCTGTCCCTTAAAATCTTCAAAAACAGGAACCTGCTTCTGTTTTGGTATGCGCTTATCTTTGCCAAGGTGCTGCTGCCGGACTCCTACCCATACTTGTTTTCCATGTTTTTTTTCTATCTGGGGATTTACCTTGTTAAACGGTTCAGCAGCAGCTTTTCCGGTGACATCGCCATTACGCTCGCAGGGCTTAACCATCCATACATTGCAGTGAGCAACCTCGCAACAATATTCCTGGGCAGGTGGCTGCTGTTCCTGGGCAGCGTGGCTGTGCTTATTGCGCAGCTTCTTGTGATGAGATACGTTTTCTTTTCAGGCACGGTTGATTTCGAGTTTGACAACCTGCTTGACCTTGGCCTGAGGACTTTTGTGCTGCTTTTCCCGTTCCTCATTGAATTCGCGCCAAAGCTTGTCAGGAGGCTGGCAAGCCAGAGGGCAGCGTATTACGCTACAGCTGCTGGGATTTTGCTGCTTTACCCTATCCTTTACGTTCCGTTTGAAATGGGCTGGCAGGAGGGCATAAGCTGCTACTACACAAAGAGCTATTCTGAAATTCCTCAGCTTCCGGGCAATGTCAGGATAGTGGATGACTGCCGTAACTGGATTTACGCCTTCCCTGTCAAAGGAATCATAACCTCCCTGTCGCCTTATTATGAAGGGCAGTATTACCAGCACAAGTGGGAGGAAGCAGAATACCTCAGCTACCTTTCCCGGACAAACACGAGCTATGTCGTCTTCTGCAAGGACTGTGAAATAAAGACAAAAACATTCAGGAAAACAGGCGAGATTGGAATTCTGGAGAAAAACTTCCCTGCTTATGCTGAATTAAAGGATTACGTCGTGTTTGAAGTGGTGAAGGAAGATAAAGGGCAGGATTAGAAGCCCCTCCGACGATTACGCCTAACGTCGGAATCAACAACCCAACCACAGCAAGCTGGGGGGTATGTAATTCGTTGGGTTCAGGAGAACCCGCAGGTTCTCCGTGCTCAGAACCGCTACGGTTCTGACA
>JACPBY010000005.1:128847-162370 GCA_016180065.1 Candidatus Woesearchaeota archaeon | reverse complement strand
GGCGTTTTCAGCTACCTCTCAGGTTTGCTGAGCGACAGGGGCATCAACATCATGGAGGCAATGAGTTGCTGGTCTGAAACGCTTTTCGTTGTTGCAGAGCAGGATATTGCGAAGGTGCTGGATGTGCTGAGGTTTGCCTGAGCGCAAAGCTTAAATATTACTTATACTACAAAGTTACTAAGTGGTAATTATGGTGTCAAAGGCAGTGAAGGTGAGTGAGGAAAACTACAACTGGCTTTGCGAGATAGCTGGCACTGCCCAGGCTGAGGAAAAAAGAGTGGTATCAATTGATGAAGCAATTACTAAAGTAAGGAAAAGGCTGAGTGGCGGGAAGCTTAGCGACCTGGCTGGGGCTTGGAAAACGATGTCGGAAAAAGAGGCAAAGGATTTCATGCGCGACTTGCGAGCTGGTTGGAAGAAATGGACAAAATCTGCTTAGATACGGATTTTCTTGTTGATTTTCTGAGGGAAAATGAGCAGGCAGTTCAGTTTATTGAAGAAGTTAAAGGACAGTCTATACTCGCTACCACATATGTGAATCTGTTTGAGTTGTACTATGGAGCTTTTAAATCACTGAAACCAGAATTGCATCTTCCTGCTGTGGAACTTTTGAAGGCTAAACTCATAATTTTAAACCTTTCTGGCAGCTCTGTTAAGTTTGCGGGGGAAGTAAGGCTCTCACAATCTTTTTAAACCTCTTCTCTTTGCCGTTTCCTCATGGCTGATGATGCTGCAGTTAGGGAGAAGCTTGAGAAGGGCTACCTGAGGATTAGCACGGTCATTGAAATAGTCGGCGCTCCTAAGGAGCATGTTGAGGACACTTTAAGGCTGGTCCTGAAGAAGCTCAGGGAGGAAAAGGGCGTTGAGCTGCTTGGCGGGAAGGTTCATGAGCCCAAGCCCCAGGGGCCTTTTTTTAGCACATTTGCCGAGCTTGACGTCCTTGTCAGGGACTTTGCCACCTTGATAGGCCTCTGCTTTAATTATATGCCGTCCTCGGTTGAGGTTGTTGAGCCTGCACAGTTCAAGCTCTCTCCTGTTAATGTCGCAGACCTCTTTAATGAGCTGCTTGGGAGGCTTCACGAGACTGACTTAAGGCTTAAGAACACCAACGCAGCCAACATGCTGCTTGAGAAGAACCTTTACAACATGCTGAAGAACTTTGTGCTTCTCATGCTTGGCTCAGGCTCCAAGACCGCTGGTGAGATTTCACAAAAAGTGGGAATTCCTGAACAGCAGCTTGAGCCTTTCCTTGCAAAGTTTGAGGAAGAGGGCATGGTAAGGAAGGACGGGCACCGTTACCTTGCTCGTAACATCGCAAAATAGAAAACTTTAAATATCAACTGATAATTTAAATTATCAAATGGAAATTTTTGTTACTAATAAGAGGGATGCGGTTCTGGAGCATTTCCTGCTAAACCCTGCTTCGGAGTTCCATTTAAGGGAGCTGGCGAGGCTGGTGAAGGTGTCTTTTCCCTGGGTCAGGAAGGTTGTTAACGAGCTTGTAAAGGAAGGCTACCTTGTAAAGAAAAAGCGCAGGGGATTGGTTCTTGTCAGGGCTGACAGGGAAAGTAAGCTGTTCCTTGCCCTTAAGAGAAGCCATAACCTGTTCAGGCTTTACAAGTCAGGATTAGTCAGCTATCTCGTGGATAATTACACAAGGCCTGAAGCTGTTGTGCTATTCGGCTCTTACAGCAGAGGGGAGGATACAGAAACCAGCGATGTTGACATTGCCGTAATTACAAGCAGCCGCAGGGAGAACTTTTTGGCTGGCTTTGAAAAGGTGCTGCGAAGAAAGGTAAGGGTCATTGAGATGCGAAAGGCTGAGGCCAGTGATGAGTTTTGGAATACCCTTATAAATGGGATAGTCCTGTGTGGTTATCTGCAAAGAAAATGAAACAGCTTTCCGAGTTTGTAGAAGAAGGGAAAGTTAAAAGGGGCAGCCCAGACCCTGCAGAAGCGCGTTCACTGGCAGAGCAGGCAGCAGCGAGGCTGGATGATGTAGCAGCTTTGCCGCTTACGGAGAAAAGTGCACGGTTTCGCTTTGAGGATGCGTATGAGGCTCTTCGTGAGGCACTGCAGGCTTTCATGGCAGCAGAAGGTTATAAGCCTTACTCCCACGAGGCGATTGTCGCGTTTGCCTTTGAAAGGAAACTGCTGCCTGAGTCAAAAATTTGGCAGCTTGACAGGTATAGGGAAATAAGGAATGACATTAATTACAGAGGAAAAGGTGTTGGCATGGAGGACGCCAAAGAGATTATTGCGTTTGCAAGGGATGCATTAACAGGTTTAAGGCATAAATTTAAAGGGGTCATGTAATGGCGGATGCTGTTGATAACGGCCATGATTTGAAGAGGCAGCTTGAGGCAGCATTGTTTGCTTCCGGGAGGAAGATGGCTGCTGAAGAGCTTGCGAGGCTTTGCAGGTCGACCCCTGCAGTAGTCCGGCAGCAATTGCAAGAATTAAAAGCAGAGTATGAAAATAAGGATTCCTCTCTCCTGCTAATGGAAGAGGCAGACGGGTGGAAGCTCACTGTGAGGGAGCAGTTCAGCCCTGTTGTGCAGAAGGTTGTGCCTGAGACCGAGCTTACAAAGACAGTCATAGAGACCCTTGCAGTCATTGCGTGGAAAGCCCCTGTTCTCCAGTCGAATGTCATAAAATTCAGGACCAACAAGGCCTATGACCACATAGCAGCCCTTGAGAAGTCAGGCTTCATAACCCGGGAGAAGCGTGGCCGCTCTCAAATGATTAAGCTTACAGAGCGCTTTTTTAAGTATTTTGACGTGAAAACGCCTGATGAGGTTAAGGAGAAGTTTAAGGGCCTGTCTGAGGCAGCAATGCAAACCACCCAGCCACAGCCGCAACAGCAAGTGCAGCAGCCTGGTGTAGGCAGCGACAGCGAAAACAGCAGTGAAAGCAGCAGTAAAAGTGGTGAGAATGCTTCTTCTTGAGTGCCCAAGGTGCAGGAACAGGATGAAGTACCAGTCGCAGAAGGGCGGCAGTGGTGTTTCAAAAAAGGTAAAGCGGTGTGTTTACTGCAACTTCTCAATCAATGTTGCAAAGGCTGTTGTGCAGAAGCTCTGATTGGCTGTGCATAACTTTTTAAACACTCTTTTCTTCTTGTTTCTCGTCGGTAAAATGGGAGATTCTGAAGCTGCAAAGGAGCCTGGAAACCCTGCCCCCGGGCAGGCTGTTATCAGCCGTGAGATAGAAGAGGAGATGAAGTCATCTTACCTTGATTATGCCATGTCTGTCCTTGTTTCAAGGGCGTTGCCTGACATTAGGGACGGATTAAAGCCTGTCCACAGGAGGGTTCTTTTTAGCATGCTTGAGCTTGGGCTGCAGCACAGCAAGGCTTTCAGGAAGTGTGCGAGGATTGTTGGGGACTGTCTTGGCAAGTTCCATCCCCACGGCGATTCTGCTGTTTATGACGCTCTTGTCAGGATGGCGCAGGACTTTTCTCTCCGTTACCCGCTTGTCGAGGGCCAGGGCAATTTTGGAAGTGTTGACGGCGACAGCGCGGCTCACATGAGGTATACCGAGTCGCGTATGACCCAAATTGCCGAGCTTATGCTTGAGGACCTGGACAAGGAGACTGTTGATTTTGTGAAGAATTTTGACGGCAGCCTTGAGGAGCCGGTGGTCCTGCCTGCAAAGTTTCCTAACCTTCTGGTTAATGGAAGCTCCGGCATTGCTGTCGGCATGGCTACTAACATCCCTCCTCATAATCTTCGTGAAGTCATTTCAGCAGCTATTGCCGTGATAAGGAACCCGCAGCTGGCTTTTGACGACCTTATCCGCTTGGTTCCAGGCCCTGACTTTCCAACCGGCGGGATTATATACGGGACTGCGGGGATGAGGGAGGCTTACCTGAACGGCCGCGGCATAATACGGGTCAGGGCTAAGACGCATTTTGAGCACCGGAAAGACAGGGCAAGCATTATTGTTTCCGAAATCCCTTACCAGCTTAACAAGAGCGCTCTTGTTGAGGAGCTGGCTGGCTTGGTCAGGGATAAGGTGGTTACGGGCATTGACGACATCCGGGATGAAAGTGACAGGGAGGGCATTCGCATAGTTATTGATCTGAAGAAGGACTCAAATCCGGACATTGTGCTTAACCAGCTGCTTGTCCACAGCAAGCTTCATAGCTCTTTTCCCATCGCACTTGTTGCGCTTGTTAACAGGGTTCCAAAGATGGTGACCCTGCGAGCCATGATTGACTCGTTCATCCTGCACAGGCGCGAGGTTGTCAGGAGAAGGACTGCTTTCCTGCTTAGGAATGCCCAGGAAAAAGCCCACTTGCTTGAGGGCTTGCTGGTTGCGCTGGAAAACGTTGATGCCGTGATTAAGCTTATCCGCAGCAGCGATGATAAGGCTGCGGCTAAGGCATCTTTAGCATCCCAGTTCTCCCTTTCTGATAAGCAGGCCGAGGCTGTTCTTGACATGAAGCTCCAGCGCCTGGTTTCGCTTGAGCGGCAAAGCATTAAGGATGAGCACAATGGGCTCATGAAAAATATTTCGGACTACTCATCAATACTTGCGTCCGAGGAAATGGTTTCAGGCATAATAACCTCAGAGCTGTCAGAGGTTTCCCAGAAGTATGGGGATGACAGGAGGACTGAGATTGTTGAGGCAGGCGAGGAGTTTGTTGCGGAGGACACGATTAAGCCTGAAGAGGTGGTTGTTACAATCACCCACGCGGGTTACATTAAGCGGCTTAGCCTTGACTCTTATAAGCAGCAGCGCCGCGGCGGTAAAGGTGTCATAGCAGCAACTGCAAGGGAAGGTGATTTTGTTGAGAGCCTTTTTGTTGCCAACACCCATTCAAGCATGCTCTTTTTCACAAGCCTCGGAATTGTCCACTGGCTCAGGGTTTATGAGCTTCCGGAAGCATCAAGGTATGCTTCAGGCAAGGCAATAGTTAACCTCTTGCAGCTTAGGCAGAACGAGAAAATAACAGCATTCATTCCAGTCAAGGAATTCACAGGCAACCTTGTCATGATTACAAAGAACGGCACGATTAAAAAGACAGAGCTCTCTGCTTATTCAAACCCGAGAAGAGGTGGGATTATTGCGATAACCCTGGATGAAAATGACGAGCTGATTAATGTTGCCTCAACATCAGGCAGCCAGCAGCTCATCGTTGCAACCAAAAACGGCCTTGCCGTGCGCTTTAACGAACAGGACGTAAGGCCTGTTGGGAGGTCTGCGAAAGGCGTCAGGGCAATCCGCCTTAAGGAAAATGACGCTGTTGTTGGCATGGTCGTTGCCAATGAAGCTGAGTCGCTTCTTACCATTACCGCGAATGGCTTTGGCAAGCGCAGCCCTGTTGCTGATTACCGCCTTATTTCCAGGGGCGGCTCCGGGGTTATTAACATCCAGACAACTGACAGGAATGGCCCTGTTGCAGCCGTTGCCTCTGTTACCGATAATGATGATGTGATGATAGTCAGCAGGCTTGGAAACATCGTCAGGATTGCCGCTACCGGCATCTCCGAGATAGGCAGGAACACTCAGGGCGTGAGGCTGATGAGGCTTGACGAATCAGATTCGGTTGTGTCCATAGCCAAGGTGCTGAAGGAAGCAGCCAATGGCAGCAGCAATGGCGGCAACAATCAGGAAAGTGCAATTTAAACAAACCCTTTTAAGCAGCCGCTTCCATTCATCTTGCCATGGCAGCGCATTATGCAGCACTTACAACCTTCCCCTGCTTTGAGGATATTGCAGCCTTGGAGGTTAAGGAGCTGATTGGTGCAAAAGCAACAGCAGCCGCAGCAGGAATCGTGGTGTTTAAAGTTCCTGACCTGGCTGGCTTGTGCAGGCTTTGCTTCCTTTCCCAGTCTGCCAATGATGTTTTCCTGTTCAGGCAAAAGCCGGTTGCGGCTGCAGTAACAACAGAGGTTCTGGGGCAAAGCCTTCGCATTAATCCTTTTGGTCTTGGCAAGCGCGAGTATGAAGTTTTTGGCAACAACGGCGGGGTGAGTGGCAATCTCGCATATTTGCTGTTGCGCGCTGCAGGCTATGATGGCAGGCAGTTCATCTTTGACCCTTTCACGAGGTCAGGCGCAGTTGCCATAGAGGCTGCTCTTTTTAGCTCAGGCTTTCCTGTCAATCACTACCGCAGGGATGCGCTTTCATCAGCTTTTTCGCGGCTGCGGCAGTTTAAGGGCTTTGGCTTTGGCAAATTGTTCGCAGCTGCAGAAGAAGCAGCAGCTTTGGCAAGAAAAAGGCTGAAAGGCAGCAGGCCAAAAATACTTTCATCCTCGCAGTCAATGCAGGGCGTCAGGTTTGCCGAGAAGAATGCGAGGATAGCTGGCGTGAACAAGCTTATCAGGTTCAGCAGGCTCGACATAGGATGGCTGGATGCAAAGCTTGATGAGCATTCTGTTGAATTGGTTGTCAGTTATCCGCCGCAGTTCAGGAGCAGCAACGATTCTTTTGCGGCTGCTGAGAACAGCAAGCTGAAGAAGCTTTGCAGGGATTTCTTTTATCAGGCGGATTTTTTCATGAAGAAGAATGGTTCAATCGTTTTTTTGCTGAAAGGCAGGGTAAATGAGGGAGGGAGCGAAGCGACTGCTTTTGTTGCTAGTGGGGTTGATAAGGGCGGGAGCGAAGCGACAGCGACTGCTTTTGTTGCTAGTGGGGTTGATAAGGGCGGGAGCGCAGCGACTGCTTTTGTTGCTAGTGGGGTTGATAAGGGCGGGAGCGCAGCGACTGCCCTTATTGCCGCGGCTGCAGATTTCAGGTTCAAGCCAGTGAGCTTGAGGAAGCTCAATATTGGCGGTGAAGGGTTCGAGATTGTGAGTTTTACAAAACTTTAAAAAAGCCCTGCTTTATCGGTGTTCCATGTTCACCCTGCTTGAATTGGTAATAATTGTGCTGTCGCTTATTACGCTTTATTATACTGTCTTTTGGCTTCTGGCGTTCATAGACTACTCTCCGGCCAGGCCTGGTGAGGTGAAGAAGCAGCCCAGGGTGTCTGTGATAGTTCCTGCTTTCAATGAGGAATCTTCCCTGGAGAAAACAGCAAGGTCTGTTCTCGCCCTTGATTATCCGAAAGGGCTTTTGGAGCTTATCATAGTGGACGATGGCTCCAGAGACAGGACTCTTGCGGTTGCCGAGAAAATAAGGAAATCTGCGTTGAAAGAGGGCAGGCGGGTTATTGTTCTTAGCCAGGAAAACCAGGGGAAGTGGAAGGCGATGAATTCAGGCATTTCTGCTTCTTTCGGGGAGTTTGTCGCATGCCTTGACGCTGATTCAACTGTCAAGCCGGATGCCCTCGTGAAGATGCTGCCGTACTTCGCAGGGGAGGATATTGCTGTTGTCCTTCCGATGCTCCACGTGGATTCCCCGGGAAACCTTCTGCAGAAAGTGCAGTGGCACGAGTATGTCATTAACATGTTTTACAGGAAAGTGGCTGGCTTCCTGAACTGCATTCACGTTGCCCCCGGTCCCTTCAGCCTTTACAGGAAGAGCATACTGCTGCGGATTGGCGGTTTCAGGGAGGGCCATAAGACTGAGGACCTTGAAATCTGCCTGAGGCTGCAGAGCTTAGGCTACAGGATTCTGCAGATAACCGAAGCAGAGGTCTATACAGAAACGCCCAGCAAGCTCAGGGAATTTTACCGGCAGCGCTTGAGATGGAACCTGGGCTCAACCCTTAACATAATCGACTACAAGGGAATGCTTTTCAACACGAAGTACGGCGACTTCGGCGTTTTTCAGCTGCCAATAATATTCCTGGCAACGTTCTTTGCCGCGATAATCCTGCTGGTTACCTTCTTCCTCAGCGTGGTTAAGCCGTTTTACGAGAAATTCACTTATTTGAGGCTTGTTGATTTTGACATAATGACTATGGTCAGGAACTTTCATTTCAGCTTTAGCGTCCTGGACATTGATTACTTCAGCGTTTTTGTTGGCCTGTGCTTTTCTGCAATAAGCGTGTCTGTTCTGGTGATGGCTCACCGTTCAATAAAGCGGAAGGTGACTGCCCACGGCTTGCCAGCTACTGCAGTTTTTCTGTTCCTTTATTACCTGCTGCTTGGCTATGTCAGGCTTGTTGTCATCAAGGAGCTGCTCTTAAAGAAGAAGAACAGGTGGTGATGCCGGTTTGGAAAATTATGTGAGAAAGATTAAGAAAAGCCGCTATATCCTCGCGGGCATTTTGACAGCCATGATATTCGTGGTTGGCTTGATGGTTGGTTTGGTGATTGAAGGGAAGAGGGTGCAGTTTATTGACGGATATTCCAAGGAGCTGAAGCTTGACATAGGGAGCCTGCAGCTTCAATACGCATTCATTGACCAGCTTGCCCAGGCTGGCAACTGCGGTGCTTTTACAAAGTCCTTTGACAAGAACCTTGAAAAGCTTGAGGCGACAAGGCTTAAGCTTGTCAGCTACCAGGCTGACGCCACAGTCAACAGGCACGAGTTTAATCTGCTGCGGAGAAATTACATTCTCTCCCAGGTTGAGTATTGGCTTCTTTCCATAAAGGCAAAAAGGCTTTGTGGCACAGATGTTGTAAACGTCCTTTACTTTTTTTCCAAGGACTGCAGCAGGTGTGATGACCAGTCTTTTGTGCTTACATTCCTGAAGCAGAAGTTTAGGGACAGGCTGTTTGTCTTTGGCTTTGACGCGTCGTTTGAGGATGAGCCTTTGCTCAGCCTTATGACGGCAACGTACAACGTCACAGCTTATCCAACTGTGATCATTGAAGGCAGCAGCTATGCGGACTTCATGTCTAAAGAAAACCTTACTGAAACGCTCTGCGGCCTTTATGTGGACAAGCCAGGAGAATGCAGGAAAGGGCAAGAATGAAAACGCCAATTCTGTCAAGATTGGCATTCATAACACATCCAGCCATAGGCGGGATTGTGCCGTTCATTTTCCTGCTTGCAGCTTTCACGGCTGCGAAGCTGGCATTCTTTCTTAAGTATAATCTTCCAGGTTGGGATGAGGCAGTCTATTTGGGCATGGGCAAGTATATTTACTCGTTGGGCAGCTCAGGCCTGTGGGAAGTGATCAGGCCGCCAGGGCTGCCTTTGGCTGTCGGCTGGGCATGGAAGCTCGGGCTGCCTTACACGGCAGTTTCAGAACTGGTTGCTGTGCTGTTCAGCATAGGCAGCATACTGCTGACTTACCTTGTTTCCAAAAGGCTTTTCAGCAAAAACGCAGCAGTTCTCGCAGCTTCATTTCTTGCAGCTTCCCCGTGGTTTTTTCTTTACTCATCGTACATTCTTACGGAAATCCCTTCAGCATTCTTTGTTCTCCTGTCCGTTTACTTTTTCATCAGCAGGAGATACTATTTTTGCGGCGCAGCAGCAGCCCTGGCAGTGCTATTCAAGTTCACAAACGCCTTATTGGTGGTTGCAGTTGCGGCAACGGTTGTTTTTTCGCTGCTGAGGGCGGGAAAGTTACAGTTGCAATTTAGCCGGTTTCAGAGTTGGTTGGCCCAGCTTGTTCCACTGGCAAAGGCTTCTGTTTCTTTCATTGCTGTTGCACTGCCCTTTCTGGCCTTTAACTATTTTTTCTACCGTTCTTATACCAGCAACTTTTTTCATGCTGTTTTCAGGCCGTTCCTGCTGGCTTCGTGGCACCAGTCAAATCCTGCCAAGGCAATTGCCAGCCAGCTGTACAGCTACTCTTTCTACTTTATTGAGGCTCTCAGGCAGCACTTTGCCTTTGTTTTTGCAGCTGTAGCCGTTTTTCTCTTCTTCAGGAAGAAATGGTTCCTTAACAGCGGCAGGCTTTTTTTGGCTGCAGTTCTGGCATTGTACCTTGCCTATTTTTCTTACATCCCGAACAAGGACGGCAGGTTCCTCTTGCTGTTTCTGCCTTTCATATGCATCTTTTCAGCAGCAGCGTTCTTTGAATCCATAAGGTTCTGCCGCGGCATAAGGCAGAGGCATCTGCGTTCCCTTGCTTTGGTTTCTGCCGCGTCGCTTCTTGCCTTTTCATTCAGCATTGCTGTTTACACGGACTATCATTTTTACAGCTGGAGGCCTGCATCTGAGCCTGAAATGGTGCAGGAGCTTTACGGCTCGCTTTCAAGGCTGGGCATTGATGGGCCTGTGCTTACATCCGAGCCGGTCTTTGCAGCCTATAACGACAATCTCTTCTTCGCCTATTACGACTCATCAAGGGGCATTCCCAAAGAGTTAAAGCCATCCTGGGACATTACTGGAAGGCCTGCCGAGGCTGTTGTGTTTTCCCCGGAAACGCTTTACTGCCCTGCCATTGACATTGGCTGCTATGCTGGCCGCGACATGCTTTACGAGAAGATCAGCTCAAGCTTCCTGCCTGTCTTTAACGGCACATATTTTGAAGGAAAAATGAGCTACTTTATTTTTGTGAACGAGTCGATATACCAAAAGTAAGGGCTTCGTTACTTTTTCCTTACCTTTATCATATCCCCCAGCGTAAGCTGGTCTTTCTTTGGCTGCGGAATGATATTGTCCAGGAGCTCGGCTTTCTCAATGAGCTTTAGCCCTAAAACTTTTCCTATGTGCCTGGCTTCTTCAGTGCTTGGCTTGTAGTGGCCTGTTTCCATCTTGTGCAGCACAGACTCCTTGACGCCAATTAACTTTGCAAAGTCTTCCAGCTTCATGAAGCCGTCTTCCTGTTTCCTGCCCAACTCTTCCCTTTTCTGCTTTATAAGCTGCCCGAAGTTGGCAACAACAGCTTCGCTTTCTTCAGTTTCAGTAGAGGCGGCGATTGCAGCCTTATCATCCTTCTTCTTTGCAGCAACAGCAGGTGCTGTGAAGATTCTGCCAACTATCTTGCCGTATTTGCCGCAGCCTTCGCATACGGCAAGCACAGTGCCCTCTACGGCTGCTTTCAGAGTTGCCTGCTGTTTTCCGCACATGTCGCAATCCATTCCAGAACAGTCCCCGTTTTTCGTGCTTGCTTCCTGCCTTCATGTTGCACGGCTTTTTATTTTTTGTGCAGTTAAGTTTAAATAAGCTGTTTTTTAAGTGGTGTGGCATGCTTGAGCACCTTTTCCCCCACTCGTGGATTAAGGGCAAGGCCTGGCTTATGCTGTTCCTTGGCTTTGCCTTTTCCGTTGTTGGCATGGGCTCTGCCCTTATATTGTTCCCTGGCGATGCTGCTTTTCCAGCCATTGCCTTTACAGCCCTGCTTGCCCTGCCGTCCCTTAACAGGATGCTTGCCCTTGAGTCAAAAGAGGCTGCTTCCGAGGAAAGGTTTGACCTGCTGGACCCTTTCAGGAACCATGCGGATATCTTCGGGGCTTACCTTTTCCTGTTTCTTGGTGTTCTTCTTGCGTTTTCTGTTTTTGCCCTGCTGCTTCCCGGCATAGCTGCCAACCAGCTGTTCTCAGGGCAGCTGGCAGCAGTTGGCCTTGCCGGAAAGGCTGCAGGCGCTGCTATAGGAAGCTCATTCGCTTCTATCTTTTACAACAACTTCCTTGTTTTTTGCTTTGCCTTTCTGGCTTCATTTATTTACGGCAGCGGCTCTGTCTTTGTAATAATCTGGAACGCATCTGTGTGGGGTGTTGTGTTTGGCTCAATAGCAAGGGAGGCTTCGCTTAACGTTGCCTTCGGTCCTCTGGCTTACTTTGGCAGGATGATGCTGGCGATTTCTCCTCATATGGTTACAGAGGCATCCGCTTATGTGCTGGCTGCTATTGCAGGCGGGATTGTTTCCCAGGCAATCCTGAGGGAGAAGTTTTTCTCAGCAAGGCTTTCAAATGTTGTTCAGGCTGCATTGGTTGTTTTTTTGTTCGCAACAGCGCTGCTCATCGCTTCAGCTTACATAGAAACCAGTATCACTCACAGGCTGCTGAGGCTGCTTGGCCTTGATGCATGATTCAGCAACAATTAAATACTCCTGCTGTGAGTTTAGTGATGATCCTGTAGAAAAGAGTTGTGAGCCTGGATGTTTGGTAAAAAAGGCGTGCATGGAGGCATTCATGGAAGCTCTGCTTGGGACCACAGGCATAATGCGGTAGCGGTTTACAGCCGCCTGTCTTTCATGATTCTCGCGGTAATCGTGCTTCTTGGCGTTGTGGGCTTTGCAGTATTTAACATCTATACCCTTAATTTTGGCGCTGTTGGGAAGGCTTATTCTGTGGTTGTGCTTGATGAGGGCAGCTTCAAAACAGGGGCAGTGCTGAGCGCTGAGGCATCTGTTCCGAGGCAGCTTAGGCTTGTTGTCAACAGCCCTGTTTCAGCAGCTACTGCTTCAATAAGCGGCACAGCATCTGGGATTGTGCTGGGCATAGGGCCTGAAACTGTTTATGAGCGCTCTGGGAGCCTGCCCGGGCAGCCGGAGGGCATAGGTGATTTCTCTTATGAGATTGGCAGGCAGTGCAGCGCTTATCCCTGCAATGTTGAGTTCACTGTCGTTTCTGCATCTGCCGGGACTGTTGTCCTGTCTGAGTTCAGCCTTGTGCCTGCGGTTGCAGAGCCGGGCGTGTTGGGCGTCAGTGTTGAAACTGACAAAAATTATTATAATATTGGCGACTCTGTCATGCTTGTTGGTGCCCGGCAGGAAGGCTCAAAGCCGGTTTCTCTGATAGACAACCCGAAGCCTGAGGAGGTTTTCGGGAAGCTCACCATAAAAATCCAGAAAAAATCAGCCTCGCCTGAGCCGGAATGGGAGGATGTAGGAGGCAGCACAGTAATTGATGCGAAAGATGTTTCTGTTCCTGCTTCTGGCTTTCTTGACCTTTCTGCAGAGCTCGGCACAGCAGCTGTTTTCACGGCTTCCGAGCCTGGCAGGTTCAGGGTCAAGGCAGAGCTTATAATGCCTGGCGGCTCGATTTTGGCTGATGTTTCAGAGTTCAGCGTCAGGGCTTTGGATGAGAAAAAGCCGTGCACAACAAATTTTGACTGTCCGGTCTATTATTCCTGCAAGGACGGCTTCTGCACCAGTTTCTGCGGCGGCGGGGAAGCGTATCCTACGCAACAGCAGTCTGAGCAAAGGCAAAAGGCGTCTGAAGCGTCAAAAGCCAACATTGCAATGCTGAAGGCGCTTGGCTTTGAGGTTGAGCAGGGCAAAAGTAGTTCTGGTGTTGACCTTTCAGGTTACCGCATAACATCTGAGGGCAGCGCAGTTGTTATCAGCCAGGGAAAATCCACCAGAAAGATTTCTGGCACTGCAGGAAGCTTCGTGCTTGCTGATAGCAATGGCAACAAAGTGACTGTCAAGAGGGCTGCTTTGCAGCATCGAAAGGTCGCCTCGCACATAATCGAGCTAAAATCAGAGCCGCTGCTGAAGCACAAGGCATCTGTGGAGGGGGAGCTTGTTGCTGCTTCTGTAAGTGCAGGTGGTGCAGCCAAGGTTGGAAGCTATGCCAAAGAGTCTGTGAATGATTTGGTAAAGAAAAGCGTTGATGCTTACAGGAAAAAGCTGGCAGATGCGAAAGCCCAGGCATTGCTTGAGATGCAGCAGGCAAATCCAAACCTGCCAAAAAGCATAGTGAAGGAGTATAGCAAGGCTTTCAGCGGCTTCGCAGCCAACCTTTCGGACGAGGAAGTTGCTGTTGTTAGGAAGCTGCCCAGCGTCAAGGCTGTTTATCCCAACGGCAAGGTCTTTGCCCTGCTCGATAACAGCGTCAACCAGATTTCCGCAGATGAGGTCTGGAAGCTCAAGGACAAAACCGAAACAGTACTGACAGGCAAGGGCATTACTATTGCTGTTATTGACACAGGCGTTGACTACACCCATCCTGACCTTGGAGGCTGCTTTGGCTCAGGCTGCAAGGTTGCTGACGGCTACGACTTTTACAATAATGACCCTGACCCGATGGATGACGCAGGCCATGGAACCCACGTTGCCGCAACCGCCGCCGGAAGTGGCGTTCTGAAAGGAGTTGCTCCTGATGCTGATATTTATGCTTACAAAGTGCTTGACTCAGAAGGCTACGGGAGCATGGAGGATATTATTGCTGCTATTGAGCGCTCTGTTGACCCCAACGACGATAATGACTTCTCAGACCACGCTGATGTCATAAGCATGAGCCTTGGCGGCCGCGGAAATCCCGATGACCCAATGTCGCAGGCAGTTGACAATGCTGTGAGCAACGGCGTTGTTGCCGTGGTTGCTGCAGGAAATGATGGCGAGTATGGCAGCAACACAATAGGAAGCCCTGGTACAGCCAGGAAAGCCATAACTGTTGGCGCGGTTGACAAGTGCGATAACCTTGCCAGTTTCAGCTCCCGCGGCCCTGTTATCTGGGATGGCGGAATGCTGCTTAAGCCTGATGTTGTAGCTCCGGGAGTTGACATATGCGCTGCAGGGAGGTTTTTCATAGATGAAGGTGAAGATATTGCAGAACAATTAAGATGTTTAGACAATGAGCACATAGCTATTTCAGGCACTTCAATGGCAACCCCGCATGTTTCCGGAGCTGCTGCGCTTCTGCTTCAGGCTCATCCTGAATGGGAGCCTGAGGATGTGAAGTCAGCCCTGATGCTTACCGCCCACGGCCTTGGCATTAGCCCGACAGAACAGGGAGCTGGGAGGATTGACGTTCTCAGGGCTCTCAGCCCTGCTGTGGCTGTTTCTCCTCAGAGCATATCATTTGAGATTACGGAAGGCACAACTTACTCCACTGATGTTGAGGTCACGAACCTTCTGGGCAACGAAACGACCTTTGGCTTTGACGCCGTAACGTTTGACGAGGAAGGGAAAGTGTATGAGTTTGCAAAGGTTGAGCCTGAAACGCTCACTTTAGCTCCGGAAGGAAATGGCAAGGTAAAGCTTTTGGTTGATGTTCAGCCAGGCACAGAGGGCTACTTCGTCGGAACTATAGAAGTGAAAGTTCCTGTTTCTCCAGCCCCTGCAGAATGGGAAATTCTTAATGTGCCGTTTTCCTTCACGAGGCTCTCCCAGATTGTTGTTTCAGCTGTTGACTCCGCGGGCAGGCCTCAGCTTGCCGACTTCTACCTTAACAGCAACGATTTCCAGCAGGCAGCCAGCGCGTCATACGGCTATGACTTCATTGGAGACAGCTACACATTCCGCCTTAAAAGCGGCTCTTACACTGTGCATGCCGTCAGCCTTTTTAAGAACCCCCTTGATTTCGTCCTTTCCGAGGCTGTTTCCATGCTTCCAGGAGCTAAAGCAACTGTTCCTCTGAGCACTGCTGATGCGCGGCAGTTCAAGGTTCAGGCTGAGTCTTTCAGCAAGGTTCCTTTGAGGTTTGCCATGTGGGAAAAGGCGCTGCGGGTGTATGACGATGACGACCTGTTTCAAACAACTTACACCGCATACTCCCCGCAAATGCCTGATGGCAACAAGGTTGTTTACGTTTCAGACAGGCCTGAGAACGGCCTTAACACTGACGTTATAATTGACTATGAGGGCTATCCAACAACCGCACCCAAATGAAAACAAGAGCTAACAAAAATAACTGCAGCGGTTATCGCAGTGGTTTTGTAGTTGCAGCGCTGCTGGCTGCTGTTGCAGTCCTTGTTTCGGGCTGCTATTACACAGACGATTACCTGTCCTCATCTGAGCATTACCTTGCAGGGTGGGTTTTGCACAATGTTGATGGCTCAACAAAGACTGACCTGGGCTACTCAAAAGCCGATGTTGCAGAGCTGAATTACTCCTACGGTTTTCCATCATCAGTGCCTGTTGAGTTTGGTTCAGTGAACTGGTGGGTAATGCCAGTTCATGAGTACGGAGGCTCTTTGCAGTTCGGCCAGGACCCTGTGTTTCCTGCCCCGCTCAACACGACCTATTATGTTTTCGGCCAGGACGGCCCTGAAGAATTTTATGCAACCAAGTGGTCTTTCAGCACAGAGCTTTTTCACCGCTACACCGTTGAGGGGCCTGAGGGTGTTTTGCCTTCTGCTTCGCAGTTCTACCCTTCTGATGACGCAGGATACAGCCCTGTGGCTGGCGAGTCAAGGTCTGTGCTTCTCGGCTCTCCTCCTTTCCTGCCCACAAGCGTTTTTGTTAAAGACATGGGAGGAGGTGAAGCCCGCATAACCCTTTCAGACCCGCTTCTCAGGCTTGGCAATGGCGAGGGTTTTGTGAGCTATTACACAGAAGGCGATGTCTGTGGCGAAACATCGTGTGAGCACAAGCAGTTCTTCGCAGCTCCAGCCTACAAGGTCGTGGCCGCAGATGGGAAGGTAGTTGAGGAAGGCGAGCTGACAGAGGGCGTTGGTGCAACCGTAAGCAAAATCAGCCACAAGGCGCTTCGTAGAACTGTTGATCTGCCTGGCACTTACAGGGTTGAGCTCACGATTCCAGCTCCTTACGAAATCTGGAACCTCACTGAAATCAATGCGTCCTTCACCTACCCTGCTTCTGACATAAGCCCGCCAAGGCTTGAGAAGGTTGACGTTTCGCCAAGGTTCACTCCCGGCAGCGCCCTTCCGGTTTTTGTTTGGTTCTCTGACAACACCTTGGTTTCATCTGTTGAGATTTATGCAAGAATTTCTCCGGCTTCTGAATGGCAAAAGCTTTCCGCTGGGGGAGAGTCAGGGACTTTTGAAGCATCATTCACCCCACAGGAAAGTGCAGAAAGGGTTGACATCAGGCTAGTTGCAAAAGACTCGTCAGGCAATGAAGTCTCTTACATCATAAACTACGCTTCTCTTCCTGCTGTTGAAACCAGGCTCACACTTGATGCCCCGACGCAGCTTACAAAGCTGCAAAAGGTTCATCTATCAGGCACGTGCTCCCATGCAAACGGGCAGCAATGCAATGAGGAGATTGTCTCAATACAGGTTGACGACTCTGAGGCTGCAAGGGCAATAGCCAGGGAAGGAGAGTTTGAGCTGGACTTCACAATGCCTGAAAATGCATTGCCTGAATCAAAGCTCTCAGCAGCATTCCTTGGAACTGGGACGCTCTCGCCTGCCTCAACAGCATCTTCAGTTACTGTTCCCTCTCACGGCCTTGATGTTGGCGTTGCTGGCTTGTCTGTCCGGGATGCCCTGTTTGGCGAGCCTTTCAAGGTTTCTGCCAGGGTTGTTAATGTTGGCAGCCTGGAAGCAAAGGATGTGCTTGTTGAGTTTTTTGATGATAGTGGTAATGGGGCTGATCTTCTGGATAGGTTGAGAATCCCTTCACTTGCTGTCGGCGAAAGCAAGCCTGTTTCATTTGAGTTTTTCCCGGAGGAGGGATATCACCGCCTTGCCATCAGGGCAACAGCCCCTGATGACGAGAACAGCCTGAATGATTTGTTCAGTGAGGAGTTTGATGTGAATTACAATGCCCCTGATGTTTCTGTGTATGTTGAGCCTGCCAAGACTGTAACTGTAGTTAATACAAAAACAGGAGTGGTATTGCGCATAGCAAATAACGGTGAGGTAAAGGCTACAGGCATTAAGGCGCAGCTTTTTGACCTTTACGAGCCGGTCTATAAGTACATCAACTTGGAAGATACAGGATGCCCTACAACCGGCGGCAGTGGTGGAGGAGGTGGAGGAGGCAGAAGTGGCAGCGTGCCAGCAGCATCTGAAGTGAAGGCTGCTGAGCCTGAACCCGCGCCTGGCGAGCCCATACTTTGTCCTGGTGGCGGCGGAGGCGTTATTGAGCAGCCTGTAAAGCCTGAGGAAACAAGTAGTTCTGCGAAGGAAGGAGAGAAAGGAAAAGATAAAGCTAAGGGCGGTGAGGGAGTTCCTGGCGAGCCAGGCGGTCCCGGTGGCGGTGGCTCTCCTGTCAAGCCTGTAAAGCACTATGTGACTTATAACAGCACAGAATATGAGATAGAAGCTGTGAGGGATGGCAAAAGCATTGTGCTGACTGTTTCAAAGAAGGGTGAGCCTGAAACAGCAGAGAAGCTCACATTCAGCAAAACATCGAGGGTTCAGAGACTCAGCAGTGGTGTCCACTTCTTCATGGAGTATTCCAACAGCTTTGGCTCTGAATTTTATGTGGGCACAGCGACTGTTTCAGAAAAGCAGGTTGGGAACCTTGACAGTTGGGATGGGATAAATGCCGTCGTTGACTGGACTCCAGGCGCAATTGGCAAATACCTGCTGGTTGGGTTTGCTTCTGTAGACCTTGACAGCTATGCTGGCAACAACTATGACCGCAGGGAAGGCAGGTCTATGAGGGAGGGCGTTAACGTTGAAGGCTCGCTTAACGTGGACTTTGACAAAAAATTTGTTACAGGCGTGAAATCAGCTGTTCAGGCAGAAGTGAGGAGCGTAGGGAGCGAGCCTGCCAAAAAAGTGGTGGTCTCTCTTTACGAGAACGAGATTAGTGATGAAGGAAACCTTGTTGTAGAAGCCAGAAGCGGAGGGACAGTTTCTCCTTCAGCAGTAAAAGGCACGCTCATTGGCACCCAAACCATAGATGCCTTGGCTGTTAAGCAGTCAAAAACGCTTAGCTTCAGCTGGATTCCAAAAAAGGCAGGGGAGAGGCTTCTGAAGCTCATCACAGAAACCAAAAGAGACATTGACCCGAGCGATAACGATGCAACACGCTTTGTGAGGGTTGTCCCTCAGGACAAGGCAGACCTTTCCGTTTACATATACTATCCTGATGAAAATCCGGTTGTTGGCCAGGCTGTTAATGTGAGGGTCGAAGCAGTAAACATTGGAATGAAGGCAGCAGAAAGCACAGTTGCTTCTCTTTATGAAGTGAAGGGCGAGGCTGACAGGAAGCTTGTTGGCAAAAAGGAGCTTGGCACGGTTGCCCCTGGCGAATATGTGGAATTTGGCTTTGACTGGACCCCGTCTTTTGCTGGTGATGTGCCGCTTGAGCTTGTGGTAGAGGCAGCTAATGAAGGCAATGAGGAGAACAACAATGATTCAAGAACTGTGTTTGTTAAGAGGAATGGCAAGGATGTTGAGCTGAGCAGCCTGGAAGTTTCGGAGATAGTGCTTGCCGGCACTCACAACTACGTATATGCCCTGCTGGCTAACCTCGGAACTGCAGAGCCTGAGCCGTTTAACGTTACATTGGAGGCTGATGGTGTTGTGGTTTCAACGGCTCATGATATTTCATTCTATGAATATTCAGACATGCACTATGTTGATTTTGACTGGACGCCTCCAAAGCCTGGAAAATATGTTTTGGAAGCTGAGCACAACCTGACTGATGACAACCGGTTAAACAACGCCAAACCTGTGGAAGTGGTCGTAGTAGGGCAGAAGAAGGTTAACGTAACATTCCAGGATCCTGATGGGAAGCCTGCTGTAAGGAGCGCGGCTATTGGTGATTATGGGCTTGATGTTGAAGGAACAGCGGAATTTACTGTTCCTGACGCGCCGGCAGACTTTTGGATAGGGCTGAATGATGACGATAACTTTGTGGTATCTGTTTACAAGCAGTCAAGGCTTGTTGAAAACACCACAATCGTTACTTCTCACAGCACAGTTCCCTCTCTGCAGAACGGCGTGCTTGTTTACGAGTCATTTGCCAATAACGCCTCATGGGAGTATGGCTCTGCTTCATGGTTCCTTGGCAGAAGGCTTTCAGACCTTGACATCCGCTACACTGAGCTGAAGGCGTTTGCATGCGAGGACTTTGACTTTGCAAGCCTGAAGTGCAATGGCTGGAAGGAGGTGCCTTCAGAGCTTGTTGTTTCGGAAGGTAACCTTTTTGTTACTGCCGCAGCCAGCAAAGCAAAGGCGTTCGCGATTGGCGACATGGACTATGACGATGACAACCAGCCGGACTGGGACGATACCGATGCTGATAACGATGGCGTTGATGATTCAGAGGACAGCTTCATATGCTTCAACGGCAGGCTCAAGTCATCAAGGCTTGATGTGAGCGTTGACGGAAGCTCAGGTGCAAAGGACGTTGAAGGCAAGAAAAAGGTGAATTTCAAGGATGGCGAAAAGCAGGTGGCTGAGTTCACAGCCGACTTTGACAAGAATGGGCTTGACTGCAGGGAGGTCATTGCTGAAACCCAGCCTGAATCTGCCAAGGCAGGCTATGTTCTTGTGTCGGGAGTTGCTGCAACAGAGCCAAAGACGATTTTTGTTGACAAAATCGCCAAGGTAAGCAGGGTTTGCGTGAAAGACGCTGAAATTAGTTCAATATCTGAAGTAAGCCAGTCCTGCACAGGAAGCAATGAGTACGTTGTGCTGTGCAACGGCGTTAAACAGGGCAGCTACACCTGCTCAGAATCAGCTGACCAGTACATAATTTCCGGCCTTTCAAATTCAGCGGTAGTTGAGCTTGCTGAGTGCCAAGAGTCGTGGTCCTGCACCGGCTGGACCCAATGTGTTTCAGGCAAGCAGGCCAAAACCTGCACTGATGCCACCAACTGCGGCACAGGCTTTAGTAAGCCAGCTGAGGAACAGCTCTGCTCTGTAGAAGGCTCAGCCGGAGTTGGCAGTGGAGGTAGTGGGGGAAGTGGTGGCGGCGGAGGCGGTGGAACTGTTGCAGGAAGGGTGTTTGCATTTTCCGATATTGATGCATGGCCTGTGGGAAAGACCCAGCAGTTAAGGGCAAAGGAAAAGGACATTATAGCATTCAGTTTTGGCAAGCGCAGTTACAGGCTTACAATCAGGGATGTAAGGGCTGCCTCTGTTAGCATGGACTTCTCACTGGCCGCCAAAGCCTTAACTTTGAACAAGGCAGAAACAAGGCTTGTTGACCTGAACGGCGATGGAAAGGAAGACATTGCAATTACCTTCATAAACCTTGACTTCAATAATGCAGTAATTTCTCTGCAAAAAGTTGAGCAAAAGCCTGACGGCGTTCAAAAAGAAGCCGCAGCTAAGCCAAAGCCAGCAGAGCAGGCAAAGTCTGAGACCAAGCTGAAAGCCGAACAGCCTTCACCGCAGTTGCAGCCCGCAGCCCCGCCATTGGAGCAGCCAGCCAAGCCAAAGAAATTAAGCCTTGGGAAGGCAGGCAAGTCAGCACTTCTTGCTTTGGTTATTGCAGCGCTTATCGCAGTATTCATGGCAGCAGTGGCTTTCTTCTCAAATACGGGAAGAAGGCCAAAGCATCCTGGGCAGCCTCCATATCATCATCCGCTGCATCACCCTTCCAACAATCATGCCAGCCAGCTCCATCATGCATCGGCAGCAAGTCATCCGGCTTATCATGCTCCAGTGCATCATGTGCAACATGCTGCTGCATATCCTGCCCAAACAGTTCATCATTTCCCAGCTTATGCTCACTCAGCTGCAGTTCCTCTTTCCGCCTCATCTTCGCCAAGCGTTGCAGAGGTTGAGGCGTTCATCAACCGCTGCCTGGCAAAAGGGCTGTCTTCCGAGCAGATTGTAAGGCTGTTTGCAAGGGCAGGCTGGGACCACAGGCTTATTGAGCGTGTCATAAAGGTTAAGCTTTCAGAACTGGCAGGGGAGCGGCATAGGATTGAAAATTCACTGCACATGCACCATGCAATGCATAAGCAGTACAATTAGTAAACAGTTTCCTTGTCCTTGCTCTGCTGCAGGCATTTCTCTAACTCAGCAGTTCCAGCCCACTGGCACTTCCCTTCAACGCATCCGCAGCTTGTCAGATTCAGGCAGGCATACTCTGCTTTGTATTCACAAGTCGTAATTAGCCCAGAAGCCTTGCCTTTTGTTGTACAAACCTGCCCCGAGCACCCTCCTACTCCGCAGCCTGAGTTGGAAGAGCACTCCGCTGTCGTTTGTGGCGGTTGCAGTGGTGACGGTGGCTGTTGTTGTGGCGTGCATGCTGCTATGAGCAGTACTGCCAATATAATAATTGCAGCTGTTGTAGTTGTTGTCAGCCTCATGCACCCGGCTTTGCGTTTGAGGTTAATAATTGTTTTGGTCAATACATTATGTAAAACGCAATAAGGAACGCAATCACGATGAGCACTGTGAGCGTTTTAGAAAGTCATAGGCCGCATAAGCAGCCAGTGCAAACACCGCACCAATTACAAACCACAGCGCAACGTTTGGCTGTGCCTGTGCAGCTCTTTGCCCTGTCTCAGCAGCCAATGTGCTGCTTTCAGCAGCTCTCTGGATGGCAGCCTTTGAAGCAAAGCTCGTTGCCTGCTTAAAGCTGCTGAAGAGCTGTATTGCAACCCCCGCAGCAGCAACCATAAGGACAACAGGCAGTATCCTTTTCAGCTTGTTTGCCAGGCTCTCAGTAGCAGCAGCCTTTGGGGCGATTATTATGTAGCGGTTGGCAAGGCTGTAGTGCAGCACCTCCCTTCCCTTTTCAGAATAGTGGAACTCCTCGGCTTTTACAATGCCGCTCTGGAGAAGCTGCCGGATGTTGTAATGCACAGTGGAAAGCGCTATTGCCATGTCTTTGGCTATCGCTGTTTCAGTAGCGTGCTCCTTGCCGGCAAGGTAGTCGAGTATTCTCCTGCATACGTCATTGCTGACTATCTGGGCAAGCTCCTTAGCCTTTGTCTCTTCCAAGGATACAAGTAAAAAGTTCTTTGAAGCCATAAATAATGTAACGAGGCAGCAAAGCGCCTTTAAATATCCTTCCAAAGCTTCAAGCGCGCTTGCAGCCATATTCTTTTATACTTGCTTTTACAATCTCTGCTGCCATGTGCCAAATACGCTTTTCATCGTCAAGAAACAATGAGCTAATCAATATAACCGGCAAAATAGAAGCAGCGGTTGCTGGTTCCGGCATCAAAGATGGCACAAATCGGGATTCGCCCGATTGCGCATTCCGCTCTTCGCGGAATTGCGTCTTAAACTCACTTTCAAGCCTAGTGCCTAAAACAGCCGGGTATGCTCATGAGCACGGCACTCATGGCCATGGCGCAGCCCATGTATTGTCTGCCATCCTTGGCCCTTCCAGAAGCATCCCGCTTAGCAACGGCAAACTTCAGCTTGGCGCATGGCAGAGCATCTGCTTCTGCGAGCTTGACGGCCCAAGAAGTGACCGGAAGATTTATGTTCAGGTGGTGGGCAAGTGAAGCGCGGCTTCGTAACCCTCCTGATGACAGGCACTCCAGGCACTGGCAAGACCACTTTGGCTAAAAAGCTCTCACTTTTACTGGGTTATACGTACTTTGACGTTAATTCCTTCATTAAGGATGCTCACATCTACAGCTCCTACGACCGCAAAAGGCGTAGTTATGTTGTGGATACGGCTGAATTAGCCTCTGAACTGCTAAAAGTGAGTGAAAAAGCCATGAAAACAGGCCAGAAAGGCATTATTTTTGACTCCCATCTGTCTCACTATCTGCCTTCAAGGCATGCTGATTTGTGCCTTGTAACAACCTGCAGCCTTAAAAAGCTGAGGCAGCGGCTGCTGAGGAAGGGCTATGCGGCTGCCAAGGTGAGGGAGAACCTTGATGCTGAAATCTTTGACACCTGTGCTTCGGAAGCAGCTGAATCCGGCCATAAAACCCTGAAATTTGACACAACCAAAGCCAAAAATTCTGATGTTGTAAGCCTTGCCGCTAAACTCAAAAAGCAAGTCCGGACTTAGTCCGGATTCAGTCCGGACTTAGTTCGTTAACGAACTTCCTCAAAACCTTCTTTTGCAAGAGAAATTATCCTCTTTTGCCCCTTCTCATGGAGCTTTATCATCTTTTTGTGCTTCAATTCGCGCAAATAATCATAGAATGCAGTCCTTCCGCACAGTGCCTTTTCTCCGACGACAACTTCCTCTATTTCCCTTGTTGAGTGCGTTTCTTTTTCCGCGAGCTCCAAAATTTGCTTCAAAACATAGTCCTTTCTCCTGCTTCTGAGCATGCTCACGACCCGGTTCTCAAAGTAAGTTCGTTTTCGGTTCGGATTCAGTCCGGATTCAGTCCGGATTAAGTTCGGATTAAGTTCGGAAACGAACTTGTTTGGTTCGTTAACGGACATGCTTTCGGCAGCTTTTCCTGCCTGTTTTGCCTCTTCAAGCTCTTTTTTCAGTTCGTTCCTCAAAGAATGTATGGTTGCCTTGATTTCAGCAGCCTCTGCTTTGAGCCCTTCTATCAGGGCTTTGTGTTCTCCAAGTTCCCTTTGCGCTTTGGTGTGCCTTTGCTCATGAAGCAGGTCCTTGTGCTTGAGGTATTTTACCCAGGAGCTGACTAGTGAGATGTCCTGTCTTACCCTTGAGAAAGCAGTAATAACCTTTGCCTCAATGACAGCTGCAGATGAGAGTGTAAGCTCTTGCCTGCCGTCCTTGCTGCCGCCTTTGCTACCGCCTGATAAGAAGCTCAAAAACCCCATTTTTCTAAAAGCATCATAGGAAACGTATTTAAATACTTTATCCTGTAGCTGTGAGTGCTGTTAAAGCAGCTTTGGCCTTAGGCACTATCCTGACAAAGCTAGAAGTGAGGGTTTGGCGGCTCTTTGGCGTCTGCCTGCTGCTGTCGAAGCCTCACTTTTTTGGTATGCTTTTGCAGCTTTTCAGGCATAAAGTGGCAAAAAGCCTTTATAAAGTTCGTATAAGAGAGTAAAAGTGAGTGGTTATGAGAAATCAGCTTGCTGCCATAGAGCTTAGGGTGCTTGTAAACGAGTTTGGGCAGCTGGCAGGCTCAAGGCTGGGCCAGGTTTACGACCTGCAGGCAGCTTCGGGAGTGGCTGGAAAGGCGCTTGTTTTTCAGTTTAATGCAGGAAGTGAGGGCACACATCGGGATTCGCCCGATGGTGCAAGTCCTGCTTTGGCAGGACTGCACAGTCGGCTGCAGCCGACTTGTGCATTCAGCCAATGGCGGAATTGCCAGTGCTTCCTTGCCTGCCTTGTGCCTTCATCTGTGTTCTTCTCGCTGCGAAAACCCCGGACAAGTGAGAGTCCAAGCGGCTTTTGCAGCTTCCTCAGGCACCGCCTTGGCAATGCAAGGCTCGCATCAGCAAGGCAGCTTGGTTCTGAGCGCATCCTTGAGCTTGTTTTCTCATCGAAAAACGGGCAGTTAAGGCTTTTTGTTGAGCTTTTCAGCAAGGGCAACATCATCCTTGCTGATGAATCAGGAATTATTCTTGGCTGTGCCGAGCAGCAGCAGTGGAAGGACCGGACATTAAGGCCAGGCTTTGCTTATATGCCTCCGCCGGCAACAGCGGATTTTGCAGCAATGGAAATGGCTCAGTTTCAAAACGCCGTTTTGTCGTCGGGAAAGGACTCTGTTGTCAAGGCTCTTGCAGTGGGCGTTGGGCTTTCAGGCACTTATGCTGAGGAACTTTGTGCAGCCGCAGCGGTTGATAAGGCTAAACAGCCAAAACAGCTTTCGCAGCCGGAAATTAGCAGGCTATACTCGTCATTGCAGCAGCTTTTGTCCAGGAAGCCTGAGCCGGTTGCAGTATCGGATGCAAATGGCTGTATCATTGAGGCATACCCTTTTCCTGTTGCGGCGGTTGCAGCTTCTAAAACAAAATCATTCAGCACGTTTAATGAAGCTGTTGAGGCGGTTATGCTCTCGCAAATGGAGGCAGCCTCTTTGTCGTTGAAAACAGCCAGTTATTCGAGGCAGATTAGGGAGATGGAAATAGCCATTGAGCGGCAGCATGCTGCTGTTCAGGAAATGGAAAAGGCAGCTAATGAGGCAACAGCTGTAGCAGAGGCAATTTATGTGCATTACATGGGCGTAAGACAAATCCTTGACGATTACAACAGGCTCCGTAAAACCTTCACTCCGCATCAGCTCAGGGAATACTTCAGCAGCAACAAAAAAGTCGTTTCTATCGACGAGAAAACAGGCACCGTCGCGGTTGAGCTTGAGGGTGAAGAAAGCAGCAGTCAATAGTAAAAGTCCTTGAAAGCGCCTTTCGCTGCGCCTTCCTGTTCTTTGGCTGTGGCAACTGCCTGCATCTTTCCGAACAGCGATATGAATACATCCTTGTCAACAGCTATGCCCGCTGCTGTAAGGGAGTCTGCCAGGCTGTAGCCTGAATAGTCTGCCGCAGCCTGTTCGGCATCATATTCCAGAAGCTTTTTTGCCGTGTGGCTGCACAGGAAGCCGTCATTGATGGCAAAGACGACGTTTTTGCCTTTTTCGTCGAGGAATTCGGCCTTTTCAGCATTGGTTTTCAGGCCGTTTCCGCCACAATTATGGTTTTCAAGCTCCAGCATCACCAGTGCTGCTGCTATCTCCCTGAAGCAGCTTTTCTGCAGCCATGATGCTGTTTCCGAGTCGCTTGTAAGCCCCAGAAAGCCCGCTAAGCCCTCATTTTTTGCCTTTTCAGGCCTTATTACCCTTCCAAGGTATTTTGCCACTTTTTGCCTTGGGCCTGAGCCTGTCCAGCTGTTTGCAACAAGGTAGGCGTATTCCTTGTTGTTGATGCGCTTTACTCTTACGAATGCCATACTGCCTGTTTTAGGCACTAGGTGATAATTAAATGTTTCGTTTGTATACTGGTATACAAAACCTTACCTGGCCAGTTTCTGCTGCTGCAGGATTTTAAGAAAGCACATCTGCTGGCATAAAACAAACACTCAGAAAAAATAAAGTGTGAACAGCGATCCTGTTTTCCCGCACGACGTGCAGTACATGGCAGGAACGTGCGCCTGCTTAACTGGCCGAGTTCGAAACGGGATCGGGTGTTACCAGGCGGCCATGGCCGTTCACAGTTTGGGAGGATTGTGCGGTGGTTTATAAAGTTTGCTGCCGCTCTCCGGGCTGTTGGAAGCGCCTATACATTTCAGGCATTAGCTGCCCAATCTGGTGCTTCTGTTTTTCCTCACTTTCCAATCCTTTAAGCATGCTTATGGCTGTCTCAAGCCATATTATGTTTTCCACTGCCGCTGTTGCACTTGCAGCAGTTGCGGTGTAACCCGTCTTGAACCTGAAGCTGGAGAAGTTGCCTGGCTCTTTCTCGATGACTTCGTATGGCTGATTAAGCCTTCTCAGGAACTGGTTTATCCAGTCTGGGTTTTTCAGCTTTGCCGGCACAAAATACATCTCTTGCAGGTAGTGCTCGCTGGCAGTTGCATCTGGCGCTCTTGGCTTTTCCCTGAGCCTTGCTATGAGTGCTTTCATATCTTCCTCGCTTGCCTTCCCTTCTTTTTGCAGTGTTATTGCGTTGTCTATCTGCTGCAGCAGCTGGACAATCTCCTGCCGTGTTTCCTTTGATTTGTAAAATTCTGCGTTGTGAAAAACTACTGCTGCAACCTTCCTTCTCCATTCGTTCGCTGCAGCCCTTAAGTGGGTGGGCAGCAGCATTTCTTTGCCGACAAGCGCATAATCATCCGTGGCTGCCGTAACCAGCCTTTCGAGTTCCTGCTGGTTTTTTGCCCAGCCTGGCAAAAGCTCGTAGGGTATAACCTTTTTTTGGCTTACCAAAGCGCCCATCACCCCTATGCTCAGCTCAATTGTATGCGTGAGACATGGCTCAAGGTCGCCCATTGTAAAAATTTCAGCGAGGTGCGGTGGCAGGACTTTTGGGTCTGGCAGTGCAGCTGTTTTTTCTGCTGCCTCAGCGTAGTAGGTGTGGTATTCGTAGCCTGGCGGCAGGTAGCAGACTTTTATCAGCGCTTCTGGCTTTTTCCCTCCTAGCCTGGGCAGGAGCAGTGCCAGGATCCTTTCTCGCCTAAGCTGTGGTTTTTCTCCTTTGGTTTCTTCTTCTATTTGCCTTATCCTTACTGATAGTTCATAGTCTGCTGGTGATAGCTTGGCTGTGCTGTCCGCCTCCTGTTTTTCAGGCTCTTGCTGCGTTTGCCCACGCCTCTCTTCTAGTTGCCGCTTTATCAGCTCGTCAAGTGGAAGATTGTCAAGGTTTGGCTGTTCATTGCTTGTCATAGCCATGATGTCCCGTAGCGCCTATATAAATCTTTCTCCTTTTTAACAACTAAGAAGTAGTTACTATTTTCTTAGCGTATGGCTTTTGCATCCGCTGCCGTGTGTATGTGCTGCTCCCTTTCGGAAGACGTATGCCCGTAAAGCAGCCCCTGCTCTGCCAGCTTTGGGAAGACATCATACTCCAGGCTGCTGCCGTTTGTGTTGAATATTTCCGGCGTTGCAACGAAGATTGGCGAGAACACAAGGTAAACGTCGGTCTTCCTTGGCTTTTGTATGAACTGCAGTATCTTGCTTCCTTCCACCTTGACAGTGCCTTTTTCGTTCGGGTTCGGGGCTGTTGTCAGCATCAGGGTTGCAACGGCTGTTCCCTGCTTCAGGTGCTGGTTCCAGAGCTCATGGATGTTTACTTTTTCAAACACCACATGCCCGTAAACTGCAATGAAATTTGCATTTATCTTGCCTTTCAGCAGCCGGAGCGTATCAGCGCTGCCCCTGCTTTCATTTTCCTCGATGTAGCTTACTTTCACGTTGTGGCTGCTGCCGTCCTTTAATATGTCAAAAACCTTTGTCAGGATGTTGTGCCTGGCAACGACGTAAATGTCCCTGAATCCGTTTTCCCTCAGCTTCTTGGCGGCTTTCTCGACTACTGTGCTGCTGCCAACCTTTGCTGTTATTCTGTAGCCTGTTTCTGAGATCCTGAGCTTCTCTTCAGGGCCCCCTGCGAGTATTACTGCCTGCTTGTGCTCTCCCAGGGCGGTCTTTGCGAGAAATTCGATTGCCTGCGACCTGTTCCTTATGAAGATGTTGTCCACTACAGAGTCTATGCCTTTCAGAACATTGTCTTCTATTGTTACACTGATTTTTTTCTTCACTTTAGCAAAAGCTTTTTTGATGCTTTGGTATATAAGCTTATCGGATAAAGTAGGATAAGGGTAAGATATTTATACTAAGCTCTTTAGGTGCCTTTGCTATGAAGATTGCTTTGATGGGTGCGGGTTATGTTGGTTTAGTTACCGGCGCCTGCCTTGCCAGCCTGGGAAATGATGTCATTTGCGTTGACATTGATGATGAGAAGGTTTCCAGTCTGAGGAAGGGCATGATTCCCTTTTTTGAGCCCGGGCTTCGTGATTTGGTTGAGATGAACCAGGCGCAGAAGAGGCTTATGTTTACCACTGATTCTGAGCTTGCCATAAAGAATTCTGAGGTGATTTTCATTGCGGTTGGCACTCCTTCCGATAAGGATGGGAAAGCGGACATGTCAGCAGTTATGGCAGTGGCGGAGCATATAGCAAAGTACATGGATTCGCCCAAGGTCATTGTGGTCAAGAGCACGGTGCCTGTTGGCACAGGCCATAAGTTGCGGGATTTCATAAGGCAGAAGGTGCGCAAGCCTGTGGAGTTTGATGTTGTTTCAAACCCTGAATTTCTGAGGGAGGGCGAGGCTGTTAACGACTTCATGGTTCCTGACCGGGTTGTTATCGGCGTTGATAACGGCCGGGCTAAAGACGTTATGCTTGGCATTTACAAGGCAATTGAGCGCACAGGCAGGCCTATTCTTGTTACGGATGTCAGGAGTTCTGAAATGATTAAGTATGCAGCGAATGCCATGCTGGCAGCCAGGATATCTTTCATGAACGAGCTTTCCCACTTGTGCGAGAAGGTTGGTGCTGATGTCAAGACAATAGCCAAGGGCATTGGCCTTGACGGCAGGATAGGCCCAAGGTTTCTGCAGGCAGGCATCGGCTATGGGGGCAGTTGCTTTCCTAAGGATGTCAGGGCTTTGGTTCAGATGATGAAGGAGCACGGCTGCTCTTCGCGGCTTCTTGACTCAATTGACGCAGTTAACGAGCTTCAGAAGGCTTCTGTTGTCCCTAAAATCCTTCAGCTTGTTCCTGACGTGAAGGGCAGGCGGATTGCAGTGTGGGGGCTTTCATTCAAGCCCAAGACAGATGACATGAGGGAGGCGCCTTCAATAGTCGTTATCAGGGAACTCCAGAAGCTCGGAGCAGATGTTCACGCATTTGATCCTGTTGCTGAGCGCAATGCACGGCTCATGCTTGAGAATGTGCATTATGCCGAGACTCCGTTTGGGGCTCTTGAAGGGGCTCACTGTCTTGTTATCGTCACAGAATGGGACCTGTTCAGGGAGCTGGATAAGGACCGGATGAAGCAGCTCATGGCCGAGCCCAATGTTGTTGATGGCCGCAACATCTATGAGCCTTCTGAAATGAGGGCTTTGGGATTCAGCTATGTTGGCGTTGGCAGGTGATGGCGTAAGATGAAAGCCATCATAACAGCTGCGGGTTATGCCTCAAGGCTGTGGCCTTTGACAAAAGATATTCCCAAGCCTCTTATTGAGGTTAAGGGAAAGCCCATTGTTGAGCACATCCTTAACAGGATTGCTGAGGTTCCTGATGTTGACGAGGTCTTTATTGTTACGAATGCCAAGTTTTTGCCGCTGTTTGAGAATTGGCTTCAGGCTGCCCGGCCCGGATTGCCTTCTGTTCCTGTGAAGCTGGTCAGTGACGGCACAACAAGCAACGATGACCGGCTGGGGCAGGTTGGTGACATTCATTTCGTTATTGGGCAGGAAATGGTTGATGATGACATGGTCGTTGTTGCCGGCGACAACCTGTTTAACTTTTCCCTCCTTCCGGCTTGCAATGCTTTCTTGCAGCAGCAGAAGATATTGAATCCGCTTTACGAGTCAAAATCGTATAAGGCGGCGAGGGAGTCTGGCAGCGTTGATATTGATGAGGAAACTGGCGAGTTTGTTGAGTTCCTGGAAAAGGCTCCCATGCCGAAATCAACCTTAATATCCTTGGGAATCTATTTTTTTCCCAGGCAAAAGCTGCAGCTTGTCAGGAAATACATTGCAGAGAAAAACAACCCTGACAAGATGGGATACTTTCTTATGTGGCTGATGAAGCAGGAGAAGGTTCTTGGCCATGTTTACACTGAGAAATGGTTTGACATTGGCTGGATTGAGGCTTTGGAAACCGCAAGGAAGGAGTTTGAGCCATGAAACAGAAAAAGACTGTGGTTATTACAGGCGGGGCAGGCTTTATTGGCAGCCATCTTTGCCGCTTTCTTCTCAGCCGTGGCTTCAGGGTCGTTTGCGTTGACAACTTCCTGACGGGCAGCGAAAGCAACATTGCTGATTTGGAAGGCAGCAGCGATTTTGTTTTTATTAACCACGACGTGACCTTGCCGCTTGAAATCAAAGAGGCGATTCATTATGTTCTTCACTTTGCCAGCCCTGCCTCTCCTGTTGATTATGACCGCCTTCCAATCCAGACGCTTAAGGTCGGGGCTTTGGGCACCCATAACATGCTTGGCCTTGCGAAGTTTAAGAAGGCTGTTTTTGTGCTTGCCTCAACTTCCGAGGTCTACGGCGACCCTTTGGTGCATCCACAGCCGGAAAGCTACTGGGGCAATGTCAATCCTATAGGGCCTCGCGGGGTCTATGATGAGGCAAAGCGGTTTGCAGAAGCGATTACAATGGCTTACCATACTTTTCATGGCATGGATGCCAAGATTGCAAGGATTTTCAACACTTTCGGCCCGTTTATGAGGCGGGGTGATGGCCGGGTTGTTCCAAATTTCATAACGCAGGCCCTGGCAGATAAGCCCTTGACTGTATATGGAGACGGCAGCCAGACCCGGAGCTTCTGCTACATAACCGATATGGCTGAGGGGATTTGCAAGCTGATGCTTTCAAAGGTAAATGAGCCGGTCAACCTTGGCAATCCTGACGAGTATACTGTCCTCGATTTTGCAAGGAAAATCCTGAATCTGGCTGGCAGCAGCAGCAAAATAGCTTACACGCCTTTGCCGGTTGACGACCCTAAAACAAGGTGCCCTGACATCTCAAAGGCAAAGAAGCTTCTTGGCTGGGAGCCAAAAGTAAGCGTTGACGAGGGCTTGAAGAAGACGATTGAGTGGTTTAGGAATAATTAACTTTTAAGTGGTAAAATTTATAAGCTCATAGCTTTTTTTCCCCGTTATATGCTCCAATTGCTCTCTGACGTTGACGGTAGGATTAGGCACTTGCTTGTGGCTTCTCTCGGAAGGTTTGATGAATACCGGGTTAAGGGGATTCTCAGGGCTTTTCCAAGTGATGTGGAACTCACCTTTGTTTATTCCCACATGGATTCAAGGGAGTTCGCGCAAGGGCTGCTTATTCCTGACAGCCTTGCTTTTCATAGGCAGGGGTTGGGAAAACTTGTTGAAGAAACCTCCCCCGGCCGCACAGTGAATTTTTTGGGGCTTGAGCGCGTTCCTCACACTTGGGTGCAGGACTTGTTTCATGCTTATGGTGGGAGGCGGTTGATGTCATCATTTCCACAGGCTTTTAGCGGCTTTATTTCGTCAATGATTAGTCCAAATCCTGTTTTTTCCGGTTCACTGGAAGCTCAGGCAGCCAACATTTCAAACACATCAGCAGAGCTTCTTGCAAAGCCTTTCTGGGGTCAGAAGGGCTTTACAGTTCTTCCGAATCACCATGATAAAATTATTGAAGGTGGTGACCTGATAGTGGTTGATGACACAGTGTTTGTTGGCGAGTATGCTGCCCAGTTTGAATTTTCAGGCCAACTTATGGTCAGGGGAATTTCAGAGGGCAGCCTGCCTCAAGGCATTCGCAATAAGGTTTATGAAGAAGTAAAAAATTCTGTTTTAAGGCGCATTCGCCGTTATGATGATTCAAGGTTATTCCGGCTTGTAAACAATTCTGTCAGGGACCATCTGGATATGTTCTTCACTCCTCTTCCCGGCGGCGCTGTTGCGGTGGGAGATGTTCGCACAGCGCTGCAGCATCTTAAGCTTCCGAGCAACATTAGGGTTGTTAGCCAGTACCAGCATCTTGGCGCAGCTCTTGATGTTTTTGCAGATGGGCTTGCCAAAAAACAGGAAGTTGTCAGGATTCCTGCGCTTCCTTCCTTTTACGATACTGATTTGCCTGTGAAAAGGAAGTCTGATATTACAGGAGAAACTATTTTTGGCCAGACAATGCGCATCAGCTGGAACAATGTTTTGCTGGAGCGTTTCAGGGAAGCTTCTGGTAAGCAGGTTAACTGCATATACGTGCCTGAATACCTGCCTCCAGGCCAGCTTCCTCTGCTTTCTCATAGTAAGGCGGTTGCTGAGAAGCATTTCACTCGCCTTGACTCTGACAGATTCCTTGAGCTGCAGCAGATTGCAATGGACACATATATGAAGCAGGGCTTGGCTGTTGTGCCTGTTCCTTTTTACAGCTTTTATGGCCATGATGGCGGCCTTCGCTGCTCGGTTAAGGTTCTGGAACGCGGCTGACGTAAATAATTTTTTTTCTGAACAACCTTTAAATACCAGTTATCCGGTCTCCGTGCCATGGCAAGGAAGCGTGCTCTTGTTACAGGAATCACCGGGCAGGATGGCAGCTATTTGGCAGAGCTTCTTCTGAAGAAGGGCTATGAAGTGTTTGGTCTTGTAAGAAGGTCAAGCGTCAACAAGTTTGACAGGATAGACCATCTGATGGACAAAATCACGCTTATTCAGGGCGATTTGCTTGACCAGTATTCGCTGATTGAGGCGATTAAGCAGTCAAATCCTGATGAGGTTTACAACCTTGCAGCGCAGTCTTTTGTTCCAACCTCATGGAACCAGCCTGTGCTGACTGGCGAGTTTACTGCGCTTGGCGTTACCCGCCTTCTTGAAGGGATTAGGCAGGTTAATTCAAAAATAAAGTTTTACCAGGCGAGCAGCAGCGAGTGTTTCGGCTTTGCAAAGCCGCCGCAGAATGAGAGCACTCCTTTCCATCCAAGAAGCCCTTACGGCGTTGCGAAGGTCTATGCTTATTGGATAACCGTTAATTACAGGGAGAGCTATGGTATGTTCAACAGCAATGGCATCCTTTTCAACCATGAGAGCCCCCGCCGCGGAATGGAGTTTGTGACAAGGAAAATCAGCGATGGCGTTGCCAGGATAAAGCT
>JACPBY010000005.1:0-128822 GCA_016180065.1 Candidatus Woesearchaeota archaeon | reverse complement strand
TGGCCTTGACTGGAAGAAGCATGTTAAGATTGACAGGAAATTCCTGAGGCCTGCAGAGGTTGACCATCTGGTGGCAGATGCTTCCAAGGCGAGAAAAATTTTGGGATGGAAGCCAAAGGTCAGCTTCAAGGAGCTTGTTGGCATGATGGTTGGCGCTGACGTTGAGAGGCTTAAGGCCAATGGCGGCAGAAAGTAGAATGAAAGCCTTAATCACCGGCGTCAGCGGCTTTGTCGGGCCCTATCTTGTCAGGCACCTTGTCAGCAATGGCTTTGAGGTTTTTGGCATTGACAGGAGCAGCTCCAGGCTTGAGGGCTGCAGGGTTTTCAGGTGTGACATTACAGATGCTGGGGCAACAGCTGCTGTTGTCAGGGAGGTGCAGCCTGACTTTGTTTTTCACCTTGCTGGGCAGAGCTCTGTTGAGCTCAGCTGGAAGAAGCCTGGGCTTACAAGGGAGGTCAATGTTGGCGGGACAAGGAGCCTGCTGGACGCGGTCGCAGCAGCCAGGCTAAATCCGAAAATTCTTGTTGTTTCTTCTGCTGAGGTTTATGGTGTTCCAGCGAAGTTGCCAGTGGATGAACAGCATCCTCTGGCTCCTGTGAGCCCTTACGGCCGGTCCCGGGTTGAGCAGGAAAGGCTGGCTCTGGAGCGCTTCAGCAAAAACAGGGCTCAGGTTGTCATTTCAAGGAGCTTTAGCCACACTGGCCCTGGCCAGGCTTCAGCGTTTGTGTGCTCCAATTTCGCGATGCAGCTGGCTAAGGCTGAATCTGGCGGAACAAGTGAAGTTCTTGTCGGCAACCTTGAAAGCAAGCGCGACTTTATTGATGTCCGTGATGTGGTGAGGGCTTACCTTTTGGCTTTGCAGCGCTGCAAGGCTGGCGAGGCCTACAATATATGCAGCGGCAGGAGCTATTCGGTAAGGTGGGTTCTTGACACGCTTATTTCCTTTTCAGGAGCATCAGGCTCGCTGAAGATTGTCAGGGACGCTTCGCGAATGAGGGAGAGTGATGTTCCTGAGCTTCTTGGCAGCAATTCAAAATTCGCTGCCACAACAGGCTGGAAGCCGGAGATTCCTTTTGAAAAGACTCTTCAGGAAATGCTTGATTACTGGCGGAAGAGCATCTAGGCTGCTAGCCTTTTTTTCTTTGCTGCAGCCAGAATTTTATCATGTACGGCAGCATGCCTGATTCTCTCCGGAAGTTTAGTGTTGATTTTTCGTTTTCTTCCCAATGCACTGGTATCTCCTTGACGCGTATCCTGTTTTTTTTTGCAATGATTAGCAGCTGGGTGTCCCAGAAGACGCTTCTTTTGCCTGTGGGGTCTGTGCCTGCCTCATTGACAAGATTCATTGCCGTGTCATGCCTGAATGCCTTGAAGCCGCATATGTTGTCCTTGAGGCCTGTCCTGAACAGGAGCCTTATGAGTGCGTTGTATGCCTTGCTGATGGCGTATCTTCTGAGGTTTCGCTTTATTGTTGATTGGGTATGGTACCTGTTCGGGATGACCAGCTCGTATCCCTGGTCCAGCCAGTAGAGCATGTCTTTCAAATGCCTCACGTCAAGCGAGAGGTCCATGTCCAGGAGCAGGACGTATTCCCCGTTGAGGAGCCTGAACGACTTGGCAAGGTTTTCCCGCCTTGATGGCCCGTTTTTGTAGGAAATAAAGCGCAGCTTAGGGTGTTCTTTGCTTTTTGCAAGCCTTTCAAGTATTTCCGCTGTCTTGTCTGTTGAGCCGTCATCAACTACCAGAATCTCGAAGCGCCTCTTCGCTGAGCTGAGCGCCTTTTCAACGGCAGGTATTGTGCTTCCAACTGTTGCTTCCTCGTTGTATCCTGGTATGATTACGCTTACAAGCCCTTTTTCCATTTTTAGACCTGACAGACCGCTTTTGCTTATTATTTAAAGCTTTTTTGTATTCTTCAGAACAAACTTTATATACGTCCTGCAGCCCTTGCGTGTGGGGTGCGGGATGTCTGGCAGGTCTGGCGTTAATGGCAGCAGTCTTTTGGCTTTGATTTTTCTTTCCGTGTTTGCTTTCCTGTTGTTGTCAACAGCCGCTTCCCAGGGCCCGGTCTGGGATGAGCCAACCACTTTGGCTGTTGGGTATTATACCCTCAAGACATCTGATTTTGTGATTAATTACCACCCGCCATTGGGTTATGAGCTTAGTGCCTTGCCGCTTCTTTTTGTGCGCCCTTCCCTTGAGTTGCCTGCTGATGCGGCTTCCTACAGGGATTCCAGTTACCTTTCTTTTTTGCGCTCTTTTTACCCTTTGGTCAGGAATGGCGGTTCTTTTTTCTTTGTTGGCAGGCTTGTTTCTGTGGCTTTTGCTGTTTTGCTGGGGGTCCTTGTCTTTTTTTGGGCTTCGCGGCTTTATGGGAAGGCTGCTGGCGTGTTTGCCCTGGCTTTTTTTGTCTTTGACCCTGTTGTTTTGGGCAACACGCCCCTTGCTGTCAATGATGTTCCCGCAACTTTTTTTATGGTTCTTGCAGCTTTCCTGTTTTGGCGCTTTGCTGTTGCGCCGTCTTTGCCCAGGCTGCTGCTCCTGGGTGTGGTTTTTGCCCTTGGTGTCTTGTCGAAGTTCACCATGTTTTTTATGTTGCCTGCTTTTTTTGTGGTTTGGCTTATCGTCTGGGGTGATTTCAAGAGGTTTCCCTTGCAGATTAGCCTGCTTGATGGCAGGTTCAGGGGATTTTTGAGGAGGTTGTATCATTTTGCGCTGCTGGCTTTTGTTCTTGGTGTTGTTTTTGTTTTTGTTGCCTTTGCTGCTTACAGGGGGCAGTTTGGGCTTGTCGGAAAGTTCATGCTTGAGCGGCACCTTGACACCGCGCTTTCATTTTCTGGCAGCCTGCCCGCCCCTCTTGATGGCTTTGCAGCCGCTGTTCTGACAAAGGTTCCTGTCCCGTTCCCTTCTTTTTTTGTGAGCGCAGGTGCCATTGGCGGGATTTTTACCGTTGCCCCAAAGACGTCTTTCCTTTTTGGCGAGATTTACCAGGGCGGGAAGTGGCAGTATTTTTTTGTGGAGTTTTTTCTCAAGACGCCTTTGCCTGTGCTGCTTGTTTTTCTTTTTGCGCTTGTTTTGCTGGTGAGGGCAGGGCTGAATGCCGGCATTTCCCGCTGGCGGGAAAGGCTTTCAAAGTCGCATGAGCTTTTTGTCCTTGCGCCTCTTTTGGCATATTTCATTTTGATGCTTTTTAACAACGAGAATTTTGGAATCCGGCATTTGCTGCCGGTCTACCCTTTTGTTGCAGTATTTTCAGCGAGGGTTGTTCCTGTCTTGGGCAGGAATAAGCTTTTATTGTTTGCCGCCCTGTTGCCTTTGCTGCTGTGGCTTGTGCTGGCCGTTGCAGGCATTCATCCAAACCACTTTTCTTATTTCAATGAGCTTGCTGGAGGAAGTGCTAATGGCTATAAGCTCATGGTTTCCAACTCTGACCAGGGGCAGGGCATTGTGGCTCTGAAGCATTACATGGATGATAATGATATCGGCAGCGTTAAGCTTAGCTATTTTGGCAGCATTGACCCTGCTTTTTATGGTGTTAACTATTCTTATTTGCCAAGCCTTTTCTGGCAGCCGTGGAACCCTGTTCATGCCCGTTCCAAAGCTGCTTTGCCTGGGAACTATTCTGAGGACTGCCGCCCTGTTTCCGGCATTGTTGCAGTGAGCGTGACAAACCTTGAGGGCGTTCACCTTTTAAATCGCAGCTGCTTCGCATGGCTTGGGCAGTATGAGCCTGTTGATGTGGTTGCTTATTCGATTTTTGTCTATAACCTGACAGGGGGCTTTTCAGGATGAAGGTTCTGGTTTTTGGCAGCAGCGCTTTTCCCCGCTGGAGGAATGACCCTTTCCCTGATTTTGTGTATGGCCTTTCAAGGCGCCTGTTTCAGGAGGGCTGTGATGTTGCTGTTCTGGTGCCCCACCATCCGGGTTCAAAGCTCTTTGAGGTTGTTGATGGCATGAGGGTTTATCGCTTCAGGTATTTCGTGCCAAGCAGCCTTGAGCGCCTTTGCTACGGTGCTGGAATCTTTGCCAACATGAAAAATAGCTTCCTTGCGAGGCTGCAGCTGCCATTTCTTGTTGCTGCGGAGTTTTTTTCACTGTGGTATGTTGCCAAAAAGGAGAAGCCGGATGTAATTCATGCACATTGGATTCTTCCCCAGGGGCTTGCGGCAGCAATGGTTGGCAGGCTTTTGGAAATCCCTGTTGTTGTTACGGCCCATGCAGGCGATGTTTTCCCTCTTAACAATGCGTTCTTCAGGCTTCTTTCAGGGCTTGCGCTTGGCTCAGCTTCGGCTATCACGGCAAACAGCACCTACACGAAGTCGGCTGTTGGGAGGATGACAAGGAAGCCGGTCAGCGTAATACCGATGGGTGTTGACCTCGCGCTTTTTTCCTCTTCTTCAGCTTCTGCTGCGGCTGCAGTAAGGAAAAAACATGGCCTAAGCCCGGGCAGCAGGATGATTCTTTTTGTCGGCAGGCTGGCTGAGAAGAAGGGGGTGAAGCATTTAATTGATGCGATGAGGCGCATCGCCAGAGCCTTTCCCGCATGCAGGCTTGTCGTGGTAGGAGATGGCCCTGAAAAAGCGTCATTGGTGCGGCAATCGCAGCAGCTTGGCTTGCCGGAAAGTGTTGTTTTCGCAGGCAGCATCCCGAACAGGGAGTTGCCTGAATTTTACAGGGCTGCGGATGTCTTTGTCCTTCCTTCGGTTGTTGCGAAAAGCGGCGATACAGAAGGCTTGGGTGTTGTTCTTCTTGAGGCAATTGCTGCCGGGTGCCCTGTTGTGGCAAGCAATGTGGGGGGGATTCCTGACATTGTCATTGACAGAAAGACAGGATTGCTTGTTGAGCAGAAGAACCCGGAAAAGCTGGCAATGGCAGTTATTTCTCTCCTTAGGAGCGCTTCGCTCAGGAGGAGGCTGGCTTTTGCAGCGAAAAGGCATGTATCGGGGAGCTATTCTTGGGGGAGAGTGGCTCGGAAGTTCAGTGAGCTTTTGTCAACAGCCGCTGGAAGAAAGTGAATTGGGCTCACAGCCTGAGCTTTACCAGTTCTGAGTTGAGCTTTCTTGCAAGCTTTTCCCACATGTAGTTTGAAACTATCTTTTTGTAGTTTGTTTTTTTCCTGCTTTCAAGGATGGCCAGTATTTTCTGTGCCATGTCCTGTGCGTTTTCAGGCTGGCAGAGGCTTTCCGGATGGCTTTTCAGCACGTCCTTTACATCCCCGACTGCTGTCGCAACGACAGGCACGTTGCAGGCCATGTATTCCATGAGCTTGTAGGGGAATGCGTATTTTGTCGTTTCGTTCTCGGGCTGTGAGACAACAGCAACGTCAGCGGCGTTTGTGCCCACTACAACATCTATCCTTCTGGGCAGCTCCTTGTAGGCTATGCCCTGCTGGCTGATGCTTATGTCTTTGTCAGCCTGGCCGCTTAGCAGCAGCACTGCATCAGGGTGTTTTTCCCTTACGATGCCGAACGCATTTATTAGCATGTCTGCTCCCCTTTCCTTTGATATGTGCCCTATGAACACTATGATTGGCGCTTTTTGCGGCAGTCCCAGCTTTGCCCTGCACCTTTTTTTGTCAAGGGGCCTGAAAAACCTTGCGTTGACTCCATTCTCAACAACAACAGTGGGCATGTTTTCTTTTCTTTTCCCTGCAATCTTCTGCCTTAAGGATTCGCTTGCGCAGACAGCCAGGTCGCAGCTTCTTATCACGTGGTCGTTTACCAGCTTTGGCATTATCCCTTTTTTGAGCAGCGGGATGTTTGTGAAGTTGTAGGTTTCGTAGTTGTCCCTTATGTCATAAACCATTTTCCTGCCGCTTGCCTTTGCTGCCAGGTGGGCAATATAGCCAAGAAGGGGGTGTGTTGCTCCCACGATAACGTCGTTTTCCGCAGCCATCCTTCTCGCCATTGCTGCAAATGCCGGCAGTTTCAGGATGCTGAAGGGGTATATTTTCACATCCATCCCGTTGAGTTTCATTGTCAGCTTTTCCTTTTTGGCTTGGTCTGCGCAAAGGACTGTTACTGTCTGCCCGAGCTTGTCAATTTCAGAAAACAGCCTGACTTCCCTGCCAAAGTTCTCCATTAGCATGTCCCGCCCTTTTGAGAACCTTTTCATGAGCAGCAGTATTTTCATCCCTCAGGATGGTCTTCTGTGCCGTATTTAAAGGTTTACCAAAACATTTTAATAAGTGCCTTGGGCTTTCCGTTTACGGAATGAAGGCATTTGTTACAGGGGGGATGGGCTTCATAGGAAGCAATTTCATAAGGCATCTTCTCAGCAGCCGCAGCGGTGTTGAAGTAGTGAATTTTGATAAGCTCACATATGCAGGCAACGTCAACAACCTGAAAGACATCGCGAATAGCCCCGGTTACAGGTTTGTTAAGGGCGACATCTGCGATGCAGCCGCTGTTGAAACGGCAATGAAGGGCTGTGATGTTGTTGTCAACTTCGCTGCCGAGAGCCATGTTGACCGCTCAATAAGCGATGCGCAGCCGTTTATCCGGACAAACTATGTTGGCTCTTATGTTCTGCTTGAAGTTGCGAAGAAGCTGGGCATCAGGCGCTTTATTCAGGTCTCGACTGACGAGGTTTACGGCAGCAGGCAGAAGGGCTTTTTCTCGGAAAACGATAAGTTAAGCCCCTCAAGCGCTTATTCAGCTTCCAAGGCAGCTGCTGATTTGCTTGCCTTGTCGTACTTTACGACGCATAAGCAGCCTGTTGTCGTTGTCAGGAGCTCAAACAACTTCGGCCCTTTTCAGTATCCTGAAAAGCTGATTCCCCTTTTTATTGCGAACGCGATGGAAAATAAGCCTTTGCCAGTCTACGGTGATGGGCTTTACAGGAGGGACTGGCTTTTTGTTGAGGACAACTGTGAAGCAATAGCCCTTGTCATGGAGAAAGGCGAGCCCGGCGAAATCTACAACATTGGCGGGGGAAATGAGCATGCAAATATTGATGTGACTGCCGCTATTCTCAAGGCACTTGGCAGGCCAAAAAGCCTCATCAGTTATGTTGAGGACAGGAAGGGCCATGACAGGAGATACGCCATTGACAGCGCAAAGATTAAAAAGCTTGGCTGGAAGCCCAGGCACAGGTTTGAGGATGCGTTGCAGGCTACGGTTCAGTGGTATGCTGACAATGAGTGGTGGTGGAGGCCATTGAGAAAATGAAAGGTGTGATTCTTGCAGGCGGGAAGGGCACGAGGATGCTGCCCCTTACCAAGGTCACCAATAAGCATCTTCTTCCAATTTACAGCGAGCCTATGATTTATTACCCGATTAAGACGCTTGCTGCCGCAGGGATTAATGATATCCTCATAATCGTTGGCGGTGAGAGCATCGGTGATTTTCTGCGGCTTTTGGGAAGCGGCAGGGAGTTCGGTGTCAACCTCACATACCGCTGCCAGGAGGGCGCTGAGGGCATTCCTGTTGCTCTTGCCCTTGCCCGGGAATTTGCTGACGGGGATAAGCTTATGGTCGTTCTTGGTGATAATGTGATGGATGAGGGCCTGAAGGAAGAAGCTGCCAGGTTTGAGGCCGGCAGCAGCGGTTGCCACGTTTTCCTGAAGGAGGTTCATGACCCTCAGAGGTATGGCGTGGTTGAGCTCAGGGATGGCAGGGTTGTTGCTATTCAGGAAAAGCCAGTCCATCCGCCCAGCAACCTTTGCGTTACCGGCGTTTACATGTTTGACAGCTCTGTTTTTGATGTTATTCACGGCCTGAAGCCTTCGCAAAGGGGGGAGGTTGAGGTTGTTGACGTGGTCAGCCATTACCTGAAGGCTGGCAGGCTGTCATGGAGCCTGCTTAAGGGGTACTGGACTGATGCCGGGACGCTTGAGGCATGGTTTGAGGCAAACTCAATCGTGAGGGAGAACAGGCAAAAGGCTAAGCCTTCTTGAGAGCATTCGGTATCAGGCTTCTGAGCCTTTCCTTGTCTGAATGATTTATTTCCTTGAGCGCAATCAGCAGAGCAAGGTATAAAACTCCCAGTATCGCATACTCCACCGGAAGGAGAAACTTGTTCTGCAGCCTGAAGCTCATTGCCAGGGCCAGTATTGCCAGCGATGCGGCCGCTGTTTTTGCTATGCTTCTGTAAGGAATGAAGTTCCCAATCCTCCTGTAAGCTCCGAGCAGCATTGCAATTGCTGCAGCAACTGATGCTATTGCCACAACAGCTGCCGCCCCTTTCAGGCCGTATTGCGGTATTGCCATTGTGTTTGCAGCCACGCTTGCAGCCAGTGTTGCCGCCATTACGGTTAGGGGGTATGATGTTTTCCCGGCAGCGTTCAGGACAGTTGCCAGGAGGTATGCTGTTGTCAATGCAGCTGTCCCTGCTGCCAGTATTGCCGTTGGCTCTGCCGCATGCACGTATTCTGACCTGTAAAGCAGCATCACGAGGGGCTTTGCTGTTGAAACAAGCAGGGCTGTTGCCGGCAGCAGCAGCATGAGCACATACCTTATCGTTTCCCTGACGAATTTTTGTGCTTCTTCTTTTGAGCTTGCAAGTTTTTCCGCAACAGCTGGCAGCATCAGCGTTGCGAGGGCTGTCAGGACAAAGTAAGGCATCCTTGCTATGGTGCTTGCGGCCGTGTAATAGCCTGTTGCTTCAGGGCTTTTGAGCAGGGCATGTACCAGCAGCAGGTCTGTGTTCATGAACAGGGTTATCAGGGCTGTGAACATTGTCAGCGGCATTGCAAGCTTGTAAATCCCTGCTGTTGGCGTCGTTCGTTCGTCGCTTTTGAGTTTTGCAGTATGTGCCAGGTAAAGCAGTGCCATTAGTGAGGCAAGGGGCAGGGCTGCAAGGGCTCCTGTTACTGAGAAAAAGTATGCCAGCGTGAAGGTCAGCGCCAGCCTGCTTGTTGAGTAGATTATGAGCTGGATTGACTGCTCGGCGAACCTCCCAAGCCCTGTCAGGTAGCCGCCGTATACCGCTGATATGCCGTACAGGATTGCCATGGGCGTTATTGCCCTCAGGAGCCATGCAAGTGATTTGTCATTCATAGCCTGTGCAAGGGGCGTTGCGAGCGCGAAATAAATTATTGCGAGGGCTGTGCAGATTATGAGCTGCCTTTTCAGCATTGCCTTCGCAACCATCCCCGCATGGCTTTTTTTCTCGGCAATGTGCTTGGCGATGGCCTGCACGATTCCGGGAGTGAGCAGGACGTTCAGGACAGATGCAACCGCAAACACGATTCCATACCTGCCGTAAAGCTCAGGCCCCAGCAGCCTTCCGAGGCCCAGGCTGATTATGACGCCTGATAGAAGCAGGATGACCTGCGAGGTAAGGACGTATGCGGCATTCTTTGTTGTGGACATGGCGTTATCATCTGAAGCTTTTTATTGCATTGGCAACTTCGCTTATCTCTTCAGGCGTTATTTCAGGGAACATCGGAAGCGACAGTATTTCCTTTGCGATTTTTTCGGCAACTGGGAATGTCTGGCTGTTGTATTCCGCGAATGCTTTTTGCTTGTGCACCGGTATCGGGTAGTGTATCAATGTCTGGGTGCCTTTTGCCTTGAGGTGTTGCTGAAGCCTGTCGCGCTGCCTGCTTCTTATTACATAGAGGTAGTATGCGTGCTTTCCGTATCCGGCTTCGGTTGGTGTAATAACGTCAGCTTCAGCAAGCGCTTTGTTGTATTCTGCTGCCGCCTTCCTTCTTTTTTCAACCCAGCTGTCCAGGTGCTTGAGCTTCGCAAGCAGGATTGCCGCCTGAAGTTCGTCGAGCCTGCTGTTGAATCCTTTTATTATGTGCTCGTATTTTTTCTTTTCGCCGTAGTTTCTCAGCAGCATCGCTTTTTCTGCCAGTTCAGCGTCGTTCGTGACTATCGCTCCCCCGTCTCCGTAGCATCCGAGGTTTTTTGTTGGGTAGAAGCTGTAGCATGCGGCATTCCCGATAACATTTTTCCTGCTTTTGTATTCTGCCCCGTGGCTTTGGCAGGCGTCCTCAACAACCGCAGTGTTGTGTTTTCCGGCGATTTCTGTTATTGCATCCATGTCCGAGTATTGGCCGTACATGTGGACTGGGATTATTGCCTTTGTCTTTTGTGTTATTGCCTCTTTTATTTTTTCAGCGTCTATGCAGTAGCTGTCTTCGCTTATGTCCGCGAACACGGGCTTTGCGCCTGCATAATCTGCAGCCAATGCTGTTGCTATGAACGTGTGCGTTGGCATTATGGCTTCATCCCGGGGCTTTACCCCGGCGGCCCTTAGCGCTATGTGGAGCGCTTCTGTTCCCGAGCCTACCGCAACGCAATGCCTGGCGTTGCAGTACCTTGCAAATGCCTTTTCAAATTCCGCAACCTTTTCTCCAAGGACGAATGTTCCTCTGTTTAGCGTGTCAGCTATTGCGTTGTCGATTTCCTCTTTCATTTCCCTGTATTGCCTTGTCAGTTCGAGGAAGGGTGCCATTTTTTTGCAATCGTTGCTGCCTTGTTAAGCTGTGTTGCGGTGAATTCCGGCTTGAGCCTCAGCAGCAGCTCTTTGCGCCGCATCCCGCTGGTGGTTGCTATGGCTGGTATTTTCAGTTTCTTTGCTGCTTTGATGTCAGCTTCCGTGTCCCCTATCATGAAGGCTGCCCTGTTGCCCTTTTTAATGTCTTTTCTGATGAGGCCTGCCTTTTGTTTCCACGGCTGCGTTTTTTTTGGATGGCCGCTCAGAACGGCGTCAAAGCAGCCTTTTATTCCAAGCAGTTTTAGCTGCCTGAGCAGGCTTTTTCTGCTTTGCCTGAGTGTTACCAGCACCAGCCTGAACTGGCTGAGCGCCTTGAGCCCTTCCCTGGCTTTCTCAGCGAGTGAGTCCAGCTTGAGCCTGCCCTTTTTTTCTATCTCCTGCAGCCATTCCTTTTGGAACTGCTTTGCAATGTGTTGTGCTTTTGTCCTTTTGAGGATTTCCGCATTTGGCGTAGCTGCTGTCTTGAGATTCCAGTAGCTTCTTATTCCAAGGGGATTGCATCCGTGCCTTTTCAGTATGGCCGTGTAGGCAGCGTAGTGGCGTTTTTTCGTGTCAAGCACGGTTCCGTCAAGGTCAATGTAGGCTGTGCTTTTCATTTTTGAACCACTCTGTTTCTCTTGTCAGTCCTTCTTTGAATGGCGTCTTTGGCCTGTAGCCGAGGCCTTTTCCTGCTGCTGTGATGTCAAAGCAAAGTGTGAGTGGCTTTTGTTTTTTGCTTCTGCTTCCGGATTTTTCAATTCTCGGCTCTATCTGGCTTTTGAGTATTTTCCGTATCTGCTCCAGCACTGCCCATATCTTTTGCGGCTTGCCTGTTGCGATGTTGTATGTTCCCCCTTTCCCTGTTTCTGCTGCCAGCCTTATTGCGCTTGCAGTGTCATCAACATAAACATAATCCCTGGCTTCGTTTGGGCTGCTGTATAGCACGGGTGCATTGCCTTTCAGGAAGCTGGTGATGAATGTGGGTATTGCCTTTATGGCTGGCTCTCCTGGCCCGTACACGTGGCTTAGCCTCAGGATTGTTAGTATGGTTCCGCGTTCCCTGCAGGCAATTTTCAGGTATTGTTCACTTGCAAGCTTGCTTATGGCATAATAGCTTTCAGGGTTTGGAGGATGGTCTTCTTTTACGGGCAGCCTGGCTGGCTTCCCATACACGTCAACTGTGCTTATGAATATGAACTGCCTTATGGTGTTAGGCAGGGCGTTGAACAGGTTTATTGTTCCTTCAAGGTTGTGCAGCATGTGTTCTGTTATGTTGTTTTTGTTTTCTGCGTTTGGCATCAGGGCTGCCAGGTGGATGGCTGTTGTGATGTTCAGCCCTGCCAGGCCTTTGAGTGTTTCCGGCTTTGTGATATCGCCTTCAGCGCGTTGGAAGCCTTCACTTTTGTTTGCTTTATGGCAGTTTCTTGTCAGGGCGTAAACGTTTCTGTGCCCTGTGTTCATCAACTCTGCGAGCACGTGCTTTCCGATGAATCCTGAGCCTCCGGTAAGCAGGATGATGTTTTCATTTTGTTGTAACATTTTTTTTCCTTTGCTCAAGGTCTGCCTTTTTGGCTTCTATGGCTTTCGCGGTTGTCAGGACGGGCTCAACATCCATGCCCCTTACCCATGCCAGCCCTTCCGGCAGGGGGTTTATTCTCTTATCTATATGGGGGATTTTTTCCCCGAAGGCCAGCTTTACGTACATCTCTGCCATGTTCAGGCCTGCCTTGGTGAAGAAGTGGCTTGTCGTGAAGAACCTTCCAATGTTTATCTCTGTGGGCGTTGGCATGCCTTTCTGGCTGTAGGTGAGGTCCACGCTGAATATCCCGTGAGGTTCCTTGTCAATTGCGTATATCGCCTCCTGCGCTGTTTTGTCAAGGACGGGGTCGCTTACTGTTACCCCTGTGCCTGTTACGCCTGTAACACCTGAGATTGTCCTGTTTGCGAATTCCCAGTAAAGCCTCTTTCTGCCTTGTGCAACCACAAGCTCGCCTTCCTTGAAGAGTGCCATCCATGTTGTGCTGTCAGGGCTAAGGTATTCTGCTGCCGTGAAGTTTCCCCAGCCTTTGAATTGGTTTATCCACGCCTTTGCAAATTCAAGGTCTGTTGCCAGCAGCGAGCCGTATCCAAAACCTCCTTCCTTGTACCTGATCCATGCTTTTCCGTGGAGCTTGAGCATCTGGCGCAAATCTTCTTCGGTCCTGACCAGGACTGTGTGGGGCACGTTCAGGCCTGCATTCTTCCAGGCTTTGTATGAGGTGTTCTTGTCTATGCAGATGTCTATCGTCCTTTTTTTTGGTATGAACAGGAGCGTGTTCAGCTTCTGGCGGTTGTCTGATATCTTCTTGAGTTCCGAGTAGTCGTTTTGCGTGTGGAGGAAGTCCGGTTTTGTGGTGTCGATGATGCCCTGCAGGAGCGGGATGTAGAGCGGGTCTGCTGCCAGCGTTATGAGGTGGGACTCGTCAACCTCTGACCTGAATATGTGGTATTCGTCTGAGTCCATGCCTATGAGGTAGTAGCGCTCTTTTGCTTCCTTGAGTGAGCGTTCAACGTTTATTGACGGCGTTCCGCCGCAGCATCCGATTAGTATTCGCTTCATTTGGCTCACCAGTAGTGCTGCTTGTTTTTCCTGTAAAACGCGATTGTTGCCTTCAGCCCTTCGCTGAGGGGCGTCTTGGGCGTCCATCGCAGCAGTTTTCTTATTTTTCCAATGTCTGCAACGAAGCTGCCCGGCTCCAGCTGTTTTGTTTCGTCAGGGTAAGGCACCAGCTTGTAATCTCCGCGGCCGTTTGCCTTTATTATTTCCTTCGCAAGCTCGAGGAAGCTTAATCCTGTTCCTGTTGCAGCATTGAATGTTTCCCCTTCTGACTTTTCGCTGGCTGCTGCTGCTGCCATAAGTGCGTCGCAGCAGTCCTCAACGTAAAGGTAGTCCCTTAGTGTTTTTCCGTCGCCCATGACTGTGATTGGCTTGCCTTCCATTGCCAGCCTTATGAACCAGTTTACAATGCCGTATGGCTTTTTCATCTGGTGCCTTGGCCCGTATGTGTTCGTTATCCTGAGGCAGCAGCTTCTTGTGCCGTGAAGCCTGTTGTACATCAGCATCATGTTTTCTGCTGCAAGGCTGGTTATGGCGTACATTCCGATTGGCTTTGCTGGCGTTTCCTCTTCGGATGCGGGCAGTTTTTTCACTGCCCCGTATTCCGCCCTCGTTCCTGAATAAACAATCTTTGCGTCATCGTTGTTTTTTCTGCATTCCTCAAGCAGCGTTAATGTGCCGTTGCACCTTATGTCAAGGTCCTCGAAGGGCTGCCCAACGCTCCGGTGGTGGTCAACCTGGCCTGCAAGGTGGAAGATGAAGTCTTTCCCCTTCACGGCTTCTGCAACAGCTTTCTTGTCCCTTACGTCTGCTGCAATAGCCTTAATCTTGTTTTTGATGTCATGAATGTTGAATTGGTTGCCTCCGAGGCCTTCTATCATCGCGTCAAGTATTGTTACATCTGCCCCGTTTCCAGCCAGCTTTGCAGCGAGGTTGCTGCCTATGAAGCCCATCCCCCCTGTTATCAGGGCGTTTTTGCCGTTAAAGCTGTCTTCTGCCATGCTGCCCCATTCAGTTGCCTCTCGCCCTGTTTTTAAACATTGCTTTAATTGCATCGTTTAGCTTTTCGCCCAGCCTTTCCCATGTGAACTCCTTGAGCCTTTCCCGGTAGTTTGCCTTTTTCGTTTTCAGCGCTGCCATTATCTTCTGTGCCATGTCCTCTGCGTCATTCGGCCTGCATACCAGCTGCTCATGCCCTTTCAGCATTTTCCGCATTTCCCCGACGTCTGTGCACACTATCGGCTTGTTGAGTGCCATGTAATCAACAAGCTTGTAGGGCGCATACATTATGTTTGTGAAATCGTTTGGCTCGTAGGAAATGACGAAGGCATCTGCCGAGTTAAGGTAGTAAAGGAGCCTGCCATACGGCATTGAGCCCTCAACTGTTATCCTTCCTTTGGAAGCTGAGGCGGTTTCAGCATATCTGCTTTTAAGCTCGTTTCCTATGAGCATCAGCTTTAGCTTTTTGTCTTTGTCTTCCAGCATGTGGAATGCGCTTATTAGCACGTCAACGCCCGCTCCCCTGATTCCGCCGCTGTACGCTATTATTTTGTCTTTCAGCGGCAGGCCAAGCATCTTTCTGCATTTCTCCTTCCCTATTGGCTTGTAGAGCTTCAGGTTTACGCCGTTTGGCACCACGGTAATTGGGCCGTTCCTTGTTTTTTTGGCCATCTCAGCGAGTATGTTGCTGCCGCATACCACAAGGCTGCTTTTCTTGATTGCTGTGTTGTTCACAAGCCTTATCATCAGCTTGCTTAGGAGTGGCAGCTTGATGAGCGCATAGGTTTCGTAGTTGTCCCTTATGTCATAAACAACAGGCTTTCCTTTGGCCGCCATAACTGCAATAATCCCAAGCAGCGGGTGGGAAGTGCCGATTATTATGTCGTTTTGGGCAGCCATTTTCTTTGCTGTAGCAAGGAACCCCAAAACCTTGAGGATGCCGAATGGGTAAATCTCAACCGTCATGCCGTTGAGCTTCATTATCAGCCTTTCCTTTTTGGCCTGGTCTGCGCAAAGGACTGTTACGGAATTGCCAAGCCTTTGCAGCTCAGAAGCCAGCCTGACTTCCCTTCCAAAGTTCTCGGCTATCTGGTCCTTTCCTGAGGAGAACCTTTTCATTATGACGAGAATGTTCATTGCCCAAAGGCAGCCTTAAGCGTTATTTAAAGCTTTAGGATGGACGGTCTAGTGGTTTTTCTCAAATTTCTCAGAAGTCCTGCTGTAGTGGTATTTCATTCCTATCAGCGTGATGTTCATCGCTATTCCCGCGATGTTTGCCGCTATTATTACTGTGTCTTTTCTTGCGATGCCGTATATCAGCCACATTCCCATACCAAGGCAAAGCAGCCCGTTCATCGCATACGAGAGGTCTTTCAGGTGCTTTGTTTTGTATCCCCTGAGTATCTGCGGGACAAACCCTGCAGTTGTTATTGCTGCTGCTCCAATGCCGAATGCCTGCCAGTTCATTTTACTCACACGGTTGGTGGTTCTATCCTGATTATTAATTTTGTTTTGTCAAAATCTTTGTCAAAGCTGGCAATTTCTTTTTCATTGTTGGAAATGGCGCATTGGAGGGTGAGGGCATCTTCATAGTCAAGCCCCGAGGCCATATGCGAGGTTGCCAGCACTCTTTCTCCAGAAAATCCAAGCATTTCTGGGCTTCCTGCTGGTCAAGCAGAAGCTCGAGGAAAATGTTAGCGTCTATGAGCATGATACCTGGCTCTCCTGATGTCTCCTATTTCGTGCTGTAGCTCCACAGACGATTTCTTGACATGCTTCAATACACCAATTAGCTTGCCAAGCGATTCTGCCTTCTCAGCCGCTTTTGGCCGTGCTGCTACCCATTCTTTAACCGCTTCTTCAGCCGCTGAGCTAAGCGAGCCTCTGCCGTAACCAAATGTTTCCATAGCGCTTTTTCTGAAGGCGCCTTCAGTTTCATCAGACAGCCTGACCTTGACTTCTCCCATAAGCACTTAAGAACTTTTGAACTTTATAAAGATTTTCTTTTTTGAATCGACGAGATTAAGCGTAATGTCAGAGATATGCAAGCGGCACTGCAAAAACATTACAGCCGCCAACATTTCTTTTGGCTGCATCAGTGAGGTTTGGCATTAATGCAGTTTTTGGCTCATAAGTCTGGATAAAGCTTCTCAAAGAGCGCCCAAGTTTCGGCTTGGTTTTAACCTCTATCGGCACCAGCGCTCCTTTGTGCTCTGCAACGAAATCGACTTCAGTCTTTGACGTGGTTCTCCAGTATTTAACCTCGCAGTATCTTTTCAACTGATTGTGGACAAAATTCTCATAAAGCGCATCAAAAGCCATGCTCTCAAAGTTCTCCTGCAGATAGTTCCTCATTCCATAGTCTACAAAATATATTTTTGGATTTTTCCTCAATTCATTCAGGAGATTTTTGTAAAACGGCCTTACAACGAAAAGCACAAAAGAGTCTTCAAGCAGCGGGAGAACCTCCCTCACTTCATTGTATTTAAGGCCGGAGTTAAGGCTTAAGGTTTCGTAATTCACCACATTCCCCAGCATTGAGGAAACAGCCTTAAGGAGTTTTACAACACCCTCTCTATACTTTATGCCATAAAGTGAAACAATGTCCTTTTCAACGTAAGTTGTGAACAAGCTTTTTAACAGTTCCTTCTTTTTTTCATGGCTATCTTCCAGGATTATTCTTGGATAAGAACCATACGTCAAATACTCGTGCAGGAATTTGTTCAAATCGTCCAAAAAAACAGTCTTCACAACTTTCAGGTTTTTCTTTTTGATGTCAATATGCAGCTTCCCGTAGAGGCTTTCGTATTTTTCCCCTTTCACTTTAAGGAACTCTGAAAAGCTGAAAGGGTAAAGATTGAAAAAAACTATTCTCCCCACAAGATACGAACCCATGTTTGTCAAGTCAAATGACGACGAACCTGAAATCACCAGCTTTGTGTTGCTGAAGAGGTCAAACACCGCCTTCAGCTTTTTACCGATGTCTTTTACATACTGCACTTCGTCCAGCAGAAAGTAGTGTTTGCCGCCAGACGCTGTGTGAAAGCTTACAAATTCCTTCGCATCTTCCTCGAATTTCAGCCTTTCCAGGTCATCCTCGAAACTCACATAATGAATATTGCCTTCACTAATCCCAATTGCCTTCAGCTTCTCTTCAATCCTTCTGAGCAATGTTGTTTTGCCGCTCTGCCGGGGCCCCCTCACTGCAAGGATTTCTCTGCTTTCCAGCCACTTGTCCAACTCAGGCTCCAGTTCCCTTTCAATGTATCTCATGTGCACACCAGCGAGGGAAGAGCTTTATAAATTTTTCCATTTTAGACAAAATAACTTAGTTATTTTAAAAAAATAACGCAAAATAATTGTTTTGTCTTATTGGCAATGGCAGGTGGGCTTTCCCTGCATGAGTGAGAGATTTGGTATCTCTTCAGGATATTCCCTGAACCTTGTTCCCTTCCGCCGCACAGGATTACGGCTTTCGTTTTCCTACTTTTTAATCATATCCGCCAAAAACCCGAATGTTATGACCTGCACGCCCACGCTCATTAGGAGCATGCTTAATATCAGGCTTGGAATGTGGCCCACTATTCCTGTTGTGAAGTAAAAGTAAAGCAGCCTCAGGCCGAGCGCAAACCCTGCAATGAACATAAGCCCTCCTGCCATGCCGAAGAATTTCAGTGGCTCGTAGTCCCTGAGTATGCGCAGGATGTTTATCCATGCCCTTATGGCGTACCCGAACGGGTTTCTTATGAGCCTGCTTTTTCCTTTTCTTTCTGCGAAGTAGACCGGCACCTCGGTTACCCTGAACTTGCCTTTCACAACCCTGATTACCTGCTCCTGCGTGTAGGTGTGGTTTGAGATTAACTGTATTCCCTCTGCAACCTCCCTGGTGAACGCCCTGAAGCCTGTTTGCGGGTCTGAGATTCTTGTTCTTGTTATTCTTGAAATTACTGCTGCGAACGCCTTGTTGCCAAGCCTGTTGATGAGTGGCATCCTTTCTATGTGCCCCTTGAACCTTGAGCCAAGAACGAAGTCGCAGCCCTCTTCTATCTTCTGCAGGAGCAGCGGTATTTCCTCTGCCTTGTACTGGCCGTCAGCGTCAATGTGCACCATTACCTCTGCTTCGGGCTTTAGCTTCAGGAACTGCTGTATTTCTGTCCTGAATGTTTCGGCAAGGCCGTAGTTTCTCGGGTGGGAATGCACAGTTGCCCCCTCCCTTCTCGCGATTTCCGCTGTCTTGTCTGTTGAGCCGTCGTCCACGACCATGATGCGGTAGCTGTAGCTGCGGTGCTTTCCCAGCACTTCCTTTGCGGTTCTTACAACACCGGCTATCGTTGCTTCCTCATTATATGCGGGTATGCTGACAGCTATGTTCATCGTTTTTCAGAGGCTTTTGCGGGCTTTAAATATGTTTCCGTAACCTTTATAAAATTCGGCTGGATTGCTCTTCTTATGGCTGAGATTGACCTTCTTGACCTTTACCCGAGGGCAAAGCGCAATCCTGATGAAAGGGCTGCAACCATGACTGCAGAGGACAGGCTTGCTGCAAAGCAGTTTGGCAGGGACTATTTTGACGGCCCGAGAAACAGGGGCTATGGAGGCTACAGGTATGATGGCAGGTGGGTTTCTGTCTTGCCGCGCTTTGTGAAGCATTACGGCCTGGCGGCTAAGAGCAGGGTGCTTGATGTTGGCTGTGCCAAGGGTTTTATGCTTCACGACTTGAGGCAGGTTGTCCCGGGAATTACTGTTGCGGGCATTGACATTTCCCAGTATGCCCTTGACAATGCAATGGAAGATGTCAGGCCTTTCCTCCAGGTTGGCAATGCCAAAGACCTTTCAATGTTTGGCGGCAAGTCATTTGACCTTGTTGTTTCAATCAACACAATCCATAACCTTGAGCTTGAGGAGTGCAGGCAGGCCTTGAGGGAGATTCAGCGCGTTGGCAATCACGCGTTTCTGACTGTTGACGCGTGGAGAACCCCTGAGGAAGAGGCCAGGATGAAGAAGTGGAACATAACAGCTGAGACTTTCATGCATGTTGATGAATGGAAAAAGCTGTTCAGGGAGGTTGGCTATACGGGGGATTATTACTGGTTCATCCCTTGAATACGTCGTGTTGCTTCGCCAGTTGCGGTTCGCCTTCAGCAAACTTCACTTAATATAAATGGTTGCAAAATGAAAACCCGTGCAGCAGTTCTTTACGAGCAGCACAAGCCGTTGGTGGTTGAGGAGCTTGAAACCCCTGCGCTTGGGCAGGGCCAGGTTCTTGTCAAGGTCCTTTCAAGCGGAATCTGCCAGACCCAGCTTAATGAGGTTAAGGGTGTCAAGGGCCCTGACCGCTTTCTTCCCCATCTGCTTGGCCATGAGGCATCCGGCATTGTCCAGGAAATTGGCGGGGGCGTTACCAAGGTCAAGCCCGGCGATTATGTGGTGCTTTCATGGATGAAAGGGTCGGGGCTTGAAGTTCCTTCTTCGCAATACTCGCTTGGCGGGAAAAAGGTAAATGCCGGCGCTGTCACGACTTTTTCAACGCATTCTGTTGTTTCAGAAAACCGCATCACAAAAATTCCTGAAAAAGTTCCTGCTGACATTGCCGCCCTTCTGGGTTGTGCTGTGATAACCGGCGCCGGAATGGTCAGGAACACTCTTAAGGCCCAGCCAGGCAGCACCCTTGCGGTCTTTGGCTTGGGTGGTGTTGGCTTAAGTGCGGTGCTTTATGCTGCTTCAGTTGGCTGCGGAAAGATTATTGGCATTGACATCAGGAAGCAAAAGCTCAGCCTGGCGATGAAGCTGGGCGCAACCCACACGATAGACGGCTCTGAAGGCAATGTGCTTGAGAAGTTAAGGGAACTCACGCAGGGGCAGGGCGTTGATTTTGCAATTGAGTCTTCCGGGGTCAGGAGCGTGATGGAGCTTTCATTTGAGGCCATAAGGAATGGCGGCACTGCGGTCCTTGCAGGCAACATCAGGAAGGGAGAGAAAGTGGGCATTGACCCTTACGGCCTGATTTTTGGGAAGAAACTGCTTGGGACTCATGGGGGAGAAACACATACTGATGAGGATATCCCGTTCTATGCCGGCCAGTATCTTGCCGGGAAGTTAAGGCTTGACGGGCTTATTACCCACACATACAGCCTTGACAATATTAATGATGCGCTTGCTGAGCTTGAAAGCGGAAATGTTGGCAGGGCTGTGATACGGCTGGGAGAGGTGTAGCTGCATGGTTGTTGAGGATGTTGAGGTTTTCAGGCAGGTTCATTACGAAAAAAGGGAGGTATGCGTCGTGTGCGATTCGCCTGTTGGTAAGCCTCTTATAAGGCTGCCCGGCTTGCCCCTTACAGAGCTTTACACGCGGAAGCCGGTTTCCGGCAGGGCTGGCTTTGTTGACCAGGAGTTTTGCCTGTGCAATGTTTGCGGCCATGGCCAGATTCTGAACATTATTGCGCCTGAGTTTTTGTATTCCGGCGGCGGCTACTCGTTTCGCACTTCCCAGAGCAAGACAGCCGGCCCGGCAATTGACTCCTTTCTTGATTTTATCGGGAGCGTCAGTAAGGAAATGGATTATGGCATCATTGCTGACATAGGCTGCAACGACTTGTATATGCTGAAAAAATTAAGCGGGAAGGCAAAGAAGCTGCTGGGCATAGACCCTGTTCTTGCAGGCAGGGAGAGTGAAATGTCCGGTGGTAAAATAACCGTGATTGGTGACTTGTTTGAGAACGCTGTTGCAAAGCATAGCATTTCCTTTGACCATGATTTGGTGTTAAGCAGCGAAACGCTTGAGCACATCAAGGACCCGAAATGGCTCATCAAAACCTTGTTTGAAAATTCCACGGAAAACACGCTGTTTGGCTTTCAGTTCCCGGGCCTTGAAAGCATGGTCCGGGATGCCAGGTTTGACCAGATTTTTCACCAGCATTACAACTATTTTTCCCTCCGGTCTGTTATCCGTATGCTCTCTGAGTTAGGCGCTGAATTGCTGGCTTATAAGGTCAATTATCATCACTGGGGGGATTTGATGATTGTGTTCAGGAAAAATCCCTCACGCTCGGTAGCCTGGCAGGGCAGGTTTTTGCCTGAAGCGCCTTTGCTTACCCGCGAACTGGTTTTGGAGCACTACCGTGCATTCAAGGAATCCCTGGGCTTTGTGAATAAGTGCCTTGAGGCTTTTAAGGGCAGCGTAATTTACGGTTACGGCGCTTCCAACATGCTGCCCCTGCTGGGCTATCATATGGGGGATGACCTGTCAGGCTTTGCAGCAATTCTTGATGATAATCCTGAAAAGGACGGCCTTTACTATGCGAATCTCGGGGTTGGAATAAAGAGGCCTGATTCAGTGAGTGACTTCAGTGAGTCTGTTGTTGTAATAACCGCTGTGGACAATGCGCGCATTATCCTGCCCAAGGTTTTTTTGCTCAACCCGAAGAGGGTGCTTGTTCCTCTGGGGTTCATATGATTGCATGATGTGGGGGATGTAAGCTGAAGTCTGGGAAGGGTCTGCTGAAGAACCTGGTGCTTTTGGCAGTTGCGTTTGCGCTGGTTTTTTCTGCTTTGGAGATTGCGCTGCGCGTTTTCTACCCGCAGGAGCTGAACTTCACCCAGCCGGATTCTTATCTTGGGTTCAGCCAGATTCCGGATGTTCATTCACAATATCTCAGGAAAGAATTCACGCATGGCGTTTACATAAACTCGAAGGGGCTTCGTGATGATGAGCGCAGCTATGAAAAACCAGATGGAGTCAGAAGAATTCTCATGCTTGGGGACTCCTTCACTTTCGGCATTGGCCTGAAGCAAAACGAAACAATTCCCGGAATGCTTGAGCACATGCTCAACAGCAACAGGGAAAGCCCATATTCCTATGAGGTCATCAATGCAGGCGTTGGCGGCTATGGAACTGAGCAGGAGCTTATTTTCCTGATGAGGGAGGGCCTGAAGTATAATCCTGACATTGTGCTTCTTAGTTTTTACAGCAACGACCCTTCTGACAACCTGAGGCATGACTTGTCAGTTTTGCAGGGCAATGAGCTTGTTTTAAAGCCGTTAAATTCCTCTGTGAAGCTCAGGAAGCTCAGGGTTTATTTGAGCTCCCATTTTCATCTTTACGCCCTCTTTGCCAAGTCGTTGAGGGGCGTGAAAGCCGGGCTTGAGCCTGGCGAGCTGGGGCTTGCAAACGACGGCTTATACCTTAAAGAGCCTGGCAGCCAGATAAGGCTCGCATGGGATGAAACAAAGGGCATGCTCCGGAAGATGATCGATGTGGCTGCCTCGCGCAACATCTCTTTTGTTGTTTCAATCCTGCCTGGCGACCATGAGGTTGATGGTGGGGCATTAAGCAGGCTGTTAAGGAAGCACAGCACAGATTCCGGCATTATTAATATCACCATGGTGCCTGGCGAGCTGGGCTTTTTGGACTCAGCCAAAGGCGTTTTTGTGTTCAAGCCGCTCCCGCTTTTGGTTGCCGAGAACAAAAATCATAAGCTCTATTACGATGTTGACAGGCACCTGAACCCCTACGGGGCAAGGTTTTATGCTGAAAAGTTGTTTGGCTTCCTTAATGCTTCGGGCATTGTTTGGTGAGTCGGGCAAACTTATTTATAGTCCCTTTGCATGCTCACGGTTGGGAGGGGAAGTTTCCTATGGATTTTGGTCTGCAGGGGAAAAAAGCTTTAGTGACCGGAGCTGGCCGAGGCATTGGCGCTTCCATAGCCGTTAACCTGGCAAGGGAAGGTGTGAAGGTGGCTGTGGTTTCCAGGACTGAGCCTGACCTGAAAAAGGTTGTTGAGGATATGGGCGGGGCTGGGAATGGCCATTTCATGCTTGCGGCTGACCTTACAGAGGAGGGCGGGCCTGGAAAGGCTTTTGGCGGGATTGTGAAGAGGTTTGGTGCTCCTGACATTCTGGTAAACAATCTTGGTGATACCCTTGAGCTGAGGGACCCTTTCATACCTGTCCGGGAGTGGAGGAAGATGTTCAGGCTTAACCTTGAGGTTGCCATTGAGCTGAATAACCTTGTTATTCCTCAAATGGAGCGGAATAAGTGGGGGAGGATAGTTAATGTCCTTTCGATAGCGTCTTTCGAGAACAGCGGTCCTGTGCCTTACTGCACTGTCAAGGCGGCCTTCGCTGCTTACACGAGGAGCATGGGCCGCGTTTTGGCAAAGACAGGCATAGTCATGAGCGGCGTTGCGCCGGGGGCCATCTTTACTAAAGGCGGGGCTTGGGACATTGCCCTGAAAGAGAGGCCGGAGCATGTGCGCAAATATCTGGAAGACCGGTGTCCGCTCGGGAAGTTTGGCGAGCCTGGCGACATTGGCGCTATGGTTGCTGTTCTGTGCTCTGAGCAGGCAAAGTTCTGCCAGGGCTCTATTTTTCCTGTTGACGGGGGCCAGAGCAGGCATTATTTTCAGGCTATCACTGATTGAGCTTAAGCTCGCTGGTTGAAAAATGAAATTGTCTGATTATGTTATGGAGTTTTTGGCGGAGCATGGCAGCAGGCACGTTTTTTTGGTGTCCGGGGGGGCGGTTGTTCACCTTGTTGATTCTGCTGCCAGGAACCCGAAAATGGCATACTTCTGCCTTGAGCACGAGCAGAATGCAGGAGCGGCAGCTGATGCTTGCTCAAGGGTGACAGGAAAGCTTGGTGTTGTCCTGACTACCAGCGGCCCTGGCGCTACCAACCTTGTCACAAGCGTTTGCAACGCTTACTTTGATTCCATTCCTGTTCTTTTCATTACAGGCCAGGTTGCGACTTTCCGTATAAAGCCTTCTGAACGGCTTCGCCAGAAGGGCTTTCAGGAAACCGATGTTGTTTCAATATTCAGGTCAATCACCAAGTACGCAACGCAGCTTGGCAGGGCTGAGGATATAAAATGCGTCCTTCAGGAAGCGGTTTATGCCGCCACGTCAGGGCGCATGGGCCCTGTTCTTATTGATATTCCGGATGACATCCAGCGCGCGGAGGTTGACCCTGATAAGCTCCGCGGGTTTACGCCTCCGGCTGTTCACGCTGGCAGCTGTGTTTCGGCTGTCGGGGATGTTTTTGCGGCGATAAGGTCTGCAAAAAGGCCTGTCCTGATTCTCGGAGCCGGTGTGAGGCTTTCCGGGGCAATCCCTGAAGCCTTGAAGTTTGCAGAATATTTCCGCGTGCCTTTCCTGCTTACATGGGGGGCGATGGACATAGTTGAGTACGGCCACGAGCTTAACATGGGCGGCCTTGGGGTTTGCGGCCCAAGAGGAGGCAACTTTGCAGCCCAGGCTTCAGACCTTGTCATTGCTCTTGGCACCAGGCTTTCGCAGATGATTACCGGTGGGAAGCAGAATCTTTTCGCGCCTCACGCCAAAAAAATCATGGTTGACATTGATGCAGAGGAGCTTAACAAGTTCAGCCCGACTGATGTCGTGCTTGACTTGAAGGTCCAGTGCGGCCTCAGGGAGTTCTTTGCTGAATGCGGGAAGCTTTACAGCAGGGCTGGTTCTGGAGAAAAGGGCAGGTTCGGGGAGTGGCGGCAGCAGATTGCTGAGTGGCGGATGAAGTACCCGATTTGTCCTCAATCAAACTATGGCCTGAAGGACAGGGTTGATGCCTACGTTTTCATCAAGGAGCTGTCAAGGGCTGCCAGGGCAGGTGATATCATCTTTGCAGATACAGGGGGCAACGTCAGCCAGACCATGCAGGCTTTTGAAGTGAAAGGCGGCCAGCGCATTATTTCAGCCTGGAATCACACGCCCATGGGCTACTCGCTTCCCGCCAGCATAGGCGCTGCTTTTGTAAGTGGCAGGGACATAATCTGCATAATTGGGGATGGCGGCCTGATGTTGTGCCTCGAGGAGCTTTCCGTGGTTGCAAAGCACAGGCTGAACATCAAAATATTTGTTTTTAACAACCATTGCTATGGAATAATGAAGCAGACCCTTGATACTTGGCTGGGCTCCCGCTATGTGGCTGTTGACGAGGGTTCAGGCCTTGCTTTTGCGGATTTTGACAAGATAGGCCCGGCTTTCGGGCTTCAGGCTGTTGCGATAAGGAACCACGGCGAGCTGAACGCGAAGCTTGGGCAGGTTCTTGGCATGAAAGGGCCTGTTCTTTGCAATGTTGAGATTGCACTTGGCCAGAGGATTGTGCCCATGCTCAAGTTTGGTGCGGGGCTCGAGGACCTTGACCCTAAGTTGCCAAGGGAGGAGATAGAGCCAATTATGAGGATTGTTAAGGATTAAGCATGCACTGTAACGAGGAAAGCTGAAATGGATGAACCTGCTGCAAAAGGAAGGGATGTTAAGAAAGAGGAGTTTCACAACCGGCACGAGGCCTTTACGGATAAGGCATATGTGGCTGGCAACCTGCTGCCTGACCGGTATGTGTTCATCATTACCAACATGTGCAACCTCAGGTGCCGCTTCTGCTTCCAGAAAAAGGATCCCCGGAAGGATGCCATGACTGCCGAGCAGTGGATAAGCCTTGCCGGGCAGCTTCCGGAATATGCAAGAGTGACCCTTACTGGCGGGGAGCCTTTGGCGTTCAGGGGCTTTAAGGAAGTGTTTTCTTATGTGGCTGGGCGCTTTGACTGCAACATCATATCAAACGGCACCATGTGGACAAGGGAGCTTGTGGATTTTGTCCTTTCTTACCCGAAGTTCAGGGTGCTTTCAATTTCCATTGACAACGTAGGAAACACGTTGAGGGATGTCCGGCCGGAGCAATGGGCAAGGGCTGTGGAGATGATAAGGTATTTTGCCAAAAGAAAAGCCGAGCTGAATCCCGGTTGCGTTCTTGAAGCGAAGACTGTGGTGCTTGATGATAACGCAGGGGACTTGCTCGCAATTCATAGGTATTGCATGGAAGAGCTCGGCTGCGACCACCACTCGTTTCAGTTCCTGAAGGGCTCGCCCATCCAGCATGCAGACGTCATGTTCCGGTTTGAGGATATCCTGAAGGAATCCCATGCCGTAACATATAAGAAATTTGATGTTATCAGGCAGCAGCTTGAGCTGGTGAGAAAGTACAACCTTGAGACAGGGCGTGCTGCTTTCCTTCATCCTATAATCGGCTCGCTGGTTTCGGAGAATCCCCTTCCTGATGCAGGTTACCTGAACGAGGCAAGGCACATCAAGGGCAATTACCTGCCTTGCAAGTTTCCGTGGTCAAGCGTGCACATTAACGTTGACGGGAGCCTGTTCCCGTGCGTGGCTGTTTCAATGGGGAATGTCAGGGAAACGCCTCTTCGCGACATAATCTTTGGCGAAAAGTTCATGAAATTCAAGCAGCTGATAATGGAGGAAGGCACTGTTGAGGGGTGCAACCGCTGCGGCTGGCTGAGGCCGGTTCCGAGTCTGGTGAAGCAGTAAGCGTGCTGAAAATTTGTTGTTTTGCCGGCTTCGGTCGGTTTGCCCGACTTCACTTGCTCTCCCCTCGCTTACCGAAGGGGAGGCAAGTGAACCGTTGCATCGCAACGGCGAAGCCAGCTGAACTATGTGTGGTGGGTGTATGGGAAAAAAAGTTTTTATTCTTGGCTCATCTGGATTTATTGGCAGTTGGCTGCTGAAGCGGTTTTCATCAGGCTCACTATACAGGGCAGTTGGCTGTTCATCGGCAGATTGCGACCTGCTTTCGCCTGATTCGGTCCGCAAGGCGCTGTCATCTGTTGCCCCTGATGACGTGATGGTGGTGCTGTCATGCATTACCCGCCTGAAGGAGAATTCGCATGCCTCTTTGGTTAAGAACGTCAGGATGGCCTGCAACCTGGCTGGTTTTCTTGAAGCCCATCCTGTTTCCCAGCTTATTTACTTCAGCACGGTTGACGTTTACGGCCTGATTCCTGAAGGGATGGTCATAAGCGAGAGCCTCCAGCCTAATCCAGACGACTATTATGCGCTTTCCAAGCTCGCTGGCGAATTCATCCTTAAGAGAGCGTTGTCAGGCTCTCAGGCAGCATTCCTTTCCCTGAGGCTTTCGGGAGTTTACGGGCCCGGCGATGGGGGGAAAAGCACTGTCGGAGCGCTGCTTTCCTCGCTTGCCAGGACGGGAAAAATAAAGGTTTTTGGCGATGGAAGGGACACGAGGGATTTTGTGTTCGTTGATGATGCCTGCAAATTGGTGGAAGATGCCATTAGGCACAAGACAAGCGGTGTTGTGAACGTTGCTACGGGGAAAAGCCGGAGCATTGCAGAAATAGCAAACCTTGTCCTGTCTTTGGCAGGCCGGGGGTTTGCTGTCGAGTTTCTTCCTCCCCCTGCAGGCGCTGGAAAAAGGCAGCGTTGCATGGAGTTTGACATTTCCATGTTTCGCAGGCTTTTCCCGGGGTTTGCGTTTATGGATTTGAAGGCAGGCCTGGCTTTGTGTATGAACAAGGCGGCTGCGAAGAAATAACTTTAAAAATGAAGGGAAACTTGCCCAAAACGAGAATGGATAGTGTGAAAGACAGTGCGAAAGCCGTTGAGGAAATGAAGCTGCAGTACCCTCCTGAAAAAATCAGGCAGATGCTTGATTCTTTCAGGAATATCAAAACCATGGTTATAGGGGATGCCATTATTGACGAGTACTATTTCACTGTTCCAAAGGGCCGCGCCACAAAGGACCCGATACTTTCTGTTGACTATGTGAGCCATGAGGCTTATGCAGGTGGCGCCCTCGCCATAGCCAATCATTTGAGCAACTTTGTTAATGAGCTTGTTCTGGTGACAATGGTTGGGGACTTGGATGACAGGAGGAGTTTTATCGCCGACGCGCTCAACAAGAACATCACCACGAGGTTTTTTGTCAAGAAGGATGCGCCCACGACGGTTAAGAGGAGGTACCTGAACTCGCTCAGGAATGAAAAATTGTTCAAGGTCGAGTATTTGAATGACCTGCCTCTTTCAAAGGAGCTTGAGGACAGCATCCTTGCTTTTTTGGAGCAGGAGTTGCCGAAGTATGACCTGGTTGTGGTTGGCGATTTTGGCCACAGCATAATTACTGAAAGAATCATAAGGCTGCTGGAGGAAAAATCAAGGCACCTCTCAATAAATGTCCAGTCAAACAGCGCAAATCTTGGCTTTAACTTTGTGACGAAATACAGCTCTCCGGCTTTTGTCACAATGGACATACAGGAGCTTCAGTATGCCGTGTCAGACAAGTTTAGCAGGGTTCCTGCGCTTGCCGAAAAGCTTTACGGCAGGACGCATTTCAGGAAGTTTCTGGTGACAATGGGCAAGGACGGTGCAGGTTACTTTTGCGCAGGCAGGCAGGCGTTTTTCCCTGCCTTTGTGACAAGGCCCCAGGATACTGTCGGCGCTGGTGATGCTGTTTTTTCGGTAACCTCATTGTTTGCTTTTTGCGGCTTTGATGGCATAATCCCTTTTATTGCCAACTGCGTTGGGGGGATTGCTGTTTCTTACATGGGCAACAAGGAATATGTGACAAAGGATAAGCTGCTTGACTTTGTAGGGCAGATTTATGGCGGGAAGGTTAAGACTCGATAATCCTGTCAAACTCGCCCTTTAGCTCGCTGTAGCTTTTGCCTGTGATGTCGATGTAGGCTGCGTTGATGTTCTTCGCCAGCTGTGCGTCGTCCTCGCAGTCGCCTATTACGGCTGTTTTGTCAAAGTCGCTGAGCTTCATCTTGAGCTCGTTGAGTGCGTCAAGGAGCATGTCTGGGCTTGGTTTCCTTTTTGTCTTCTTTTTCACAAAGCCTTCCCTGAACTGCACTTCCTTCTTTGAGGCTGCGTATTTTTCATCAACATCAGGGCAGTATTGCCAGTTGTCTATGGAAACGCCTTCTTTTTTCAGCAGCCCGCTTAGGTGCTGGTTTATCCTTTCCACGGTTTCTGTGCTGAAATAGCCCCGGGCAACTCCCTGCTGGTGTGTCATCACGACCTTGGTTGTGTCGTACTTGGTTTGCGCATGGATTATCAGGTGTGCAACGTCTTTTTTCAGCTTTACTTGCTTTTCCCACTGCCTGTCCTTGCCGAGGAATGGCACGTTTTCTATGAGTGTGCCGTCCCTGTCAATTCCCAGCAGCAGCTTTTTGCGTTTTGCTTTCTCCTGTATGTGCCTGATTATTTCAGTTGTGGACAGCTTCTCGTCGTTCGTGTACCTTATTTCGCCTCCCGCGGCTGCTATCGCGTTTCTCTCTGCGGTGATGCCTGGCGTTTCCTTCCTGGTGAAGTCAGGCCCTTTTATGTAATACGTTGGCTTGAGCTTTTCAATAATGTCTGTTGTCCTTTCAAAGTCGCTTATGATGGCATAGTCAACGTATTCAATGCTTGCTACAGAATATGCGCGCAGCCTTTCTGAAAACACCGGCCTGCCGCTGCCTTTCCTTGCAGCCACATGCCTGTCAGATGTTACTGAAACAAAAAGCAGGTCAAATCCCCCGCTGCACAGCCCTGCCGTCTTGCCATGTTTTTTTAGTTCTGAAATTTTATTTGCCGCTTCAGCTATGCTGATTACTTTTTTTGAGTCAAACCTATTTTCGTTTGTCTTAAGCATTTTCATTTGTTTCGTCATTCAGCTTGTTTACTGCTCCCAGCTGCCTGCGGGTCTGCCTGCGCCATTCATCCAGCTCTTCCAGTGTTATTCCCTGCATTCTGGCAACGGCCTTTCTTCGTTCAGGGTCGGTGAAGTTTATCCTGTCCCACTCGAAGGCGCGGAGTATTTGCAGCTCCTGGGAGGTGAATTCATCGGTCGAGATTGCGCCTTTGGTGTACCCCAGCTTGTCAAGGTTTTCAATAAAATCTTTGGGTATGAGCCCTTCCCGCATGGCTATCTCTGTCAGCTCGGTGTGCGGCAGCGGTGTTGCAATATGGAAGTTCACCAGGTCGGCATTGAGCTTTCCCCCAAAAGCTACGGAGTCCAGAATCTGCTGCCACGTTTCGTGGGGAAAGCCTATTACGAAGTTCGCAATAATCTCAAAGCCAAGCTTCTTTGCGTAATCCACTATTGGCGGCACGTTTTTGAGGATTACGGGCTTTTTGATAATCTTGTTCAGCACTTCCTGGTTGCCTGACTCTGCAGAGATGGTGATTTGGTAGCACCCGGTTTTCCACATCATGTCAAGCAGTTCCTCGTCAAGTTGCCACACAGCCAGGTTGCAGCATTTCCAGTTCAGGTCGTATTTGCGTTGTGCCAGGCCTTTCATAATCCCGACTGCGCGGTCGCGGCTGAAGAGGAAGAGGTCGTCCAGGAAAATTATTTCCCTGATGCCTTTTTCGTATAGTTCGTCAATCTCCCTTAGCACGTTCTCCGCGCTCCTCATCCGCACTTTCTTGCCGCTCATGCCTGAAGAGGCGCAGAAGGTGCAGTTGAAAACGCATCCCCTTGACGTGCTGGAAATTGCATACGGCAGCTTCCTTGGGACGAGTTGCAGGGCGTATTTGAGTGGCTTGCTGCCGTAGCCGATGAAGTCAAGGTTTCCGTAGTCAGGGAAAGGTATGCTGTCCATGTCGGTTATGAAGCCGTTTGGCTGTGCTATGTGGGGCACTCCGTTTTCATAGTACGCCAGGCCGTCCAGGGATGGCAGGTCTGGCTTGTCCTTGTTAAGCTCGTCCAGCAGCTTTGGGAACCTGAACTCGCCTTCCCCTATTAGCCAGTAATCAACATTCAGGTCCTTCATTGCTATGTGCAGCACTGTGGTCGGAAGCACACCGCCCATGATCACAACGCAGCCAGGGAGGCTGGTTTTTATCAGTTCGGTCATTCGCCTGACCTGCCTGACAGATTCTGTGGAGATGGTGCCGATGCAAACCGCGTCAGGCTTGAAGCTCGCAAGCCGCTGTATGACTTCTTCCTCGCTGAGGTTGTCGTACACCGGGTCAAGCAGGTCTGTTTCGTAATTCTTTTTGAGGCAGGCGTTTAATATGCCCAGTGCGTAAGGAATAATCTTCCACGCCCTTCCGCCAAACCATGCGTAATTCGGCTGCGTTAGCAAGACTTTTCTGATTCTCCCCATTTAGTTCACCTCTGGCTGAAATGTGTCCTGAAAAACAGCTTTGCCATTGTTGCGCATACCCCAATCATGTTTTTTATTCTGAAGATGTTTGTTGTTGGCCCCTCGTTTTCCTGAAGCGCTATCATGGGCACTTCGATGTATGAGCTGTTTTTTCTAAGGAGATGGACCAGTATCTCTGCCTGGAATGCGAAGCTGCTTGTTGTAATTTTGGCCTGCCTGGCGAGGCTGAGCTTGTAGAGTACCATGCCGTTATAATACCTGAGGTTCAGCCCGAAAAGGGCATTTAGCGCGGTTGTGAAAAGTCTGGAAACCAGCCTTCTCATGATGGGCCGGTCCTTCTGGTTCTGGGTGTAGGACATTACGATATCAGCATCTCCTGCCTTTTCAAGCATCTGCGCGATTGAAGTCTGGTGTATGCCATTGTCGCCAGGCAGCAGCATCACGTATTCCTTTGTTGCAAGCCTTAAGCCTTCTTCATAAACTGCTCCAAGCCCCCTGTTTTTTTTGAAGTGGGCAGCCCTTATTCGCGGGTTTTTTTGGGCGAATTCCTCAGCTATGGCGCCTGTCCTGTCTTTGCTGCAGTCATCGATTATGATAAGCTCATAGTCTGTAACTGCGCTTTTTAGCGTGTCATCTATCGTTGTGACTGCTTCACCAAGATTTTTTTCCTCATTATAGGCTGCCACGATTATTGACACAGATGTTTTTTTCATTCGCATAGTTCGTTCGTCGTTCAGTCGTTGAAACCCTAAAATTCCGCTTATGGCGGAATTTTAAAAGGGCCCTTTGAAGCCCGGGTCAGGCACGTCAGGCTTTTCCGGCATTTTTTGCCTTTCAGATTCAATTATTGCTCTTATTTCCTTTGCGGGCAGCCCGGCAAGCTCGCCAATATCTTTTATTATGTCAAGCCTTGATGGGTAGTAGTGCCTGCTGAGCTCAGGAGAGGTAGGAGTCGGCAGGTCGGGAAGCGTTATCCTCCTTGGTGCGGCCTTTAAAGCATTGAATGACTGCTCCATGACCCGGGCTATTATGTCTCCTGCCAGCCCTCCTGAGTAATGCCCTGAGTCAACCACCAGGAGCCTTCCGGTTTTTTCCACGCTGTGCTTTATTGTTTCAAAGTCCAGGGGCTTTACAGTCCTGAGGTCTATTATTTCTATGCTTGCCTTTCCTTCAAGCGCGCTTGCAGCTTTTACTGCCTCGACAGTCATGTATGACGCTGCCACTATGGTGAGGTCATTGCCTTGCCTGATGGCTTTTGCCTTTCCAAGTTCCAGGGCGTAAGGCTCTTCAGGCACATAGCCCGTTATGTTGTGGAGCCACCTGTGCTCTATGAACACCACGGGATTGTTGTCTTCTATGCTGGCCATAAGCAGCCCTTTTGCGTCATAGGCGTTGCTTGGCATGACAACCTTCAGCCCGGGGATGTGCGATAAAACGCTGTGCAGGCTTTGCGAGTGCTGGGCTCCCTGGCCCCAGCCCTGGCCTACTATCGCCCTTATGACTATCGGAACACTTGCATGCCCTCCGAACATGTAGTGCCATTTTGCTGCATTGTTGACGAGCTGGTCAAGCGCGAGAAGAAGGAAGTCCATGCGCTGGTGCACCATTAAGGGCTTCATGCCTTTCAGCGCAGCTCCTATGCATACCCCTGTAAGGCCGTTTTCTGATACTGGCATGTCCAGCACCCTGTTCCTGCCGTGCTTTTCCCTGAGCCCTGTGGTTGTGCCGAAGACATGCTTCGGGTCAGGAACCCCCTCGCCTATTACGAACACCGAGCTGTCTTTTTCCATTGCCTGGCCTGTTGCTTCTCTCACTGCTTCAGCATAGCTTATCTTCCTTTCTTTGCCAGGGGATGCTGAGACAGGGTATTGGTTTATGTTATGCCTTGTGTTGCAGTAAAGGTAGTCGTGCAGCGTTTCTTTTTTTGGGAAGGGGCTTCCCTTTGCAAACCTGAACGCCTCGTCCACTTTTTGCTTGGCTTCGTCGTCAATGCTTTTGAGATTCTTTTCTGTCGCAAGCGAATTTTCAAGCAGGGTTTTCTTCAGCCTTTCCAATGGGTCTCTTGCCTTCCATTCCTGTATTTCCTTCTCGCTCCGGTAGCCGAGCTTTGAGTCGTCGTTTGGGCCTACGTGCTCAAGCCACCTGTAGGTCGGGAACTCAAGGAACACGGGCCCGTTCCCTGACCGCGCATGCTCAACCGCCTTTTTTGCTGTGGTGTACACTGCAACGGCGTCGTTTCCGTCCTCTTTGAAGGCTGCTATGCCCTGGCTTTTTGCAAGCTGTGTGATTTCGCGCTCAGGCTGCCTTTCCCTGATGTGAGTCTGGCTTGCGTACAGGTTGTTTTCGCATACGAACAGCACAGGCAGCTTGTGCAGGGCTGCGAAGTTGAGGGCTTCGTGGAAAACCCCTCCTTCAACTGCTGAGTCGCCGAAAAACGCAACAGCAACATCTTTTTTGTTTTGCATCCTTGAGGCAAGCGCTGTTCCAACAGCCAGTGGTATTGTGCCCCCTACAATAGCTGTTGATGCAACAAAGTTCACTGAGAGGTCTGTCAGGTGCATTGAGCCTCCCCTGCCTCTTGAGCAGCCAGTTTCCTTCCCGTATATCTCTGCAATCATTGCATTGATGTTCCCGCCCTTGGCAATGTAGTGCCCGTGCGCCCTGTGGTTTGAAAGCACATTGTCTTCTTTTGTGAGGTTCAGGCACACGCCTGCAGGGACAGCTTCCTGCCCTGTGCACAGGTGTGTCGGGCACCTCATTTCCTGCTCAGAATAGCGCTCGGCAATCTTCTCTTCTGTTCTTCTGATTAGGAGCATAGTGCTGTAAAGTTCAAGAAGAACCTTGCTGTCAGGTGTGCTTTCCATCACTTTTTTTGGGGGCGGCTGCCGTGTTTAAAAATCTTTTTGCCTCATATCCCGTACACTGCTATCCCGCCTCTCTGGTAAACCGGTGTTAATGGTGCTGTGAGGTTGTGCATCAGCCCGACAGTTTTGCTTCCGCTGATGGTTTTCTCGTATGTGTTGAACAGCTCGCCATTTACGAGTATGTGGCTGATGTTCAGCTCCTTGAGCCTTGCCAGCAGTTCCGTGCTTGTGCTCATGCTCCTGTAGTCAATGTAATTTTGGTATGGCGAGCTTACTATGTGTTTCCTGTTGAGGAAATACCCTCTTGGCTCGTTGAACAGGAGCACTGTTGAGTCTTGTCCCGTGTTTGCGTTTATCCACGCAGCAGCGTCATAGGCGTTGTAGTCCTTGAGCTTGCTGTAGTAGCCGCTTTCGCTTTCCCCTGCAGCAAAGTAATGGATGCTCTTTGCGTTTATTCCGTACCATATTGCTGCGTTGAATGCAAGTGATGCCAGGAGCATGGCCATCACAGCAGCCTTAAGCAGCCTGTGCCTTGGCAGGGCTTCAATTGTCATTGCTGTGGAAGCGCTCAGCAGTGCTATGCCTGGGAACATGTACCTCAGGACAGGCTGCGCCACAAACATGCTTGTGAGGGCAGCCATTCCCATGAGCGTCATCAGAGCCCACTTTTTCAGGTCTTTTGCGTGCCTGTAAAATAAAGCCATCAGTGGCAGCAGCATGATGAAGAAAGGCGTAAGGCCTATTACCGCGCCAAGTGCCCCGCTCTTGAATGTTATGTTCCACAGGACGAGCAGCGAATTTGGGATGTTCCTGGCCATGCCTACGGATTCGTGGTATGTGCCGTATGCCTGGTTCATGGATGGGTCAAGGTATTTGCCTCCAAACAGGTTGTATGCCAGCGGGTAAACGGGGTTGCCTGTGTAGATGTAGCCGCGCAAAAGCCACGGGCTTAAGAGAATTAAGGCAATAAATGCGAAGATAGCCATTTCTTTTGCAAGCTGTTTTGCGTTGAGCCCGCTTTTGTATAGCAGCCTTGAAAGCGGCATTCCCGCAAGGAATGCGCCGGCAGCGAAAACACCAGTTAGCTTTACCGAGATTGCTGTTCCAATGAGTATTGAGATTAGGGCTGTCAGCAGGGTTCTCCGGTTTTCATTTTCCTCTGAAGCGTATTTGAACAGGACTATGACCGCTGCCAGGAAGAAGTATGTCATGCTGGTGTCAACCATGGTTTGCGGCAGGCGCTCAATAACTGCCGGCGCGGTGAAGAAGAGCAGGCTTCCTGCAAGCGCTGAGATTTCTGAGTGGCGCTTCCTCACCAGGGTGTATATCGCAAGGCTTGCAAGCAATCCAAATGAATATGCTATCAGCGGGGAAAGGTTTGGCGTTGAGAAAAGCTCTGAGATTGTGTAGAGCATGGTCATGCCCTGGGGGATTGTTGCATAAACCTGGCTTGGCTGGTAAACCAGTGAATGGCTGCCCGCATATTCCTTCGCAAAGGCGAGGTGGTAAACCATTGAGTCAAACTCGTATACTGGCGTAAGCGTTGGCGCTATGTTGATTAGCGCGAAAAGCAGGTATGCTGCGAGAAGGATTCCTGCCAGGCCGGGCTTTAGCGTTTGCCTCAGGTATCCTGCAAGAAGCCTTAGTAATGAGAGTAGCCTTTTTACCTCTTTGAGGAAAAGCAGAGCAACAGCGGCTGCTATAATTAGATAGGCTTCCTTGTGCAGTATTTTGAGGGTGCCGAGCAGGATAGTGATGTTTATCAGGGCTGCTGCGCCTATGGCTGTGCTTATGATGAAGTCTTCAAGGCTGCTCAGGTCTGCCTTGAAAAGTGCCAGTATCCTTCTTCCAATGGCAAACGTGACTGTGAGGAAGATTACAAGCATCAAAAGGCTTGCTGCAAGGATTAGCATGGGTGGCATGGGTGGCAGTATCACCTCAGGTAATAGGCTGTTATCTCTGAGATCCTAAGCCAGTAATAAGCCAGAAAGACCGCTGTCATCCACAGCAAGGCAGCTGCCAGGGCAAGCTTTCTCATCATGTCCTGAGAGCCTTTGGCTTTATTTAAACTTAATGCTTCGTTCCCTGCCCGAGTAAACTTTATAAATATCATTCCGTGGCTGGTTTTTGATGGCAGAATCGCGAAAAGCCTTGTCAATCATTATGCCGGTCTATAACGAGAAGAGCACGGTTGTTGAGGCTGTTGAGCACACAAAGGGCGTTGATATAGGCAGCTATGGCAAGGAGGTTATCGTTGTTGATGACGGCTCGACTGACGGCTCATCAGAGCTGATTAACGGGATGGCTGGCATTAAGAAAATCCTTCTCAAGCCGAACAGGGGGAAAGGTGCTGCCCTGAAGGAGGGCATCAGGCAGGCAACTGGTGACTATGTTGTTTTTCATGACGCTGACCTTGAGTATGAGCCTGCCGACTTCAAATACATGCTTCCAATCCTTGACTCTGGCCTGGCTGATATTGTTATTGGCTCCCGCTTTCTTGGCAGGAGGCAGTATCTTTTCGGCAGGAAAAGGAATGTTTTGTTCATGAACTACGTTGGCAACATGATTATCAAGTGGGTGTGGAACATCCTTTACCGCCATAATCTTACAGATGTTTATCCCTGCTACAAGCTGATGCGGCTTGCCGATCTCAAAGGGATTGTCATCAAGGCTGACGGGTTTGTTTTTGACCTTGAGATGATGATTAAGCTGAAGAAGAAAGGCAGGGTTTATGTTGAAGTTCCCATCCATTTCAGGCACAGGGATTACAAGGCCGGCAAGAAGATTGGCATGAGGGTCGGTTTCATAAGCCTGTGGTATCTGCTGCGGCACAGGTTTTTTGACTAAAACTTTAAATACGCCCTGCTTTTCTGCCAGCCTTGTAAGTGAAAGTTAAAGGGGAGGATAAGGGATGATTATATCTAGGGGCATAAAGCCGGAATTCATTGATGAACGGGGCACAATTGCAAAGCTGCTTGATGATGGCAGGACTGTGATAAGGAGCGTGCTGCTCATAGCCAGCAAGAAGGGTGCTGTGAGGGCTAATCATTACCACAAGAAAGACTCCCATTACGCTTACCTGCTTTCCGGCAGCATGGAATACGCTGAGCAGCCTGTCGGCAGCAATGGTGAGCTTTCCGGCAGGAAGGAAACAGCCGTTCTCATGGCAGGGGACATGGTGTACAGTGCGCCAATGGCGGCTCACGCAATGGTGTTTCTTGAGGATTCTGTTTTCCTGGCTTTGGCTACAGAGTCAAGGAGCCAGCAGGCTTACGAAGAGGACACTGTCCGGGTGAATGTAATTTAATGGGCACGGCTTCAGGGGTGGCAAACAGTGCAGGGGAAAAGTTGTCCTGCAGGGTGTGCGCTGGCAAAAGCCTTCAGAAGGTGCTGTCGCTGGGCTCAACCCCTCCGGCAAACGCATTCCTTAAGAGCCCGAAGGATGCTGAGCAGTTTTTCCCCCTTGAGCTTTCCTTCTGCAACGGCTGCGGCTTTGTGCAGTTGGCTAACGTTGTTTCTCCTGAGCTGCTTTTCAGGGATTATGTTTATGTTTCCTCAACCTCTCCTGTTTTCGTACAGCATTTCAAGGACCTTTCATCGCTGATTATCAAGCGCTTCAGCCTGCAGCATGGTTCCCTTGTAGTTGACGTCGGCAGCAACGACGGCATCCTGCTGCGGCCTTTCAAGGAAGCAGGGATGAAGGTTCTGGGCATTGACCCTGCAGAGAAGATAGCTGCCATGGCAACTGCAAGCGGCATTGAGACTTTGCCGATTTTTTTCAATGCAACAGCTGCAAAGGGCCTTGCAAAGGAAAGGGGTAGGGCAAAGGTAATCACCGCAACCAGCGTTTTCTCCCACGTTGATGACCTTGACAGCTTTGTCAGCGGAGTGAAGGAGCTTCTTTCTGATGACGGCGTTTTTGTCATTGAAGTCTATTACCTGTATGAGCTGCTCGCGAAAAACCTGTTTGACACAATATACCACGAGCACCTCTCATACTTCACGGCCAAAACCATGGCAAGGCTCCTTCAAAGGCTGGGCATGGAAATGTTTGATGTTGGCGAGACAGACACCCATGGCGGTTCATTGAGGGTTTTTGCCCAGAAGGCAAATGGCCCGCACAAGGTTGAGCCCTCAGTAGGAAGATTCACCGCCATGGAGGATGCAATGCGCCTCTCGGACGCAAAAACGTATGTTGAGTTCGCTAAAAAGATTGGGCAGAACAAGGCAAGGCTAAAAGAGCTGCTGGATGGCTTGAAGTTAATGGGGAAGGGTATTGTTGGCTATGGGGCGCCTGCAAAGGGAAATACGCTCCTGAATTATTTTGGGATTGGCCCTGATATCCTTGATTACATTGTTGATGACAGCCCGTGGAAGCAGGGTTTGTATACCCCGGGCACTCATATTCCCGTGGTGGGCTTTGGCGAGCTTGGCAAGAGGAGGCCTGACTACATCCTTATCCTGGCGTGGAACTTTGCAGAGCCTATCATGAAGAAGTGCGGCGGGTTCACGAATTTCATAATCCCTGTGCCTGTCCCACAGGTTGTGAACAGCACTGTTGAGGAGGACCTCGGCAGCATTGCTGAGTCAATAAAGGAGGATGCAAAGCTCCTTGAGGGCAAGACAGTCATGATTACAGGCGGCTCCGGCTTTATCGGGAGCTACATTGTGGCAGTGATTGACCTTCTCAACAAAAAGTTCCTTGCAAAGCCGTGCAGGGTAATATCGCTTGACATTCACATTACTGGCCAGGACTCAAGGAACAGCCTGATCAAGGAGATTGCCAGCGAGCACATTAGCTTTATCAGGCATGATGTGACATTCCCAATAAAGATTGACGAGCCTGTTGACTACATAATCAGCGCTGCAGGCGTTGCCTCGCCCATCTATTACAAGAAGTTCCCGATTGAAACAATAGAGGGGACAATTTTTGGCGTTAAGAACTGCCTGGAGCTGGCAAGGCAGAAAAATGTGAAGGCCGTTCTTTATTTCAGCTCAAGCGAGATTTACGGCGACCCTGACCCCAACTTTATTCCCACTCCGGAAGCTTACAAGGGCAATGTCTCGTCAATCGGCGAGAGGTCCTGCTATGACGAGTCAAAGAGGATTGGCGAGACCATGTGCGTTGCCTACTTTTCTGTTCACAAGGTGCCTGTAAAGATTGTCAGGCCTTTTAACGTGTATGGCCCCGGAATGAAGAGCACTGACTACCGCGTCATTCCGATGTTCCTGAGCCAGGGGCTTGCCGGCAGGGAGCTGCCTGTCCATGACAAAGGCAACCAGACAAGGACGTTTTGCTATATTACTGATTCCATCACAGCTTTTTTCAAGGTGCTTCTTCTCGGCAGGCCAGGCGAGGTTTATAATGTCGGCAACAGCTCTGAGGAGATAAACATGCTTGCCCTTGCCGAAACAATAAACTCGGAAGTTTTTAATGGCAAGGCAGGCGTGAAGCTTATTGCTTACCCCGACACCTATCCGAAGGATGAGCCCAGGAGGAGGTGCCCTGACCTGTCAAAGATAAGGAAGGAGCTTGGCTACGAGGCAAAAGTAAGCCTCAAGGAAGGCTTGAAGAGGGCATTCGCCTGGCTGAGGGACAGTTCGGGCTAGGGCTGTTGATTCTCGTCGGAAAATTTTCGGATGCTACGCGAAAAATTTAAATAGCTTAAGCTTTCAGGCAGCCTGAAGTTGGGGTTTGGCTGTTCAAAGCAGCCTTATTTAAAGGGGTGGTTTGTACGGTTAATAAAAGAGGGAATGGCAGAGCGCTTCTTATTTTTGCAATTCTGATAGCGTTTGCCGGAGCGATTAGTGCCGCAAGTTTCAATGATACGTTACAAAATCCTGATATTTCCGACTCTGTTGGAATTAATGCAACCCGAAATGAAACTTCCGCTTATCAAACTCTGCCTGATAATTACACGCAAAATCAAACAGGCGACACTTCGCTACCGACGCCACCAGACGTGTTACCTGCTAGCAGTATCTTGCCGCAAAACATAACTCCCTTGGCGAATCAAATAAGTGAGCAAGCCCTAGTTATGGTATCCGACTCGCCTGTTATGAGTAATAGAACCCCTCAATTGGCCAGAAAAGTAAATAACATCTCAATAGAAACGCCTTACATGACAGATTACTTGAAAACTTACAAAAACTTCTCAGATATCCAATATGAGAAAATATCAAAAAATTCAACAGTGAAAACAAGACTGGTCGTAGGCGCTAAAGAAGACACTATTCAAGGATTTGAAATGGGTTATGACCGTTACGTAATACACCTTATTCTTTGCAATCATAACGCAAAAACATGCGCTTTTAGGATAAATGGCGTCATTACAGGTGCTCTTTCTGCGATTAGCGACGAAAATGCAGTAATGCCTTCAAAATTTGACCTTGACGACAATTCTACAATAGAAATAACCAGCATTCAATTTGACTACTGTGATGGAAGAAGATTCTGCAACGTCTATTATGAAGCTTACGATATTGTGAATTTGGCGGTGATTACTAAATGAAACGCGCGGTGCATACCGAGTGGCCTACTGACCATCATGATTATCGTAGGACAGGCTTCACTTTGTTGAAAGGTGACGTGAACAAAGCATCTGATATAGATGCCAGCAATATTGCTCTGAAGGATAGTGTCATTAGCGATATTGTTATTCGCCCTTCCGTGTCAGACCTTGATAACAATGGGCATCAGGATGTTGTTACTGTCATCCATCCTGTTGAGAGGCGCGACAGGATTTTGAACAGATGGTGGATGAATACGAATCAGAGGTGGCACCTGAGCATCCCAACAAGCTACCCACTGCTTCCGCCCACACTGGCAAATATTGATTCTGATTCTCAAAAAGAGGTTCTGGTTGGGTTGAGAAACGGAACGCTAATAGCCTATGACATTTCCGGAAGTGGAGATTCAGCAACTGAAAAATGGCGTTACAAGTTCAGCGGGAAATACACTGCAGTAGGCGGAACAACCATAATTGACTTTGGTGGAGGAACTGCCGTAACAGATATCGATCTGGACGGCAATAACGAAGTCATTACCGCAGATTTCGGGACAAGGACTGCTTATGACTGGCCAGGAGAAGTTTACGTTATAGATGGAGCAACTGGTGCTAAGGAAGGGAACGCTACGTTTGGCAATGGAGGGGCTTTTGCCTCCCTGTTCATAACTAAGACTGGAGGCGATGCTCTATGAACAACAGACTTTTGATCTTTATCGCATTAATCTTGGCAGTTATTATTTTAACAAATTATCAAAAACCAGTAGTCAAGCAGCAAACTATCCCTGAAAAGTATTGTGAAGTGGACACAGATTGTTCTTGGATGAGCATTAATTGTTGTCCTGAAAACGAAGGTGCCGAATGGGATTGCGTTAGAGAAGGATCGATATTAAATTGTACCCAAAACCCATCATGTTATACGTATATTTCACCTAAACCAACAAAAGATTGCAAATGTATAAATAACGCGTGTATAAAAAAATGAAAAAATCGACTTTAGTCTATTTCGGAATTTTGTTGGTTGTACTTTTAGTATTAGCATCTAATACAAGAGGACTAATAGAGAAACCAGAAACCAAGATAGATAAAAAGATATTAGATGAATTAGAAGAAAAGTCTGAAGTATTGGTTATAGTATCCTTAAAGGAACCCAATTTGACAGATAAAGAAGTTAAAGAAATTAAGACTAAAAAACAGATCTATAAGCAAAAACAAGATGAAGTATTATCTACTTTATCATTAAAGGATTTTAAAACTAAAAATATCTACACTTTAAGTCCGGGATTTTCCGGCTATATAACTAAAAGCGGATTAGAAAAGTTGAAAATTGATCCGAATGTCAATAATATCCATTTAAGTAGGAAAGGAGAGTATATCTTGGAGTCAACTGTTCCTCTAATAAATGCCGATGACGTATGGAAATTACAAAAAGATGGTGTTAATATTACGGGGAGTACACAATCTGTATGCATAATCGATTCCGGCATAGATTTTTCGCATCCTGATTTCAGTGATTGCAATCAAACCAAGCAATACCAGATGATACTGTGGGTCATGGAACTTTTGTGGCCAGCATAGTTGGTTCAAACAATTCATTAATAAATGGAGTAGCTCCTCAATCAAAGCTAATTATACTAAAAAACGGAAATTCTACACCAGATGAAGACGCAACTCAAATGAGTGTAGAGTGGTGCTATAACAATAGAACAAAGTTTAATACATCTGTTATAACTATAAGTTCGTCTCTTGGAGCAGCCAGCACTACTGATAATTGCTTTTCTACTAATGATTTAAGTATAGCAATAAGAAGCGCTTACGATGTAGGAATAGCTATCACAATAGCATCAGGAAATGATGGTTCTAAAACTCAAATAAGCTATCCTGCATGCGTTAATGGTTCAATATCAGTAGGTGCCAGTAATGACGATGATAAAATGTCCGCATTCAGCAATAGAAATGCAAATTTAGATGTTGTAGCCCCAGGAGAGAATATTTGCGCTGCAAGAGCAAGCAGTGCAAGTTTTGGTTCCCCTATATGTATAGATTCGCAGCACGCTATTTCTCAAGGAACTAGTTTCGCAACTCCACACGTTGCCGGAGCAGTAGCTTTACTGCAAGATGCTTATAACGGAACATTAAAACCTGGACAAATCCAAGAAGCTTTGAATGCTTCTGGCAAATCGATACATGACTCGTTCTTATTCTTTTTAAATAGAAGAACATTTTATAGAGTAGATGTAAAAGCTGCATTGGAATACCTGCCAGTTTTAAATGTCAGGCATTTAGATTGGCCTACTGACCACCATGATTACAGGCGTACCGGTTTTACTTTGCTGAAAGGTGACGTAAACAAGGCAGCCGATATTGATGCCAGTAATGTTGCGCTAAAGGATAGTGTCACCAGTGATATTGTCATCAGACCCAGCGTCTCTGATTTGGATAACAACGAGCATCAGGATGTTGTTACTGTGTTGAGAGGCGCGACAGGATTTTGAACAGATGGTGGATGAATACGAATCAGAGGTGGCACCTGAGCATCCCAACAAGCTACCCACTGCTTCCGCCCACGTTGGCAAACATAGACTCTGACAACCAAAAAGAAGTTCTAGTCGGGTTAAGAAATGGTACGTTGATAGCTTACGATGTTGCCAGCAGCGGCAATTCCATCAGCGAGAAATGGCGCTACAAGTTTAACGACAAATATACGCAAATCGGAGGAGCGACTATAATTGATTATGGTGGAGGAACAGCCGTTGCTGACATTGATTTGGATGGCAATCCTGAAGTAATCACCGCTGATTGGGGAAGCCGTTCCGCTTACGACTGGCCAGGAGAAGTTTATGTTATTGATGGCGCAACAGGAGTTAAAGAAGGAAATGCTACTTTCGGAAACGGCGGGGCATTCGCATCCGTGTCTATTGCCAACATCGACAGCGATGACAATCCCGAAATAATAGTGCCGTCATTTTACGGAGTTTTTGTTTACGACTATAACACTTCTACACCAAATAAGTTGACGCAGAAATGTAGCACCGGTGATGGGTTGATTGATGGTTCGGTTGTTGTATATGACGTTGATCGTGATAATCAATATGAACTGATTTATACAACAACAACTCAATATTGTTCCACTTCTAAAACGTGCTATAACCGCCTTTACATCAAGAATGCCCAGACCTGCGCTGATGAAAGTCCTAGCCCAATCAGTTTAAGCGTTTATTCAAGGGTGACTCCAACAATTGCCAATCTTGATTCTGACTCTAATTATGAAATAGTTATTAGTGGTAGATTGAACACGCAAACTGAAGATGGGAAAATTATTGCCTATGATGCCTCAACTGGCTCGCAGCAGTGGAGCTATGATGACTCTGGAACGTTAAAGACTGCCTTTGTAGCCCCTGACATCGCTGATATGAACAGCGATGGGAAATATGACATCATATTTGGCGAGAATAACGGCTCGAAAGTACATATAGTTAACAGTAGCGGTGGCAAAAATTTCACTTATACGTTCAACGCATTCATTGACAGCGCTTTAGCCATAGCAGATATTGATGGCGACGGCAAGGCAGAGATTGCTTTGAAAAGGGAAGGTTCACCTTACGGCATACTGGCTGTTGCCAGCAGCTTTAACCGGCCACCACAGCTTGGCAACATCAGCAATAGAACTGCAAGGGCAGGGGAAATGATTGACTTAAACATAAGTGGCGAAGTTGTTGCTTCAGATCCTGATGGCGCTGCTTTGACATTCAGCTTCAGCTCGCCTTTTAACAGTTCAGGGAAATGGCAAACTACCGTTAATGATACTGGAAATTATTCAATCATGGTTGAAGTTTCTGATGGCAGCCTTACTGACTTCACTTTTGTGGATGTTTTTGTCTTTAACCAAACTGCCCATTTTGCTGGAAATTTTTCTGATGGCACTACCAGTAAGCTGCTTAATTACACCTCAGCTGCCAATGAAACTATCAGTGTCAGGTTGCCAAAGAACGCGACGATAGTATATTCACGAATTAAGTTAGAGGGAAGAGGCTCATGAGGTTAAAAGCGTTATTGGGAATGTGCACGTTGATTATGCTCATTGCAGCAATAGCTGCGAACGTTGCAGCATATGTTGACTGCACGCCTTCCTCGTGCCCAAGCGGCTACACTGACAACGGCATAAGCTGTTTGGGCAATAAGTGCACAAGGGATTGCACCATTAACGTTTGCAGCAATAACTGGACTCAGGTGTTTTCAGACTCCTGCGGCTGGATTTCTTATGATACTGCAGAAAACGAGTGTTCAACGTCAAGTTACAATGCAAGCAACGCCAATTACTGCTATAACTTCACTTATGACGGCGCAGGAAGCACTGTGATGATGGATGTTGCAGACCCGCCTTCAGGCCAGTCGGATTGTGACAGCGAAGCTATCGGCGGCTTTTTTGACAATGCAAAGAACATGCAGTATGCATGGTTTGAGAATTTGACAGGTTATTTGGGAGATGTTGCATACACTTCTATGGATTACTTGTCGCGAGGTTCAAGAGCCCATTCCCAGGCGGATAGTGATGGGCAATATGAAAGTGATATCTCCGCAAATGGCCGCATCTTATGCGCCCCTAATTCAGTAGCGTGCAACCAAATTGGGCAGATAAGTGTGGACTGCAGTGTAAACTGCTATAACCACAAAACTTTCGCATACGCTTATCAAGGTTATGTTGTAGATTATACTCCTTCTTATGATGATACTTCCAGCAACAACGATAATTTGTATAACAATGTAGGCTGTGGAAACTCAAATGTTGGCGCTAATAAACTTCAAGATACTTATCTTTATGTTTTCCAAGCAAATTTAACACCACAGCACAGCGACCAAAGCTGCTACAGGTCAAACGAAGCCCCCACTGTTGCAAACGTTATCGTCTTACCTGAAAATCCAGATGCGGGAGACAATCTATTTTGTAATTATACATACTCAGACCCAGAAAACTTTACCGAACTTAATTCTTTTTATGAGTGGTGGAGGAACGGCACCAATCAAAGTATGGACTCACAAACACTTCTTAATGGGAACCTGACTCCTGCTGATGTTTGGTTCTGCAAAGTAATGCCAAGTGACGGACTCGCTAACGGCACTAAGGCTCAAAGCTCAAACAATGTGACAATAACCGGTACTGTAAGCGAGCCGGCTTTATACGTTAACGGCACTTCTGTGTGGTCGGCTCCAAACTATTATAGCGGCTCAGAGTGGGCAATTAACTTTGATAGTCAGCTTATGAACGCATTGGCCAACTGTACTGCGGATATAGAAGGATACTGCAACATAAACTTAACTTTCTACTCTGGAGCAGCTGGCTTGTTGAATGTTTCCAGACTAGAGTTGTACTATGTGTTTCCATCACCAACCGTTGTTTCTTTAAGAATATTGAGCTTGTCGCAGGTTTACTCTAACGGCGTGTTCAAAGTTTTTGAGTTAATTATTGAAAATAATGGCAGTTCTGTCGTTAGCAATGTAACTTGGGAATTTAGCATGGGTGATGGCACCGTCATAAATAGCATTCATAATGCTGCTCTGGCAGTTGGTGAATTAGGATTTGTTTATGTTTATCATAATTACAGCAGCGAAGGGAATTATACGGTTACTGCTAATGCTACTGCTGTTGCTGATGGCGTGACAGCCACTAAAACTTTGTCGGTTAGTGCTGCTGGAGATCTTTCTGTTACTAATTTAAAGATTCTTTATTCCAATTTGTCGGGAAAGGTGTTTGAGTTTGCCGTTAATAACAGCGGTGATAACAACGTTAGTGTTAATTGGACCATTAACTTTGGAGACGGAAACACAGCGAGCAGCGTTCAAAACGCCAACCTCAACTCCAGCAAATCCTTGCTTGTATATGTTCAGCACAACTACGCAGCACAGGGTGATTACTCTGTCACAGCTACAGCGCAGGGCAGCGGCTTTACAGCTTCTTCCAGCATTCCTGTCGAAGTTGAGTATCTTGGCGTGAGCAATTTTTCTGTGCTTAACAGCAGCGGCTCTTTGAGGACTTTTGAGGCTTATGTCCGGAATTACATGGCTGTTAATATGACAAACGTGAGCTGGAGCCTTGACACCGGCAACGGGGTAGTAAGCAGCAGTAGCCCAATCACATTACAACCGCAAGAGACTGCCCTTGTTTTTGTGGCTTATAACTACACAGCAACTGGTGATTTCACTGCTAATTTCAGTGCTGTTAACAGCTCATGGAATGATGTGGAGGCTTTGAATGTTACGGTTACATGAAAAAAATATTGGCGCAAGAGGTGAGTTTAGAATGGAAAAAATAACAGAATTAGTTACAGCTGTATCAGACACGCGAAGAAAAAATAGCAGAAGCTTGGCCATTCTTTCTCTCCTGCTCCTCACGTTAGCGGCAGTTCTCTTATTCGGCAGTTTGGAAGTGCGAGCTCCGCCATTGCAGGAATTGCCAGAGCAGGCGAGATTCCTGCAGCCGGCTGGCGAAGTGATAAGCGGAGAAAGCAGCGTCTGGAGAAAGATAGGATTTGGGACTGCCAGCGTAACGCCTTCTGTTGTTAGGAGCGGCAGAGAAGTGGCAGTAGATTACAGCAACGAAACAGCGGTGGGCCAAGACTTAACTATTGGCGTGTGGTTTGAGGGCAACAACGGTTGGGTTAAAACATTTAAGCTCTTAAGACAAGCCAACATCACAGAAATTTATGAGGAATGTGAGCTGAAAGAAGTTGCTAGGACAAAATGCGGCACCACAAAAACCGTATTGGAAAATGACACAGAAGTAATAAACGAGGACTGTAGCGTTCAAGTGCCGTTTGTAAGAAACGAAACAGTCTGCGCACAAGCTGCGAAACCTAGGACTAAGCTGTTGTGGCAGGATGCCAGCCCAGCTGTTGAAGTTTTTAACGGTCTTAACTACTACACAGCAAGCTTTACAAACGGGGAAACTGTAAAACTGGTGCCGAAAACAAACATTAAAGGAAGGGTAAAGTACGGCGTTGTGGTGAAGCAGCAAGACCAAAGCTGGGACTCTGCAATCAGAGTCGAGGTAGACCCCGCCGTTGACAGCAGCAACTTTAAATATTATAAGAACTTGACGCTTAACTTATCAAGGATAAATCATAATCTTACAGGCTTTAGGATGCTGGTTAACATCACTGATTCTGACTTAAGGAATGATGCTTTGACTAATGGTGGAGACATCTACTTCACAAACACATCCAGTTGGGACGGAAGCGAGAAGCTGCCGCACGAAATAGAGTTTTACAACTCAAGCTACAACTCAACGCATGCCCGCCTTATAGCATGGGTGAGCATGCCAAACCTGAGCATTGGGACAATTCAGATGGTTTATGGTAACTCTTCAAATCTTGACAGGGCAACAGAAGAGAACGCCACAGAACTTTGGAGAGAATTTACCAACGCGACTTATCTGTTCGCAGAGCAGGGTAGTATGAACAGTGATTCCACCACAAAGTATGACCTGATCTGCCGAATTGCTGGCTATTGTCCTCTGTTTAGAAAAGGCATTATAGGTGGTGCTGCAGCTGATTTCAATGAAGGGAGCAGTGGCTATTGGTCAAACATTACAGGCAGCCTTTATAAAGACGCTTTCTGGATAATGGCTTGGGCGTACATTGACACGATTGGAGGGTCTCACAAACTGATAGTTGGTGCAAGTGACGGCACAGATAACGACTATTTCCAGCTTTTCTACAGGAATGAGCCAAGTTCAGGGACTTCTATGGAAACAAGGGATGCTAGCAACTTAAACCAGGTTCTCGGCAACAATTATAACACTGCTGGCGTCTGGATGCATCACGCTGTTAACGTAAATGTTAATGGGGGAATTGCGAACTATTATATTAATGGAGCTAACATTGGAAGCTCCACAACGTACGTTAACGACCTGAGCAGCATGACGAATACTACCCTAGGCTATCTTGCATTTTCAGGAGGTTCAGAATACATGGATGGCGCCATAGACAATGTTTGGATAGGTTCCGGAAGCCTGTCAGAAGCTTTTATAAACCTTAGTTACTTAAATCAGAAAGAGCCGGCAGCTTTTTTCAGTGTTGGTACTGAAACTGTGATTGGAACGCAAAGCAGTGCTAACGAAGCAGAGGGGGATATAGCAATAGAACTGGGAATCAACAGCTCCCTTCCAATAGCAACAAAATATAAAGAGCAGCAGGTTTACGTGAGAAACCTCAGCAACAACCAGACGCTAGGCAGGTTTGACTGGGTTGCAGTGTTTGGCAACCAGAGATGGCTGCTTAATTACATCACAACTGGTGAAAGCTATGTGAGAGCGCCAAACCTTACAACGGCTGTTTATGTGCTTGAAATAACAAACAAAACATCTGGTCAAATAACCAGTGACGTGCTGAATTTTATCAATGCAACAAAGGCCAGTTAGTCTGGCAATAAGTAATGAGCTGGCACACTAAAATGAGACCTTTGCGCTTCGGCTTGTTGGGCGTTGGCTATTTTGGCAGGAACTACCTGCGGCTTCTTCAGGATATTGAGGGTGTTGAGCTGGCTGCTGTCTGCAGCAGGAGCAGGGAATCGCTGGCTGGAATCAGCAGCATGGTTCCCGGCTCAGTTATCAGGACTACCGATGCCTCTGCTGTGCTAAAGCGTCATGATATTGATTGTGTTGTGGTCGCAACCCCTGCATCAACGCATTTTGCGCTCGCATCCGAAGCTTTGGAAATGGGTAAAAATGTCCTTGTTGAGAAGCCCATGGTCACGAGCCTTGAAGAAGCCAGGAAGCTCAGGGCAGCAGTGAAAAAGGCTGGCTCAACCTTTATGGTTGGCCACCAGTACGTCTATAATGACTATGCCCGCTTTTTGAAAGGCATGGTGGGCAAGGGCAGTTTTGGGACTGTCCGGCATGTGCTCTGCGAGCATCTTTGCTTTCCGGTGAGGAATGACATTGGCAGCTTTTGGGATGCTGCTTCCCATCATCTTTCGATGATTCAGTTCCTGTTCAGCCCGGGGAAAATAGTCGGGGTTGCCGGAAGCAGTATGAATGATTTTACTGCAGCTTCAGTCAGGTTCAGCAGCGGCCTTGCTGCAACGCTTGTTACCACATGGTTCGGCGCAAAGAAAACGAGAAGCTTTACAATTGCTGGCGACAAGGCCTTGGCTGTTTTTGACGATGTTGAGGAAACTGCCAAAATACGGCTTTTCCCTGGCAACAAAGCCCCTGTTGTTGCTGCCAAAGAGCCTCTCAGGAATGAGGTTGGGCACTTTATCGGGTGCATCAGGAGCAGCAAAGAGCCTCTTACTGGAATCAGCAATGGCTTCCGGGTTATAGAGTGGATTGACCGGATTGAAAAAAGCCTCAGGAAATCTTAACTTTTCCGTTTGTATACCTTCGTTCCCGTTGCGCTGTTCTCGTAGGCTTTTGCAAAGTCAGTTTCTATCCTTTGCAGCACTTCCGGCTCAACAATGCTTACTGGCTCGAGCCTGAAGCCCTGGTTTACCCAAACGTAATCAGCCTTGCCCAGGTTGAAGTTTGATGGCCTGTGCACGTTGTAGCCCAGGCACTGCCCCCTGTATGCCATGAGGGTGTTTTCTGGCGTATTGTCTTTTATCCAGTTGAAGTCGTCATTGTATCTTGCCCATTCTTTCGCTCCTGTTGTTGTCTTCGCAGTTTCCACTGCGGAAAATGCGAGTGCAGAGGCTGCGGCCATCACAACCAGCAGGGTTGCGAATCTGCCGGCCTTGCCGCTTAGTTTTTCAAATCCGGCTGCCCACAGCAGCGCCAGTGCCGGAATTGCAGGAAGGAAGATTCTTGCTGAGGCAGTTCCTGTGTTCATGGTGTAAATGGCTGTTGCAAGCAGGAATGATGCTGTCCAGCTGTAAACGAGCCATTTGTTCCTTAAGCCTTTGGCAAGCACCCCTGCCACTGCGGGCGTGAGGAAGAGAATTGTAAGTATGAGCCACATAGCTATCAGCAGATTTTGAAATGGCAGCATGACAAAGGCTGCCGTGCTGAGGTTTCCCAATGGCGCTCCCATCAGCTCAAGGTGAAAGCGCCCTATGTTTCCGAGGGAGAGGATGTTGGCTGCTGAGAAGCTTTCACCGAGTTGTGGCGCCATGCTGCCTCCAAGAATCTTGTACAGGAATGGCCAGAAGGGGTTTCCGAGCAGCAGGTAGTTTCGCAGAAGCCATGGCAGCCCTATTGCTGCGCTTATTATCGCTGAAGCTGCAACTTTTTCGGCGAACTTTTTTAAGTCGTGCCTGTAAAATGCAAGCAGTGCCATCAGGAATATGGGAGCCATGAATATCATTGTGAGTTTTGCTGCTATGCCCAGGCCCAGGAATGCGGCAGCGGTGAGCGTTTTTCTTGAAACAAGGAAGTAAACTGTCAGTGCAGCCAGAAAGGCGGTGAGCGAGTCTACAAACGCTACGGTGCTGGAGTTGATGTGAAGCGGAAGGAATGTGATGAAGAATGTCGCCCAGAATGCTGTTTTTGTGCTGTAAAGCCTTTTGCCCAGAAGGAAAACAATCAGCAGTGTCAGGCTTCCGAACAATGGTGAAACAAGTTTTACTGCAAACTCAGCTGCGGGAACGCTGGCTGTGCCAATTATTCTGTAAACAGCTGCGGTTATGGTGTGGAAGAGCGGCGGGGCGGAAAACACCTCCCTGTCTGTTATGCCGAACGGTTCAAGGAAGGGGATTCTGCTGTTTTCAGCGATGAACCTCGAGACAGAGAGGTGCCAGCAGCCGTCCCCCGCGGGGTGGCTCAGCGCTGCCAGTGTGAATCTCAGGGCAGCGCCTGCTATTATGATTGCTATGGCTGCTTTCGTGTAGGCATCATAGTTTTTGAATGGTTTCATTCTGCCTTGAAAACGACAGCTGACTGGCCGTTATGGGCAATCGTAAACAGCCCGGATGATGCCATGTCATTTATCAGCCTGACTGTTTCGTTGAGGCTTAAGCTTCTTGCCTCAATTCCTCCGAGTATGGCGTATTCATAGTTGTTGTCTTTCATGAAGGTGTGGAGTTCTGTTGCTGTGGCGTTTCCAAGCCTTTTCTTCATGCTGTGTTCAGGCTTGCACCAGCTGCATATCTGTCTGTCAAACCCGATGACCTGGTCCTGGCCGTAGAACGTGAATACCTTTGTTGTTGCTGGCAGTGTTTTAAGCCATTGGTATGATAGCAGCTCGCTTTGCACGGGGCAGTTCGAGCTGGGCTCAAGCACGAGTTCCCCGCTCCAGAATGCCCCTGAGGGCCAGCAGGATGTGTTGGTGTCGTATTTCTGCTTTGCAGACGTGAAAAGGACTCCTGCAACCACTAATGCAATGATTGCCAGCTTGGCTGTTGTGGCTGCTGCCGGGCCGAGCCTTAATGCCTTGACAGCGTTCAAAGCCGCAAAGAGCCCTTCGGCTGCAAGCAGCGCTGCAGGGATTGCAAAAATCATCCAGAACCTGAACGCGAAAAGCCCTACGGGAAGGTTGAATGTCCTGCTGTTTATGCCCAGGAATGTGAAGAGCAGCCAGCCCAGCAGTATGGCTGCAGTAATGCGGTGGTCTTGCCCGTCTTGTTCTTTGCGCCTGAAGATTGTTATTGCAGCGATTGAGAGCGCAAATGCAACTGTCAAAGAGCTGAGAATTGAAGATAATGCAAGCACGCTTGGATAGCTTGGCGGTGTTGGCCAGAGCTGTGCAAATCTCCAGCCCGGCATTTCCCCGCTGCTGAGCATCTCCCTGTTTGTGTCGTAAAGTTCTTGTTGGTAGGAAAAAGTGGCTGACGAAATCAGGACTGTCAATATTACCGCTGCTGCCGCAGCTGCGGGGATTAGCATTCTTCTCCTTGGCAGGCTCCTTAGAATCCCTGTAGCGGTGGAGGCAAAGCCAGCTATCATGAGGATAAAGGCTGCAAGCCCTATGCCTATGGGGTTGTTTATCATGTTGTTGCTCTGGGCTATGGCAAAGTCCCTCAGCAGGTAGGCCCTTGTTGCTGTGCCGCCTTCCGGGTTGAAGATTCTTGCTGGCAGGGCAATGAGCTTTGAGAGTATGTTGCCTGAGCCTTTTATGAGTTCTGCCGCCGCTTCCCCGCTTCCTCCTGTGAAGCTTGTCTTTGCCATGCCGAGGAAGCCTTTCAATTTCGCTGCCCACCAGAACAGGGACAGGAATGCGCCAAGCGCAACCGCTCCGAAACCGGCAAGGTCCTGATGCAGCCATTCGGGAAGGTGTTTTCTTCCAAATGTAAAGCCTGCAGCAGCCTTGACGCCAAGGTATATCAGCACCAGCCCCGTCAGCTTTACTGCGTGCGTCGGGTGCGCAAGGAGTATTGCCGCGAAGCAGACTCCCGCGATGGCAATCCATTTCCTGTCATGCTTCATCATTTCAAAAGCATACATTGCCTGCGGGAAGACTGCCATTGCGAGCACCGGCGCCCATATGAAATGGCTCATGTAAGCAGGCACTGATGCAAGCACGAAAGCCGCGAACAGCGCCTTGTTCCTGCTGCCAAGGAATTCCTTTGCGAAAAAGTAAAAGAAGATAATGCTTAATGATATAAGCAGGGCGTTGAAAAACTTGATTGTCCAGCTTATCGGCTGTGAAGCCTGGGCAAGCACGCCAAGCAGCATGTCATACCCTGGCGGATACGGGTCCATGTAGTGGAAGTCCACAGTTTCAGGGTCAAATACTGTTTTTTCGACAGAAACATACTTGATGGCTGAGGCGTGCCCCCACGGGTCGTCATCCTCAAGGTAATCGTATCTGAAGGCTCCTGAAGCATACGTGAACAGCGCAGCTGCAAATACGAGCAAAACAAGCAGTATTGTTATGTCTGACTGCCTGAGCTTCAGCCCTGCCTTTGCTGCTGGGCTGATTCTGGCGTAGCCTTTCCTGAATATGAGTTCGTAAAGTGGCAGCGCTGATGCTGCAAGAAGGAAAATGCGGTAATCCAGTGGTATTCTGAGTGCGTTAAGAATCACGCCAAGGACAACAAAGGCAGACAGCCCTATGCCTGTCCTCATTAGGTTTCTTTCCAGGAAGCTTTCATGCTCCTTTGCCCTGGCAAGCCTCAAAAGAGTGAAGCCCAGTCCCCATGTGTATGCAAAGAACAGGATAATTATGATGAGAGGCATCTGTTGTGAAGCTGCTGCCGTCTTATATAAATTTATCCCAAAATATTTAAGCTCCAGTAAAATAATGCGTTTATGCCTGAAATAAGTGCTGGGGTGTTGCGAAGGTGAAGCCCGCTGCGTTGCTCCTGATTCTGCTGTTCACGGTATTTTCAACAGCAGGGCAGTATTTGTACAAGCTTGGCGCTGGCTCGCTGAGCTTTGAGCTGGGCGCTTTAATTATGAATTATCCCGTGATTATCGGCCTGTTTTTTTATGCTGTTGCGGCAGTGCTGCTCATGTATGCCTTGAAGAAGGCAGAGCTTTCGGTTGTTTACCCGTTCATCGGCCTGAGCTATGTCTGGGTTGCGCTGCTGGCTTTTTTCTTTTTCAGCGAGAGGCTTCTGGCGGTTAACTGGCTGGGCATCGGCTTTATAGCAGCTGGCGTCAGCCTTGTGGGGTATGGCTCAGGGCATGGTTAGGGAGACTGTTGTTTTGGGTGTTGTAGCTGCCTTTACGGTTGTTGCGGCTTTTGGCGCCTTGTTTTTCAAGAAGGGCTCTGCACAATTTGCATTATCGCTTAACCCATTTAAACTTGCAGTCAGCATGCTGAGGAACACAAATCTTATGATTGGCGTGTTTCTTTACGCTGCACCAACCCCAATTTACCTCTGGGCACTGAAGAATGCGCCTTTGTCCATTGTTTACCCGATAAACTCGCTTGCCTATGTCTGGGTTTCCCTGCTTTCCGTGAAGTTCCTCGGTGAGAAGATGAACAAATACAAGCTGATAGGCGTTGCCTGCATTGTTCTGGGTGTGAGCCTGCTGGCTTACTCAAACGTTTGAATTTCACTTTAATTTTAGTTCCTGCATTCTTTTTATGTTGTGGTATAGCGGGTTGTTCAGCGGGTCGTTGAGCAGCCCTTTCCTGAACGCATCAGCGAGGGTTTCAATGGCTTCCTCGACAGTGTATATTGGGGTGAAGCCCAGGGCTTTTTTTATCTTGTCGGAGTTTATGTGGTAGGACCTGTTGTCGTTCGTTGGCACGATTTCAAGCTCTACCTTTTCTCCCAGTGCTTTTTCAACTGTCTTCTTTGCAAGCGCTGCTATCTCAGTTACTGTCATGTTCTGGTAGCCTACGTTGAATGTCTGGTGCCTTAGCTTTTTCCACGGCGCTGTCAGCAGGAGCTCGTATGCCCTTGCCATGTCCTTGATGTTCAGGTTTGGCCTGAGCTGGTTTCCGCCGAAGATTTTGATTTTCCTGTTCACCAGCCCGTTTATCGTGAGTATGTTCACGACGAGGTCGAGCCTCAGCCTTCGGGCATACCCGCATACTGTTGCCGGCCTTATCGTGACCCATTCTATGTCCTCTCCTTCCTCTTTCAGGACCTTTTCGCATTCTGCCTTGTATTTTGAGTAGTCCGTGAGCGGCTCAAGCGTTGCCTCTTCAACAACGTTCTTCTCGGGTTTCAGGCCGTAAACGCTTGATGTGCTTGCGTAAATGAGCCGTTTAATGCTGTTTGCCCTTGCTGCTTCCAGCACGTTGTAGAATGCGTCAAAGTTTATTGTTTTGCCAAGCTCTGGGTTGAGCTCAAAGCTTGGGTCGTTTGATATGCACGCAAGGTGTATTATTGCGTCAGCCCCTTTGGCAGCATCCACCAGCTTTTCCCTGTCCCTGATGTCCGCCTTTATCTCTGTCAGCCCGGAATTTTCGATGCCTTTGAAGACTTCCCCGTAGATGTACAGGTCGTAAACAACAACCTCATACCCTTTTGACAGCAGGCTGGGCACAAGGGCTGAGCCGACGTAGCCTGCTCCTCCTGTTACGAGCACTTTTCTTATTGTTTCTTTCCCAGGTATTTGAACCATTTTTCTGTTGCCTTCCCTATTGATTTTTCATCCCATACTGGGGCGCTTTTCCAGTAGCTTATGTTGTCAAGCATTATCCTGACGCCTTCCTCAAACGAGGCTTCAGGCTTCCATTTGAGCAGCCTTGCTGCTTTTGTTATGTCTGCGTGCGTGCTTTCAGGCTCTCCCGGCCTTTTTGGGATGTGAACCATCTCACCGCCTATCAGCTCAGCAAGGTGGTTTACTGATTGGGGCTTGCCGGTGCCTATGTTGATGATTTCGCCCACAACATCGGATTCTGCAGCCGCCAGGGCTGCATTCGCGGCGTCAGTTACGTATGTGAAGTCCCTTGTCTGGGTGCCGTCTCCCACTATTGTCAGGGGCTTGCCGTTCAGCTTCTGTGCAAGGAAAACCTTGAATACTGCGCCGTATGTGTCGTTTGTCCTTGCCCTTGTGCCATAGACATTGAAATACCTCAAAGATACAACAGGCAGGCCGTAAAGCCTGTGCCAGAACATCGCGTAAAGCTCTCCGAGGTATTTGGTGAATGCGTATGGGTATTGGGGCTTTATCTCGGCAGTCTCGGTTGTTGGGTAACTGTCCGGTATGCCGTAGCATGATGATGATGCCGTGTAGACCAGCTTCTTCACACCGTGCTTTCTGGCAGCTTCCAGCACCCTTACTGTGCCCGTCACGTTTGCCTCGTGGTATTTTAGCGGCTGCTCTATTGATGGCACGATGTCTGCCAGTGCAGCCATGTGGAAGATGTAAGTCGCGTTTTTGAATATGGAGTCGTCAAACTCCTTTGCAAGGTCAATTCTCATGAATTTGTAGTCAGGGTTTTTCCTGAAGATGTTAACATTGTCCTGCTGCCCGTTGGACATGTCGTCAATCGCAACAACAGAGTAGCCTTTGCTTAGCAGCAGCTCAGCCATGTGGGAGCCTATGAAGCCTGCTCCGCCAGTCACGATTGCTTTCTTTTTTCCTTCTGTTTGGTTCATCTTCAATCTGTAGAATTCTCTTTTATCTTTTTCTGCAGGTAGTACGTCACAAGGTGGTGGAGCATGTCATGGCAGTCCTCAACCCTGCCGTAATGGTTTGACTTGACGTGCACGACATGGTCTGCTATGGCCTTTAGCTTGCCGCCGTCAAAGCCGAGGAAGGCTATGGTTACTGCCCCGAACTTTTTTGCAAGCTCCACTGCATTTATGACGTTCTTGGAGTTTCCGCTGCCGGTGATGGCGATGACAACATCCCCTTTCTGCACGTAATGGCAGAGCTGCTGTGAGAAAACATCATCGTATGACAGGTCGTTTGCGTATGCTGTCATTGTCGCAACGTTGTCTGTCAGCGAGCTTACCCTGAATCTCTTTTCGGCATGGTCATAGACCCTTTGCAGGGTGCCTTTTGCTATGTCGCAGGCAAAGTGTGATGAGGTCGCGGCGCTCCCCCCGTTTCCGAAGATGAATACCTGCCTGTCGTTCTTCCATGCGTCAAACAGGATGTCAACTACCCTGGTCACGTCTTCAGGGTTTATCGTGTCTATCTCTTTTTTCAGCTCTGCAATGTAGTTTTTGACAAACTCAACCATTTTTCCCCTCTGGAAGCATGGGCGGCAGCTATAAAAATTTTGCTATAAGCCTGGCTCAGCTTTTTGTCTCGTTTATCAACCTTGCTATCTCGCTTTCAATCTGGACGGTTGACTTGTTTGTCAGTTCCAGGACGTAAACGATGTTGCTGAGGTTTATGGCATTTAGGTAGCTTTCTCCGGCTGTGATGTAGTTGAGCAGCCATCTTCTTGGTGGTGTGTTTTGCACTATCAGATAGTCGACTGTGCCTTGCCACTGGCTGTTGCTTGCGTTAACCACGTAGACCTTTTGTGTCGTGTATTTTGTTGCTGAGGGCACTGTGCTGTCTATTCCTTGTTTTATTGCGTCGTCGCCTTCTTCTTCAGATGCGGCTACAAATGTGCTTGACCACTCAACCAGGATGCTTGTGAGTTCTGTGGCGGTATATGGAGCTGTGCCTGTTGGCATGAATGTGCCGTTTATTCCTATGCCTGTTATTGGGCCTATGCTGTTGAAGCTGCCTTCTTCAATGCTCTGCTGGTTTTGGTACCTGTAGTCGTAGGTGAAGAAGCTTGCTGCTGTGTTTGCGTGTTTTGCTGTTTGGTTGCTTATTCTGGCGCTTCCGATGCCTGCTGTGCTGTTTAGTATGTTTGTTTGGAATCTTGCGTTTGTAAGGTTGTAGGGCAAGCCGAAAATTTCGGTGTTGGCAGCTGTAATGTTCGTGAATAGTAGTGCCTTTGTTCCTCCGGCGTTGTTGTAGAACCCGACCACAATCTGCCCTCCGCTTTTTGAGGGTATGCTTGTTCCTGTAGCGTAATCGTAAATTGCGGTGCATTTTCCTCCAGGAAGTGAGTCATTGTAGCATGCCTGTGCATGGGAAGCGTTGAGTTTCAGGATCCATTTGGCCCAGCCTTTAGTTAGTGTGTTGGCGGCAGCGAGTGTTTCGAGTGTGGTGCGTGAGCCTCCTGTGAATCTGTCAAGCTGGGCACCACCCGAGCCAACGTGCTGGAAAGCAAGCCAGTTCCCCGTTGCAGAGTTGGAAAAGCCGCAGTTGCTCTGTCCCGGGTTGGTGCTGTTGCTGATTTTGTCAAAGTCGAAAACAAAGCATAGATTGCCGTTAAGGCTGCTTGTGTCCTGGCTGAGGTTCACGTCGGCAGTGATGGTCAGGCCGGAACTTGGAAGTGAGAGGTTTCCTGTTCTCATGGCTGTTGCTTGGACTTCGCTTGCGCCTGAATCATAGCTTGTAAGGTTCAGGAAGCCGGAATCTGCCCGGGCAGATACTGTTGAGCCTGCATCACTGCTGCCTCTGTACACTGTCCAGCTTGGGTTGTTGTAGAACTCCAGGTCTGCGAACGTGTCCCATGCTGTTAAGGTGCTTCTGTTGCCAGCAGCCATCACGAGCTTTCCATCAGCAAACCTTGCCTCACTGGCTGAAAGGTTAAGGTCTGAGTTGCTTGTTATGTTGGCTGCTGTTGCATTGATTATGGGGTCTATTTCTATTCTGGTTGGGCTTTGCCAGTCTTCCGATGCTGGCTTGGCAGCCACGGAATATTTGACAAGCCCGCCAAACATTTTAGCCATGGGTTTGGCTTTCACTGCTTCTCCGGCATTGAAAGAGGTGGTGTAATATTCTTTCCCGTTGATAACTGCATGGCTTGTTGGTACAGTCACCCATTCCTGCGCCTCGTAATGTTCCTCGCTGATGTTTGCAATAATGTCGTAGTAGGAGCTGTTGGTCTCGTTGAAACGGCTTGAGGTGTTGACTGCTGTTCTGATTTTTTGCAGGGTTCTGAAGGCTTCTATGGAGTCGACAAAGCCTTCATCATTGCTGAATATGAATGCGATTTGCATGTCTGCTGAAATGTTTGATTTTTTGGTGAAGTCAAAGTCAACTTCGTTGCCGTTCATTGTAGTTTCGGGGGTTATGTTAAGCAGCCCTACTCCTGCAGCCTCCTGCCAAACACTGTTTCCTTCGCGAGTAGCTACTCCTTGGGGTTCTGCAGAGCTCACGCTACCAGCCTGTATCAGCAGGAGTGAAAATACGGCTGCAAAGAGCATTAGGAGAACATTTCTGTTCATTCTTTTTCTTAAGGCTGCTCCTGCTTTTCTGAAACTTTTTTCCATTCAAGACCACCTCTTAAGCGTTTTCATGTGATTATCACTCCTTTTGCTGATTCGTTAAGGGAGGATGAGTTTATGGATAAGCTGGTGTTGTACACGCTTGAATCGGGGTATTTTGACTCAATTATTAGCACAACATTCTCAAAATAGTTGATGGAGGTGGCATTGTTGCCTGTAAACGTACCTGTTCCAGTCTGGAATGTCCATGAAAAGTTATGAGAATCCCTGTTGCTTCTCACAAACGCTTCGGTGATGGAACCGGATTTGTCCTCTACTATGGTTTTGTAATTTAGGATTTCAACTAGCTTGTTGGCAAATCTTTCCACGATTGATTTAACGATGGGGCCGGAGTAGGCGTTGACAGCAGGCTTTTTTATGCCTTGCGTTGCATAGTCTGCCTCAACATAAACCCATACTGCTTCGCCGGTGTCAAGGTAAAATGAGGTGTTGGCAGCGGAGGGGTCTGTGAGGTTCCAGTTTGAGCTTAAGTTGGAAGCCCATTGGTTTTTGGCAAAGAAATCAAAGGATTTCCTTCTGAAAGTGGTGTTTCTGAAATAATAATCTTCAATCTCTACAGCTTTTAAGGTGAACCTGTCAGAAAATGAGTCAGATAAATTCCTGTCTGCTGTGATGTTGATGTCAACGCTCTTTTGCCCTGCTGCCGTGTAATTTATTTCCTGTGAAACCAGTGCTGAAGAGCCTGTGGCAATTGTTTGTGTTGTGCCGGTGAAGGTCTGCCCATCGCTGGCAATCTTCCAGTCAACAGCCCAGGGGAAGAAGAAGTTGGTGATATTAAACCTTATGACGGTAGTGTTCCCGTCGCTGAATGTTCTGTTGTAAGCTTCAATTTTTATCCCATCTATTTCGAACAGTGTTTTTATGCTGTCGTTGCCTTCTGCTGAGCTTATGGAGCAGTTAAGCTCTTTTGTGCCTGCAGAGCTGTAGTTATACGCTCCCTCAACCGTTTTGTTTGATAAGCTATTCACTGTGATTCCGCTGGCAGAGAGGCCGTTGTTGCACTGCCACGAAACGCCGGTAACGTCACTGGTAAGGTCGTTCCTGATGTAGAAATTGTATGAGATGTTTGTTATGTTTCTTGAGGTGGCTTCTATTGAGTTGATGTGCAGCCCGAACTTTATGCTATTTTTCTCAAAATCTGATGGGCTGCCAGGGTCGCCTGCGGTGACGTTAACGTCGTAACTTCCTCCTGCAAGGTATTCGTGCTCTGCAAGCACGACCATGCCTTCGCTGGCGTTTAAGCTGAAGTTTATGGTTGAGTTTGAAAGGCTGTCATCGCCAAAATGGGCTGTCCAGTTAACAGTGCTAGTGCTGCTGTTCTTTTCATTTATCAGCCTGAACTCGAATATTTTGCTCCTGTTGCTGTTGTTGAGGAGAGTGATGCCGTGAACATCAACGTTTGCATTGCCGGTAATAGTCCTGGCTGGCGCGTGAACAGGCCTGTCCCTGTACAACAGTCTTGTTGCAGAAGCGCTGTCCCTGACGGTCTTTAATAAGTTGCCGACCGCGTCGTAGCTGTACGCAAAGCTTTGCCCTCCGTTAAGGCTCATGCTGGTAAGCCTGTCAAGGTAGTCGTAGGCCATCAGTTGCTGCCTGTTGTTTGCAGTATCGTTAATCATGGCAATGTTTCCAACAGCGTCGTAGTCAAAAAGCAGGTTCTGCACAGTATCTGTGCTAATCCTCGTCAGCCTTGCACTCCTGCGGTCATACGTAAAGTTAGTCACTTTATCACTGCCGTAACTCCTGTTAATAACGCTGCCGAATGCGTTATGCCTTGTCGTGTTTATGAAGCCAGCAATTCTGTCAACAAGCCCATGGCTTCCGTATATGTATGCCATCACAGTTCCTGGGTTTCCAGCCTGCCTTACAGCCCTGTCGGCCGAGTCATAGTCTGTTATTTTTGAGAACCTTATGCCATCAATGATTCTTACTTCCTCAACTACCCTTAGCTTGTCGTCGTAAGTGTAGCTGATGCTGCCATTCGGGAACGTCACGTTCGTCAGCGTTCCAAAGTAATCGGTGTCATAAGTGTAGCTGTGCTGCCCTGAGCTGAAATTCTTTGCCAAAATCCTGCCCAAGCTATCGTAGCTTATGTTGGTTGCGTTGTTGAAAGAGTCGTAGGTGAGTTCCTGAACTCCTGCTGTTGCAGCAAGAGCTAAAGCGGCAAATGCAATCAGAATAATGCCGCATTTTCCCAGTACATTCAGTTTACACTCTTTTTCCTCAGTCTTCTCCGTTTTTTTTCCTGTCTTAAGAAGATTGCAGTCATACTTTGAGTTTATCATGTAATCCACCGCGTATGTGATGCAATATTACTTTAAGTTAAGCACGTTAAATTTAATATATAAGTAAATAGAGCATAAAATGATGATTCCTAAAGGAATCATTGACATAAATATGACTGATCTGAGTGATTTTTTCTTTTTGCATAGAGCCCTGTCTTCATTTTTGAAATCTGCAAAAACCCATTTCAAGTATGTGATATTATCTAACATTGGGAGTCCCAAAATACTCCTTTGCACTATCCCGTGAGCCTTGAGATATAACTCTTTATTTTTGCGTTTGAGGTATTCGGATAAACTGAAACTTTTATATACTAAAATTAGACTCATTATGAATAAAGTTAGTATGGAAATAAGTATTAAAAAGAAGCTTACGTAAAAGTCAATCATTTTGTTTTCTCCCTCCTTTCTTATTACTTATCACATAATCGTTACTTCGTGATCTTTCCTCGACTTTGAGGAACAAGGTAAATCGGATTTCCACGCCTATCTTTTCTCCCTGATGGGTCGGGAATAACGTTACTCCATCCTCCTTCACTCTTGCCACCATTGGCATTAGTTTTTCCAGTATCGCTTCTTCTTCCACCAGCCCACTGTCCAATTGCTGTATGGGCGTAATATCCGTGACCTTCTGCTATAGTGCCTGTTCCAACTCCTATGCTAAATGTTCGTGATGAACTTAGCTTCTTTTTGTTGTCTGCCTTTTTATCAGTTCTATCATCTTTCTCTTCGTTTATTGGCATATTTTCTTCCAAACCTACATCTACTCCTATTGCAGTATAACCTGGAACACTAAGTCCTACGTCTGCAGATCCCCCCATAGTTAAAGTATCTCCCGATATGTCTTTGATATAATCATTTGGAGAAGTGCTAAAATCAAATGTTAACGCTGCTGATCCTCCTGCATGTGCACCGCCTCCATAAGTTCCGTAGTGTCCTATTTGTAGACCTCCTGCTTTGCTGTAACCAATAATCAGTCCTCCGCCGATTGTGCCTCCGCCTCCGAATCCAGCTGTCAGGCTCATTCCAATTTGAAGAGTCCATAAACCTTTTGGATCTGTATAACGATAAGGATTGTTTAGTGCGTAGGAATACTGGTTTAGCCTTTGTGGATTGAATAGTAAGTTCATCTGTTGTTTTTTATAATTTGCTAAGTCAATAAATAACGGATCCGCCTGTCCAAATTTCCCTAAAGTCTGTAGGTAGTATCTCGCACCATAGTAATATTGGTTGGTTGCTTCGTCTGAGAATTGTCCGGTATAGAGTTTGACTTCGTTGCTGCCTCCTGAGGTTACTTGTCCGTATGGTTCGTAGAACGTTTCCTCAACGACGTTGCCACTGCTGTCTGTGATTAGCGTTGTGCTTCCGAGGTGGTCTGGGTGGTAGTATTGTTTGGTGCCGTCGGGGTTAACTCGGGCTACGAGTGTTGTGCCGTCGTATATGTAGCTGTAATTGAAAATGCCGCTGCTGTTGTGTATTTGCATTAGTTCTCTGAAAGGTGTGTAAACAACGGTCTCAGCTGTGTCGTTTCTCGATATTTTTATGCGTTCTCCGTATGGGTCGTACGTGTATTCTTCTACTAATGTGCCGCTGCTGTTGCTGCCGTTTCGGATTCTAATTAACTGATTCAAATTATTGTATTCTCTGTAGAATCCGTCACCGGTTACAAGATTCCCTCCGCCGCCTCTTTGGCTAATTAAATTGCCGGCTAAGTCGTAGCTATAATTCCATTCTCCTGTGTCTGGGTCGTTCAATCTAGTGCGGCGGCCTAAAGAATCGTATGTGAATTTGAATTGGTTGTTGTGTGTGTCGTTGATTTGCAGCAGTTGGTTTGCTTCGTCGTAGCTGTAGCTGGTGTTGTGGGTGTAAACGATGCCATCGTTCAGGAGCGGGTCTATATTGTGTTCGGTAATCTTGGTTATTCTGTCGTACGCGTCCAAGTAGTAGTCTTTGCGGTGGTTGTTCTGGTCGTATGTTGAAACTGTCCAGTGGTCGAATACGATTGTGATGTTTGTGTTGTCTGGAAACGTGGCGTTGGTAACTCTTGATAAAGCATCATATGTATAGTTGGTATATGTGGCTGTTGCTGACGGTTGTGACAGTGAAGGAGAAAAAGTATTAAAATACGGATTCTGTTCGGCTTTGATTCTTCCTTGTCCGTCGTAGAAGAAGTTTTTGGCAACCTGTTGGTTGTCTTCTGCCGGCGTTTTAATTTGGATGAGTTGTCCGAAGCCGTCGTAGTAGTAGAAGGTGTCTTGTGTTTTGTTTGCGGTTGTTTTTTGGCTTGTTTTGATGGTTTCTGGTGGTGTGCCGTCAAAGCTGTAAGTGTATTCCTTTGTAGGGTAGCCTGTGGTGTCATAAGGCTGGACTTCCTTGACTATGCGGCTGAATGTGTCGTACTCATAAGTTGTTCTTACTCCGTTTTTCTCCGTCCATAACAAATTACCAGTGCTTAGGTCGTAGCTGAAGCGCGTTGGATGCCCGAGAGGATTGATAGTTTGCTCAGGGAACGTTTTGGTGGTGTCGTATTGATACTTCGTGGTTCTGCCAAGGGCGTCAATCTCTTCTATCAACTCACCTTTGCTGCCGTAAACTGCTGAAGTCTGATGATTCTGGCCAGTATCAAGCCACGACTGGACTGACGTAACACTGCCTCTGCTAGGCGAAACTCCGTAATAGCTGTTATCGTAGATGTATTTTATGTCGCGAAGAGTAGTTGTGTTTCCTGCGTACAGCCTGTACCAGCTTTGCCTGTCAAGAATCCATGCTGTTGTGTTGTAAACGTAGTCGTAGCGCTCAAGCTTCTCATCTCCGGCAACAGAAGTGTCGCCCAGCTGAGTTATCGTTGCCACGTTGCCGTATTGGTCGTAGGTGTATGTTGTGTTTGTGATTTTAGGATTGGCTGTTTGGCCGTCGTGGATGTAGGTTGCTGAGGATGTTGGGAATGTGTTGTAGCTGTTGCTTGTTTGTGTGTAGTTGTAGGTGTTTTCTGCTGCGGCGAATATGTTGTTGCTTTTGTCGTAAGTTTCGGTCTTGAATTCTTTGCCTTTGAGTATGTCGTCCTGGTGGAAGTAGTGCTTTACCGCTGTCATGTCTGGGAGGGTTTCGGTTGTTGTTGAGAAGCCTCTGAATTCCCTGTCGTTGTAATCGTAGCTTCCGCCTGAATAGCTGTAGGTGTAGTTTGCCAGGGTGTTGTGGCTGTCGTTGAGGGAGTTGTTTTGCAGCATTGAAGAAACTACAAAGACATTGAAGCCTAGCTGTGATATTCCGCTTGCGTTTGTGTTGTTGTAATGAGTTGAATTCTGGTAGCTTAGGGTTATATTTGCTCCCAGCTCTGTTTTTATGGTTTTGAGGAGGTAGTGTGTTGTTGAGTTTTTTATCCATGCTTTTTTGGTTGTTTCTGACTGGTTTTGGTAAGATACAAGTATGTCTGCCAGCCCGTCTCCGTTGGCATCTGCCAGCCTTCTTCCGATGTTTTTGCCGTTATAAATGAATTGTTCTGGCGATTCCCATGCTGGTGATTCGAGCCAGCCGTTGCCTGTGTTGAGCCATATGGTTTTGTTGATTGCGGAGTCCTGCCACATGTCCTGCAGTCCGTCTCCGTTGGCGTCTGCAAATCTTACTCCTGTGTCCGGGATTTGTGCGTTGGTGAACACGATTGGAGGTTTCCATATCGAGGAGGCGTCTGTCCAGCCTGTGCCTGTGTTGAGCCAGGCATTGAGAGTTACTGTGCCGCTGGTGTTGTGCGCTTCCATGAGGTCGTCAAGGCCGTCAGCGTTAAGGTCAAGCACCCTTAGGCCGCCGTCTCTGTAGCTTAGGTTTATGAAAACCGCTGGCGGTTCCCAGTTGCCGGTTTTGTTCCATCCTGAGCCGTTGTTGAGGTAAACGTTTTTTGTTGGCGGGTTTGCATCAAGCTTTTTGGACTGTATCATGTCAATCAGCCCGTCGCCGTTCAGTTCAGCAAACCTTACTCCTTCGTCATTGGCATTCCCTGCGCCTGCACCGCCCGTAATAAAAATCAAGGGAGAATTCCATGCAGATGCGCTCACCCACCCTGTGCCGTTGTTGAGGTAGGCTGATTTTATTGTGCTGCCGCCGTCGTTTATGCTTTGGATTATGTCCACTAGGCCGTCCATGTTGAGGTCAGCAAGCCTGATGCCGTTGTCGTCTCTTTCTGTGTCCACGATGAACAGCGGGAAGTTCCATTTGCTGCTTTCGTTGTTCCAGCCGCTTGTTTTGTTGTTTATCCATACTGTTTTCTCTCCTGTTGCCTGGTTGCTTTTGATTATGTCTGTGAATCCGTCGTTATTAACATCGGCAAGCCTGTCTCCTTCGTCACCGGTTTGGTAGCTTGCGAATATTTCAGGTATCTGCAAGCTGGTGCTGTTGGCAAAGCCGTGGGTGGTGTTGTAGTAGTCGAACTGGGCGTTGTGAAGCTCGGAAATGCCGTCTGCTCCAAAAAGTGTGATTTTCGCGAGGGCTGTGAGCGTGTTTTCAGGGTTTAGGCTTTTGTACGCAAAACCGTATTTTCTAACAGTTTTCCCATTAACGCTGATGTTGATTGACGCAAGCCTCCTTGTTTCGTTAAGGAGATTTCCCTGCTCGTAAACCGCCCTTAGGTCCGGCCTTGGGCTTTGCTCATAGGCAAATTCTATTTTTCTTGCCTGTTCGTTGTTGTAGTTTATGCTGTCTGGGTATGCTGTTCCATGGTCGCCGCTGAAAGGGTTTTCGTTGTATGTGTAGCTTATTGTGTTGCCGTAGGTGTCTTCTTCCCTGTCAACGCTCCATTTTACGGCGTAGCCTTTGCCTGTGCTTGAAGTCATCTCAGAGTCGGTGTTGTAGCCGAGCCTGTGCTTTGTGCCGTCTTTTTCTGTCACGAGCCAGTATGTGCCGTGCGTGTTCGTGGTTGTTGTCAGGCTTTGCACTCTGGCGTAAGTTTCTATTTTAGTGTGGTAGAAGTCATCAGGCTGGTTGTATGCGAGGTCGTGGACAGCCCCGTTAAGCACAAGTTTGAACAGGTCATCAGATGTGTTATCCGGCGTGCTGTTCACGTCGCGGTAAATGTATGTTGCCGTTAGTGTCCAGCCTGCGCCGAGTATGCCGGGTCTTTGCTTTGCGTTCTGGCTGTTATAGGAAACGGTGAGGGACGGCTGCAGGCCGTTTGTGCCTGGAGGAGTCTCTATCTGGTAAGCATAAGTGGCGGCTCCCGGGAACAGTTCTGTGCTGTAAGCGCCGTAAAGCTTGATTTTTGGGTGCTCAGGGACCTCTGCCTTGTGTAGGTATGGCTTGTAGGTTTCATCCGCTGCTGAAGCATTGAGTGCTGAAAGCAGGGAGAAGGCTGCAAGTACAGTGAAGAGAAATAATCTGGCATTCCTCTTTTTTAACATCCACTTCCCTTCTTTAACAACTTAACCCTGTGCTTATTGGGAGGTTGTTATTTAAACATTTTGATATGGCGGCTTTGAAGCGATGATTCAGGTTCATAGCTTCAGCTTCTCAGCATCCTTGCTTATTTTCTCCCAGTTTACCAGGGGAGCCATGAATTCAGAGTGGCAGTGCGTTGCAAGCGAGGGTATGCTGCCTATGAGCTTTCTTTTCGGGAAGGCAAGGTAGAACGGCTTTATTCCCTGGATGAAGTGCCATGCGTTCTGCTCCCAGTTTGGGTAGAGGTAGCCAAGCGACAGCGCTGCATTAAGCAGCTTCAGGGCAGGGCCGTCTTTTTTTTCAACCCCCAGGCTGAACAGCCGGAATTTCCACCAGTCCTTTCTGAATGCCTTTGCTCTTCCTCCCCAGGTCATGGTTGCTGAGGAAACAGTGCGCCAGTGGTTATAGCTGCCAGTGTAGACCTTTGCTTTTTTCATGCCTTCTGTGCGTATGTTCGCATACCTGTCGGGGTGGTCGTAAAGCGTTATGTAGTCGGCGCTTTTTACGCTGTTCAGGCCGTCCAGCATTGACTCAAACGCATTTTCGCAGTAAATGTAGTCGTCTTCCGAGAAGTAAACGAATTCAGTATCCTGCTTTTTTGCAAGCTCGTATATGAACCTGCATGATTCAACATTTCCCCTTCCTCCTATGTCAATGATTTTGCCGTATTTCTCCATCAGGCTCAGCCTGTCTTCAGGGATGGGAGAGTCGTTCGGGAAGTAGAACGCCTTTTTGCATCCGCTGCCGCTCAGCCTGTTGGCTGCGTTAAGGAAGCTTTTGAGGCAGGCAAGCTTTGAGAAATAGGCTGGCCTTTTCTTCCTCAGCATCTGCTCCCTGCTTTCGTTGCCGGTTGAGCGGTAAATGAACGCTATTGACTGCATGGGGAAAAACAATCCGGCTGCTGTTAAATATCTTTTGCTGCGGTGCTGTGTTCCCTTTGTGCTGCCTAAAGCCAGCAAAGCCAATTATTTATTGACTGCCAAGTGGTTAAAATATCGAAAAATTTAAAAGTGCGGCAGCGCTTCTGGCATGAGGTGGTATTGCAATGGCAGGAAACAGCTCAGAAGGCGCATTCAGGCAGGTTAAGCCTTGGAAGGGTGCTGATGTTGCGGGGATTAACAGGGAGGCTTACGACAGGGCAGCCGGTCTTTTTCAGGAAAGGACAGACGCGATTGGCATTGCCTCTCCTTTTGATGATTTTGCAGGCAGCATTCCTGTAAAAAAGATTATGGATGTTGGGTGCGGCCCTGGCAGGGATGTCCTGACAATTCTCCAGCGTGGGTATCAGGCTGTTGGCGTTGATATCTCTGCAAGGATGCTTCAGCTGGGCAGAGCGCGGATTACGCAGTTTCTTAAAGCGCTGGATGACCCTGATGGTTTCCTTGGCGCAAGGGGCTACGCTGGCTCAATAGATGATGCTGTAGAGGGCATGTTTTACAAGGCATCGATTGGTGATTTTCCCATGGGCGGGAAAGGCTTTGAGGAAGGCTCGTATGGCGGGCTGTGGGTTGTTACAGCCGTCCAGCATGTTCCGCGAGCGCAGCTTCCTGCTTTCCTTTCGCAGGCCTCAGCTCTTCTTGCGCCTCATGGGATTTTGTATGTGAAGACAAGGGCGCCTTTTGACAGGCAGCCAAGAGACCTTTACGAGTGCATGGAAACCTCTGATGAGAATGGCGTTGAATTTACAAGGTTTTTTGCTTATTACGAGCCTGAGGAATTCATAGGCTGCTTGAAATCAGCAGGCTTTTCTTTGTTAAGGGCTTCTGCAGGCCCGGATGGCAGGGTTCAGTATCCTTCAGTCAACAGCGGCAGGGCTGGCTACAAGTTCTGGGTTCTTGCGAGATGTGACAGAAACATTTAAAAAACTGCTCCTTTGCTGGATTTGGCTGTATGGTGAAGCAAAAGGTTCTTGTTACAGGCGGGGCAGGCTTTATCGGCAGCTTCATTGTGGATGAGCTTGTCAGGGATGGCCATGCCGTAAGGGTTTTTGACAGCCTTGAGCCGCAGATTCATGGCCCTGCGGGAAAAATTCCTGATTATTTGAACAAGAGCGAGAAGGTTGAGTTTGTCAGGGGGGACGTGCTTGATTACGGCGCGTTCAGGGAAGCGGTTAAGGATGTTGATGTTGTTTTTCATGAGGCGGCCAGAGTGGGGGTTGGCCAGAGCATGTATGAGGTTTCCAGGTATGTTGATACAAACACGAATGGCACTGCAAACCTGCTTAACATACTCGCCAATGAGAAGCACAGCGTTAAGAAGGTTCTTGTTGCGGCTTCCATGAGCAGCTATGGGGAGGGCGCTTACACTTGTTCAAAGTGCGGGCCTGTTTCTCCTGAGCTGCGCTCTGAGAAGCAGATGTCTCAGCGGAAATGGGAGCTTTCCTGTTCAGGTTGCGGCAGCATTCTTATGCCTGTTCCGGCTTCAGAGTCCAAGCTGCTCCAGCCTACAAGCGTGTATGCGATAACCAAGGCAACCCAGGAAGATTTGGTTCTGTGCGTTTGCAGGGCTTATGGCATCCCTGCTGTAAGCCTGAGATATTTTAATGTTTACGGGCCAAGGCAGTCCCTTTCAAACCCGTACACGGGTGTTGCTGCTATTTTCATGAGCCGCATCAAGAATGGCAGCCCTCCCATAATTTTTGAGGATGGCATGCAGTCAAGGGACTTTGTCTCTGTCCATGACATTGCCGCAGCCAACATGCTTGCCATGAAGTCTGGGGCTGCAGATTACGGGATTTTTAATGTGGGCACAGGCAGGCCCATAACCATTATGGCTGTTGCAGAGGCCATTGCCCGGATTTACGGCAAGAGCATTAAGCCGACAGTTACGAACAATTACAGGAAGGGCGATGTGAGGCATTGCTTTGCAGACATAAGCAGGATAAAGAGCAGGCTTGGCTTTGAGCCGAAAGTTTCTTTCGAGGATGGCATGAGGGAGCTTATTTCCTGGGCAGACAAGGCAAGCGCTGTTGACATGGTTGACAAGGCAACCACTGAGCTGAAGTCCAAGGGCCTGGTCGGCTGAAAAGTTCAATTCTTGTCTTCAATTTTTTTCTTCTTTTCTGGTCCAGAAAGATAGTTTTTCTTTGATGTAATTGGGCGACCTAATTCTTTTTCTGTATCTTTTCTTGCATTGCCAGCCACTCTTCCGCCTCTTTTAGCGGCATCTTCAACTCCTATAAATCCTTGCTTATCTTCTTTCCTTGTAATTTCAGTAGATACTCTTTCTCCCAACATTGAGAAAATAAGCTCCAAATCGTTCATGTGGTCACGCAAGTTCTCTTTTCTCAGCCCCTTGAATCTTTTGTATTCATCCGGAGTCATGCTAAAAGTAGCTTTTGAAATCTCTGCGGTGAGGATAGTGTATTCGGTGTCAGTTTTTGCTCCCCGCTTGTGCCATTCGTCCGTAAGCTCATCTCGTATAGCAATGCCTCTTACTCTTTTTTCAATCCAATCATCAGAATATCCTTTTGCTTGGCATATTTTTTTCATTCGCTTTTGGGCTAATTCAGGATTCTCAATCTCTTTTACCCTATCATAGCCTACCTTAGCCAGCCATAGCTTAAATGGCTCGGCTTTAGGTGAGGGAATCGATTGGATGATCCTAAACGCCCCTTCTGTGTTGACACAGTTCGTTTCTCTTTTTTTGCCATCTGGAGCAAGAAGCTCAAGGGGGTACAAATTGTAACCCCGTTCGCATTCAGAACAGGGTCACGGCTCCGCATCTTCTTGGCATACTGTTTAGGATCAGCGCTATGCGTAAGAACTGAGACAATGTCAAAGACAGAAAACCACCACTCATCATTGTGCCACGTTCTCCTGATGCCTTTTCCCTGAAATGCCGCGACTGCTCGATTGGAGTCCATTGTTCTTATCATGCTATAATCCCCTATTTAGAAACCCTCGCCGCACATTTGTCCAGTGTCCAATGCTATTGAAAAAACGTAATTCTTCCAGTCACCGCCGCAAGCTTTACGGAATTTTACTCACAATAGCAGCAAAAACGCCCTCAGAAACCAGTGGAGATCCCGCTGCCTGGGAGGCGGGCTGTGCTGCATGGTTGTGGTTATGAAAAATTTGAGGGAAAAGGCTAAAATGCGATGAGGTTGAAACAAAACGTAAAATTTCTTCAATGGGTGTTTACCTCGCCCCTCTGGGGCGCATCCCGATTTGTGAAGAACCAACTGTCAGAACCGCAGCGGTTCTGAGCACGGAGAACCTGCATGGTTCTCCTGAACCCAACGAATTACATACCCCGCAGCTTGCTGTGGTTGGGTTGTTGATTTATTTAAGAATTTTCCAGTTATCTTTATCTCTTTTAATAGGTTAGAGGTGGGCTACAGCAGACTTTCCTGCGAAATTTTCCCAGAGTTATTGTCTCTTCGTTGCCTTTCCTATCATTGCCTTGACAATTCCCAGTTCTTCTTTTCCTATGCCTTTGAGGGCTGTAAGCGCTCCGAGGTAGACGGCTGCCGCTGCTGGCACAACCAGGAACAGGTGCAGCTGGTTCATTGCCAGTATGGCTGCTGCCATGGCTGCTGCCGCAATCAGGGGCTTGTAAATGAGCCTTGGCAGGCTTATGCCATACCCGCTTTTGGCAGAGAAATGGTAAAGCATCAGGACAGCAACTGCCTGGGTTGCAACCGCTGCTGCCGCTGCTCCGATGAAGCTGTACTTTGGTATCAGGAGGAAGTTCAGCGCAATATTTGCCCCTGCATATGTTGCCGTGACTATGGTAAACAGGTGCTGCTTGTTGACAGCGCTCAGCATGAAGCCCATGAGGTAGTGCAGGAATATGAGTGCTTCTGCCCATATGAGCAGCTTCAATGCCGCTGCTGATGATGCGAAGCCTGGCCCGTAAAGGAAGGGCATGAGCCTGTCCGCAATGAGGGAGAGGCCTGTTGCTGCGGGTATTGCTGCGATGAGCAGGTAGTAGAACGTTTTTTCATACAGCAGCTTGGCTGATTCTTTTGCCTGGGCGTGCAGCCTGCTCATTGTGGGGAATGATGCTGTTACTATGACAAGAGGTATGAGCCTGAGGGCTTCTGTTATTTTGTAAGCTGCCCCGTACAGCCCTGTTGCTGCGAATCCCTGCATGACGCTGAGCATTATTATGTCTGCCCTCTGGGAAATCATCCGCAGCAGGCTCGTCATCCAGAATTGCATGGAGTTACCGATTATGTGCCGCACAACTGCCAGGTCAAGCTTTGGCGTGAACCTGAAGAACCTTTTTCTGACAAGGTAGGTGCTTGTGAGGAATGCCACGAGCTGCGAGAACGCGTACGCCGCTATGACATGCCTGAGGCCGTAGCCGGCAGCCAGCAGCCCGAGCCCTGTGCCTGTGAACAGAAGCCTTTCGAAGATGAGCAGCCCTGAGTAGTATGAGCCTTTTTCATGTGACATGAAAACGCTTCTGAACGGCTCTGTTGCGAAGTTCAGTGTCATGCCAAGTATGGCAACTGCTGTTATGAACAGCGTTTCAAATGTTATGAAGCCAAGGAAGAACGCTGCCGCTGCCGCTAAGCCGCCAAGGATAAGCACGGCCGGTGCCATCAGTAGGCGCAGCCCAAGCACGTTGCTCAGGTAGGAGCTTGCTACTGCCCTGTCCCTGGCCATTTCCCTGTTGATGTAGAGCGGTATTCCGAGGTCAACAAGGTTAAGCAGGAGGTCTGTGAATGCGAATGCGAACGAGTAGGCTCCAAGCCCGACATTGCTTAGGTATCTTGCTATCGCAAATACGAGCATGAGCGAGAGCGCCCTTGTCGTTACCTCTCCTATAAGGAGGAAGCCTGTGTTCTGCACAACTGTTTCAGAGTCTGATGTCATGCTTTGCGCCTTTTTCTTTTACGCACAAAATCTGGAATGCTTGCTTGGGATGGCTTCTGGTGAATAGCTGGGTGAGGTCTGAAACAAGGCTCCAGAAAAGCCTTGGCCTGAGCTTTATCATCGCATAGGCTCCCCTGAGGGGTTTCCAGCCGTTTATTCCGGTAATGCTATAGCCCATGCTTTTCATTTCCTCGGCAGTCCAGCCTGACTTGTGCTTCTGCCAGGGGTTGTTGCCGAATTCCCCCTGCGGCAGGAAGCCGTTTGGCGTGAACACAATGGCTTTTTTAGCCGCAATCTTCTCCATCATCCGCAGCAGCCTCAGCCCTTCTGTTTTGGGCAGGTGCTCAATGACGTCTGAGGCAAGCACGCAGTCAAAGGAGCTTGGCTTAAATCTCTTTCCTATTTCAAGGATGTTCATTCTGCAGTATCGGTCGTGTATCCCTTCGGCTTTGCTTTTCTTTATGCTCGGCCCAAACGCGTCAACCCCTGTGCTGTAAGGTTTTTGTGAGAAGTGCCTGACCGGTGAGTTTTCCCCGCAGCCAATGTCAAGCAGGGTTTTGCAGCCTTTAACAGCCCTTTCAAGCTCTTTTGGGTAGCCGGGGAATATCTGGTTGTATGCTTCGGCAGCCAGTTTGTTGTTTTTTTTGAGGGGCATGTGTTTTACCAGGGCATCTTTCCTGAGAGGCTTTTCCTGTACCTGATGCCTTGTATCAGGCCTTCAACTGCCGCTTTTGCCGTTTGGAATTGGCCGCGCAGCAGCTTGTAGAGTATCAGGGCAGCCAGCTCTGCAAGATAAAAAACAAGAAAGCTTGGCCAGTGGTACCACTTTGAGTTCTTTCTCATGAAAATAAGCCTGTTCCTGGTGTTCTGCCTTATCATGAACGGGCTTGCTTTTTGCGTTGAGGCCGATACCTTGTGCCAGATTTTCGCTTCGGGCACCAGTTTGATGGCGTAGCCTTTCATTCTTGCCCTTGTGCAGAAGTCTGTTTCTTCATAGTATATGAAGAAGAAGGCATCCAGGACTCCTGTTTTTTCAAACACTTCCCGTCTTACAAGCATTGCGCAGCCTGAGCCGTAGCCTGTTTCTCTTGCTGTGCCAAACTGGCCGGTGTCTGTCTCGTTCAGGTGCTCGTGCCTTGCATCGCCGTGCCAGAAGTTGAACCTTGCGCCCCCATACCATACCCTTTTTGGCTCGTCGTAGTAGTATATCAGGGGCGAGGCTATGCCTGTTTTTTTGTCCTTCTCAGCCTCGGCTACGAGGCAGCTTAGGAAATCAGGGTGCACAACCGTGTCGTTGTTCAGCAGCAGGAGGTAGTCAGCCTTGCCGCCAAGCGCATGCCTTATCCCTACATTGTTGCCCTCTGCGAAGCCAAGGTTTTTGCTGTTCTCTATAAGCGTGAAGCTGAAGCCTTTTTTCCTGAGCGCCTTCAGCTTTGGAACGTCGCTTGCAGAGCCGTTGTCAACAACAATTGTCCTGAAGCTGGAATAGGCAACTTCTTCCAGTGATTCAAGGCAGTCCTTTGTGAGTTCATAATTGTTCCAGTTTAGGAGTATTATGTCGACGAAAGGCTTTCTCATTGCTGTCATGCCTGCCTTTCCCCCATGGCTTCGTTGTAAATTTCCGCATGCTTTCTTGCCGTCCTTTCCCAGTTTGCCTCGTTCCTGTATTTTGTTATTCCATGCTGGTAAGTCTCATAATTGCTGAACACTCCTTTTATTCCTGCGGCTATGGCTTTCGGGCTTCTTTGCTCAACAATCCTTCCGCATATGAACTCCTTCACTACTTCTCCTATGGCTCCGGCGTCAGTGACAACCGCAGGTATGCCGTAGGAAAACGCATCGTGCATTGCCGCTGACTGGTACGGCGCCCATGTGTATGGGAAAGCCATGGCGTCTGCCGCTTCCAGGTATTTTCTTTTTTCGTCCTCCGGCACCCACCTTATGTCCAGCTTTACGTTGCCGAATTTGTTTTCCGCTGCCGCTGCCTTTATTATTGCTTCGTAATCCTTGCCTATTGCCTTCCCTGCTACGGTGAGGCTGTAGCCGGGAAGGTAGTTCATTGCTGCTATGAGATGCTCAACGCCTTTTCCGTAGTTAAGCATCCCGAAGAAAAGGATGTTTTTGCCTTTCTGCCTGTGCATGGGATTGAGAGTGATTCCCATGTGCACGGCATAAGCCTGTTTTTTGCCGCATTTCATCTGCAGGAATTCCTTTTGCTGCCGTGTGTGTGCAATCACGGCTGAGGCTTTCCCGGATATCTTTTTCTGCAGCCATGAAAGCACTTTTTCCTTGGCTGTTGATGTCGTGGTGTGCACTTCGTGGAATGTCACAACAACAGGGATTTTCTGGCTTAGCGCAAGCAGCAGGTTAAGGTTGAGCGTGTATTTTCCAAAATATGCCGCTATGTATTGTATGTGCAGCAGGTCAAGCCCTTCTTTTTCTGTTATTTGCCTTAGCCGGGATTTTAGTGAGAATGACTTGAAATCAGCCTTGTAGTTTGCTGTTGCCGATTCCTTGTCCCCTATTCTTATCACTTCAACGCCTGCGTTCTCCAGCTCCCTGCACAAGTTCTCTGCATATATGGCAATCCCGTCTTCTTCTGGCGGGTACTTGCTTACCATTCCGATTTTCATGTTCGCTTTTGCCGATTCAGCATTGTTTTAAAATTATTCTATTTTCCTCATTCAGCGCAGTGCCCAGGTTTATTTTCATAGCCGCAGATGTTGAAGTTGTGAAGAGTGTGTTTAGCTTGCATATCCCATCTCTGTAATTGCCGCCTTTCCTGAACAGGGCGTAGGAGTCTTCAAGCTTTGCCAGCCCGTAATCGCCGTTGTTAAGGAACTCTGACAGGAACTTTGCATATTGCTCTGCATTATATGTGGGGCTTGCCCTGCTGAGGTCAAGGACTACATATTCAGGGTATGGCTGTGGCTCTTTTGAGCCGAACATTAAGTTGCTGAAAGGGTTTGGAAACATGTATGCCTCTTTCCTGTGTGTGAGGTGGGGAAGGAGGAATGGGTCTGCCGAGACAGCAGCATAAGCCGGTATTTCCTTCAGCAGCAGCTTTCCAGCCTTTGTGTGCTGGCTTGGCACAAAGTCTTTCACGTCGTATATCGTTGCAAAAGGCCCGTAAGCCACCAGTGCAGCAGCGGTAGTCAGGCCCACAAAAGCCGCAACAGCGGCTTTTGTGTTGCTGAGCTTCAGCAGTTTCAGGAGCCGCATGAGGTTTTGCATTCCTATTATTGCCGCGAAATAAATGAAGGGAATCAGCTCTGCATTGTACTGGTACAGGGCTGCTGTGGTGAGGTTCTGGCTTCTGAGCAGGTTTATTGTGAAGAAGGGTGCAGCCATGAGGAGGTATGGCAGGCCGGTGGCAATCATGATGGCCGCGCCTAGCGGCAGGAACAGCAGTGCAAGGTAAACAATCTTGTCAGGTGCAAGCGCATGTCCAATGATGAGCTGTGGGTGTAGCAGGGCGTTCTTTGCGATTTCAGGCAGGGAGCTTCCAAGGTAGCTGAACCAGGAGATGTAGCCGTATGCCTGCCCTCCGGAGAAGTGCGGCAGCAGCAGCTTGAAGTTGGCAAAGAGCCAGATGGCTCCAGTAGCAGCCATGAGCATTCCTGCCAGCCTCTTTTTGTGCAGCAGGAAAACGTAAATTCCTATTGAAACAAAGGCAAGCGGCATGTGTTCCTTGCTAAGCCCTGCAAGCGCCAGCATTACGGCTGCCGAAAAATATTTTCTTGCGTCAGCGAAGTAGATTGCAAACAGCAGTAAAGGGGTTGCGAATGCTTCTGGGTGGAAGTCAAACAGGTTGATGTATTGCAGCGAAGGGTAAAGAAGGTAAGAAACGGCAATTGCTGCTGCGCTTACGGGGTTTAGCCGCTTTTTGGCCAGCCAGTAAACCGGCAGCGCTCCAATGGCCAGTGCGAGTGATTGCAGCACAAGCAGCGCTTCTGGCATTGGCAAAAACTTGTAGAGTGGTGAGAAAATAAACAGTATTGGGTGAAGGTGGTCGCCAAGCAGCGCAAGGCCTCTTACCGTGTTGAAAAAGCCCGGGCCGTAGCCCTGCGAGTAGCCCCACGTGGTCTGGTCGAATATTGCAAGGTCAAATGCTGTTGAATTGAAGCTGGCATGCTTCATGACGGTTATTGAAGCGAAGAAGATGAAGTAAAGCGCAATTGCAGCAGCAACAGCCAGTTTTATCCTTCGGTTAAGAAATGCATTGTCAAGCTGGGCATCAATGTTCTTTGGCAGAAATATTATCTTTCCTGCTATGTTTGCGGCAATCGCAATTCCCAGTGCAAGTGCTGCTGGTATGGCTGCTGCTTGGGTTGATATGGGGGCGTAGAGCTTGGCAAGAGGGAGAAGCAGCATTGGGGCATATGTGAGGCTGTCAAGGAAGAGCGCCTTTTGGAACGCTGCTGTGAAATCCCTGGCAGCGAGCTTTGCGGCTAACGCAGAGTATGACAGCCATGCCAGTGCCATTGTGCCTGCAATGGGCGCAATGCTTTCATTCCCGTATGCAGCAGTATTCACAGCCATTGCTGCTGCTGCAACAATTATGGCTGATAGGGCAATGTGCAGTTTTGTGAGTTCCATCTTGCGTTGTTGCGCATTATTCTCTGCGTTGCTTTTTACGCATTATCCGCCTTATCCTGTAGGCAGCCAGCGTGATGATGTTGCGCAGGTAGTGGATGTATTCTTCAGGCGTGAGCTTGCTTTTCCCGACAAACCTGTTCCTGAAGGTGTAGGGCACTTCAAGCATCCTGGCGTATTTTCCCTTTACAAGCACTTCAAGCCCGATTTTGTACCCTTTTGCGTTAAGCTCCACACCGTCTATTGCACGCTTTCTGAGGAAGAAAAGCCCGCTCATTGGGTCTTTTGCCCTGGTGAAGGGGTAAGCCAGTGCGGTTGCTATCCTGCTTATCAGCCTGCGGTGCCAGGGCCAGACCTCTACGCCCCCGCCTTTTGCATACCTGCTTCCGATAACAAGGTCTGCTTCGTTGTCAAGTATCGGCTTTATCAGCTTTGGAAGCACGCTGGGTGGGTGGCTGAGGTCAGCATCCATTACCCCTACAATTTCACTGCCTGATTCCGAAAAGCCTTTTATCACTGCAGATGCCAGTCCGAGCTTCCCGCTTCGGTGAATCACCTTCAGGTTATATCCCTTGCAAAGTTCCTCAGCAGCCTTTCCTGTGCCATCAGGCGAGTTGTCATCAACTATTACCACTCCAACTGCTGCATTTAGGGAGCTGCAGCTCTGGAATATTTCGGGCACAAGTTTCTCTATGTTGCCCCTTTCATTGTACGTTGGTATTACTATGGATACCGTCTGCCTTTTCATGGTGCTTGTCGTTTGGCTGTCATGTTTATTTAAAAACTTTAATGGATTCGGATGTCTCACGCTGCGAAATAGCTTTTTATACTTCCTGCTCATCTCTCCTGATATGGTGGAGGATGCTGAATCACAGGTCAGGTATGTCTACAGGTCAGGAAAGCTTGGTTTGGAGGCCAAATCCATATCAGAGCTGCAGCACCTTATCTCAAAGGTCGTGGCAGCTACAAAGAAGCGCTCTGTATCGGTTGTCATCCCGACTTACAATGAGGAGGGCAACATTGGCAGGCTCGTGGATGCAGTTTCTTCGTCCCTTTCGGCAGCAGATGTTAAGGACTTTGAGATTGTTGTTGTTGATGACGCTTCAAGGGACAAAACGCCGGAGTTAATGGATAAATATGCTGCAGCCGGTAATGTTGCGGCTGTTCACCGTTACGGAGTAAGGGGAATATTCTCGGCGATTCTTGATGGTGTTAAAGTGGCAAGGAGCGATATCGTTGTCATAATGGATGCTGACTTTTCCCATCCTCCTGCAAAGGTCCCGGAGCTGCTTAAAAGAATGGAAGAAGGCGGATTTGACCTTGTTTCAGGTTCGAGGTTTGCAAATGGAGGCAGGATTGAGGCTCCATTCATCAGGAAGGCTGCGACTGTTTTGTTTAACGGCGTTATCCGCTTTGTCATGGGCGGCAGGATAACTGACTGGACAGGGGGGTTTCACGCAATAAGGCGTGACAAGCTTCTCTCCCTGAACTTCAAGTACCCTGCCAAGTGGGGCGAGTTTGACCTTGAGCTTCTTTACAGGGCAAAGAAGGCTGGCCTGAAAACAGCTGAGGTTCCTTTTGCTTACAGCTTCCGTGAGGAGGGCGAGTCAAAGTCCGCTGAGCGCTTGAGCTTCCTTCTCGGCTATGCATGGCTTTACGGCAAGAGGGCTGTTCAATTGCGGTTTTTGGATTGAAATAAACTTTTTAAATAGCCGTTGGTGCAGTTTCCGGCATGGAGCCGCATCCGGAAAAGCGCATCCCTGTTTCAGAGCCTTTCTTGTCTGGCAACGAGGAGAAGTATGTTCTCGAGTGCCTTCGCACAGGCTGGATTAGCTCTCTTGGGAAGTTTATTCCTCAGCTTGAGGAGGGCTTTGCAAAATTCTCGGGTTCAGGATATGGCGTTGCGGTGATGAACGGAACCGTAGCTTTGCAGCTTGCCCTTGCTGCCCTCGGGATAAAGGAAGGAGATGAGGTAATCATTCCAGACCTGACTTTTGTTGCAACCGCAAATGCTGTGAGGTATCTTGGCGCGAAGCCTGTTTTCGTTGACTCTGAGCCTGAGACGTGGAACATTGACCCTGAAAAAATCGCTGCCGCAATAACCAGGAAAACCAAAGCCATTATGCCTGTGCACCTTTATGGCCATCCGTGTGACATGGAGCCCATAATGAGGATTGCAGCAGAGCACAATCTTTTTGTCATTGAGGATGCTGCTGAAGCCCACGGCGCAGAGTACAAGGGCAGAAGAGTCGGCTCAATCAGCAATGTTGGCTGCTTCTCTTTTTACGGCAACAAAATAATCACAACTGGAGAGGGCGGGATGTGCGTAACCAATGATGAACAGCTCGCTGAGCGTATGCGTTTCCTGAGGGACCATGCGATGAGCCCTGGGAAAAGGTACTGGCATCCTGAGATTGGATACAATTTCCGCATGACAAATGTGCAGGCAGCAATCGGGGTTGCCCAGCTTGAGCAGGTTGAAAAGTTTATTGCACTTAAGAGAAAAAACGCGCAGCTTTACGGCTCGCTGTTGAAGGATGTGCGCGGCTTGACCCTTCAGCCGCAAATGCCTTGGGCAAAGTCTGTTTACTGGATGCATTCAGTCCTTGTTAACGAAGGGCAATTCGGCTTCAGCAGGGATGAGCTGATGGCGAAGCTGAAGGGGAAGGGCGTTGACAGCAGGCCGTTCTTTTATCCCGTACACCAGCTTCCCCCGTACAAGCCAGGCTGTTCTGACAGGGATTTTCCTGTTGCGGTGAGGCTGTCAGGGAGCGGCATAAACCTGCCTTCCTCTGTAAAGCTCTCTGAAACTGACATAAAATTCGTATGCAATGCCATACGGGAAATATCAAATGAGAAAATTTCTTGATACTGCAGAAGATTTCTTTTCAAGGTTTGTCCCTGAAAAGCTGAGAGGGCAATACAGCATGCTTTTTCGTTATGGCGTGTTTGTGTTCGGAGGCTTTATTGGGCTGGGATTCTATTACGCAGGGTACCGGTTAGCAGCCAACAGGGGCATTCCATTGGGATTCAGCTTGGCCGCAGGCCTTACACCTGCAATAATTTTTACCTTTTTGTATCATTCTTTCATTACGTTTGATGAAAGGTCCAACTGGAAAGCAAAATTCATAAAATTCATACCCATTCAGGTTATAATTTCGGCGCTCAATTGGTTAATTAGCTGGCAAACACTAAGCCATTTCAAGTTTCCTGACTTGGTTGTTGGGAGGTATCGTTTTCCTGATTTTCCGGCAATATTTGTAATAACGCTAGTCCTGTCCCTCCTGAATTTTGCCGTGACTAAGGTGCTTGTTTTCAAGAGAAAGCATCATGAAAAAGCTGCTTAGCTTCGCCGCTGCACAGCCCTTTTGTCCGCTGCGGTTCTCTTGGAGCAAATCTTTATAAGCAATAATCTGTTGGCACAGGGCGTATGGGGTTGGAGTCCGCATCTGGGAATGCAAAAGCGGGATTTACGGTGAGTTCTAAAGCTGTTGCAGTGGCTGCTATCACTGTGCTCTTTATTGTTTCCCTTTTCCTCTGGACCTTGCCGTTCCAGAAGAACAGGCTGCCGTTTGGCGAGGGCGATTCTGCCTGGCATTTTGCGATTGGCGATAGCATTGCGCATAACGACAAGGCGGCTTTCAGGCTTCCTTACTACATTGGCGTTTGGTATTACGGCTTCAACAAAATCCTTGGGCCGTTCGCGCCTGAATACCCGCCGCCAAGCCATGCCAATTATGCCCTGATGCAGGTCTTAGGGGGTGAGCGCTTCCTGCCTGTTTTCATTTACAGGGCAGTCGCCAGTTTCCTTGGCGTCCTTGCTGTTTTCTTCGTGATATCGCGGCTTTTTGGCGTGCTTCCCGGCTTCCTTGCCGGTCTTGGCTTGTCTTTCTCTTTAAGGGAGCAGCTTACTTACCTTTTTGGGCAGCAGCCCACGCTCACAGCAGTTCTCATTACTCCGGTAGCGTCTTATGCATGGTACAAATACCTGGTGTCGTTTTACGGCGCTGGCAGCGGTGACGAGGGTAGCACTGGCGGCAGCGGAAATAAAGTTTACTTGTTCCTTTCATTCACTTTGCTGGCTTCCCAGTTCCTGCTTCATCTGCAGGGATTCGTGGCTTCTGCCGTGTTCATTGCCGTTTTAACAGCCTTGATGGCTGTCCGTTTCAGGAAGCTTCCTGTCTCGAAGTCAAGCCTGCTCCATCTTGGCGTTGCAGTTGCATTGTTTGCCGTTGTTGCTGCCCCTTTTATTGCAATCTATGCCGGCTCTGCGGACATTAACGTGCCCAGGCTGGGCTTTAAGAGGCTGTTTGAGTGGGGCATATCACCTTCTTTGGTTCAGGGCAGTTTTCCTCCTTCGTTTGTGGAGTTTTCTGCAGAATACCCGAATGTTTTGCTTCCTTTTTTGGCCGCAGGCCTTGTATTGCTGCTGTTGCGGCTGCTGCTGGTGAAGAACAACCTGAAGGAGCTTTTCATGCTAAGCTGGCTTATAAGCGCTTTCATTGTCCTGCACCTTGACGTTTTTATTGGAATAGGCCTTAACAGGCTTGCAAGGATGCTTGTGCTTGAGAACTACATCTTCTACTCGCTTATTGCCTTGACTGCCGTGTGGCTTCCACAGGCTCTTTCGTCGTTTCTTAAGATAGGCAGCCGTATCAGCTCAGCTGCAAAATACGGCCTTGCCGCTATGCTCGTTTTGCTTCTTGTTTCAACCTCAGGCGAGTCTTCTTACAGTAGCCTTAAGGGCGCTTACGGCAGCATTGACAGGATTACTCCTGTCCAGGCAGAGTTTGCAGAATCCCTTAACAGCTTGGTGCCTGAAGGCGCATACGTTTACGACCCGTCTGTGAAGATTGTCGGCCAGTGGAGGTATCCGAAGATGAGGTGGATGCTTGCAATAAGCCAGAGGCATGTGGGGAGGTATGATGGCGGGGAGATAGCAGGCGAGGGCTCTTTTGACAAAAGCCAGATTTATTTCCTGTTTGATTACTCTGATATTGCGCTGTTCGCTTCCTCTTTGCAGTACCAGCAGCAGGCTGCTGCCTGGGCTTCCCAGCTTCAGCAGCTTGAGCAGCGGATGTTCAACAATACAGCGCCTCTTTACAATGGAAACAACATAAGGCTTTACAAGTATGAAGGCTTTGGCGGGGTGGCAGCCTGATGGGCAGCTTGGGCGGTTTCAGAATAGGCAGTGGTTATGTTCCCTGGATATGCGGTGTTGCTGTGATGGCTGCAGCAGCGTTTTTTCTTTTTGGGCTTGTGGGGTTTAGGTCAATAATTGCATTTGCTGTCCTGTTTGTTGTCCCGCCTTTGATGTTTCTGGGAAAAACCAGCTTGGATGTTGAGGAAAAAATATTTTTCTCGCTGTTCATCGGCCTTGGCTTGTTTTCCCTGGTTGTTTTTGCCGTTAACCAGCTTTTGCCTTCTTTCAGGCTTTCGGCTGTTGCGGCTTTTGTTCTTGTTGTTTTGGTTGCGTTTTTGGTAGTGCCGAAAATCTTGCAGCGGCGGCAACAGAAACTGCAATGATTGCTGCCGGCAGTATGATTGTCTGGTTCTGCAGCTTCAAGCCTGCAATGCCGAGGTAGTAGCTGGTGATGCCTGTTATTGCCATTGCAGCAATGCTTCCAATGGCGACTCTTTCAAGGAAGCCGAGCTGCCTTTTCCAGTTAAGCATAATGGCATAACCGGGTATGGCGAAAAGCCAGTAGAGGGATGCTGCGGTTCTTACAGCAACAGCTGCGTTTTCCGCGTAGTAGGCTATTTTCAGTATTATTGCAATAGCTGCGAAGGTTATGGCAAGGAGCTTAAGTTCCTTCCTCGCCCATATGAAATTGTCATTGGGCAAAGCAGTTCCCTCCTTTGTTTCTGTTCCTGAGCACGGCTGCTGCCGGGCTGTCGTACTCGACAGTCATGTTGGCTTTTATGAATTGCTGCATGAAATAAAGGTTGGCCTGGGTCAGGGCAGGCTCGGGGAATGCCTTGTCTATGAGGTAGTAGTCTGCCGAGCAGATGTCTGTGTGGTCGCTTGTCTTTGTCGTCGGGATGTGCCTGCCGAAGCTGAACAGGCCTGTCCTGTAGGGGAATCCGGGCCCGCTGTCGGAGGGTATGGTTACATAGCTCGTCCTGTTGAGCTCTCCCGTGCTGCTGAGCTGGTTTATCATGCTGATGAAGGGCTGCAGTTCCAGGAAGTATGTTTGCCTCTCTGTGTTGTACAGGCTTGATGTCTGGCTGTATACATGGCTGTAAAGCACGTAAGCCTTCGCATCCTTTGGAGTGTTCTCCGCAAGCCACCTCATGGCATCCCATCTTCCCTTATCAATTGAGCCTTGTGACGGCTTCTCGTAGTGGCTTGCAACCACTGCAGCGCCCAGTATTATGGCAATGGCGGTATAAGTAAGGTAACCGGCGTATGCGTTGCTTTTCGGAAATCTTTTCAGTAAGGGGGTTAATGCAAGTCTGGCGGCCTGGTATGTTCCGAACGCCGCCAATGGCGCCAGGAAGAGGGGCCATGCCAGCCTGAGCTGGAAAGACCTGAGCCCGAATCCGGCATAAGTGCCGTAGCCTGCAATGAGCATATATGCGCTGAACAGCAGCGGGAACAGCCTTGAGTGAAGCAGCTTCCCGAGCTCAGCCCTTTTCTGTATTGCGAAGATGGCGGTTGCTATTATCCCTGCCACAATGGAGTATTGCATTAAGCCGAAATCCTTTGGAAACACCGTTGCTGCAGGGAAGCTTGCGCTTATCCTTTCCACACTGAACTTGTAAGGGAGTGCCTTCACCCATATGCCTATGAACATCGGTATGAAATAAAGCGTTATTGCTGCTGCCCCGCCAACCGCAAATATGAGCTGCCTGTTATCTTTCACAGCCGCTTTCAGCCCGGCAATGATGTTTCTTTCTTTTGCTGTTGCAGCAACAGCAGCTGCAAGCATTATCCCTGCGAAGAGCATGGTGATGAATATAGTTTCTGATGTGTGCGTCATTATGGTTCCCGCAAGGAATATTGCAGCCAGGACATATCCTTTCGGCTCGTTTATTTTAGTCAGTGCCCATGCTGTTGCAAGCAGGAATACTGCTGACAGGAAGAAGGGCATCTGCCCGAATGTTACAGCTCCAAGGAAAGGCTTTCCCGTTGCCATGAAAAGCGTTAATGGCAGCGCAAGCACCGCAACAGCTTTTCCAAGGCTTCTTGCCAGGTAGTATGCAGCCAGTGCGCCAAGGGCCATTGCAAGCCCAATCAGTAGCATAAGCGCATCATACGTTTCAATCCCTGTCAAGTGGGCGAGCAGGACTGTTGTGTGGTAAAGGACTGGGGGATAAAACCCGATGATGTCTGTAAGCCCTGCAACAATGTGCGGCGCCTCATTCCTGTACTGCCCCATCTGCTTTATTGATTCAGCCCTGGCCTGGTGCTGGAAGCTGTCGCTGGCAGCATAGCCAACCGGGTAGTCGTGCCTTATTTGATGCTGGGCTGCCGCAGCAGGGCCGAGGTAGAGGATTGCTGAAAAAAATGCGAGGAGCAGCACAGTTTCAATTATTGCTTCTGCCTTGTCGCCAGCGGGCTTCTTTCCATTGCTCATTCTTCTCTTAGCCTTCAGGGCTTGTTATAAATCTTGCGGAAACGCTTTTAAATGTCAGCACATAGGCTGTTTTTTATGATTCCCGTGATTAAGTCAAAGCTGTTTACGCTGAGGCCGTTCAGGAGAGGTGATGAGCACTCGCTTCAGAAAAGCATCAACAGCAGGAATGTTACCAAACACACGGTCTTTATACCATATCCTTACACTATGAAGCACTCAAGGGAATGGGTTGCCAAAAACATTTCCTTTTATCGGAAAAAGAAAAAAACCGAAGTTAATTTCGCCATTGGCATCGGCGGTGAAGTTGCAGGAGGCATAGGGCTCAGGTACATCGAAGGCCGCAAGGCGGAGCTTGGCTATTGGCTTGCCGAAAAGCACTGGGGAAAAGGCATAATGACCACGGCAGTCGGGCTGGTTACAGATTATGCAGTTAAGCAGCTGAGGTTAAGGAGGCTATACGCAACAGTTTTTACAAGCAACAAGGCCTCAGCAAGAGTTCTTGAGAAATCAGGCTTCAGGGTTGAGGGCAAGCTTAGAAGGTTCCACAAGAAAGGCGGCAGGCTCTTTGACGCGCTGCTGTACGCGAAGGTGAGATAGCGGCAGGCTTGAATGCTTGAGTCATCCCTTCCTTTTCTTCAGCACGTTCACAACAGCATCCGCAAATCCCTTAACATCGCCAGCTTTTACAAGCCGTCCTTTCCTCAGCACTTCAGGCTGTGAGCCAACGTCAAAAGCAACCGCAGGCTTCCCGACAGCGTTTGCCTCAGCTATCGGCATTCCGAACCCTTCCCACATGCTTGCGGTAGCATAAACATCACATGCCCCGTAATAAGCGGGCAGCTCTTCATCCGCAACATAGCCTGTGAATACCACTCCGCCAATCGCTGCAGCCGTTTTTCGCAGCTGCTGCGAATATTTCTGGAACGTGTGTTTTCCAACAACAACCAGCATTGCAGATGGGAATCTTTCCCTTACCAGCTTAAAGGCATCAAGCAGCAGATGAATTCCCTTGTGCGGTGATATCCTTCCGACATAAAGCAGCACAGGCCTTTTCAGCCCGTATTTTTTTGCAACAGCAGCAATCTCCTTTCTGTGTTTTTTAGTGGTGTTGCCGTTAAACCTGCTCCCATCTATTCTTACATATTTCACGGCGCTGCGGATGCCGGTTTCTTTTTCCAGTTCGCCGCTGAGGAACCTGCTTATTGATATTGCGGAATCACAGTTTTTTATGGTCATCATTGTAAAGGCGGCAAATATTTTCATGTACAGCCTTTCCGTCAATTTTTCAAACAGCTGCGGGTATGCAACGCCAACATCGTAATAAACGTATTTCAGCCGCTGCTTCATCCTTTTCTTTGCTATCATTGCCGGCAGGGTCATGGGGTAAAGGAAGCTTACCGCTTCGTCAAACTGCCCTAGCCTGCCAACTATCTTCGCAACCTTCCTTATGTCAAGAAAGAACAGCAGCCGGTATAGCCTTTCCAGCAGGGGGTTTTTTGGCATCCCCAAAACTTCAACAGCCACGTTCTTCGGCAGTTTCCGGGAATCAAAATCAGTTTTGAAAGTGATTATTGTAACGCTGTTGCCCTTCGCTACCGCCCCTGTTTTTAAAGGCTTTGCAATAGTTTTTTAAAATCATTCAGTTTCGCTTGCCTTATGGCTTCTGATTTAGCGAGCTTATTGCAGGGCAGGTAGATGTCCGCTATCTCTCCCGCAAGGTTTTTCCTGTCAAGCTTATCACGGCCGCTTTTTTCGTTGTAAAGCTCCCTTGCGACCTCCCCGAACTCTTCCACAAGGTGTATCATTGTTGTTGCAGGGTCGTGCCGTATTCCCCTGCTTTTGTCAAACTCTTCTATCAGCCCAATAGCTTTCCTTTGAAGCTCGTCAAGGTTCATTTTCGCAGGAGAATTGGCATCAAAACTGTATAAAAATTTACTTATTTTTAGTCAGGCAGAGGGCTGATTATCTCAATCTCGGGTATGCGCTTGAAGTCCTTGACGTTTTTCGTGAGCAGCTTCTTGCACCCGTTGGCAAGCAGGCTGCCCGCGATTAATGCGTCTGTATGCTGTACGGTTTGCCCTGTCTTTGAAAGCTTGCCTGCTATTTGGGCCGCCTTTATGCTCGTTGCCCGTTCTATGGGAAAAATGAACGTAAAAGCATCCAAAACCGCAGCCAGATCCTTAAGCCTTTGCTCACCGGAATGCTGTGCAGAATAAATCCCGCAAAGGACTTCATACACAACTATCTCGCTTGTGCACAACCGGTCATCTTTGGAAAGTTCTGTTATGGTTGCCGATGGAAGCCTGTTGCGGAACAAATCTATCAGAACATTGCTGTCCACGCCAATCATGACAGGTTACCCGTTTAAAGCTTTAAAGAGGATATTCTTTTTGCAAGTCCTTTATTGATGCCTTCTCTTGCATCTTTAACGCCTTTCTCTATAGCTTTCCATTCGTTATCGGGCATGTCCGCCCATATTCCAGCATAATCCGTGAGCTTCTTCCCTTTCCTGAAATGCTCCTTTATGACTCCAGAAAAACTTTCATTAGGGCGCTTGTGCCTGGCAAGCAATTCGTATGCGTCTTCCGTTATCGCAATGTTTTTCGTTGCCATTCTATGTATGGGTATGTGTACACAGTATTTAAGGCTTTCCCTTTTTTGCCGTTTGAGACCTGGCAGCCCTGAACATCCTCGCTTCCCTTTTGATATCCACAACATCAAATATTTTTATCTTCGGGATAAGCGGCAGCAGCATGAGCACAAACAGCAGCCCGATGAGGTACCGGGAGAAGAAGTCGGTCTGGAGCGGGTAAAGGTTGAAGGCGTATACGGCGAAAACCCCGAGTAGCAGCGCCAGCAGGGCAAAATAAAGCGTGACAGCTGTCTTGCTTCCTCTTTTTTGCGGCATGCTTTCGTCCTGGGCTGGTGGCGTATTTAAGCTTTGCGCCCCGGCAGCCCCTCATAAACTTTCAAATAGCCCAGAACATTCTCTTCAACCGTGAACCTCTTTAGCGGCGTCTTGCGGCACTTCCCGTTTTTCATGCTCACGACCGCTTCAGCAATATCATGGCTGTCTTTCGGCTTTACAAGTATGTGCTTCCCGCTTACAACTTCAGGGAGCGATGTTGTGCTGCTTGCAACGATTGGCTTTCCCATCGCAGCAGCCTCTGCTGCGGTGTAGCCGAATCCCTCGCTTATTGACGGCACAATCACGCAGTCTGCGGCAGCGATATGTTCCGGCAATTCGGAGTGCGGCACTGGCTGTATGTTGGCTATTTTGTTCTCCAGCTGCAGCTTTCTTATCAGCTGCTGCAGCTGCAAATATTTCCCGGCATACTGCTTGTCCCTGCTCAGAATCAGCATCATTTTTGAATTCGGGATTTGCATGCTGATTTCCTTCATCGCTGCTATCGCATACTCAATGCCTTTGCTTGGCCCTGGCCTTCCGTAAACGAGCAAAACGTAATTCTTCTGCAGCGAGTATTTTTTCCTTATCCTGCTGCCGTCGTGCTTTTTCGGGTTGAAATGGCCGTAGTCAACGCCGTTGTAGATTGTTATTGCGTTCTTCTTTCCTATTCTCAATAGCTGCTGCCTTGTTGAGTTTGAAACTGCTATATAGCGCTCAACAGACGGCAGCAGGTAAATCAGCCTTTCAAAAGCGTCGTGCAGCAGCGATTTCAGCCATCCGAAGTCAGTGTAGTCCTTCCATTTTCCCAGCCACACTTCATGTATTGTCGCAACCAGCGGTTTCCGGTTCAGTTTTGCAGCCAGCCATGCAGGGAAGAACCCGTTAAAGGTTGTCGTGTGCACAATATCCGCTTTTGCTGCAGCAGCAACCGCAGCCGGAATCGCAAAGAATGTGAACAGATAACGGCTGCCAAAGCAGCCTATCCTTTTTACCTTGACGCCGTTTATGGTTTCTTCCGCAGCTGTTCCATTTATGCGGTGCGTTATTATTGTTGCAGAATGCCCCTTCCTCACCAGCCCTTCGGCAAGGTTCCTGAAAACAGCCTCAACCCCGCCTATGTGAGGCAGGTAGTTTTCTATTACGAAAAGGATGTTCATCTTGTTTTTTTGATTAACCTTTTTCTTTAAAAGGTTATGCTGTTCTAACAGCTCTCTGGCAGTTTGAGTATTCCGTAAACTTTTTAATTTTTCAGAAACTCAACTTCCTTTTTCCTTTGCTCCGTGTCAAGCGGTGTTTCGAGGCACACTGGCTTGTTAGCCTTCTGCAGCAGCTTTTTCACGAATTCCCTGTCTATATTGCCTTCAAATATGCTGGTGTGGTGGCCATTCGTTGCGAGCCTTGTGCCGCTTAAATGGAAGTATTCTGGCTTGAGCTTCATGAGCTGGCTTACAAATTGGTTGTAGTCCAGCCCGAGCTGGTATGCTGTGATGGCTGCGTGCTCAAGGTCAAGGCAGAACCCTGCCCCGCTGGCTTCCATTATGCTTTTTATCTGCTCATAGTCGTAGCATACAAAGTATCTGTCGCTGCCGTCTTTGAACCTGTCTTTTGGGATGCTGTTTTCTATCAGCAGCCTGCCGTATCCTGCTGTCCTTGCCAGTTTGGCGGCAGCCTTTATTGCTTTCTCAGTTGTTGGTTTTCCAGGCGCTTCTTTCAGGAAGCCTGTGTGCATCACGATTGTTTCCGCTTTCAGTTTTCTGGCTGCGCTTGTTGCCTGCTGGAGCAGCTGCTGGCTTTTTTCAAGGTCGAGAAGTGGGCTGAATCCGAAGCGCTCGTGAGGAACATGGACTGTGTAGCTGAACCACGTATTTGGCAGCCTGCCAACGCTTTCCGTGTCAACAGGCATTACCTCTATGAAGTCCGCGAACTTTGCTGCCTGCCCAAACTGTTCCGGCGGGTTCGTGCTCCAGAGCTTAACTCCTACTTTCATTTTCTTTTTTCCGATTGACCGCTTTTCGCAAAAGGGGTCATGCTCCAGAGCTTAACTCCTACCTTCATTTTCTCGTTTTTTGATTGATATTTTTTCTAAAAAGGTCAGGTTCCTGCGCCCTTTCAAGCGCCAGCTGCCTTACGAGTTCCTCAAGCCTTTTTTGCGTTGACCTGACAATGCGGTATGAGTAGAATGTTGAGGCTATCAGGAACATGAAGCCGAGGATGATGAAAAGGTCAAGCTTTCTTTCAAGCTTGAGCTGTGGCAGCAGGGGGTTGATGATGTCAGGGAATGCGGAGATGACGCTGAAAAGAACTGCAAACGCGCTCCAGAACGCCCATTCGTTCAGGGTGAACTGCTTTTTCTTCCACTGGAGGAAGCTCATATAGAGCATGAACGCCCCAAACACTGTTCCGAAGACCTGTATGCCGAGCACCATTTTATTTAGCCTTATCTTTTCGTTTATATGTTTTATGCTTCTGAATTATTTCTCTGTTGCCTGTTCATTATGTATTCTCCGAGGAGGTGGTGGAAAAGTTTATATTTGCCTCTGTCAATCCGGATTATTGACCCGTCTTGAACAAGTTTCCCCAAGTGTGGTGAAAGCTCATTCATCCCTCGCTCAAGTTTTTTGGCCAGTTCTGAGAGAGAAATTTCTCCGTTGGGTACCTCAGCCATTACAGAAAGGATTTTCCGGCTTCTTCTCCCAGCTTCATCGTAAAATCTCGCGAAAAAAGGTGCCAAGTCAGATCTTACAAAATCGACATCTGTGGCTTCAAAATGTGCTTTCATGAGTTTGGTCTGCTCCAGAAGCAATCTTGAGTAAGCTGAGTTCATGTACGCAGTCAGTACAAACGGATGCCCTTCAGTTACGTTGTAGATTTTTTCAAACGTGGCTTGTTCTATTTCAACGCCTGCCTGTTGAAGTTTCTTTGTTATGAAAGCGTTTGCTTCTTCTCTGCTAAAATTTTCTAGTACTGCTGGCTGGAACGTCCTCACCAGTGGCGAAAACCCTGTTCCGGCCGGTCCGGTTATTGTCAGTTTTCCTGCAGGCAATATCATGATGGGAATGCGTTCTATTTGGAGCTGTTCCAGCACAGCCCTAATGTAAAGAAGAAGTTCTGCCCTGTTTCTTTCAAGCACTCTTGCTTCATCCAGCAGGAAGATTATAGCCTTTTTTGCTCCTTTTAGTGCTTTCCATGCCGCAATCAGAGCCGATTGTAGATTTGGGAAAGCGTTTTCATCCTCTTCAGACAGGCTTAGCTCAACATTTTCTGCCTTAATTTTGATTCTTTGGATGATTTTGAAAATTTCATTTGATAGTCTGTCTAGAATCATTTCTTCCCTTACCTTTTCTTTCACTCTTCGTATCAGGAAGGCAGCAAGTCTCTCTTTGCTTAGGTCATCAATCTCATTCAGGGAGAAATAAATTGCAAGGGCATTATTCTCTTCAGCTATTGCTTTACACTTGTGCAAGAAGGAGGTCTTTCCCACACCGTAGCCGCCCGCAACTGCCATATTGGCGAGTGAACCGTTGGCTGTTTGCATTAACTTTTGCTTGAAGTTCTCTAGTTCGGTGACCCTTCCAACAAAGTCACTTGGGTCTACGGGTGAACCTGGGTTAAACGGATTAGGTGCTCTTTGTGTTATCATGCAACTTTAAAAATATCAATAGTATTTAAATTTTTCTATACTATTGATTTTAGTTATCTTGCTATCTTCCACCATAGCATTTTCATGACTATGCTTATGCCGTCAAACACTGTTGTGCCTTTGTACCTGTCGGCGTATATCGTTTTTATTGGCACCTGGGTGAATTTCAGGCGGTATTTTCCCGCCTTTGCTGCTATCTCTGATTCTATGCTGTAGTCGTCTGACATCAGGCTAAGCTTTTCATAAGCTGCTTTTGTCATTGCCTTGTAGCCGCATTGGGTGTCTGTTACGCTGATGCTGAATAGCAGCTTCATCACGCGGTCAATGAAGAAGTTTCCAAACTTCTTCACCAGCGGCATGTGCTCGCTTTTCCTCTCCCGGTATGTGAAAGCCAGGTCGTTGCCTTCAAGGGCGGACATTATTCTTGGCAGGTCCTCCGGGTCGTGCTGGCCGTCGCTGTCCATGAAAACGAGCGCCTCTGCCCCTTTTCCGAGCGCAAACTGGCTGCCTGTCCTCAGCGCTGCGCCTTTTCCAAGGTTGGTCATGTGCTTCAGGACTGCAACGCCGTGCGTTTCTGCTTCTTTGGCTGTTCCGTCCCTTGAGCCGTCATCCACAACGACTATATTTTTGCTGTTCACGAGCTTTTTTGTGCGCTCTACGACTAAGCCGATGTTTTTTTCCTCGTTGTGTGCTGGTATTATGGCGTAGAACTCCATTTTATTGTTGCCTTATGCTTTCCCAGTCTGCCTTGTAGACGTAGACGTTCGTGCCTGTCATGCCGCGCTGGTGGGTGAGAGGCTTGAAATGCTTCAGCCCCCTTCCTTCCATGAGGAACATTCTTGTGAACATGCCTGCTGCCTGCTCCGGGCTTGCCACGGCAGCGTAGTAGCCGCTGTAGCTGTTGCCCTGCCAGTCTCCTGTTGGCACAAGTATTATTGAGAACCTTTGCGGTATCGTGTCGCTCTCATATGTTTTCTCGATGAGTTCTTCTGTTCCTGTTTCGTTTGTCAGGTAAACAAATGATATTGGGTGAAGGATTTTTCCTTCCTCTGCCGGGAAATAGGCGTCGTGCGTTGAAAGGTTGACTACAAGGCCGTTCCCGCACCTTGCAATTTTCTCTTCGCCTTCTGTAGTGTTGTCTGCCCTTACGAGCACCTGGCACCCGCTTGTGTCTCCAGAGAAGCTCGGCCACGGCGCTATCCAGTTGTTGGCGTCGCGGTCATTCCTTATGCTTTGGATTTCCCCGTAGATTGATCTGGCCTTCTCTTCGGAGTAGTTGTATGTTTCCTTCATTGCGGCAACAGCTTCTTTCTGGTTCTTGCCTTTGAGTGTTTGCCATATTGCGCCGCGCTCAAAGTCCCAGCTTCCGAAATGGCCCCACACCCCAGACTTGCCTATCATGTCTTCCGAAGCTATGACATAGCCCTCCGGCGGCTGGCAGTGTGTATATCTCAGCACTTTTTCAGCCTGTTCGCCTGTCAGGTTGTGCTTCCGTGTCAGGATGCTCTTCGCTTCTTCCACCGATGGCGTCGCTATCAGCTCATGCAGTATTTTTATTGAGCCGACAAAGTCATTTGTTATGTTGTATAGCTCGTCAAAGGCGCTGTTGCTTCCGCAGTCCAGCATCCTTAATATGCCTATGGCTTCTGTTTCGTTTTTTGTCATGAAGAACCTGCCAGCCCAGTGGGCAGGCGGGTATTGCTGCGTTGTGCCGTCAAACGTGACTCTCCGGTCTGCTATGGACTTGAAGTGGTGCCCAAAATCCCACCATGAGGTTATTATTGCGCTCTTCGTGGCATTGTCTGAGTCGTCCCTTATCGCTGTGAGTGAGTTGTACCACGCGTCATTGATTATTGGCACGTCGTTTTTGGCTATGCTTTCAGCTTTTTTGGTCATGTCTGTTGAGTAGGCTGCTGTTGCAAGGATTAGGAATACGGTTGCTGCTGCCGCAAGCTTGTTGACCCTGAGGAAGTTCTCGTTGAGCCACATTGCTGCTCTGAATGCAAGGCCCAGCGTTATTCCGAAGCCAATCCCTGCCATTGGCGCCAGCAGAAGCACGAACCTTATGCCTTTTGTGCTTGCATATATTGTGCCGACAAACCAGACCAGCACCAGCATGGCGAAGAAAACAGAGTAAAGCGCTTTCTCTTCCCTGGCCTCAATCCCTTTAAGCCTTTTTACGAATCCGAAGTTCATCACTGCAGCCAGCGCCAGTATTGCGGCGCTCGCAGCAGAAATCCAGAATATGCTGGGGGTTATGCTGCTTACAACCTGGTCAAAGTTTCCCTCGTTAAGTTCAGCAACTGTTGTCAGCACGTTTGGCCACAGGGCAGTGAGTACCGGTGTCTTCAGCGTTGTTACCCCGAACAGGAGTGATGGAAGTTCAAGAAGCTTGCCGAATCCTGAAAAGGCGCTTACGAATGCCGCTGTTGCTGCCAGGAATGCTGCTGTTGGGATTACGAACCGCTTCCCAGCAGTTCCTTTCAGCTCTTCCTTTACCGCCTTCGCGATGCTGCCTATGGAGCCAAAAGGCCTTGTTTTCAGCAGCTTGACTGTTATGGCTGCACCAATTGCAGCAGCTGCAGCTGCCAGCACGAACACAAAGACGAACCACCATCCTCCCCAGGCTATGCTGTATAGTGCAACAGACAATCCTGCAAGGGCGGCAAACGCCAGCTGCCGTATGGTCTTTCGCTCGTAAATTGCCTGAACAAAGAAGTAGAGCGTCAGTATTGCAAACAAGACGACTATTGTATCGTTGTCGCCGTGGATGGTCCTGTTGACGTAAGCGGCGTGCAGCCCTGCCATGAGCGCCCCGAAAAATCCTCCGATGTTTCCCGCAACCTTCCTAAGCAGGAGGAAAATCAGCAGGACGGTAAGCCCTGTTATAAGCACAGGATATACTGTGGTTTGCACGCTCCACAGCGTGATTGACGGGTTGAACAGCCTGGTGGCCTTGTAAAGGTATGCCAGGAAGTAGGGGAAGAAAAAATCATAGGATGATATCTTCCTCCCAAGCGGGGCAACCTGGTAAGTGTCCCATTGAACGCCATTCCGGGCTTCATCGCCAACGTGGCCTTTTTCAATGATGTTCTTCGCATAGCGGTTCCAGTAATATGGGTCGATGTCCGGGCTGTAGGGCCTGCCGTTTTCATCGCGGTAAAAGTCTTTTATGAAGTCAGCTGTGCCTTTTATCTGGCTCTTTATGTCTATTTGCTGGCCTGTATATTGGCCTGTCTTGAAAACATAAGCTTTGCTTTTCATTGCCTTGCTGATTTCATCCGCAAGTATCTGGCTTTTTCTTGCGTCAGGCAGGTTTGGGTATTGCTCGCTTATTGCATTCTGGATGTCGTTTTGTATTGTGTTGTAAACAGAATTTTTTGCCCATTCTTCTGCAAAGTGCAGCTGTGCTGGCTGCAGCCTTACATTGGCTGTCATCCAGACTGCAACGAGGATTCCCAATATGAGCAGGATTGTTGCCCCTCTCTTGCTTAAGAAGTTCGTGATTGACTTGATGTCCAGCGAGATATCCTCGCCTTCCGCATCCGCTTTTCTGGCATCCTGCGTAGCGTGGTGAAGGTGATGGTGTTCTGTTTTTTGCGCAGCAGGTTCACTTGCACCACTCTTTTCCTTTTTTTTGAAGAATGAGAAAATCTTGCCAAGGTTGAAGTTGATTTCTATGTCCTTCTCCTCAGGTGGGGTTTCTTTCACTACCTCTATGCCTTCTCCAAAGCCCTTTTTGCCTTCTGCCGTGCCTTTCTCTGCAGTGTCTTTTTTGCTTTCTTCAACCATGAGAATATTTCCCCGCTACGCCGAATTTAAGCGCTATTTATATGTGTTGCGGATTTCAGTTTTGGCAAAAGCGGGAAGAGGGGCGCCGCGGGCGGGATTTTCACAGCTTCTTCAGCTGTTTTGAACCCACATGAGAGTCTGGTAACCCTCACCAGCCTCTGAAGCTGGCGCAATAACCAGGTTCTGCCACCGCGGCAGCCCCACAACATCTTTGTTCCAGAAATTCATAAGCTTATGCGGGAATTTTACGAAAATGTTGCGAAAAAATAATAATAATTGCGACCGCAGCGGAATTATTTCGTTTTTTAAGCTTTAAAAACGTAAAACTTTCGTTTTTCTCGGAAATTTTTTGCTGCTACTTTAGAAATCGTAGAAAATGTTAAATACTAGTTAAGACTTAATCAATAATAAGAGTCTGGTAACCAGTAGAATAGCCGGGTTCTGTGAACCCGCGTTTTTCTTTTTTTTCAGAATAACACTTTCCTTGCTAGCATCAGCAGCCTGGGCTCCCCAAGCAGCAGCTTAAGCGCAAACCGTGTTGGCTCATCCCTGTCGTATTCTTCCAGCAGCTGCCTGTTCTTTTTCTTCCGGAACACGCCCACCAGTTTGTCATAGTCCTTGTTGCTAAACCGTTCCATAGCCTTTCTCATCAGCAATGACAGCCAGAGGTCCCTGCCCATCCTTTTTTTCCACAGCATTTCGTAGCCGTAATCTTTCGTTATCGATTCTGCTGCAGCTTCTGCAGCCATGAGGCTCTGGTTTATGCCGCCAAGGGTCGTTGCCTTGACCATGGCTGCTGCATCGCCGGCAAGCAGGATTTTGCCATCTTTCGTTGCGGATTTCAGCCTGGGGCTGTAAAGAGGGATGGGCCCTGCCTGCCACCCGATGATTCTCTTTTCATAGCCCTCGCCCGCAACAGCAGTGATGAATCTCCTGAAATATGAACTTGCTTCCCTTCTTGCTGCAATCCCAACCCTTGCAATCCTTTCGTTCTCAGGCACAACCCAGGCTATTCCGTCTTCGCTCGGGTAAAAGTCAATTGCATTGTCGTTGGCAAAACGGATTGTTGCCTGGATGCCCGTATAAAATTCTCTGCTGCCGAACAGCCCCGCTGCCTTGGCTACTGTGCTTATTGGCCCGTCAGCCCCTATCAGATAAGTGGTCTCAATCTTTTTAATTTCGTTTTTCTCTTTATCTTTTACAGCCGCAACGATTCTCTGGTTGTTGTGCTCAAATCCTTCAAACCTGTGGTTCACGAAAAACCTTGCCCCTGCCTCCCGGGCCATTGCCGCTATGTGCCTGTCAAAGCCTGCCCTGTCTATTATTATGTCATTCTTGAGCTTTATTTCAATAAGCTCCATGCCTGGCGCAATTATCCTTGCTTTTGCAATCCTGTTCACAATCAATTCTTTCGGCAGTTGAAGCCGCCGTGAAAGAATATCTCCCGTAATTACTCCTGTGCATGCCACAGGCTCCCCAATGGTTGCGTGCTCCTCAAAAACCTGCACGTCAAGCCCTCTTTTTGCCAGAAGGTAAGCGGAAAAGCTTCCTGCAGGGCCTGCCCCAACCACTGTCACTGAATCTGCCATTTCAGCCTTGCTGCCACGCCAGGCTGTTTTTAATTGTTGCTGCGTGGATTGCTGCCACTAAGCACAGGGAGCTTTACTGTTTCTATTATAGAATGGTTACAAGTAGAAAGATTTTTAAATTCTGCTTCATTCACGCATTGCCAGCATTATGCTTTGTCAGGTTGTTTGTGGGGTGGTTTTTGATGAGCCGTGTTACGCGTTTTGTTAAGAATGTCGCATTAGCGCCTGCAAGGGCCGTTGACGGTGTTGCATTAAACGCCTTCCATGACCTTGCGCAGTATCTGGTTCACGCTAGTATATCGCCTTCAGCTAATATCCCTCCGGGTGTAAAAGCCCAGATTTCCAATGCGGGCAGCGCAACAAGGCGTACCCTTGACACCGCTGTTACCCTTGGCCTTGGTTTGGCACTTGCTGACAAGCTCACTCCTGGAATTCCGATTTGGCAAAATGCCGTTCAGTTCTACACAGGCAACTACCTTGGCCTTGCTGGTGCAGTAATTGCAACCACAGGAGCAGTTGCCGGATTGGCAACGAAAAAGGCAAGGCCTTTCATAGCTGGCGGCTTGGTTGGCGGTGCTCTTATTGCCGCTTCTCTTTTGGTTCGGCAGCCTTTTGGGCACAGGCCTCTTAGTGCCCCGCCATCCCCTCCTCCCGCTTATGCCGAGCCTTTGAGCCAGCAGGGCCTTGAAAGCTACGTCGCTAATACACTGATGCCTCAAATCAGAGCCGAGATAAGTGCAGGACAGTTAAGCCCTGACCAGCTTAACACTGCAGTCACAACCGCAATTGACAAGTATGTGGAAGATGTTCTTAAGCCTGCCTTGGAACTCAGGATTGGCGTTGTCAGTGAAAAGCAACTTGATATAATGAAAGCTTACGTTGCTGTTACCCTGGCTAATTCCGGCTATGCTAAAGCTTCTGATGTTGTGCTGCTTGGCCAGGAGGTTGACGACTTGGCTTCAAGGCTGCAGACGGCTGCAACCCCTGTGCCTACCGTAGTTCCAACAGCTATGCCTACTGCAGTGCCTCCGACAGCAACTCCGGTTGCCGGCACACTTCAGCGGTACCTTAACAATGCAGGCTATGTTGTTCCGGTATCTGTTCTGAGGGCAGCCAGGGCATCAGATGAAAGCGGCCTTGTCAGGGCGCTTGTTGTTTCAGCAGACAATTTAAGGACGTTTACAAACGACACTATCAGTGCTGATGACGGCGAGTTTGTTACACTGGAAGTAACCAAGGGTGGCGTAATTGCTCTGGCAGCTTATGAAGGCAGCGGCAACAGAACAATCAAACTCGAGGAAACAGACCCTGCCGCATTTACAGGCTTCCTTCAAACAGCCCTCTCTCCTTCACAAGTTGGGATGATTGTGCCCAAGTAGTGAAGGGGCGCTTGGTCTGTAATAGCAGTGGTGTCTGCCATGAATCTGAAAAACCTTTTGAGCTTTATTCTTGCATTGGCTATTCTTTTTCCTGCCTTTGCATCTGTTGGCAGCTCAACACCAAACTGCGGCGATAATGATTATGCTTTATTGTGAGTGTGGTGAGGCTGTTGGTTGTGCTGATAATGATTATGCTTTGGCTCATCCGGAAGAATGTGGCCAGCCCGTTGGATGTAGTGACAACGATTATGCCTTAGCCCATCCTGTTGAGTGTGGTGAGGCTGTTGGTTGTGCTGATAATGATTATGCTTTGTTGCATCCTGTTGAGTGTGGACAGCCAGTCGGCTGCACCGAGAAATTCATTGACAATTACCGTTGCTCACCAAATGGCTTTGACAGGCAGAGGGAAAAGCTGTTTGCTGACTGCACTAAGCAGTGGGTCACTATTGAAACATGCACTTTTGGCTGCCAGAAAGTTTTTGCTGACCCGAGCGTTCCTGTCAGCTGCTTCAGCCCTCCTGCTGATGTTCCGCCTCAGCAGCCTGTTGTTGACAATCTTCCCCATGTTTCAATTGATGTTCCTGCTTCAGCTGCTCCCGGCGCTCAGCTTGGCATTGCAGTTACAGGCACTGACGATATTGATGTGAGGGAGCTCAACCTTTTCAATTCCAACAATGTTAAGATTGCCTCTTTTGATTGCGTTGGCATTCAGGCAACGTGCAGTGCAACATTTCTTGTTAATGCCCCGGCAACCCCAAATACTGCTTACACTTTCAGGGCGAGGAGCAAGGACTCGGTAAATCAGGAGTCAGGCTTTGTCTCTGACAGTGGCGTAACAACAGCAGCCCTTGCTGTGCCCTTGCCTGCTGTCTCTCGTGCAGCAGCTGTTCCGCAAGTCCAGCGTGTTGTGCCAAGGCCTTTGCAGGATATTACTGTCAGGTTTCCATTACAGCCGCTTTTCATGCGCTCGCTCTCGTTCCCGGATTCTGACTGTGTGAAGCCGGGGGAGTCTGCGCTTCTGGCTGTCAAGGTCCAGAATACAGGCAGGGCAATTCTGAAGGATGTTGTGTTTTCAGCCTTTGTGCCTGAGCTTGACCTCAGGTCAAGGATAGGCCCTCTGAAGATGGCTTCGGATGACAAGCTGCCCAGGTTCCTGGGAATTGATGTTCCTGAGAATGCTCCTGAGGGCACATACCTTCTAAGGTTTACGGTAAACAATAACAGGTTCACCCGGGCAGTCCACAGGAGCTTTGTCATCAGTGGGAGCTGTTAATTGTGCAATAGCCGTTAACCACGTCGTGTTTCTATTCTAAAGTAGCGTCACTTCCAAAAACTTTATATAATAGCGTTCTTTGGTTGGTGGTTAACCGCGGCTGATGTGGGTAAAGGGGGGTTGGCAAAAATGGTTTCGTCAAGGATGTTGAGGCTTCTGCTTGTTTCGGCTGTTTTTTTTGTGTTGGTCATTTCTTCCGCAGCTAATGTGGCTGCTGCTGAGAAGCCCATGAATGTAAGGCGCATAACCGCAGTGAAAGATTCGGGGCAGGCAGATGCCTTTGTCTTTGTTAGTCTGGAGTCAAAGAAGAGCCTTGCGGATTCCAGGATTGTGGTTTCCATTCCTGAGGCCGGCATCAGGGCAGGCAGGAAGGTTGATTTTTCAAAGTCAGGGAAAAAAACAGTTCACCTTGAAATTCCTGTTCCAGACATGTTTGACCCTTACGTCAGGGTGGTATTAAGCAGCGAGCAGGGAAGGAGGATAAGGCACAGGCCTGTTTTGTCCTCGTGAACAATAGTTAACCACTATAAAATTAAAAAATAAAGTAACTACTCTTGTATGCTAAAAAAGCGAAATGTTTATATAGGAGCTTCCTTTAACGGTGACAATATTCAGCAGGCATGACGCATGTTTTGCGCTAACTGGATAAAATCGTGTTGGGGTGGTTTGAAAATGAGTCTGTCTAAGGGTTCGTTTGTTGTTCTTTTGATGGCTGTTCTCAGCATGCTTCTGCTTGCTACCGCTACCCTGGCACTTCCGCCAACCGTTTCTGTTTCAGGTGTTCCTGCAAATGTTGCCGCAGGCACGTCATTTAAGGCAACGGTCACAGCAATAAACTCAACCGCAGGCCAGACAATTGCAACCGTGACCTTGGTTAACAACGTTGCATGGCCGATAACACCCCAGAATACTGTTTCATGCAGCACAGCATCATGTGTCGCAGAGTTCACGGTTAATGTTCCATCCAATGCCGCGGTTGGCACCATTGCCACTTTGACTGCGCAGGCAACCGCGAACACAGCTGAGGTTGCAACCGCAATTGCAACAGCTGTTGTTTCAGGAACTCCTGTTGTTCCGCCAGCCCCTGTGTCAAATAAGGTGCCTGTGAGCATTGAGGCTGTTGAGGTTGACAACTTTGAGTTGAGCTCTTCAGAAACAAACGTTCGTGATTTGGAGAGGGGCAATGAGTTTGAGCTTAAGGTGAAGCTTAAGGCTCTTGCCACTGCAGGGAACGTTGAGATAAGGGCGTTCATCAGTGGTGTTGATGTAGCAAGCAGGGATCCTACAAGCGCTTCATTAAGGCCTTTTGATGTTGAGAAGGGCGTTTCATATGTGAAGTCATTAAAACTCAGGCTGCCTGAAAGCGCGGCTGAGGACACATACCGAATCAGGGTAGTGGTTGCCGGACGAGACAATGAGGAGATTGTCCAGAACTTCAGGATAAAGGTAACCCCGACTGACCATGAGGTTGTCATAAGGGAGCTGAGCATCAGCCCTGATGAAACAATCATGGCAGGAAGGGCAGTCCTGGCTACGGTCAGGGTAAAGAACCTTGGTGACAGCACTGAAGGCGATATCAAGGTCAAGGTTAGCATTCCTGAGCTTGGCGTTTCTGCTTCGCCTGACTTTATAGATGAGCTGAAGAGTGACGACTCGGCAACTTCCGAGGAGTTCTTCCTCAGGATTGACCAGTGCGCAAAGCCAGGCACATACGATGTCAAGGCTGAGGTTTCCTTTGACGACGGCGATAAGGTTGTTTCAGCAAGAAAGCAGATTGCAGTCACAAAAGGCCCGTGCGAGGCATCTCCAACAGCGGTTGCGACGAATGGCGTTAAGATAATCTACAGCACTGAGCCGCAGAGCCTTGAGGCAGGCGGTGCAGCTGTTGCTTACCCGGTGATAATAGCAAACGACGGCTCGGCTGCCAGGACCTACAGCTTCTCTGTGGCGGCAGCTGACTGGGCGTCTGTCAGGCTTTCGCCAAGCAACGTGGTTACAGTAAAGCCAGGGGACAGCCAGACAGTTTACATGTTTGTTGCCGCAGGCAAAAGTGCAGCTCCTGGAGTAGAGACTCTTGTTGTAAGGGTCAAGGACCAGGCAGGCGATGTTGTCAAGGAGCTGGCTTTTTCAGCTAACGTTGTTGGTGCATCTGCTGCACCTGGCGTTGGCGTTGCAGGCCTTGCCCAGCTGTTGCAGCTTGGCTTGGTAGCCTTGATAGTTGTGCTGGTCGTGGTTGGACTGGTTGTTGCCTTCAGAAGGATGAAAGGCCCGAAGGAAGGCGAGGAAAGCACCCAGACATACTACTGAAGGCTTTTCTTTTATTTTTTCTTTATTTTTTTCTTTTATTTTCTTTTTTTGTGGGCAGCGTTCGTTACGTCGTTAAAACACAAAATCCCGCTTCGCGGAATTTTGAAAACCTTTAAATAATAGAATCTATTCTGGAGTAGTGAAATGCGATCCTCACTCAGGGCATTGTGGCTTTACGTTTTTCTGTTCATTGCGCTGCTGCCTGTTTTGTTCTTTGCGTTTTACTTTGGCATCCTGCCTACAGGCATTTCAGGGCTTGATTTAAGTGCAATAGCAACTATAGCTATGATAGTGCTTCTGGCGCTTCCTGTTGTCTTTGTATTTCTTGGCGTAGCTGTTCTGGCAGCCAGGATGGCAAAGCGTAAGCCTGTGCGCTATCCCTGGGAGGCTGTTTTCCCTGAAATTCCTGAGTCTGTTGAGGAGGCTGTTGTTTTTCGTAAGGCTGCTGCAGCTGTGGTTAAGCCTGTTAAGCCTGCAATGCCCAAAACGGTATCTGCCCGCCCCAAAGCTGCTGAAGTTGAGGCGCAAGCTACCGGAGCAAAGGCCGCAAAGGAGATATTGGTTATTTCCCTTTTTGCAGCAGTCATTCTTCTTATCTTTCTGGTGAGGGTTACGCCGGGCGTTAAGGACGTGATTTTTGGTCACGATTCAAACGCAACTAAAGCCAGTGTTACAGATTCCAATGTCACGGCAGGCATCGCTGGTGTTGAAAAGGAGGCAAAACTGCTTAACGCTACAGGCAACGCCTCCAAATTTAATGCCTCTGATTTTTTTGCGCCGTTTGCATCTAAGGCCAAGGCGCTGCCAGGTCTGCCACAGAAATTATTCCGCTCTGTTAAAGCTTTGGGCAGCAAGGCAAAAAAGGGGCTGGCAGGCCTGGCCGGAAATATCTCATCCCGCGTAAGCAGAATGCCTGAGCGTGCGTGGCAGGGCGCTGCCGCCGCCGCATTAGCAGCCATTTTTATCTCTGCCGTTTTCTATTCGTACAAGTCAGGGAGCCTTGGCCAGGCTGTTTCGTGGTGCAAAGGCTGGATTGTTTGGCTTGCGTTTGTTTTTGGTTTGGTTAGAAAAAATAAGCTGAAGCTGTTGCTTGGCATAGTGGCCGTTGCTGTCATTGCAGCGTCAGTTGCGGCTTTCGTGTTCAGGGAATGGCTCAAGGCAAGGCTGCCGGTTAAGCTGCTAGCTAAACTACCTCGCTTTCCAAAGGTGTCCGGCATTACTGATGCCGTTGCAGGTTTTCTTTCTGCAGCAAGCGGCTTCCTGTCAGCTTACCGGCTTTACATTCTCATTGGCATTTTTGCGCTTCTCATTGTAATCGCCTTTCTTTTTTTCCTTGAGCGCAGGGGAAAAGGCGGCAATGCATCTAGGTAGCAGACTTAAGCGCTTCAACTGCCGCATAGCCTATCCCTAGCAGGAACATGAGTGCCAGCGCGATTGCAAGAATCCGGTTTAGGTTGATTGAGTACTCAGGCTTTGCATCTGCCTTTTTTTTCTTGGCGGCTGCATGCATTGCCACCAGCAGCATGCCTTCTACCCCTCCTGCGATTGCTCCCACTGTTCCAATGACTCTTACAAAGCTGTTCATTCCAAACAGGAAAGCAAGGAGTGGTATGCCGCAGGCAAAGCTCCACGCATCCTTTGCTTCAAGCTTGTAGTCGTACGAATACATCCCCTTCAGCGCCAGCCCCAGTGCAAGGAATGATGTGCCCATTGCAAGAATGGCGAAAAGGTTGGCGGTTATGGCAACTGTTTCGCCGAGTTTCATGCCCAGGCTTATGGTTGCAACTTCGCTTGTTCCCAGCCCGTTTATGCCAACGACTGCAACAGCAAACAGCGAGTAGAGTATTATTGGTACCAGCCCTCCTGTGATTATTGCTTTTCGCAGCAGCTTCTTTTTGTTTCCGAGCTCTTCTTTCATTTCAGGGATGGCAACCGCCCCAAGGAATGCGAAAAGCACGACCCCGTACGGCAAAAATGCGTTTTGCATGTTTATGCTGGTTAAGTTCGCAGGTGAAAGCCTGCCGGAAGAAAGTGCAATGGCAATTATTGTGCCAAGCATGAGAACAACAAGTGAGGACAGGAGCAGCTCTGATTTTTCAACAGCCTTGATGCCAAAGTAAAGCACTGATGTTGCAATGGCGAAGAAGATGAGGCTGCCTGCAAGCGGGGTTAGCTGGGGTATAATGGCATTTATCGCGTTTCCTATGCCTATTATGTAAGCAAGCAGGGCGCCGTAAATGCCAACAACAAGAGTAAGTGCCATCAGCCTTTTTCCTGTCTTTCCGAGATACTTTTCTGCATACCCTGTCAGCTGGTGGTTGCCTTTTGTCCTAAGCACAACCTCACCAATCAGCAGGTTGACCGCCATTACAGCCGTGCCTATTATTATGATGTGCAGCAGCCCGATGAGAAGCCCGGATTTAGCCACAACGTAAGGTATCCCAAGCACCCCTGCTCCTATGGTGGTGCCTATCAGGGTTGCCACTGCCTCAAGGAATCTTCGGTTCATGCATGGCCTCTTTTTTGCTTTGCCTGTGCAGCAACATTTAAATATGTTTGGCTGTGCTAAAAAGCTTCGTGGGGATGTAGTACAAACACCTGCGTCATTAACAGGGCACAAGGTGGTACAGTCCGGTAGTATGGGGGCCTCCAGTGATTGGAGAACTGAGCCTGCTGAAAGGAAGGCGATGATTATCCCTGAGTGGAAAGCCTCGGACCAGGGTTCAAATCCCTGCATCCCCACTTATTCTTTTTACATTCCGCAAAGCTTAATAACTCCCGCCCAATCCCGACTTTCCTGTGATTCTGGCAAAGAACGCAAAAGATTGAGCGTAGAGTGTTCTTTGCTATTACGTGCGAGCATGCGCTGCCCAGCTAGTTACGCGAGTGAGTATATATGCCAATAAAAAATGTTACCAGGAACTCGATAATAGCATCCAGTTCCAAGATAGCGGACTCAATCATGGGCAGGGCAGTGGGCTTGATGTTTTCCAGGCCAACCCAAAAAGCCATGGTGCTCAGGTTTCCGAGAGAAACAGTGATAAGCCTGCATACGTTCTTCGTGTTCTTTCCAATAGACGTCATCTTGCTTGACGGCAATATGCGGGTTGTTGAGGTCTTGAAAAGAATGCAGCCGTTCACCACATATTCTGCGGGACGCAAGGCAAGGCTTGTGGTTGAGGTTCCGGCAGGCACGATAGCCAAGAGCAGGACAAGGCCTGGCGACAGGATTGCAGTCCTTCGCATTGTCGAGAAGAAGCTTTCGAATGGGAAACAAATAACAGTCTGCAAGGCTTAGGCTGCATTACCGTATTCTTCATAGGACTGCATTATTTCTTTAACACTCTCCGCTCTTGGATTAAGGCTGAACATGGGTTCTCCCCTTTTATACTTCGGGATGATAAGCCATTCCTGCTTGATTAGCTCTTCAATAGCTTCGTCTGTAACTTTCTCGCCCCTTAGGTGTTTTGGCAAAAATCTTCTTATGTTGTGTGTATACGCTTCTCCCCAATGCCTGCCTCTCACTAAGCGGCTTATTAACACCTTTTTAATATCATCTTTTAGCATGGCAAGCCTCAAATTGGGCTTATCTTTAAATAGTTTTCTTTTTGAACAAGTCTGTTCATTTATAGAAAAGTTTAAATAATAGTTGCTATGTGTTAGGTTAGTTATCTAGTATATGTTAGTTATATAATAAGTATGTGATACGTATGTATGTGAGTGAGAGTGGTGGGCAATGAAAAAAGCCGTTTTAAAGTCAATATTTATGGAAATGTTCGGCGCAAGCCCTGCGGTTAGGGTTCTGGACTATCTGTTGAGCGTTTACCCGCTTGACTGTTCAATAACAGATATTGCGGAAAATGCCCAAATCAGCAGGACAACGTTGCATTATAATATAGTTCCTGATTTGGTAAAGAATGAGGTGTTGGCAGTAACGAGGGAACTTGGCAGGATAAAGCTTTACAGGCTTAACGAAAAAAACCCTTTGGTGAAAAAGTTGCTTGAAGTAGATAAGGAGCTTGTTCTTAACGAGCTGAATAAGCGTTTGCAGAGGAGAGCGGCAGCAGTCACGGTATGATGCTTGTTATTATGATAGTAAAAAGCCGAAAAGCAACAAAAATCATCATAACCTGTCATACTGTTCCTCACTTTTGAGAGGTCACAAGAATTTAAATAGTGCCCCTTTCAACAGCTTGAAAAGGCTTTGAGGGGTGGTGCATGGCAGGTGCCAGCATTCCCCTGTTCAGTGAGGCTTTGGCAAGGTTTTCCAGAGGCTTTCCAAAAAGTTTAAATACAACCTAGCGAAAGTTGGATTCCATACTCAAAGTCATAGTGTTATGTTGTGGCTTGAGTCAAAAACTGAGGTGTTGAGGCTTGTCTTTTAACGCAAAACTGTTTTTTTCGCAAAAAAAAGGCACTGTTTACAGCCTTGTTCTGCTGATGGCAGTTGCTGTCATGGTCGTGGGCATACTTTCCGTAAATGCAGCTTATGTGAGGACAATCACCGTAACCCCGACTTGGGCAGGTGCAGGCTTTGCAAACCAAACTTATAACTTTTCGGTCACCAACGTAAACGGTGGCACCATTACTGAAGTAAGGATTACAAAGCCAACCAATTTTGTAGATGTTTATTGCCTTTCACCTGTTCCTGCAGGCTGGCAGTGCACAACTAACGGCACGAATGAGAATCCTAGCAAGCTATATGTTGAATTTACAACAGGAACTCTGGCACTTGGGAGTTCTATATCATTTAACATCTCTTCAACTACTGCAAGCAGCGCAGGTGAAAATGATTTCTCAGTAAGGACAACTGATGACTCAAACCCGGTCAACACCACCACATCAACAGTTTCTATTGACACCCTCGCCCCAAAGCTTAACCTGCTGAATGTTTCCGACGGCACAAGGAACCTGACAGGAGGCACTAATTTTAACGGCCTGCGGTTTCTGGGCAACGCGTCAGGCAGGATTGACTTCGTCTTCCTCGCAACCGATAACGAGTCAGGAATGCAGCAGGTTGTGCTTTATTACAATGCTACAAACGCATCTTCTACTGATTTGGCAAACAGGATTGTGCCGGTTGACCACAGGACCGGAGCCAGTTACGACACAACAGTCACCATGAGCAATGGCAGCATGGGCAATTTCTCAATTTACAATGCGTCTTTAAGCGGCGAGCTGATTAAGAACGGCACATTATTACTCTTCTCCGTTGTTGCCAACGACTCTGTCAGGACGGGTAATGTGAGCAACTACACGTCAGTTGGTGAGGTAAGGACTTACAACTTCTCAATTGACGCCGCTGCCCCTGCTGTGGTGGATGTGCAGATTGCCAATTACACCCAGGTCAATACAAACGGCAATGGCAGCGCCATTAACACAACAAAGACATTTGGCAGCTTGGCAGGGCTTGAGTACATAGTAAACAGCAGCGTGCTGCTGAATATCAGCATCCTTGTGAGGGACGATGGCGGTTCAGGCGTTGTCAATGTAGAGGTTATGAACAGGTCAGGCACTTACATGCCACTTCAAAACATCACCGGCGCCGGCACTAATGGCTCAAGCACGCAAACAACATGGAATCTGAACTTCACTGGTCGCGACGCTTGGAACATAACAGACCTGGCTCGGCGTGGCAGCGGCCTCGGCTTCAACGGTGACGGCCTCTATAACTTAAGCTTCAGGATTACTGACAATGTGAGCAACGTCCTCAACTACAACTTCAGCGTTGAGGTTGACGACGTTGGGCCTTCAGGCGCTGCCTTCACTAACATAACTGTCAATGGCAATTTGTCTGAGGGAAACGCGACCCAGGCTCTTTCCACTCTTAATGAGTCTGTTGTGCTCAGGCTGCAAACAAGCAATAATGTTAACAATGTGACCAGAAACATAAGTGTATTTGGCAACTTGGGACTTGTCTTTAACTTTACTAAGGAAAGCGGGACGCCCTCAGGAACATCGGTATGGAACTACACTGTTGTTAACCTCACGAGGGACTTTTGTAATATAATAGTTGCTGACGGGCAGCAGTGCAACCTCCGCTTCAACTTCTCTGACGTGATGGGAAGGGTTAACGACTCAATTAACCTGACGATTGTTGTGGATGGGCTGGTTCCGAATGTTACGATTCTCAGCCCTGTTTCACAGACAACCAACTACTCAACTACGGTCTCGATTAATGCGTCAGTCAACGACTCTGTTGGCCCGTTGAGGAACGTTTCGTTCAGGTGGAGGAACACCACTGCAGCAACAGATGCTGGAAACCCTGATGGTGCCAACGTAAGCAGCTGGTTCCCGATGTCGCTCTACGCGGGCAGCAACAGCCCACTCAACACCCAGGGCTACTGGTCAGCCTCGCTCACGATAAGCTCCTTGCTTGATGGCAACTATACTATAGAAATTAATGCAACAGACAGTTCAGGAAGGCAGAACGCTACCAGTAATGTTACAAACGTCATATTTGACTCAACAAGGCCTTACAACGTGAGCATAACCTTGCCTGCTGCAAACTCGTTCCACAAGGACAACACGACCTTCAGCAGCTGGGGTGCAACACCCATACGGGCTGTGGCAAACGAGTCCGGCAATTCTGCGAACGCTAACCAGTCAGGCATTAAAAATGTGAGTTTCAGGCTTGAGAACAGCAGCTTCAGCTGGCCGTGGGTGCCTTCAAACGCCACCAGTGCTTTTGCTATCAATGCCAACGGCGTTCTGCACAGCCCGCAAAATGTCAACCTTACCCACTGGGGCGGAGAGCTTATCAATGCGTCAAACGGCAACTTCACCATCAGGCTTAATGTTACAGATACTGCAGGCAACCAGAACACGACCGTTACTATAAATGTCACCATAGACACTGTTCCCCCTGCTTCAGTCACGTTCATTAATCCCGCAAACAACATCAACCAGAGCAGGAACTTTACCATAAACATCTCAGCGGTTGAGTCAAACTTTGACACTGTCACATACAGGTGGGAGAACGCGTCCGATGTTGATGGGAACAGCGTTCAGCGGAACGTAAGCTCGTGGTTCCCGATGAACAATGTTGGAGGGGCTAACAACTGGAACGCAACATTCTACAACATGACCACTGTTGTCGGCTTCCTGGACGGCAACTACACCATCCGAGTCAATGTCACGGACAAGGCCGGCTGGAGCACAGCGGCTTATATCCAGCTTGTGCTTGACAAGACCATCCCCGCTGTGGGCGTTGGCAAGAACAGCGTTGCCAGCAGCACGTTCCACAACGGCACAGGAACTTCGTTTGTGGTTAACGTCACAATTAACGATACCAGCAGCTTGAACACGCCGCCGCTTGGTGTTGGAGCTATAGTAGCCACAAACATCAATGCCACATCATACCAGCTCATAAACAGGACCAAGACCAATTCAAGTGACAACATAACCGGCAATGTGATTGTTGGTGCAACAGGCATGCAGCTGCCGATGGCAAGCAATGGTGGCAACTATTCCAATGCGTCTTTCACGTTTGCCTCTGTGCCAAATGGCGTTTACGACATCAACGTGACAGTCAATGACACTGCAGGCAACATAAACTACACGATTATCGCAAACGTGACCTTTGACAACACTGTTCCAATGGTAAGGGCTATAAACACCACTCCTGCCGCTTCAGGCGGAGCAGGGATTGGCGGAACTGTTATAATCAATGCATCAGTTAATGACAACATTGGCATTAACCCGAACGGCATTGACAACGCATCTGTCAACGTCACTTTTGTAAGCGCCGCGGGCATCGCAGCTTCCTACATGATGACTGCGCCAGGGGACCGCGAGAGGTGGAATGCTTCTGTTGACACAACTGCCATCGCGAACGGCGACTACCAGATTTTCATTAATGCCACTGACAAGTCCGGCAACGTCAACAGCTCTGAGTTCGTAAGGGTAACGATACAGAACGGCGCGACCAATCCGACGGTTAACTGGAGCTTTGTTGGCGGCTTTATAAGTGGCAGTGACCTGACAAATCCGGTAGCAAACTCTACGCCGAAGATACTTTTCAACACGTCAGAAAACGCCACATGTAAATATTCTATAGACACCCAGTACCAGAAGTATCAGCACCTGCCGAATACTGCGAGCAACAATGTTAGCAAGAGCCACAATGCCGTTCTTGGCCCGCTGCGGGACGGTGTTCACACAATCTACTACAGCTGCTTTGACGTTGCCGGCAGCAGCATGCCGTTATCTGGCAACAATACAGAGGATGATACATTCAATGTGGATACGAGAACACTTTGGAACGTCACAATACCAGGGAAAACAGATAACCGCTGGCCTAACTACTTCCAGGCTGCTGCGGCAGGCAGCGCCAACGGCTGGTCAAGCTTCTCGCTTGCAACTGGCGCTTTGGCTGATACAACTTTGGCATCGGCCATAGGCGGCTATAATGTTACAAATGTTTTGGCATCCCTGCTGAAGGGCACAGCAGCCGGTAACTTCACGAGGGTATATGCATACACCGCAAGCACCAACTCATGGGAAAGCTTTGTAGTAGGGCAAACCGCCAACAGCCTTGTCAACTTTACCAACCAGACAACATACTGGATTAACGTCACAGCAGTTGAAAGGCTGGAGATAAACTAAAAATTTAAAAATCGGGCTATTCCAATGCCTTCCGGAGGCTTGGATAGCTTCTATTTTTGGCAGAGTGGGGAGAATCCGAATGTGGAATGTTAAAAAGATAGCACTGGTTGCTTTAGTTCTGGCGTTGTCATTGATTTTTTCATTAGTTGCGTTAGGCCAGCCAGCGGATCTCAACTCTTTCAGGGGTAATGTTTCCATAGGCGGGAGCAGTTCAGCCTCAGGGGGCGCGGTAGTTGAGGCTTTCATAGGCGGGGCGTCCTCTGCCGCAGACAGCTATACAGTCGGCACAACATTTCCGCTGCCTGAATACAGCATGGACATTTCGTGTGGTGCAGGAAGCACGGCTTTCCTTAAGGTTTGGGGCATTAACGCCACAACCCAGACATGCAGCAACCTTTTGGTTAACTATACCAACATGTCTGTCTCGTTGGTTGCGAATGACGGCGCATGCAGCTATGCAAACGCCTGCTCAAGCGGCTTCTGCTGCTCCGGCAGCACGGCAATAAACACGTCCAGTGGCAGCGGCGTGTGCCAGGCAGCCGCATGCGGCACAGGCATATCAATTCCGGGCTTTGTCATTAATTCAACCAGTATAATAAACACGCAAACTCTGAATTTCACGATAAACATAAGCAGCGTGCTGCGCTACAACATTACTGCGGCGAACTTCACATTGGCGACTCCAACAGGAGTGCTGAGCAGGAACTTCACCATACCTTCCAATGGAAAGAATTTTAACATAAGCTACAAGATATTTAACTCAGATGAAACAGCAATCCCGGGCACTTACAACATAACCTCAGTGCAGGTTAACGATAACGGGAGCATAAGTAACCTAACTACCATAACCACTCTGAATTTTACGGTTACTTCGCGATTAACTATTCCGAATTTAGCACTTAGCGCAGCAAGCATAACAACTGCGCAGACAGTTAATTTCACAGTAAACCTGAACGATACCTATTACAACATCACGGCAGCAAACTTTACATTGCTGACACCTTCGGGCAACATCAGCAGGAACTTCACCATCCCATCCAATGGCAGGAACTTCAACCTCAGCTACAAGATATTTAACTCAGCTGAGACAGCTACTGCAGGCACTTACAACATAACCGCTATTCAGGTTAACGACAACGGCAGCATAACCAACCTTACAGTTATAGCTAATATGAACTTCACTGTCACAGCGGTGGCAGCTTCAACTACACCTGATTCCGGCGGAGGAGGAAGCAGCGGCGCTGGAGGTGGCGGTGGAGGTGGCGGTGCAGGTGGTGCTTCTGCTGCTCCTTCCCAGGAAACTATTGATGTTGTAAAGGAGTCGTTGCCTGCGACTTTCCAGGTCGCTGCTGATGCTGGCAATGTAGATTACAAGGCAGTTGCTGCTCCTGAGATTAAGGATGTTCCTAAAGCTGATGAGGCGGTTGCCACCGCTCTTGTGCAGGTGGAAACTGCTGTTAAGACAGCTGAGGCGAAGCAGGCAGTTAGCGCCATAGAGCAGGCAGTGTCCTCGGGCGGTGCAACCACTGTCCAGTCTGCCGGCGGCTCTGTCAAGAAGACTATTGAGGTCGTCAAGGCTACGAACAAGGCCACAAAGGAAGAAGTGACTGTTTCGGTTGTCAAGCTTTCTGTTGTTGCACCTGCCAACAAGGACCTGAATAACGTTGAGGTTGTGGAGGTCATTCCGAAGGCAGCGGCTTCCAACGTGAACCAGGTTATGTTCAAGGGCGAGCAGCCCACTGTGCTTGAGGCTGACCCTGTTGTCAAGTGGTTCTTCTCACAGGTTGCCAGGGGCCAGAAGAAGGACATGAGCTATACAGTCAACAAGGACATCAGGAACATTGGCACGAGCACTGTTGCGGTTCAGGGCAGGGCTGAGGCAGCTCCTGCTGTTGCTCCTGAGGCTCCTCCAGCCCCTCCTGCTCCAGTTGTTGAAAAGGGAGAGGAGAAGCCTCCGGTTGAGGTTAAGAAGCCGTCCCTGGTAAACAGCCTTGTGCTTGTCGTTGTTATTTTGGTTGCAGTAGTTGGTGCCTGGATGTTTATCAAGGGCAGGAAGAAAGGCCCTGGCAAAGGCAATTACCACCCGTGAGATGCGGTAGGGATATGGCGTCTATTTTTCTTTATTCTGTATTAGCTTTTTAAGCAGTTCCACCACTTTGTCAAACTCCCCTTTGTTCTTATCGTAAAATGCAAAATCTATGCTTTCGCCATAGTAGTCCAGCTGGTTTCTCAGGCAGCTCATTTGTGCGATTAAGTGGGCTTCTGCTTCGTATTCTGGGTGATTTTGGTAAAAGTAAGAAATCAGGCACTGGTGGTTTTTTGACCTCAGCCCTTTTGACAGAAGCATTGCAACAAGCAGTTCCTTTATGGCCTCATAGTAACCTTCCACTATAAATGATGCATTTTTCTTGTCCGCTTGAATGCCCCTTATGAATCCCAGCCTTGCCTCAGCCGTTTCTATTATGGACTCAGCTTTCTCTCTGTCAATATCAACTTTCCTGATAAATCCTTCCTCGCAGTCCTTCCAGTCCATGATGTCAGTTATTTTTTCACCTTAAAAAAGCCTGTAAGCTTTATGCCGTTGGCTACATTGTTGAAAAGATGGGGCGGCAGGTCGTTAATGTCTTTTTCCATGAACAGCTGTACTGCATGCCCAATCCGCTTTTCAAATTCCTGTAGTTCAATTTTTGCTTCTTTTGTTGTTTCTACAAAAAGGTCTATGTCGCTTTCATGGTCGTACTCCCCTTTTCTTGCGCTTCCAAAAATTATTATGGCAGATGCCATCAGTTTTTTGTCCAAGTAGTCTATTAAGCCGGACTGGAACAGCAGGTCTATCATGAAAACAGCTTTTGTAAATTTCGCGTAATTGCTGTTGGCAGATCTGTTGCCTTCTCTTATAAGCCCTTCTTTCCTTATTTCTTTTACATATCTCTGGACACTGGAAGCAGGAATCCTCGTCTTTCCGGAAATCTGCCTTATGGTGAACTTCTGTTCGGGGTGCTCAAAGAGCAGCCACAGGATTTTGTCCCATTTTAGGTTCTTTAGTGCCATTTTTAGTACTTAAGTGCCATATTTGGCATATAAGCTTTTCTATAGATTTATAAAGCTGGATTTGCTTCTTTCTGAAGGTATTTGCAAAAATGGAAGGCAGAGCGGTGTTGAGGCTTGTTTTTTCGGCAGTTGTTGCTGGGGTAGTCTTCGTTGCCCTTTTTGGCAGGCTTTTTCTGCAGGCCTCTGCTGTTTCCGAGGAGCCTGTGAAGGTTATTGTTTTTGTGAAAGAAGGCAGCCAGCAGAGGCAGCTTGCCAGGGGCATTGTGCCTGTGTCTGCTGCTGTAAATTCAGAATCTGTGCTTGAGTCAATCCCTGATGGTGAAATCGTTAAAGAGCGCCGCTTCAGCTCTTTTGACGGCTTTACTGCAACAGTTAGCAGGGCAGAGTATGAGCGCCTGAAAGGCAATCCTAAGCTGGAGGTGTATTATGACAGCGCCATAGAAGCCTCGCTGTCTGATTCTGCCGGCATTGTTAACGCTCAGAGGGTGTGGGCTTTGGTGCATAACAGCACAAACATCACAGGCAATGCAGAGACTGTTTGCGTTATTGACACGGGCATTGATACTGACCATCCAAGCCTTTCTGGAAGGATTGTCGGGCAGGGCTGCTTTTGCAGCAATATCAACCTCAACAACGCAAATTGCTGCCCTAACGGCCAGTCCACAGATTCCAGTGCCGAGGACGACTACGGCCACGGCACGTTTGTTTCAGGGATAATTGCTTCCCAGCACTCAACTTACAGGGGGATTGCTTTTGGCGCGAATATCCTTGCGGTCAAGGTCCTTAACAGCTCAGGCAGCGGCTACTCTTCAGATGCTGTTTCAGCGATTGACTGGTGCATTGCTAATGCATCCATTTACAATGTTTCAGTCATAAGCATGAGCCTGGGAGGGGGAGGCTATTCTGCATGGTGCGATAATGATGAGGCTGCTGGAGCTTACAGGCGGCCTGTTGACAACGCCACTGTTCGCAACATTACTGTTGTTGCTGCAACTGGAAATTCTGGCAGCACTGCTGAGATTGCAGCTCCGGCATGCATCAAGAACGTCACAGCAGTTGCCTCTTCCACTAAGTCTGATGGCTTTTCATCTTTTGGCAACAGGAACAGCATTACTGACCTCATAGCCCCGGGCTCCAGTATCACCTCGCTTTGGATTGGCGGGGGAGTTGCAACAGCAGATGGAACTTCCGCATCAACCCCCCATGTTTCGGCTGCAATGGCCCTTCTGAGGCAATACCTGAAGGTGTCCAAGAACATGACTGCAAATTCATCGCTTCTTTTCAGCGCATTGAACAGCACGGGCACAGCCATTGTCAACGCCTCAGATGGCTTTACTCTGAGGCGGGTTAATGTTTTTGCAGCCCTGAACAGCCTTGACAATGACCCCCCGAACATCACCTACGCTGCCCCTACATTGGCAAACAATTCAAATTCCTCGTCGGCAAACATCTTTGTCAACATCACGGGCAGTGAGGTTCTCCACACAGCATTTCTTGAGTGGAACAACGTAAGCCATGCTGTCAACTACAGCATGGTGCAGAACGGCTCAGCCCTCGCGTGGGCAAGGAACCACAGCTCTGCCAGCCTTGGTGTCATAACTTATAGGGTGTGGGGCAACGACTCAGCAGGCAACTGGGGCGTTGCAGGGCGCAGGACAGTGCAGGTGAACAACACTGCTCCAAGGATTGATGCTTTCATTCCTTTAGCCATGACCCTCAATATTGCCGAGCCCGGCAACCAGACTTTTAACATAACCTTTGCTGACACAGAAAATGATGCTGTGGCTCTTGACTGGTATGTCAACGGCACAATCCAGCCGGGCGCAAGGAATACGAACTTCACTTTTCCGGGCAACTTCAGCCAGGCATCGCAGCAGTCAAACGGAACTTATAACATCACCGCAGTCATTTCAGACGGGGCGCTCACCGCCCGGGTGAACTGGACATTGGTTGTTAACAACACCAACAGGGCTCCGGTTTGGGCGGGCATTTCAAACATAACATCCGCAGAGGACAATCAGTTTAGCTTCACAGTGGCCGCAACAGACCTGGACAACGACTCGATAGCTTACTTCATCAACAACACTGTGAACTTCACAATCAACTCCAGCAGCGGCAACATAACATTTAACACGTCAGGAGCAGCCAACTTTTCCGGCATTTTTTACCTGGCTGTTAATGCCTCGGACGGCCTGGCTAATGCCTCTGAAACGATTTTTGTGAACATAACCGCGGTTAATGACACCCCGACGCTTTTCAGGCTCGGCAACTTTACCGTTAACGAGACTGATTTCGTCAACTTCACGGCAGTTGCCGATGATGCAGAGGGTGATTCGCTTAATTTCACTGTTAATGACACGGCAAGGTTCAATTTCTCGAATAAAAACCAGTCTGCCGCAAACTTCAGCTGGAAGACCAGCATTTCAGATTCAGGAACCTTCCATTTCCGCGTTAATGTTACTGACTTTGGCACCAGCAGCGCAGGATTCTTTAATGTTACCGTCGTGGACCGCACTGATTTTGATAGTGACGGGGTGCCTGACATTTACGATTCTGACGACGACAATGACGGCGTTCCTGATGGCCAGGACTCAATCCTTGGCAACTTCAGCAGCTTGAATTCCTCGACCTTGCCCTTTTCGGCCATTAATGTCACGATTAATGGCTCATCGAACATGTCAAGGCTTCTTAGCGATGCCCTTTTTGTGAACGTAACGAATGGCAGCCGAGCCCTTGCAGGGTTTTACTGGAATTTCAGCCTCAGCAACCTCACGCTTAACTTCACAGTTGATGTTCAGGAAGCTTCAGCTTCTGTTGGCTCAATACTTGTCAGGGGGCTTGTGCTGCAGCAGGGTCAAACCAAAAACATAACCCTTGACAGGATTAGCAGCTCAAACCGTATCTGCCTGAAGAATGCTGATGTTGCCTCGCTCAGTAGCGTAAGCAGCGGATGCGGCAGCGCCAACGAGACCCTTCTTTCCTGCCCCGGGGTTGCAGGAGGCTACAACTGCTCCATAGTCAGTGAGAGCCGGTTCTACAGGATAACGAATGTCAGCTTTACAGCGGCAAGGGAAGAGGCGGTTGTTTCTTCAAGCAGCAGCAACAGCCCTGCTGCGGGAAGCAGCAGTAGTGGTGGAGGCGGTGGCGGCGGAGGGACTGCTGTCAACAGTTCAAGGGTAAAGGCATCACGGTTTTTTACCTTGCTTAGGGAAGGTGAGACAGCAGTTATGAGGATTAACTTGTCAGGCATGGCTTTTACAAACGTCAGCTTCATCGCAGCCTACCGCCTGTCAAGTGTTAACATTGACGTGGAGCTCCTTGATGCCTCAGCTGTTTCAGAAGGGCTTTCACTCCCTTATATGGTGCAGTCTTCAGTTTACCAGTATATCATGGTACGCACTAGATTAGCCTTTCTTGATATCTCATGGGCCGGTGTTGAGTTCAGGGTTCCGAAACAGTGGCTTCTGGATGGGGGCTTTAAGCCGAAGGATGTTTCGCTTTTCCGCTATTCTGCTTCTTCCTGGGACAGTATGCCTGTTTTGCTGTTTTCAGAAGACAACAGCTTCTACTATTATTCTGCTGAGCTTCCGGCATTCTCCCTGTTTGCAATTGCTGCTGAAAAAGGGCAGGGTGAGGATGCTTCAGAAACCGAATCAGCCATGCCTGCTGTTAAAATTCCCATGGAAGCTCCTGTGGCTGATGTTTCTTCTCAGGGCAGTGTTTCGCAGCCGGGGCAGCAGGCAGCGAAACAGCCGCCGTTCATCCGTTCCGCTGCTGCAGCCGTGATTTTAGCTGTGCTTTTGGCCCTTTTTGCTGCATTCGCTGCGTTCATGAAAATATGGTGGAGGCTTAGGCAGGAGGAGAGGATTAAGGACTTCATTTCTAGAAAAGGGCGTAAATGAACGGGGACAGTGGTGTTGCCTGCCCGAATATTATGAGGAAGCCTGCGAGCGCCAGGGTTACCAGTATCGGGAGCAGCCACCATTTCTTCCTGACTCTGAGGAAATGCCAAAGCTCTCCGACAAGGTAGAAGTGCCTTTTGAAAAACCCGCTGCCATCTTTCTTCAGGATTTCAGCTGCCCTTTCGTCATGCTGCTCTTCCTTTTCCATATGTTTTGTGGTTTTACTGTGATTTTAATAATTTACTGTTTTGCTGCTTCTAGTCCTTTGCCAGGCTTTCGCAGTCCCACCAGTCTTTCTTGTTGTCTTCCCTGCTTATGAGGAAGTTGTCCATGGCAAGGTAGTCTATGCCTGTGCCTGTGAAGCAGCGGTAGGCGTGTTCCGGCGTCATGACTATTGGCTCTCCCCTGATGTTGAAGGATGTATTGACAAGTATTGGCACTTTGCTCAGCTTTTCAAATTCTTTTATGAGGCCGTAGTACCTCGGGTTTGCTTCCCGCCTTATGGTTTGCAGCCTTCCTGTGCCGTCAACGTGGGTTATGGCTGGCAGCAGCTTTTGCTTCTCCTTCCTCACAGGGTAAACGAACGACATGAACGGCACTTCTATGTCAGCCTCGAAGTATTTCTTGGCATCCTCGGCAGTAACAACCGGCGCGAATGGCCTGAACTGCTCCCTGTGCTTCACCTTCAGGTTCAGGATGTCCTTCATTTTGGGGTTGCAGGGGTTGGCCAGTATGCTCCTGTTGCCCAGTGCCCTTTCCCCGAACTCCATCCTGCCCTGGAACCAGCCTACAACGTTGTTCTGCCAGAGCAGCTTTGCAACAGCCTTGAGAAGCTCTTTCTCCGGCAGTTCCCTGTGCGCAATGCTGCGGCTTTCCAGGAACTTTTTTATTTCGTCATGGCTGTATCCCGGCCCCAGATCCGGCCTGTCGATTGCAAAGGCTCTTGGCTTTCCGAGCAGCATGTGGTAAACAACGGTTGCTGCCCCTATTGCTGCTCCCGGGTCTGATGGCGCTGGCGGGGCATATATGTTCCTGAACGGCGTCATCTTTGTGAGCTTGCCGTTGGCGACAGAGTTGAGCGCAACCCCTCCTGAGAGGCACAGGTTTTTTGTTCCTGTGATTCTGTGCAGGTGGTTTACGGCAGCAAATATCACTTCTTCAACTGCCTTTTGCAGTGATGCAGCTATGTCCTTGTGCCTTTCCTCTACAGGCTCTTCTTTCTGGCGTTCAGGGCCGAATTTCTGCACAAACCTCCTGCTGAGCATCCTGGCGCCGTAATGGAACGTGAAATAGTCCATGTCGAGCCTGTAGCTGCCGTCTTCTTTTATGTCTATAATCTTCTTGAAGTCGCCGTAGTATGTTGGCTTGCCGTAGGGTGCAAGGCCCATTACCTTGTATTCGTCATTGTTAACCTTGAATCCAAGGTAGGCAGTTACTGCGCTGTACAGCAGGCCAAGCGAGTGGGGGAAGTGCAGCTCCTTGAGCAGCCTTACCTCATTTCCTTTGCCGTAGCCAAGGGTTGTTGTTGTCCACTCACCGACGCCGTCAGCAGTGAATATCGCCGCTTCCTCAAATGGCGAAATATGGAACGAGCTGGCAGCATGCGCCATATGGTGGTCCACGAAGAACACTTTCCCGTCGTACTTGAGCTTCTTCCTGAGTATGCTTGGTATCCTGAGCTTCTCAGTTATCCAGCTTGGAAGAGCTTGCACGAACACCTTGTAAGATTTCGGGAATGTTTCAATGTGCGATGACAGCAGCCTTTCAAACTTGAGCAGCGGCTTTTCATAGAAGCCGACAGCGTCAACCTTGTCAATGCCGATTCCAGCCTGTTCCAGGCAGTACTTTATGGCGTTTTCCGGAAAGCGTATGTCGTGCTTTTTCCTTGTCCAGCGCTCTTCCTGTGCGGCAGCCGTTATTCTTCCATCCTGCAAAAGCGCTGCTGAGCTGTCGTGGTAGAAGCAGGACACACCGAGAATGTTCATTCTTTCACCTTTCAAAATTGCCTATAGGCCTCTGCCTTGCTGGGATCTTCTTTTTGCCTTTCAACCCAGTAGCTTTTCCTTGCATGGTCTGGCTTGAGTTCAAGGAACCTCTTTCCGGCAATCTTTGCCACTGCCTTTGTTGCTGCGAAGGCCGTGAAGTAAACAAGGGTGAGAAGCACATAGTTCACTGCAATTGCCACCTTTTTGCCAACAAGCTCAAAAGGCCTTATCAGAGGCTTCAGCGGCTTAAGAACGTCAAAGGTGCCCATCTCAATCACAGCTGTTTTTGGGCTGTTTTTAAAATGTTTTTGCCGCTTGCCGGCCCGCTGCGGCAGAAAACTTTAAATATGCCCCCTTTCGTAAGAGGGATTGTGGCTTGAGCTGGGTCTAAGCTGGTGATAATTCGTTGTATTAACCCAAAATTCCGCGAAGCAGAACTTTGAAAGAGGTGTATGATGCGTATAACCCGTAAATCAGGGCTTTTGTTTGGCGTGGCTTCTTTGTTGGCTGTCGCGGTATTGGCAGCCATTGGTTTGCTTCTTCTCAGTTCCCTCGGCATTGGCCAGGAGGGCCCTCCGGCATGCACGCCAGGCAGTTTTGTGCTTCAGGGTTCAGTGCTTAACAGCACCTTTAACAATGCGTCATCCTTTAACCATTCGCTTTGGAATATTTCAGGGAACTCTTCAGTCAATGTTTCCATATTTAACATGAGCTTCTCATCGTTTGGAGAGCCTCAAAAGGTATTCATAAACCAGACTGCTACGTCATCATCCAACGGTTCTTTCACCCTTAAGGTTGGCTCAGGCAACTGTGATACGCTGTACACGCTGGCTGTTGTGGCATACAGGGCTTCCAGCTGGAATGCCTATGAGACAGGGCCATCGCTTCCTCCTCTGCCAAAAACCGCGCTGACGAGCTTTTTTGACAACACAACCCTTTACCTCCAGCCCGCTGCCACACTCAACCTTACCGCTGTTAACTCAACTCACAACATAAGCTTCAATTACGTCATTTTTGACGACTCCCTGGGCTTCCCTGTTGCTGAGAACTTCCAGACCCAAGTATGGAATGCTTCAGTTGTTGTTCCCCAGAACAAGAATTTCACCATTATGATGATGAGGACGCCGCAGTTCGGGCCGGGCGTGCAGGACCCTTTTGCAACTGCCCTTCCTCCCCAGACCATTGTAGTTCAGAACGCTTCAAACTACTCTGACACAGAATTTGTTCTTAACTTCAACAAGAACCTTTCTTTTTCGATGTTTAACATTACAGGCAATGTTTCTGTTGAAGGGAACACCACTCCCATTAACCTTACCCAGATACTTGTCAAGCTTGGCATTGCAGGCTTGGTGCCTCCGAACTCTGACGTGCAGATACCTGGCGGCTCAATAATCACTCCGAATTCAGGTGGTGGCAGCCAGAACCTTGCAAATTATACCATTACTGTGATGGGCTCTGCTGGCGGGATTTACCAGATTCTGGAGTTTTACGGCGCAAATTCCTCTGCCATGAGCTCTGGCGCCGGTGAATACTCTGCTTACTTCAGCAACTTTACCGTTACAGGCAATATGACTCATCATGTAACTCTAAAGAAGCTTGCAGGCAACTACTCTACTGTAACCGGCATCACCAGCCTTAACACAAGCTATGTCACCGTAAACATATCTGATTCTTCCGGCCTGCCTTTGGATGACGCCCACGTTGAAATCAAGGTTGACATGGTCGGCCACAGGTCTGTCTTTCCGACATTCAGGTACATGGCTGACCAGCTTTCCGGAGGGCTGATAAGGCTTCCCATCATTAATGACAGCAACGCCACTGTGCTCGTGTTCAACAGGAGGTTTGCTCCATTGAAGTTCAAGCTCAACGTTACCAACGCCTCAAGGGAATCCAATGGCATAATCCAGCTTACGCTGAACGCATTCAAGCCCAGGAAGTTCCACGCAAACGGCAGCTCTGAGGATTTCTCAGGAACAAAGGCCGGCCAGTACAGGATGACCTTCCTGAGGAATACCGCTGCCTGCAATGTTTTTAACGCAAGCCTTGAAAGCTGCAGGCTTTTCCCGAATGATTTTGATGCCGGCAGTTTCAATCCCCTTAAGGTCATGGCTACCGGCAAGGTCAACATGCTCATGGAAATCAACACGACAGGGGTAAAGATTTACTTTCTTGGCGTTGACATGCTTGCATCCGGCCCTCCGGAAGCGTCTATGAGCGAGAACGCGATGAGGTCGAACAGGAACGTCAGCAATTACGAGGAGATTTTCAAGTTCGGCAGCGCCGCGCCCAACATTTACGACAAGGTTTTTGTCGGCATTCCGTACAACCATTCGCTTGTCAACGATGCAGCGCAGATGAACTTCACCATAAAGGGGCTTTTTGACGATAACGGCATTATGGTGTGGAACGGCACTTCCACTCCAAATTCAAGCATTCCTTCAGAATGGTCTGATTACGACACGAGGTGGTTTAACACAACTTCAGGAGGCATGATTTGCAGCAATACTGAGGATGCAAATTCAACAAATGCCACTTGTTTCATTAACAGGACAACCAACTATGTCTGGATAAGCCTGCCGCACTTCAGTGACGGAGAAGGAGGGCCCCAGGGAGAGCCTGACACAAGCCCGCCTGCCGCTCCCGGAGGCGTTAACGTCTCAGCAACCCTGGGAGGAACAGTCATGGTTAACTGGACGCAGGTTTCAAACGAGACAGGGGAAAGCTACATTGTCTACCGCGCCAGCTTCGACATCAGCCAGGTTGCAGGCAACCTGAGCAACTACTCTGGCTTAAACTCGCCCATCAACATTACAAACCTCACTTCTGTCAGGATTCCGGAAGGAGTCAGCTCATTTGTTGACAACCTTACCCTTAATGGCACAGTGTACTATTATGCGGTTGCTGCCGTTGACTCTGCCGGCAACCTCCAGAACAGCACGTTTGGCATTAACATCTCAAACAGCATTAACGCCACAGCCAACGACACCATTGTTCCTTCAATTCCGACAAACCTTAACCTTACCACTTCAGGCAGCAGCAGCATCACGGTCACAATTTCATGGGCAAACGTTACCAGGGATGCGGCCGGATACGCTGACTTTCACGGCCTGGTTTACAAGGTTTACCGCTCAAATAGCACGGTAATCACGCTAAGTTCCGGCAACATCACGGCAGCCGCTAACCTGACGAACGTGAAGAACCAGACATCGCCAGCCAACTCAACAACAGATACCCTTACAAGCAACGGCACCTTCCAGTATATTGTTACAACACTGGATGATGCAGGACATGAGAACATCTCAATAGCGATTGGCGCAGGGGGCAACCAGGGCAACGTGACAGTCGCCATAACCGGCAGTGGTAGCAGTACCACCACATCTGGCGGTAGTGGGGGTGGTGGCGGCGGGGGAGGTGGCACTCCTGTGCCTAGCACGGGTGTGAAGGTCTCAAAGAAATGGGCAGAGCTGCCTGCCGGCACGGCAACGATGAAGATTGCCAACGATAAGATTGGCATCAAAGTGCTGGACTTCACAGTAGCCAATGCTGCATCAAACGTTGAAATCGCTGTTACAAAGCTTGATGAAAAGCCTGCAACCAAGCGCGAGGTGCAGGGCAAGGTTTACCAGTACATAAAGATTGACAAGACCGGCCTGAGGGATGCTGACGTTCCAGAAGCCAAGGTTGAGTTTAGTGTTGAGAAGAAATGGTTTGACCAGAACCAAGGCTCGGTAAAGGACATAGTCCTGCAGCGCTACTTCAACGAAATGTGGACCAGCCTTGATACTGCTTTCAAGCGCTCGGACACCACGCACAACTATTTTGAGGCAACATCTCCCGGATTATCCCTGTTTGCCATTGTCCTCAAGCCAAAGGCTGCTGTTGAGGAGAAGCCGAAGGCGGATGAAACGCCTGTGAATATCAGTGCTTCTCCTTCAGCTAACGAGTCAAAAGGCAACGAAACAGGGGAAGGCGCTGGGAAAGGCGCAGGCGGCAGCAAGGCTATGCTGTTCATACTCATCGGGCTGGTTGTTGCTGCAGCTATTGGAGGAGGAGCTTTCTTGATTATGAAGAAGGGAGGCGGTGGCGGCCTTGGCAGCCTGAAGTCCGGCTTTACAAGCCTGTTTAGGAAGTTTGGCAAGGGCAGGAGAAGAAGCAGTTCTTCAAAGCTTTCTGACGAGGAAGAGGCTGCTGAGATAGTAAGGGATTACGAGAGCCAGAAGTCGCAGCAGGCTGGCCAGCAGCCGAGAGACCAGCGCGGAAGGCCGCCGGAAGCATTTAATTAAGCCACTTCTACAAGATACCTGTCAGGTGATAGCATCGTTAGGCGAGCTTTTTCCTTTTTCTGCTTTGCCCAGCCTGCTGTCAAGTCTTTAGGGAACCTCACAAAATACGTTTTGCCGTCGTAGTTAAGGCTTCTTTCCATTGTGGGTGATTTTCCTTCAAGAAATTTTTGTATTGCCCAAATATCTTCAAGCTTTTCTGCTTGCTGGCTGTCTAGGTATTCCTCCTCGCATTTGCCGCATTTCCAGACATCATAAGTTACTTTTTGCCCTTTCAATGACATGCCCTTCGTTGCCTTTTTGGTTTTCCTGCTGCAGCAGGTTATTGGCTTGCTAAAAGCATCACTGGCTATGGTGACATGTACCTCGCCTATGATGTCTTCTTCCTTTATTTCTTCTTCCTCAGGTGTCATGTTCCTCATTTTCTTTTGTAAAGCCGCACTTGCCATTTTGATGAAGGATGCGCAGTTACCATCATCGCGATTCCATTCTTATTTTCGTATACGCTGCTTATATGCCTCTCCACAAAGCCAATTGCCAGATATCTTCCTTTTCCGCTCTTGAAGTGTTTCGGCTCGTCTGCCAGCAGAGTTCCCTTTATCTCTTCTCTGATTATGCCATGCTTTCCGAAGATTTTCTCTTCGACAGCTTCCTTCACATATACATCTTCTATATGCATTTTCGTATGTCATGGCGTACTATAACAAGTACACCTTCTTTTTAATGTTTTTGTTTTGCTGCTGCAGAACTTGCTTATAAAACCTGTCCGGGCGTATGTCCAGTGTCCAGTGCATAAAAAATTCGCAATTCTTCCGTCGCTGCCGCAATCTCTCCGGAGTTTCACTCACAGTATCCTAAAAAAATCTGAAGAAGCTACTGGACTCGCCGCAGCCTGATTTAAGCCTTCACAATTTTCCCTTTCGGCCCCGGATTTATCACAAGCGTCTTTCCAATTCTGTCCTGCTTGCCTTGCGTTTCGTGCAAATGCCCTGATATGTGCAGTACCGGTTGGAACCTCCTGTCAAACCGTGAATAGCTTTTGTTGCCGTGCTGCGTCCAGATGTAGTCGACCTTTGTGCCGTATGGCGGCTGATGAGTTACAAGCACGATTTTTTTCTTTTGCTTTTGCAGCTGCCTTATCTTCTTCGTTGCTGCTGCTGCAAACCTTTCGAACTCCTCGCTTGTGTGGCTGAAGCCTTCCCCTCCATGGCCGATAAATGCGTAATTTGGGAATCTTGTGTTGATGCAGATTTTGCAGTGCAGCTGCGTTGTGTTTTTCAGTGTTTTGCATATCTCAGCAACAAGGGTTTCGTCTTCGTGGTTGCCGTTCACCAGCAGGACAGGCCTCCCTATGCTGTCCAGCTTTCTCATTATCCTGAGTATGTTGTGCTCAAACACGGTGAAGTCGCCTGCGCAAACCAGAATGTCTGCCTTTTTTGCTTTCCTTGCTATCGCAGCCAGCGCTTTCTCGCTGCCGTGCAGGTCGCTGAATGCCAGTATCCTTATTTTTGGTTTTTTCATTTTGATTGCAGCAGATGTTAAATCAGATTTGCAAGTTTCTTGATGTCTTTGTTCGCGACATGCGTATAGATCTGCGTTGTTTTCAGGTCCTTATGCCCCAGCAATTGTTGTATGTATCTGATGTCTGCACCGGCTTCCAACAGGTGGGTGGCAAAGCTGTGCCTTAGCGTATGCGGCGTTACGTTCTTCTTGATTCCGGCTTTCTCAGAAGCTGATTTTATGATTTGTTGTATCGTTCTTTTATTGTATTCCTTGTTTCTTTGGGAAGTAAAAACCAGTCCTTCTTTGCCCAATCCATATACGTTCGTCATATCAACAAGTTTTTTATGCAGGAACACAACTCTTTCTTTGTCTCCTTTCGTAGTTTTTAGATGGATGATTTCCCTGTCAAAATCAATATCCGTCCATTTGATATTTCTTGCCTCGTCAAGACGAAGCCCCGCGTAATACAGGAACATAATAACAAGTTTATGTTTTATGTTGTTCGTAGATTCTATCATGCTGTTTATTTCCTCTTTGCTTAACACCAAAGGCAGCTTTAAGGATTTTCTTGCAAGAGGCAAAGTCTCATCAAACCGGGCATTAAGGGCATTCTCATGAAAGAATTTAAGAGCAAAGTACGCGGATCTCATTGTCGACTTGCTTTTAGTAGAATGGGATAGCAAAAATTCTCTTGGCGTCTTTCTCGAAGCGAGAAAACATTTTACAATGGAAATGTAGGATTTGCCTGTTTGGTATGAATATCCCCTGAGTTTTACTTCTTCGATCAGCTTCCCAACCAACCGGTATCGTTCTTCTGATGAAACGGCTTTAGCCTCATTGCTCATAATGCCAATACTACCCCAAGAAGTATATAAAAACATCGCTTTTTAGCCCAATCCCTGCTATAAAACGAACATTTATCTCGTTTAATAGTTGTTATATTCAATTGTCGGCAGAATATTATGGGGTCGGCTCGCTATAATCACTGCAATTTTTTATTATCTATTATTCTCTCACTCCCTCTCTCCGTTTTTTCAGGTCATCAAAGCTAGAAATACCAGGAACTTCTCTAGACTTCCATAGGTTCACCAGACGTTCCAAATGCCCTTCCATTACTTCAGGAGGATATTCTCTGCTCGTTAACGCATCGAGCAAGAAGAAAGGTATAAGGCAGTCACTCTCCTCTGCAGCCCATCTGTATCCTATCCACTCGGCATAAGGAAATGGCTCAATAGAAATCTCTAAGCCCCCTGTGATTGCGGGGTCGTCGGGGAGAGTAAGCAATCCACCTGTGTAGCGTGCTTCATTTTTGGTTGAAAACTCACTTAAAATTCTACATGATACCAATGGATGATACCTATCGCCACTGAAATATGGTTCACGTATCTCGGGCAGAAATACATTAAGACGAAATCTTTCATCTAACTTTCTCTGTTCGCCAGATAGATGCGCTCTTAAATAATAATGTGGCGTCCTAGTTGGAATCGGTTTCCCTTCGAGTTGTTCGGATAACCGATAGCTTGAAGCAACTCCTTCGTACACCCGACCATCCATATATGGAAAGATTAGTTCCTTACCCCAAATCCAATAATCTTGTAGGCTTCTGACTCCGATTCGGGTTAAAGTCAACACACCGTAAGGTGGTATATTTATAGTACTAGAAACGGTTGATGGATCTATATTAGATTTTGGCTTAGGTAAACACTCAGTAATACAAAATGCTTTTACTCTTTCCATACTTATTTTAAAACCATTCAAGTATATAAATGTTATTCTCTCTCGCCGACCCCCATTTTTCTATATAGTGCCGACAACTTTGAGTTTTTGGGCTTCGCCCAACGTTGCACTAAAACTCAATCCCTATCGGGAGAATATAACAGCGATTAAGACTTCGCTCCGTTGCACTTCGCTACGCCCTCGCAATTATCTTATTGCTTTTAGTTTGTTGCTCGGGGAAATTTTTGCTAACGCGAAACTTCTCTTAATCGCATACGTTAAATGCAATAAAATTTCCATTTCTAAAAGGGCAGGGCTAAACAAGGTTTATATACAACATAATACTTCTAATTGGATATGGGTAAAAATAAAAAGGATTTTAAAATTGAACTTACCAAATTATTAGAATTAGATAAAGATAGTACAATTAATGAAATCATAAACCATATATCATACAATTATATCAATGATGTAAAATTACAAAATCAAATCTTTCAATATCTCAGAAAGATTTCAATAAATGATAAGAAAAATTCTGATATCATTACACAATTTTTAATAAATTTAGGAATAACCCAATTCAGAACATTTAAGGTAGACTTGTCTAATGCCTATAGTGGAGGAAATGATTTTGAAGGAGACATTCAAATTTATTTAAATAATATAAAAATATTAGGGGATAGTAAAATTCATGCAAAAAATATTCTTATTTCAAATTTGATTAATTGGAAAATTTCTGACCATGTAAATAAAGATATTTTAAAACCAAATGAAAAAGATTGTGTTTTTACTACCGGATGCGGTTGTATTGGATGTTGTCCTGGATTATTTTGGGATGTAAAACATAAAAATAACGCGATAATAATAAAGAATGTCTTTTTTGATGGTGGGGGTTATAAACCAGAAGAGAGAGTTAAAAGAATTAATGGAGAGTATAGGATTAATAAAGATGATTACATTTTTGAGGTAAACAGGTTAAGCGACATACATCAAAAAGCTAAATCAAAAACTGGTGTCCCATGGAAGAAACCCTCAAAAAAATTTCTTAAAAAGCATCATTATTTGGAAGATAATAAATTAAAACCAAATTTTTTGAGATCTTTTTTTAAAATATTTAAGAAGTAGCCCTGCCCTTAAATTCTAGTCTGCTTCGCAGAATTTATTAAGAAATTTCCAGAATTTTCCCAAATTGATTTTTCGAGGAAAAAATTGTGGGTTGCCTCAATTTTTTCAGCTCTGAAAAATCAACTTCGTTAAATCGCATACGTTAATTGCAATTATTTTCAAGGGCTACGAACGAACAGGGGCAGTTTTCCTTTTCGGAATATTTATAAACTTGTTCTTAAATATAATAAAATATGTCAGGAATTGGCGAAGAATTACACACTGGAGAAAAAGTAGAAAAAGAATTTGGAATTCATCCATTAGAATATCTTGGGATATACATTCTTGGCGGGATATTGATCATAACGATAATGGGGGCAATTATAGGTATTCCCTTAATTATTATTGCTGAGTTTGTAAGAAGAGGTAATAAATACTATCTTACAGACCAAAGAGTAATTCATCAATTTACATTTTTATCAAGAAAAACCTCTACTGTTTTATATGATAAAATACAAGATATTCACTTTACTCAAGGAATAATTGAAAGAATTTTTGGATTAGGTAAAGTTCATATTAATACGGCAGGAACACACTTGGTTGAAATTGTATTTACGGGTGTTCAAGATCCCGTCAATGTTAAAAGAATGATAGAAGCACATATGATGAAAAAGAAAAAGTAATTCTATCGGAAAACTGCCCATTAATTCTTGTTCTCGATGTATCGCATTCGCTCTTTTGATAGAACCGCCCTTGAAAATAACTCTTCGGGATTTTTTGCTTCGCAAAAATCGTTGCACTATCCCTCGGTCTCCGCTACCGCTCCGACGCAACTAACAGGGCTTAACCGACTACGAAACCTTGCAGGTTTCTCCGTCCAAATTTTGCCCATCTCTGAAAAAATTCTCAGCTCTGTTTCGGTTTTGTGGGTTGCCTCAAAACCTCACGAGGAGAATTTTTTCGAGGGGTCAAAACTTCGGTTAAGCCCGATGTTAAACTCAATCGAGAAAGAGGGCTAACGACTAATGGGGGGACATTTCTAACGACTAAAACGAACGAGGGGGAGTTCCTTATTCCTTACTTTTATCTGTGAGTTTCTTTTTTTTATCTGTTATAGAAAGATAGTT